>JBASPX010000088.1:0-8254 GCA_049659625.1 Candidatus Saccharicenans sp. | reverse complement strand
GGCTTTTTGTCCCGCCCTTTATGGACCCGCCTCTGCCCAATGTTCAGCCTTTGCTATGGAGAAGCGTAAACCTGTGCGGTGTCAATATGGCTTATGACCTTCAGAAGCATGGCTATAAAGGCGTGGTACATGGCCGCAGTTACACCGGCTGGTGGATTGGAGCCTGCGACGACACTTCCTGGCTTCATAATGTCGTCGGTCTGTTGAGCGAAGCCGCCTCGGTCAGGATCGCTTCTCCTATTTATATCGAACCGACAGAAATACCCAAGGAATACTATGAAAAAAGGATGGATTTCATAGACCCCTGGCCAGGAGGCTGGTGGAGGTTGCGTGATATAGTCGACTATGAACTGGTTCTCTCGAAGAGCCTGTTGAAGACGGCCTGGTTGCACAGGGAAGATTTCCTTTTCAATTCATATTTGATGTCCAGGCAGAGTATTGAAGTTCGGGAGAAGGATCAGCCATACGCTTTTGTCATCCCGAAAGACCAGCCTGATTATCTAACCACTCTGAAGATGATTGAAATTCTGCAGTTTGGAGGAGTGGAAGTTCATCAGGCAACAAAAGATTTTATAGCTGAAGGGAAATATTACCCCGCCGGTTCTTTTGTGATTCTACTGGCACAGCCTTACAAAGCCTATGCCTGGGCACTTCTTGAGAAGCAGAAATATCCTGACATCAGGCAGTATCCTGGCGGTCCCCCGGTACCTCCCTACGATAATGCGGCCTGGACGCTGCCGCTTCAGATGGGTGTTCGCTGTGACCAGATTGATAAAGAATTTGAGGTGCCTCTGATCAGGGTGGAAAAAGTTGAGTACCCGAAAGTTTCGATACCCGATTCAGCCTATCTGGCTCTTGATCCACGATTGAACGCTTCCTTTGCGGTGGCCTTCGGTCTGCTGAAAAATAAAGCCCAGGTTTGGAGAACCAGGGCTGAAGTGAGAACGACCGATGGAATACTACCGGCTGGGACTTTTCTGGTGAAGAATCTGCCCGAAGTCAGGAAAGTCCTGGAGAACCTGCTGACCAGGTGGCCGGTTCCGCTGAAAGAGCTGGCTGATGTTTCCGGTGTTAATAAGGTGGCGATTAAATACCCGAGGATTGCCATCTATCAATCCTGGCGAGGGAATATGGATGAGGGCTGGACCAGATATCTTCTGGACGACATGGGCATAGATTATACGGTTCTTCACAACAAAGACTTCAGGGGAACAAAAGATAAAAAGGTTAACCTGAAGTCCAGCTATGACGTTTTGATTTTTGCCAGCGAGAATGTCGACATTATCAAAAGCGGACGGCCCGGACAGGAATCTGAATTTGCCCGGATGTTCCGGATGACACCAGTTCCCCCGGAATATGAAGGTGGAATTGAAAAGGAGGGAGTGGAAGCGGTAAAAGCCTTCGTTGAAGAAGGCGGGATGCTGATCACCCTGAATCAGGCCAGCGAACTGGCCATAAGGGAGCTCGGTGCTCCAGCTCGAAATGCTCTGAGCGGACTGGACCGGACAAAATTTTTCTGCCCGACTTCGATTCTTCGTATAAAGGTTGATAACACTTCCCCGCTGGGCTATGGATTGGATGAGGAAGTGGCTGCGGTCTTCTCGCAGAGCCTGGCCTTTGATACCTGGATGCCACCAGTCGGCTGGGATAGAAAGGTAGTTGCCTATTACCCGGAAAATAATATCCTGATGAGCGGCTGGCTGCTCGGAGGCGATTATCTGGCGAGAAAAGCAGCGGTGGTTGATGTGAAATTCAAAAAAGGTCGCATAGCTCTTATCGGCATCAGAGCGCAGCACCGCGCCCAGAGCCATGGCACTTACAAGTTTCTGCTGAATGCCCTGTTCTATCCGGAAGAAAAGTAAAAAGCTGAGAAGAGCCGGGCGGAGAAAGGAAAGGGTTGAAGGATAAGCGGTTCTGATAGGGTTTAAATCAGAAAAATAGCTGATTAATTATAGATTATCGGCACAGATGGCGAGAGAGATTTCCTCTTTTCCACGATTTTAATCAATCGGTCAAAGGTGAAGATTCAGCTCTGGCTCTTTATCTTCAAGTCCAGCGCCGATTCAGGTGCCGAATGGAGATGGACACTGCCTCCAGAATGATACGATATATGAACGATGGTTCATATTTTTGCTATCTGGACATAGGGTGTCAGACTCGAGATAGAATGTTCGATAAACATTTTATGGTTAATGATATAATCTGATGATGACCGGTGAGAATGGTGAGAGGTAATTTATGATGATTAAAAGATTCCGGGAGAATGGGGTTATAAGAGGTGGTTCAGCTATTATTGTTATACTTTTAATAATGGCCGGGCCGGGTCTGGCTAAGGAGCAGTTCCGGGGACGGCTTCTTACCCAGAGAGCGCCGGTGGAACCTCCTGCTGTTGATATCTTAATAGAGGTGGATTCATGGAGCACCCCTGAAGAGATTCTGCAGATGGCCGAAACACTGTCCAAATCAGGAGATGAGGCATTTCTGAATCTATTCAACTCCACTAAAAAAGGCGTCGTCCGCTTTCTTTATGCTCGCGGTTATAATTTAACGATTCACATGGCTCAGATGAGAGAGGAGGCTGATGGCAAGAAGAAGGTAATCTTAGTTTTCAGGAAGGAACCCTGGTCTCAGGGAACCCAGTTGGGCGTCGGTCGGTTTTACTTCATGGTGATTGAACTCACACTGAATGAGAAGGGTAAGGGTGAGGGCAGATTTTACGAGGACGCTCAGATTCAGTTTGACCTGGTTAACGGCCGGGTATTTCTTCAGGAATACGGGATTTCCCCGAAGATAATTGCTTCGGTGCAGGAAGTAAAGAAGAAATAATTCTCCGGCCATAAGAATTCGTATCAGAGAGGAAACATAAACTCGGCAAATGCCTGAATATGATATAATCAAAACGGCAGCCGTGCTAAGCGGGGAGCTAGCGGTGCCCTGTACCCACAACCCGCTCCAGTGGGGCTGAATTCCCGGTCGAGGCTGTCAGTCTTCTGGACAGGATCGTTTCCCGGGGCGTTGAAGGTTCGGGCCCTGCGCAAGGAGCCGGCTTCGAACCCCGCCAGGACCGGAAGGTAGCAACGGTAGGAGTCAGGCTACTGTGTGGCAGTCAGCCTGGCCGGAGCTTTCGGGGGCGAAGCCCGCAGGGGACGAGCAGTCGACACCGGGTGCACGGCTGCTTTGGCTTTTTTTTAATTACGGTTTTATATTCTGACACAGATAAGCTGGTAATGATGAATTAGGACCACGGGGAGACTTAGCTTAACTAAACTGCCAATTATTAATTTTTTCCCCGTGAGGACAGGCTTTATTTAATTATAAAAATTCGTCCGGAAATCATTTACTGACTTCGGTTGATTTTGTTCACCTGAACCTCTGTAAATTTTTTGCTCTGCTGGCTATTTTCCTTTTGCTATTATGAAGTAATTCAGTCAGAGTCTATTTTCCAATTTGAAATAATATCGAGATGTTATATGCAAATCTTTTCTGAAGAAATAAATTCCTGGCTCTTGACAAATTAAGGTTTATGAATTAAATATTTGTCGAAATGAGAACTGAAAAGAGGCGGACAGAATTCTCAGTTAAACAGTCTGCCCTTCTCTTCTTAAGCCTTCCTGTCTCCAAAAAATTCCAGCTCCACAATAACAATTCCTTCAATAACGTCCCCTTCTAAGGGGACGTGTCTGATTTCCAGACAGCATCATATTTCCGCATCAGCTTTTTAAAATTTTTTGAAATTTAGAAATAACCGGAGGTAAAAAAATGATGGATATTACCCGTCTGCTTGAAGATATGAGTACAACCGAACTTCGTCTGGCCATTCAGGTTCAGACGAAAATGATCAGCCTGATCAGAGAATTTTTGTTAAGGGAAAAATTTGTTGAGCTGCTGCCCGTTATCATCTCGCCGATCACCGACCCGCTGACCGATTTCCGGTTGAGGGGAGAGGTGGAATGTTATGGGTACAAATACCAGATTACCAAGAGCATGATTTTTCACAAACAGGCAGCGCTCAAAGCTTTTCCCAAAATTTTTTGTTTCTCGCCCAACGTGAGAATTGAACCTGCTGAAAGACAGAACAGCGGGCGACACCTGATCGAGTTTGTTCAGTTAGACCTGGAAGTAAGAGAAGCCACCCGCGAGGATATCCTCGGGCTGGGCGAGAGGCTCTTTTCATACGTGATTGAAGGAATAAGAAGGGAGGCTGAAGAGGAACTCGCCCTGCTCGGGAGAAAACTGCCAGAATTCAGGCCTCCTTTCGAAAGGATTACATACGAGGAGGCGGTCAGGGAATTTGGCCCGGATTTTGAATTAAAACTTTCAGCCGCCAGGCAGGAGCCCGTCTGGCTGCTGGATTTTCCGCTGGAAGTCAGGGAGTTTTATGATCGGGAATATGATAACAGGCCAGGAGTGCTGGTCGACATGGACCTGATTTATCCTGAAGGTTACGGTGAAGCCCTTTCTGGCGGAGAACGAGAGTACCAGGTCGAGAGAATTCAGGAAAGAATAAGGAAAAAGGGGATAGACCCTGAAGCCTATGCCATCTATCTGAAGCTGGCGGAAAGAGGTCTTTATCCCTCATGCGGGTTTGGTTTTGGAATTGAGAGACTGACCAGGTTCGTTTGCGGTCTGAAGGATATCGGCCGAACAAGGTTGTTTGCCAAAAAACCCGCCCAGTTTTCTCTGTAATGCGTGCAGATGAATTCTGAGGTCAGGCCAGTTCTTCCAGAAGTTTTCTGATGGTTTCCCGGGCTTTTTCGTCCGGAGGAAGAAGTGGAAGGCGGCAGGGACCTCCGTAATAACCCCGCAGGTCGAGTGCGAATTTAATAGCCGGGAGGCCATAGGTTTCGGTAAGCGCTCGATTGAGCGGTATCAGCCGGTACTGGAGCTTGCGGGCTTCTTCCCGGTTTCCGGCCTGGTAAAGCTCGTACAGCCTGACGCACAGCTCGGGCACCACGTTGGCCAGCGCCAGAATGGCGCCGCGGGCTCCCATTTCCAGCGCCGGATACAGAATGCTGCCCGAGCCGGTAAGATATACAAACTCCGGCGAAACCCGGCTGACGACCTCTCCGAGATAGGCTAAGCTGCCGCCGCTTTCCTTAAGACCGATAATGTTCGGGTGGCTGGAAAGTTCGACCACCAGCTCCAGCGGCAGCCAGATCTGAGTATTCTGCGGAATGTTATAAAGTATTACCGGGATTTTAATCCTGTCGGCCACCTCAGTGTAATAGGCTTTGAGGGCTTCATAATTCATACGGCTTTTATAATAGTAAGGAGGCTTGATGAGCGCCGCTTCGGCTCCGGCTTCAGCCAGCCTGTTGGCGAGCTTGACTGTCCAATCGGCTGAATCGCGTCCGCATCCGGCGATGATGATTTTATCGTTCGAAGCTGCCCTCCTGGCTTCCCTGACCAGCAGTTCCGACTCCTCATCGTCGACGAACGGAGCTTCGCCGGTTGAGCCCATGACCACGTAACCGGCCAGCCCCGTCCAGTTGAATTTCTGGATGTTTTCCCTGAACTTTTCCAGGGCGATTTTCCCGCCTTCAAACGGCGTGGTCAGAG
The DNA here is from genome assembly GCA_049659625.1 of Candidatus Saccharicenans sp. GTDB lineage: Bacteria > Acidobacteriota > Aminicenantia > Aminicenantales > Saccharicenantaceae > Saccharicenans. Next base: position 2,695 of record JBASPX010000088.1, on the reverse strand, counting down.
CGGCAAAAATTCCTTCGATGGCCGTTTTCATTCTGATTCTCCTGAAATAAAATTCATGAGTTTTTGCGTGATCGTTCTTTATTTCTCATGACTTCGATTTCTATTTCCCGCAGGGTCCTTTCGTCCATGCCGAAATAATGTCCGATTTCGTGAAGAAGAACTTCTTCAATTCTTTCCTGGACCTGATCTTCATTCTCGCAGAGCATCTCAATCGGCACCTTGTAGAGCACAATGACGTCGGGCGGAACATTTCCGTAGTAAGACCCCCGATGCTTCAGGGGAACACCGTGGTAAAGTCCCAGCAGATTCTGCCCCGGCGGGGGATGGTCTTCAACCAGAACGGCTACATTCTTTATCTGTCGGGCAAACCGCCGGGGAATATTCTTCAGGGCTCGCTCCACCAGTTCCTGAAATCTCTCCCGGCTCAAACGAATCATGCCGCTTTCCTCAAGCTAAACCGATGAATATATCGTAGCCGAAATATGAGAAATATCAAAGATTGGATTCGGAAACTCTCTGGGCACAATTAGTTTCAGAATGTTATAAACCTCAGTTGAAGGTGAGCGGCGCCCTTCCTGATCAATGGAGTGATTTCCGGAATTTAAGACAGCCCGGTGCCGGTTGTTCATAAAGAACTATTTCTCTATCCCCTTTCTGGCCCTGACTCCCTTTTCGTAATAATGCTTGCGGCAGACCATTTCGGTCACCAGGTCTGCCCTTTGCAGGAAAGACTCAGGCGCATAGCGACCGGTAAGAACCACCTCGACCTCTGCCGGCTTGCGGTCAAGAAACTCCAGCACCTGTTTCTCCTTAAGCAGACCGAGATTTACGGCCACGTTCACTTCATCCAGCACAATAATCTGATATTTCCCGGAAAGCATCGCTTCCAGGCATTTTTTCAGGCCTTCTTCGGCCAGTTTATAGTCTTCTTCCTCAAAATCTTCGGTTATTTTCAAGAACTTTTTACGACCGAATTGTTCAACGGTGACCAGGCTGGAAAGTTTTTTGACCGCCAGAATTTCCCCGCTTGGCTGCCCTTTAAGAAACTGTCCGAAGTAGGTCCTGAAGCCGTGACCGGCTGCTCTCAGCGCCAGACCGAGCGCCGCCGTGGTTTTTCCCTTGCCGTCTCCGGTATAGACCTGAATCAACCCCTGGAATGAAGCGGAAGAGTACTTTCTGTTGTTCTGTTCCTTGAGATCTTTCTTTCCCTTGCTGGTTTTTTTCCTTTCCATTTTATGCTCGCCGCCTATTTGTATACTTCCGGGCAGAAGAGCAAAAAATATTATAAGATAGAACTTGAGTCAACTTTTTATCCTGTGCTATAAGGGAAAAGGTGCCCGCTTGAAAGAAAGGCAATATGAGCCCAACCATTAAAAGAATGAAAAAGCTGATCGAAGAAGCTCATCGGAGGATAAGGCACTATGCCCTCTGGACTCCTATGTCCGACTCCCTCGAGCTTTCTGAATTGCTTCACGGTCAGGTTTGTTTCAAATGGGAAAACACCCAGCCGACCGGCTCTTTCAAGATAAGAGGAGCCGCCAACAAAATCCTGGCTAACATCGCCCGCTGCCGTCAGCGAGGGGTGGTGGCTGCTTCCACCGGAAATCATGGTCTGGCCACTGCCAGTGTCTGCGAACAGGAAAGGCTGGACCTGGAACTGTTTGTGCCCCGGACCATTTCTGAGGTGAAACGCAAATATCTTGAGCAGTACGGAGTGTCCCTTAGAATGATTGACGGTCCCTGTGAACTGGCTGAAAGGCTTGCCCGTCATGAGGCCAAGCTCAAAGGCCGTGTGTTCGTCTCTCCTTACAACGATGAACTGGTTATTGCCGGTCAGGGAACCTGCGGGCTGGAGATCTGGGAAGACCGGCCACAGGTGGAAGAAGTGGTGGTGCCGGTTGGCGGCGGCGGCCTGATTTCCGGAATTGCCTGTTATCTTAAGGAGAAAAATCCGCGCATCATCCTAACCGGAGTTGAACCTGAGAATACCGCCTACATAAAACATTCCCTTGAGGCGGGGCGGGTGGATAACAGTTTCGGGGAAAAGCCAACCATCGCCGATGCCGTCTCCGGCGGGCTGGAAGAAGATTCTATAACTTTCAGTTTCATTCAGAAATACGTTGACAGAATGCTGACAGTGACGGAAAAAAGTCTCATCCAGTCGATAGTTTTCTGTCTCCAGCATCACCGCTATCAGGTCGAAGGAGCCGGCGCTCTGGCTCTGGCTGCCCTCAGGTCCTATCCGGAGCTTTTTTCGGGCAAAAAGGTGGTGGGCGTGGTCACCGGCGGAAACATAGAAGACAGTTTCTGGGAAAAGCTTATTTTTGCCAAATAAAATCGGAAAATAATAATATGCAACCGAGAAAAATCAGCAAAAGCCAGCGTCTTATTAAATGGTTTATTATGATTTTAATGATGGTCGGCCCGGTTCTTACTGGTTGCAGAGAAAAAGCGGAAAAACCTGAGGGTGTCGGTCAGAGATTTGCTGTCGGTGTGATCATGGCTTACGATTCTCCTACTTCTGAGGAAGCACTGCGCGGCCTTGTGGACAGGCTTGAGGAATATCGCAGGCTGAGCGGCAAAAACGTAAAAATTGCCGTCAGGCGAGCCGGAGGCCGGGTTGCTGCACTGCCGGAAATTGTCAGAGAACTGGCTCTTGATTGCGACCTGCTGGTTCCGGTGACGACTCCTGCTC
>JBASPX010000087.1:0-1622 GCA_049659625.1 Candidatus Saccharicenans sp. | reverse complement strand
CATCTGCGCGGAGTATGCGAGTCCAGGCTGTAGCGCAATGACGACTTCCCTTACTTCAGCTTTGGATTGACCCGCCCATCCTGCTGCAACGAGTCCAATAACCAAAATGGTACTTACAATATGCATTTCTTGTCTCCTATTTAGCTTATTAAAGTAGATTGACACACAGACGAATAAATGTCGATTTTTAACGCGATAGTTGAACTGCTTGATGCTAATTTAATCCTTTATCTCACAAGCAAATACAATATTGCCAAGAACTGTTTTCCACGGCAACAATTGATCAAACTCTTGAAATACAACGATTCGATCTGGCCCTGGACGGATTACCTTCTTTCCATTTAGAAGGATCTCTCCCTCTACCGGCGGAAGATAGCCAGCAATGGATTTCAAAAGTGTTGATTTTCCGCATCCAGAAGGGCCAAGAAGCACATATCTATCTGACTTGTTAACGCTAAAACTTACTCGTTTAGTTGCGGTTACAACATTTTTCTTCGTCCGATACTCCAGCGTAACGCTATTAACGTTCAAGATAACTTCATTCGAAACGGTCATGGAATCTGATTCACAATCCGTCATGAGATCTTGTGTCATGGGATTTTCGTCAAAGAATTTCATTTCATCGCCCCCAATATTTTTTGCAGCCATCAAAGAAGAGGTCTTCCCACTTTACGCCGACTTGCTTTACCGTGCCAACTCGATGCATAAAATCCACGAACGTTTGCACTCCGACTGGTTGAGGAGCGAAGGAAATGGCAGGATCTGTATAGTGCTTTTCAATAAATTCAGTGGTGAACTTCTCTTTGCCCACGCGAAGATAAATTTCTGCGGCAAGCCTTGGGTTTGATTTAATTAGGGAGCTAGCCCTTCCGAATGCTTCCATTACCGCATTAAATGTTGCGGGATTCTCCTCTTGGAATTTTCTTCCGCTCCACAGTAAAACTGTTGTTGCATTTCTATCGACAACATCGTACGAATGGAATATCGGTCGAAGGCCTTTTTGCATCCCCAAATCAATATATGGAATTGCCGCGACGACAGTCCCTACTTCAGCGCCAGATAGGACGACCGAAAGTCCATCGGGATGAGATAACGAAACCGTGTGTTTGTCCAACTGGTTATATTGAGAATCACCGTACATCTTTGCGGCGGCCATTTGCAGAAGCACAGCCTGAATTGATACCTTTACAGCGGGTACAGAAATTTTATCGCCCTCCCCAATATCGCGTAATGTCTTGATTCTAGAATCTCTAGTTAGGGCTACTGTCGGCTCCGAATCCAATGCGATGCATCCTTTCGATTCGCTTTTTGTGCCCAGTGCTCGGCTCCAAAGGGTAATGAAAGCGGGAACCCCGCTGGCTCCAAAATGTGCTGCTCCAGAAAGCACTGCATCATTCATAGCACCGCCACTACCAAAGGTGCGGTACGTCACCTTGGTGGAAGTAAGCCCCGAGGCAGCAAGATTTGCTTCGACATACCCTTGGTCTTTCATAATCATCTGCGCGGAGTATGCGAGTCCAGGCTGTAGCGCAATGACGACTTCCCTTACTTCAGCTTTGGATTGACCCGCCCATCCTGCTGCAACGAGTCCAATAACCAAAATGGTACTTACAATATGCATT
>JBASPX010000086.1:0-2006 GCA_049659625.1 Candidatus Saccharicenans sp. | reverse complement strand
TTATATATTATATATAGGATTTTACAATTTTCCCCCCATAGCCTACCATATAATTAACGCGTGCACGCACATCCATAAAGGATTTAAGGCATTAAAAAGAGGTATCAGGTAGGTTATGACCTGATACCTCTATAAACGCCTTAAATGGTCGTTTTTGGTAGGCTATGGGGTGGTTATCCGCGTGTTCTACCAGACTTTTCTACAGCGTCTTGGAAATGCTCCCAGTCTTCTTCACAAACGATGTAATGTTTGTAAAATAGTAGGGCTACCGATTCCTCGGCACTATCCGCCCAAGCGGTTAAAATCCATCCTGACCATGAGAGCTTGGGATCATTTGCGTATAGCGACGCAACCACTCCTTGGTGAAAATTATCCCAAGCAAGAGCAAACTTAAACCCGTTATTACAGAGTATACCGAAATCACTAATTTGAATGACCTGTGAGGGAAACCACTCATCAAAATGCTTATCTTGCTCCTCTGTCAAATTGACACGTAAGTAACCTTTGAATTCTACACCCGATTTTTTTCGTGTAACTTGTTTTGCCATTATTTTTTCTCCTCTTGAACGTCATTAATTTGAACGTCGTACACTTCACCGCCGGGAAGCACTGCTATGGTCAGTGTGACCACGAAGCCCAATAGGTGCAACTCCACAATGTTAACTGTCAGCATGGTCATATCGTCTACCGGAAACATCTCTAATCCTTTCGATAAAAAAAGGGCACATCGGAATTGATGTGCCCTCTATCCACAACGGCTAGTCAGGAGTTGCTACTCCATTTTGCCGCCATTAGCCTACGAAAAAGATAATACTCAACATTGCCCGGTAGTGCAACTTACTTGTTGAAGCGTTGATTTCACATCAACCCGGTATCGAAATAATCAACGCTTCATTAATGAGCCATTCGGTTTCACGAAATGAGCGAACAGCCTACGGTACTTCATTGCCGTCAATGTCAAAGCAAGTTGTCTCAGCAAGGCCACGCGGATAACAGTTCAGCGTAGGTGACAACGCCACTGTCAGACCGGTGAGCAGTCGTAGTGTGTCGTTACGCTCATCCTCTGTCAGATCAGTCGTAGCCCAACCCGGATTTAATATCATCTCGGCGGCAAGTGCGGCTTGTACCACCGAGAAGATAGGTAAAATCTCATTCATCATCACATATACATTCTGAGCGTAATCCATGCGTGTGACAAATGGTACGGGTGACATTTATAACTCACGACTAGTCTGATGGGTGAGGTTCAAGCTGTTAAGTACTGAAACGATCTCACCGTAGACCAACTCACCATCAGTTTCGGGCAGTCGGTACGTGTACTGTAGCGGTACTGTGCCGACTACAGGTTCCTTCACACGCTTAACGACAATCGGGAGCCACGTATCCCCCGCGTCTGTCAACTCACCCTCAAGAGCAGCGCGCATTGTCTCAACTTTGGCGATGTAAGCACTATCGGTAATGACACCATCATTCCCCGCTCCCTCTGGGATACCAGAGAACCGTTTGCTTCCATGACGGACCGCACGAGTGTTGAGCTTCATGGTGTAGCCCAAAGCCGCATATGGCGGCAAGGTTTGATCTGTCACCCCACCTGTACCGAACCAAGGCACGTAGGCAAAATCACTGAAATCACCCATGTTGATAACATCCACAGAATAATTCTTCATGATGGATGTTTGGAGAGCGTTCAAAGCTGCCCCGATAACAGTCCCCCAAATTGCGGCAAGGTCGGCTGATGCACCAGTACCAGCGGTATGATCGAAGAAGAATACACTTTCTTGCTCTTTTCCCCCTGTTCCCCATGTCTGTCTAGCACGTAATTGATAAATTGTGTTAAGCGCCATTCTAATGACCTTTCAAACTTAAACGATGTGACCTATTATATATTATATATAGGATTTTACAATTTTCCCCCCATAGCCTACCATATAATTAACGCGTGCACGCACATCCATAAAGGATTTAAGGCATTAAAAAGAGGTATCAGGTAGGTTATGACCTGATAC
>JBASPX010000085.1:0-17726 GCA_049659625.1 Candidatus Saccharicenans sp. | reverse complement strand
TTGGTTCAATCGGCCTGCCAGAATTAATAATCATTCTCATCATCGCCCTTCTGGTTTTTGGCCCGAAGAAGCTGCCCGAGGTCGGTAAATCTGTCGGCCGGGCGATCCGGGAATTTAAGAAAGCCTCAGACGAGCTGCGGAGCAAGGTGGAAGAGGAAATTCAGGCGAGCGAAATAAAATCCAACCTGGAGGAAGTCAAATCCGACCTGACCGACCTGCAGGAAGGCTTCACCCATCTCCCCGAGACCATCAAAAAGGACCTGGAAAACAATGAGCCCGAGGAAGGCCAGAAAGTCACCTGACGAGATGACCTTCCTTGAACATCTCGAAGACCTCCGCAAAAGAATCTTCTATTCCTTTATGGCCATAATCTTGGGCGTGATTCCCTGCTGGGTTTTCAGCCGTCAGCTCTTTGCCATCATCGCCCGGCCGGTGACACAATATCTGCCGGAAGGGACCAGGCTGGCTTTCACCACGCTGACGGCTCCTTTCATGCTCTACCTGAAGGTGTCTTTTCTGGCCGCTCTTTTTCTTACTTCGCCGTTCGTATTCTATCAGCTGTGGTTGTTCGTTTCGCCCGGACTTTACCAGAAAGAAAAAAGATACGTTATTCCCTTTGTTTTCTTCACCTCTTTTTTCTTCATCATCGGCGCGCTTTTCGGTTATTTCATCGTATTTCCCTGGGCCTGCCGCTTCTTTCTGACGCTGGGACGGGATTTCACGCCGGTCATCACCGTCGACCAGTACTTCAGCTTTGCCCTGAAAGTTCTGCTGGGAATCGCTCTGGTGTTCGAGCTTCCGACCATAGTTTATTTTCTTTCAAAGCTCGGACTGATCACCTCGCGCTGGATGATCAAGAATTTTCAGTATGCGGTTCTGGCCGCTTTCGTCATCGCCGCGGTGATAACACCAACGCCCGACATGATAACCCAGACGATAGTGGCCGTCCCGATGATCGCCCTCTACGGGATAAGCATTCTGATAACGCTTGTGGTTGGGCGCAATCGGGAGCGGAAAAAGCGGAAAGAAGAAAGAGCCGGCTCACCGGACGACCTGGCCGGCTAAATGCCGCCTGCCATGACGCCCTCTTTGAATTTCTTTCAGGATAGGATATATTCTCTTTTTAAGCTCCTTAAAAATTAAAACTGGCAGAACTTTCGATGAAAAAACTTACAGAATACAGGCTCATAGGACTCACCGGAACCAACGGCGCCGGCAAGGGAGAGGTGGCTCGCTATCTTCAGAAGAAGGGCTACGGTTACGTCTCACTCTCAGACGTCATCAGGGAAGAACTCCAGGCCCGCGGACTTGAACCCAGCCGGGATAACCTGATCGCCTGCGGCAACGAACTGCGGGAGAAATTCGGTCCGGAGGTGCTGGCCCGCCGGGCAGCCGAAAAAATCACGGGCCCGACGGTCATCGACAGCATCCGTAACGCCGCCGAAATTGCCTATCTCAGAAGCCTGGGTGATTTTATTCTTATAGCGGTTGACGCTCCGGTGGAAATCCGCTTCGAGCGCGTGCGCAGGCGCGGCCGGAACGAATCCGCATCCACTCTGGAAGAATTCCGCGAGAAAGAAGAACAGGAAAAGGGCCGCCAGGAAAACAGCCAGCAGCTCGACCTCTGCCTGAAACTGGCGGACATCACCATCATCAACGATGGCACCTTAGAAGAACTCTGGAAAAAACTGGAGGCACTCGGATGAAAAAAAGCTCTCGCCAGAAGGCCCAAAAAGAAGACAGGGTACAAAAAGAAAGCAGAAAAGGAAAGTCCCCGGCAAAGAACGCCAGCGGGAGAATTTCCAAGGATGAATATTACCTGGGAATCGCCAGAGAAGTTTCCCGCCGCAGCACCTGTTTCCGGCGTTCTATCGGGGCGATCATCGTAAGAGATGATCAGATTATCTCCACCGGTTACGTCGGCGCTCCCAGAAAAACCAGGGACAGCCTGGAACACGGTTTCTGTCTTCGTGACCGCCTGAACATACCGCACGGTCAGCGCTATGAACTCTGTCGTTCGGTGCATGCGGAGCAGAACGCCATCATCAACGCCGCCCGGGCCGGGGTGAGCCTCCTGGGCGGAGACATGTTCATCTACGGCAGCGACCCGCGCAGCGGGCAGCCGATCGATGCCTTCCCCTGTTTCATCTGCAAGAAGATGATCATCAACGCCGGTCTGAAGCGCGTCGTCTGTTCCACCGCCTCGGGCGGTCTGGAGATTTTCCAGGTGGATAAATGGATAAAAGACTGGCAGGAAAACGACATCCTGGATGATACTCACCAGTATGGGGTGCCTTATGAAAACAACAAAAGGAAAAAGGATTAAATTTATTCAGACCTGGCTGGCCGGCCTCTTGATAATTCCTACTATTATAGTAGGAATTCTATTCGCTCCCACCATTCACTCACAGGAAAAAACGCCGGTTTCAGGCAGCTCTGGATTGCTGGCTCTGCTGGGCCTCGAGGTTCCAGCCGAATCGCTCGACTACATTCAGAACAAAACCCAGTTTCAACTCCATACGCTTCTGACCGAACAGCGTCACCCGAAAACCTGGAACCTGAGCGAAAGGATAAGAACTGACATCCCGGCCGGCCTGCACCTGCTTTTCTCAGTCGACGAGGACATCGCCAGCCGGCTGGAACAGCTGGCCGCCAGTCCCGCACTTCTCCTGACCCTTTCGTCAGAAATAAGAAAGACCATCCTCGAGGGAAATAAGATATACATCTACGGTTGCGGAGCCACCGGACGCCTGGCGAAGCAGATGGAGAGTACTTTCTGGAGGCCCTTCTGGAATTCCCTGCGCCAGGACAGGAACCTCTGGTTGAAGGTTGAAAAGAATCTCGGTCCGGATATAGCCGACAGGCTGATCGGCGAGATGACCGGGGGCGACCGGGCGCTCATCTCCTCGCTCGAGGGCTTTGAGGACCTCCAGCTTATCGGGCGTCTTCAGCTTCTCGACCACGGCATCAAAAAAGGAGACCTGGTCATCTGCGTCACCGAAGGCGGAGAAACATCTTCGGTCATCGGTACAATCCTGACAGCTCTGGAACAGTGGAAGCAATCGCCGGGTTACCGGCCGGAAGAAAGCCGGAAGAAGCTCTATTTCGTTTACAACAACCCGGACGACCGACTGCGTCCCTTTGACCGCAGCCGCCGGGTTATTGAGGAAGAAGGAATAACAAAAATCAACCTGACCACCGGACCGATGGCCATAACCGGTTCCACCCGGATGCAGGCCACCACCATAGAAACCTACGTCGTGGGCGCCGCACTTCAGTCGGCTGTTTATGAGCTCCTTTCTGGTTTCCTGAACGAAAAGGAATTGAGGAGAGCCGGCTTCAGCCGGAAATACGACCCGGTGGAAACTCTTAGAGATTTTCCCCGCATACTGAACAGGATTAAAAACGCTGTTCCAGCCATTGCCGTCTGGACCGAGCTCGAATCGAGCACTTACGCCAGCAATCGATTTTCCACCTACTTCGCGGAAAAAGCGCTCATCACCGTTTTCATCGACAGCACCGAGCGCAGCCCGACCTTCAGACTCTTTCCTCTGGACACGGTGGAGGAGCCGGAGCGCAAATGCTGGATACAGGTCTGGACTCCGGCCAGAGACAGAAAACAGGCCTGGTTTAACTTCCTTGGCCGACCCTTCCGTGGCCTTAGGGAAGAGTTTTACCGCAAGCCTTTTGAGGAAGAAGTCGAAGACCCGTACCTGCGGCGAGCTGCCCTGGAAAGCCTGAAAAAAGCCGGAGACAACCAGCAGGACCTTTATGATTTTTCCTTTGCCGAATTTAATCTTAAAAAACGCGGGCCAAAAGCTGGAGACCTGGGCGTAGTGGTCTGTCTCACCCCGGAAGAAAATCAGCTGCTGGCCGCCTCTTCTCCATTCAGCCAGTTTGCTCGACTTTTTCTGGAAAAACAGGCCAGTCTGGTTGTGGTCAGCGTAAACGACCTCAGCGAGAAACAGACCGTGGCCCTGGAAAATAAAATAAACGAGGCGTACAGAAAATTCGTGTCAGGAGAGCAGAAATCTCCTGTGTTCATCAGCCTGAACATAGACCGCGAAAACGACCCGTTCCTGCTGAAACAGAACATCGCGCTGAAAATGGTGCTCAACGCTCATTCGACCGCCGTCATGGCTAAGCTCGGTCGGGTGATCGGGAACACCATGACCAACGTCAGCCCGAGCAACCTTAAGCTCATCGGGCGCGCCACCTACCTGATTCAATCACATGTGAACGACTGCCTGAGAAAACCTGACTGGATTAAAAAATACGGCAGAAGAGCGGAAATCAGCTACGGCGAAGCCAACGCTGTGCTTTTCGACTCGATTGAATTTCTGAAGGACAAACAGCAGGTGGCCGGCCAGACGGCCGAAGTGGCGCTGTCGATAATCAGAATTCTCGAATCCCTCAGGCTGAAAAGAGGAGTGAGCAACGAGGAAGCTCTCACCATCCTGCAGCAGGTCGGGCTGGCTGAATACCTGCGTCAGTTTCAGCAGCTTTGAGGGAAAACCCGACCCTGCGCTTCCCCCTGCGAGCCCTGATTAAAGCGGGTCAGAGCTGCTGGCTCTGAGCGGCGTAACAGGGAGTCTGGGTGCGAGGTCTTCTCTTCTTATGTGTTTTCACCTGCGGATAAACGTAAATCTCGCCGGCGTAATTCCTTAAAACCACCTTCTCGTCGGAAATCGACTGGACGTACTCCGGTATCAGCGGGATTTTGCCTCCGCCGCCAGGAGCGTCGATCACGTAATGAGGTACGGCCAGACCTGAGGTCCAGCCTCTGAGTCCCTGGTAGATTTCCAGACCTTTCTCCACGGTCGTGCGGAAGTGGTCGGTCCCTTTAACATAATCCGCCTGGTAAATGTAGTACGGACGCACCCTGACCACCAGCAGCTTCTGCATCAACTTTCTCATGGTCATGACATCATCGTTGATGCCCCGCAGGAGAACCGTCTGGTTGCCGAGCGGGATTCCGGCATCAGCCAGCATATTCAGCGCCTTGGCTGCTTCCGGAGTTATCTCGTCTGGATGGTTGAAGTGTACGTTCATGTAAAGCGGGTGATACTTCTTCAGCATGTTGACCAGCTTCTCAGTTATCCTCTGCGGCAGGAAGCAGGGTACACGGCTGCCGATGCGGATGATCTCCACATGCGGGATAGCTCGCACGCTGCTGATGATCGCCTCCAGTTTATCGTCGCTCAGGATCAGCGGGTCGCCACCGGAAATGATGACATCCCGCACTTCAGGGTGGTCCTTTATGTAATGGATTCCGTCTTCGATGTAACGCGGATGTATTTTGCTCGGGTCGCCAACTTTTCTTTTTCTGGTGCAGAAACGGCAGTAGGAAGCACAGCTGTGAGAAACCAGAAACAGAACGCGGTCGGGATAACGGTGAACGATGCTGGGTACAGGAGAATCGAGGTCTTCTTCGAGCGGATCTTCCTCGCCTGAATTCTCAGCCAGCTCAGCCAGGTCCGGAACCACCTGTTTATACAGCGGATCGCCCTTTTTCTTGATCAGACTCGCGAAGTAAGGAGTAATCTGGATTTTGAACTCCCGCCCGATCTTTCTGACCTCTTCCACCTCCAGCCCGAAGCGTTCGGCAATTTCTTCGGGCGTTCTCAGACTCTCGCGCAGGATACGTTGCCAGTCTTCCATGGTCTCCTTTTCTTACTCCTTTGAGCGAAAATATTTGCCGAAAATGACCCGGTCGTCTCCAGGACGGTAAAAGTCCGGTATCCGGGCAATCTCGGCATATCCGAGTTTTTCATAAAATTTCCTGGTTGGCAGATATTTTGGCTGGGAAGAGGTTTCGATCAGAATCAGCCTCCCCCCGCTTTCCCTGACCCGATCCTCGAGCCAGTTAACCAGCTGCCGGCCATAACCTTTGCCCTGCGCCTCGGGGGAAACGGCAATCCAGTAAAGGTCCCAGGTCCCCTCGGTCAGGGGCGTCGGCCCGTAGGTCATGTAGCCAGCCACCTTTCCCCTCTCATCTTCGACCACCACAATCTGGTAGTCGCGCTGGTCGGGATTATTAAGGTAAATATCGATCAACTCTGCGGCCACCTGAATCTCCGCCTCGTTGAAAAAACTGGTCGCCCTGATGAGCTCAAGAACCGGCTGGCGATCATCTTTTGCCATTGGCCGCAGCATGGTTTTCCTTCCTTTTCAGGGCGTTTCTTATCATCATCTTCCAGAACTCAGCGTACTCTATGCCGGCCGCTCTCAGCGCCCGGGCATAACCGGCATCGAGACTGATGTCCGGGTTAGGGTTGACTTCCAGTATGAAAATTTCGCCCTGATTATTCATCCGGAAATCCACCCTGGCATAATCCCGGCAGCCCATAACTCTGAAGGCCGTGATGGCCAGCTCCTGCAGTTTCTGGCGGAGGTTTTCATCGATGCGAGCCGGGCAGACCGGAACGGTTGTTTTATAGAGAATATGGTCCGGATACCATTTGGCTTCATAGCTGCAGATCCGCGGATAGCCTTCGGGCATGGTGGAAAAATCTATCTCGGAAACCGGAAGCGCCCTCGGTTCTCCATCTTCGAGCACAGCTACATTGAATTCGCGGCCGTCGATGAACTCTTCAACGATCGCCGGCTGGCTGTAAGTCCTGACGATTTTTTCCACCCGTTCGGCCAGAGACTCTTTATCATAAACCACGGATTCCGGGTGGACACCGACGCTGGCATCTTCAGAATTAGGTTTGACGATCACCGGAAATTTCAGGTCGACCATCTTATCGGCCGAAGTGATCAGCTGGCTTGGAGCCACCGGAAGGTTGAATGAGCTGAGTATAGCTTTCGCCTGATGTTTGTCCTGACAGAGTGCCAGCGTTCTCGAGCCGTTGCCGGTAAACGGAATATGCAGGACTTCCATTACCGCAGCCACGTTGGCTTCCCACTGAGGACGGCCAAAAAACCCCTCGCAGAGATTGACCACAACATCAACTTCGAGCTCCTTTATACGCCGGAGAAAAGTGAACATGCTGCGCTGGAGTGGAATCAGCACCGCCTGAACTCCGGCCTGGTTCAGAGTTTCACAGACCACCTCAGCCACTCTGGCTACGGAATCTTCGGAAACTTTTTTCGGGCGATAGATGTAGGGCTCGTAGGTGTTAAAAGCCACTCCAACCTTCAAACCCTCAGTGGCCATCGGCTCCTCCGAGCCCGGGAGAACTGGCGAACCGGGCGAAGGCCGGAAATTCAGTTTCCATCGGCAGACCGTATCTCCGGCAGGCTTCCAGAACCACCCGGTTTATCAATTGATCATAGGTATAACCGGCCGCACGGGCTGCTTTCGGCAGGCAGGAGTTATCTTCCGGATTCGGCAGTATCCCGGGCAGTGGATTGACTTCCAGAATGTTCGGCACGCCGCGCTCATCCAGCCTGAGGTCAATCCTGGCCCAGTCGCGGATTCTGAGAATGCGGCAGGTTTCCCTGACTGTTTCTTCTATTTGATTTTTAAGTTCTTCCGGAATCTCCGCCGGGCAGCGGAAAATTTCCAGCGGATTTTCCGGTCTGTCCCAGACCCACTTGGCTTCGTACGAATAGATCGGGTTGGCTCCCGCTGGAAGCTGGCTGTGGTCTATCTCGACAATCGGCAAAACTTCGATTTCCGGATAATTGCCGAGAATGCCGACGGTAAATTCGCGTCCGCTGAGAAATTTCTCCACAATCGCCGGCTGTTGATAAAGCCGGTTGATCTCCTTTATTTTTTCTTCAAGCTCCGTCCGGCTGCGAACGACCGAGTTGTTTTTGATTCCCTTGCTCGATCCTTCGTACAGTGGCTTCACGATCAGCGGATAATCAAGGTTAGCCGGAATATCTTCCGGCTTCTCGATAACTTTAAAAGGTGGGTTGGGAATTCCGTAATAACTCAGGATTTCCTTCGCCCGCGATTTGTCGAGACAGATGCCGAGAGTCAGCGGGTCTGACCCGGTGTAGGGAATGTTCAGCACCTCGCAGATGGTGGGAATGTGAGACTCGCGATTCGGCCCGAAAAGTCTTTCCGCTATGTTGAAAACCAGGTCGGGTTTTTCCTCCATCAGACGCAGATAAGCCTGTTCGTCAGATTCGATGGGAACAACCCGATGAAATTTCTCAAGCGCTCGCTGAACGGCAGCGATCGTTTCGTCGCTGTCACATTCAGCTAATAAATCAGGTGGAGGGTCTTCACCTTCCTCTGCCCTTTCTTCAAAAAGAAATGGCCTTATCGTCCTGGCCATCCCTTCTTTCGAGCTGAAAAGCAAAGCGATCTTCATGTTTTGTTCTCGCCGTTAAAATTTTTTCGAACTCATTCCCCCAAAAATTTTTTAATCGCCGCTTTCAGTCTCATTCATTTTTATCATTTTTCAATTGTATATATACAGCATTTTCTTATTATGTCAATACTTTTTTTGGATTTTTATACTTTTTTTTGTGTTAAAAAATTTTAGACCACTATTTTTAGTGGTGTCTGACGATCTCCTTCACCCGCATCAGCTGGACCTGGTAGGAACGTTCGATCTCTTCCAGGCGGGCGGAGATAGAGCGGATGGTTTCTTTGAGGGAGGGAATTAAAATATATTCAAGAGCGTTAACCCTTCTTCTGGTCACTTCAATTTCGTGAGCCAGGAGCTCAAGTTTTTTCCAGAGGATGCAGAACTCCAGAAGCTCCGGCAGCACCTGACGAAAATGTTTTACGGCCACGTCCAGCTCGCTTTCAGTTTGAACGAGATCATAATGGCCGGGCTCGAAAGAAATGAGTTCGAAATCCGGAACGGTCAGGTTCAGAAGGCGACTTTTTTTCGCCTCCAGCTCGAGTTCTCCCTCAGGCAAAATTTCCTGAAGTTCGGAAGAAGAGTGGCCGATTCGAAATAGAGCCATCGCTCTGGTGATGATTTCAAATTCCCGGTCAACCCGTTCATGAAGCTCAGCCAGACGCCGCGAAGCTTCGAGCATCTGCCGCATGAGTTCTTCCAGCTTGTCCTTAAGCAGCTTGTGTCCCCTTTCAGCCAGCGCCAGGCGGCGCCGCAGCCGGAGAAGTTCCATCCGGTTTGGATTGACTTTCAGCTTCATCCTGCCTCCGGTTCCTTTCTTTCAACTTAATCAATAATATTTTTCCAGAAATTCCGGCCTGATCCTCTTCAGTTCGGTTTTCGGCAGCAGCCGCATGAGTTTCCAGCCAAGCTCGAGCGTCTGCTCGATGCTCCGGGCTTCAAATTCTCCCTGTCGAACAAATTCATTCTCATAAAGGTCGGCAAATTTCAGGTAAAGCCGGTCAAGGTCGGTCAGCGCCGCTTCTCCCAGAATCAGAGCGAGTTCTCTTGCTTCCTTGCCTCTGGCATAGCAGGCAAACAGCTGATTCAGGACGTCGGCGTGATCCTCACGCGTTTTTCCGGTTCCTATGCCTTTATCCTTCAAACGCGAAAGGCTGGGCAGAACGTCGATCGGCGGATAGATTCCCTTGCGGTGAAGTTCCCGGCTGAGAATGATCTGCCCTTCGGTGATGTAACCGGTCAGGTCGGGAATCGGATGGGTCTTGTCGTCCTCGGGCATGGTCAGGATGGGAATCATGGTGATCGAGCCCTTCTTGCCTTTTATCCTGCCGGCTCTTTCGTACATCGTGGCCAGGTCCGTGTAGAGATAACCGGGGTAGCCGCGTCTTCCCGGGATTTCCTTTCTGGCTGCTGAAATTTCCCGCAGGGCTTCCGCGTAAAAAGTCATATCAACCAGAATAACCAGCACATGCATATCCAGGTCAAAAGCTAAATACTCGGCGCAGGTAAGAGCCAGACGCGGCGTGGCGATTCTTTCGATCGCCGGCTCGTTGGCCAGGTTCAGAAAGAGAACGGCTCTCTCCAGGGCTCCGGTCTGGCGGAAATCCTCGATGAAGAAATTGGCTTCTTCAAAGGTGATGCCCATGGCCGCAAAGACCACGGCAAACTTTTCTTCCTTCCCCAGAACCTTCGCCTGACGGGCGATCTGAGCGGCGATTCGCGGATGGGGCAGACCGCTTCCGGAAAAAATCGGCAGCTTCTGTCCGCGCACCAGCGGGTTCATTCCGTCGATGGCGGAAATTCCGGTCTGGATGAACTCTGATGGATAATCGCGGGCATCCGGGTTGATCGGGCTGCCGTTGATGTCGAGGTATTTGCGGGCGATGATTTGAGGTCCGTTGTCGCGCGGCCGGCCGGAACCGTCAAAAACACGGCCGATGATTTCCTCCGAGACCGGAAGCTGCTGCGACCGGCCGAGAAATCTCACTCTTGATTTATCGATGTCGAGTCCGACCGTTCCCTCAAACACCTGGACCACCGCCTGCTCGGTCGAGACTTCGAGCACTGTTCCCCGGCGGATGTTTCCCCGCGAATCCTCAATTTCCACCAGCTCGTTGTATTTTACGTCGGAAACTTTCTCCACGATGACCAGAGGTCCCACTATGTTGGAGACTGTTAAGTATTCTTTGCGCATCGGTCTCACCTTCAAACCTAAAGTCTTTTAAAAGAAGCGTCCACTTCTTTTTCCACCTGAAGCAGAGCTTCCTCCTCCTCGGGTAAATATTTCATCTTGGAAATCCGGTCGCGGACTTCCAGAGAAACAATCTGGCTGAATTCTTTTCCTTCGTCTAAAGCCTGATTCGCCCGGTGATGAAAATGCAGAATAGTCCGCAGCATCAGGTACTGCTTGCGCATCGAAGTGTAGGTGTCCTGCGGATGGAAAGCGTTCTGGTGAAGAAAATCCTCCCGAATCGACCGGGCTGTTTCCAGGACGAGCCTTTCTTTGTAAGAAAGCGACTCCACACCTATCAGTCGAGCGATTTCCTGAAGTTCGGCCTCAAGCTCGAGAAGCTTCATCGCCTCCTGGCTGAGTTCAACGAAATCCTCAGCCACCTTTTCTGAAAAATATTTTTTCAGTAAGTCCCGGTACAGCGAATAACTCTGCAGCCAGTTGATGGCCGGGAAATGGCGCATGTTGGCCAGCCGGTCGTCTAGAGCCCAGAACACTTTGACCACCTTGAGGGTCGCCTGAACCACCGGGTCGGACAGGTCGCCCCCCGGCGGGCTGACCGCGCCGATGACGCTCAACGCGCCAGTCCTTCCCTCAGAACCGAGGCAGACCACCTTGCCGGCTCTTTCATAAAACTCAGCCAGACGGCTGGCAAGATAGGCCGGATAACCTTCGTCGCCCGGCATCTCTTCCATGCGTCCGCCGATTTCTCTGAGCGCCTCCGCCCAGCGGGAGGTGGAATCCGCCATCAGAGCCACCGAATAACCCATGTCGCGGAAATACTCGGCTATGGTCATCCCGGTGTAGATTGAAGCCTCGCGGGCAGCCACCGGCATGTTGGAAGTGTTGGCGATGATCACCGTTCTTTCCATCAGCGGCCGGCCGGTGTTCGGGTCTTTGAGTTCCGGAAAGCTCAGCAGCAGGTCAGCCACTTCGTTTCCGCGCTCGCCGCAGGCAACATACACTATGATCTGGGCGTCCGACCACTTGGCCAGCTGATGCTGAACCACCGTCTTCCCGCTGCCGAAAGGACCGGGAACGCAGGCAGTTCCGCCCTTGGCCAGAGGAAAAAGCGTGTCCAGGATTCTCTGGCCTGTGACCAGCGGCTCGACCGGCATCAACCTTTCCTTCACCGGACGCTGCTTTCTCACGGGCCAGACCTGGAAGAGCGTCAATTCCTTTATTTCGCCGGAGTCTGTCTTCACCCGGCAGACGGTCTCGGTTACTGAAAACTCTCCTTCTTTTATCTCCTCAATTATTCCACCGGCCTGTTCCGGAACCATGATCCGGTGCTGGATCAACGGCGTCTCCTGCACATAGCCGACGATATCTCCGACCAGCACCCGGTCTCCAGCTTTTTTCAACGGATGGAAGTGCCAGCGTTTCTCGCGGTCGAGCGCCGGAACTTCAACCCCGCGGGTGACAAAATCTCCGACCCTGGCCCTAATTAAGTCCAGCGGTCTCTGTATGCCGTCGTAAATCGTGCCGAGAATTCCCGGACCCAGCTCCACCGACAGCGGCTTCTCCGTCAGGATGACCGGTTCGCCCGGACCGATTCCGGTGGTATCCTCATAGACCTGAATGTAAGCTTTATCCCCGTCAAGTTCGATGATTTCGCCAATCAAACCGATATGGCCAACCCTGACCATATCATACATCTTGGCTCCGAGACACTCGGAAGCCACCACCAGGGGACCGGCAACGCGAATAATCTTACCTTGTTTCATTTTCTTTCCTTCCTCTGGCAAAAAGTGAATCTGAACCGGTGGCTTTTATCGAAAGTTCTCTCATGAGATTCTGCACCGATTCTGAAATCGCCCGAAAATCAGAAAACCCGACACAGACCGGAGCTGTTTTCTGGCTGAGCTCGGACACCTCCGCCTTCAAACTTTCCAGCCAGGTTTCCTGGATCAGGCAGATGGCGAATTTCTCCTCTGCCACCTGCGTCAGCATTGACCGGGCTTCTTCAACATTTCCGGGCGTAAAAACAGTCAGGCCGAAGACCGCAAAAGGAGCGCAGATGTCCCGGTCTCCGATGACTGCGATTTTTGCTTTTTCAGACATAGGTTTGACTCAACCTCTCTCTGAGAAAACTTGCTGGAAGCTGCAAAAATTTTCCAGCCAGCACGATTCTTACCATCTTGAGCTCCTGCCTGCGCGCCAGCCCGTAGGCAAAAAGCGGCTCGGGCCCGAAGGTAATCTGTCTGGCCTGCCTGAGATAAGCCATCAGCTGGTTCTCGATCTCCCTTTCGAGAGCCAGAAAGCTATCCTTAGAAGCGAGAAATTCTGCCGCCACCTTCCAGATTTCGCCGCAGGACGTAGCCCGGATAATCTGATAGAAATCCTCAAAAGAAACGCCGTAATTTTCTGTAAACAGTTTTTTCTCGAGCCGGCCGCCCGGCAGGAAATATTTTTCCAGCCGGTCGAGCGGAAGCTGGAGATAACGGCAGCGCAGGAAAAGTTTCAGGTTGGCCAGGTCCAGCCGCAGGCGGTAGTAGTTCCGGATAAAGTCGTTTCCCACCGTCTCCAGCCGCGCCTTAATTTCAACCGGCGTCTCGGCCGCTAAATAATCATAGTAGAGTTCTTTCTCCAGAAAGAGTTCCTGCAGGTTGAAATCCAGGGCGATTCTTTCCTTCAGCAACACTCTGTCCAGCTGTTCGGGATTCTGAACCTGAAGCAAATCCTCGCCGAATTTCCCGGCATCCGAGATCAGCTCGATGGCCCGCCGGGCGTTTTCGGCTTCGACCGCCTCCCGGAAAACCTGATAAGGAATGAGATAGTTTTCCAGGGCGCGAACCCGACCGACGGCGTAAGCGTAATTCAGAGCAGAAACCCTGACTGCCATTTCAGACCTTCAACCACTCAATAATCTCGCTCTCGACTTCCCTCGAAAGCTCCTCCATCACCTTTTCAGACGGGAGCGATTCTTCTATCACTCCCTCGCGGGAGACTATTTCCTTTTTCAGACTGGCCTGTCTGAGCTCTTCCTTCTGGAGCGCCGCCTTCAGCACCCTGTCTATCAACTCCCTCTTCACCTTGAGGAGCTCCATGCGCTTGCGCAGCTGCGCCTGGGTGACGATGCGGCTGGCTTCAAGCCGGGCTTCTGTTTCCGCCTGCTGCAAAATCAGCTGAGCCTGTTCCCGCGCCCGGCTCTCCGCTTCCTGTTTTATCCTTTCGGCTTTCTGGCGCGCTTCAGCCAGAATCTTTTCGACTTCCTGCCTGGCGTCAAGCTCTATCTTTTCCAGAATCTTTTCCAGACTCATTTCTTTTTCCAGCTGCGATTAAAGCTTAATTCCGTTAAGAATGAGGACGGTGGCCAGAAGACCGAGAACGGCGTAGGTTTCGACCAGAGCGGCCAGAACCATCGGTTTGGTCATTTCCTTCGGCTGCTTGGCCACCATGTAGATACCGGCGGCGCAGACCTTGCCCTGATGTATTCCGGAAACTAACCCGGCAAAGGCCACCGGAAAGCAGGCAAACATGATCTGCAATCCCTGCTGGACGGTCGGCGAGGCAGCAGTTCCGCCTATCAGTCCGAGCTTCAGGATTACCAGAAAGCCGCTCAGAAAGCCGTAAATCCCCTGGGTGCCGGGAAGAGCCGACAGCAGCAACATCGAACCGAATTTTGAGGGATCCTCGCTCATCACGCCCGAAGCCGCCTGACCGGCCAGACCAACGCCGATAGCCGAACCGATACCGGCCAGGAAAACAGCCAGCGCGCCTCCGAAAATCGCCAGTGTTAAGCCTAAGCTCATTTCTTTCCTCCTGTTTTAATCCCGGATATTGAATCTATCATCTGATAAACTCCACGTATTTGCTCTCAAGCTTGAAAGGTTTGAAGGGCTTGCCTCCGGCCTGGTAAAAGCGGGTGAAAAACTCCACAAACTGCAACCTCATCGAATGGACGAAAGCTCCCAGGAAACCTATGCCGAGGTTGAAAAGATGTCCGCCGATGAACACCACAATCGCCGCCAGCCAGCCGATATAAGGTATCTTCCAGGCGATCTGGAAAAGGTTGTTCACTACCATGGCAATGACCCCGGTGGAAAGTCCAAGGGCCAGAATACGAGAATAGGAAAGAGTGTCGGCCAGGTAACCGGAAATCCCGTAAAGTGCGTAAAGTCCGCTGAAAAATCTGGCAATCGGATTCTTAGATTTAGAAGTAAAGAAAACAATTCCGGCCGCGCCCACCAGCGCCAAAATTCCGAACACCGGCTTCTTCAGCACCAGATAGGCGACAAGAGAAGGCAGCAACAGCAACCAGCCGCCCCTGACGGCAACCGCTCCCACCCTGTTTCCTTCACGGTACTCTTTCACCAGGCTTAAAAAGGTCGACAGCATCACCTGAATGAACCCGAGGGCCAGTGCCAGGATCATAAAGGGAATCGGGTCCTGCAGCGGGTCTATCAGCATCAGCGATTTCACCGGGAATCCGAACCAGCCGCCGACCAGGGTTCCCAGAACTATGTTGGAAATCCCGAGGTAGAAGAGAAGTTTCATAAACAGTTCGGTCTGGCCCTTCGGTTTTGCCTTT
Organism: Candidatus Saccharicenans sp.; assembly: GCA_049659625.1. Classification (GTDB taxonomy): domain Bacteria; phylum Acidobacteriota; class Aminicenantia; order Aminicenantales; family Saccharicenantaceae; genus Saccharicenans. Next base: position 2,695 of record JBASPX010000085.1, on the reverse strand, counting down.
TTTAAGTAAAGAAGGCTCAAAAGGGCCACCAGCAGTCCATAACCGGCTTCGCTGACGCACAGCCCGACAAACACAAAGAAGAACGGCGCCAGAAATACGGTCGGTTCTATCGTGCCGGGCTTTGGCAATCCATAAAGGCCGGTGATTATCTCGAAAGGCTTCACCAGCTCCGGATTCTCCAGAATCACCGGGGCTTCTTCCTCTTCCTCCGGCTGCGGGTCTCGGATAATCAGATAAATCCTATCGGAATATCGTGATATATGAGAGGAAAATCTTTCCGCCTCAGCCGCCGGAATCCAGCCGCGCAGGCAGACCGTCTTTTCGGTCAATCCGGCCAGCGCCGCCGCTTCCAGTTTTTCCTTCTCGTTCAGCAGCACATCGTGGACAGCCATCAGCGCCTGGCGATGGATGGCAAAGCCGGCCAGTTCTTTATCCAGCTGTTCGACCTGCCTCTTTTTTTCCTCAATCGTCCGCAGCACTCCCACCAGCACATCCGATAGTTTCTGGCCTTCCTCAACCCTCTCCAGGTAGTGTGCCAGGTTTATGTAAACCGATTTCAGGTCGGAAAAAACCTCTTCCACCGCCAGCTTTGCATCCTGATGGTTTATAACCAGGACAAACAGCCGGCTCTTCTCCCTGACCACCAGATACACCCCGGCCGCCAGATCCCGCAGCTTCTCCCTGATTATTTCCAGGTCCTGCGGCTGGATCTGAATCAGCTGAGCTTCGCAGGTGGCGGAGGCAAAAAGTTCCGGCAGCGGAATATCAAGCGCAGCCAGCGGCTTCAGAAATTCTTCTTCTCTTTCCAGCTGTTTTATCTCCTGAAGCAGCTCATTCTTTCTCGCCTCGAGCCTCTCGTAGTCTTCAACCACCCTGCGGTAATCAAAATCCAGGAGAGCCTGTCTGAGACTGGCCGTGAACTTCGGCTTCCGGGCAAGAAGCTTATCTAAACCTTTCTTCGGCTGCGTTTCTGGCAGATTCTGGATGATCCGGCCGATTCTCCAGAGCCAGCGCTCGTGCTCGGAAGGGTCGACCCCGGTGGGTTTCAGCTCGAATTCTTCGTGAGGGACAGGGTCAAGCTGGGCCACCCCGAGTTCCTGAAGATAAGACAGAAATCCATCCATCTGCTCTACGGGCAAAAGGATTTCGAGTCTTTTAACCCGGGAGATAGCCATGTTCAAACCTTCTTTGTTTTAAGAATTTCCAGCAAACGAACTGCGGTGTTCTCCACCGCCCGGGCAAAAGCAGCTTCGGCTGATTTCCATATCTGCTGCTTTTCGACTTCAATCTGCTGCTCTATCGACCGAGCTTCGGCCATAGCTTTCTCGATGATCTCCTGTTTAATCTTTTCGCCCTGCTGCCGGGCTTCAGCCAGTATTTTCTTCCGGATTTCTTCTGCCTCGGCCGTGGCCTGCTTTATCAACCCGGGAGCGGTCCTGGTGCGGGCTTCTTCCACCATCTGTCGCGCGCGCTCTTCCGCTTTCTTTATCTCCTGGAGCGCTCTCCGGGCGTCGGCCTGCTCCTGCGAAGTCTCCTTAACGATCTTTTCTTCTTTGCTCATTTTTCACCTGTGTTTTCAGTTTTCAAAATTATAACAGCTTACCTTATTAATATTAACAGAACACCTGATTACCGGCCGGGAATAAGGACCGGCATCGATCAGGCCATAACTTCTTTATAAAGGTAAAAAGCTGTCTCCGGAAGTTTTTTCCGTTCCCAGGTTTTTGCCAGGCGAGAAACTTCAGAACCCGATTCCAGCAGTGGCAGGTTGAAGACCAGAAACACTCCGTTCTTTTCGAGCAATTTCAGCAGGTAGGAAGAGACCGGCCGCTCGATGTGCGCCACCAGACGGCCACGGTTTTTCCTGAAGGTCTTTAACATATCAAGCAACAAAATTTCATCTTCTTCGCTGAAATGTTTGCTGGAGACATGAACCCAGCAATTTTTTTGACCGATTTCAGCCAGGTTTTCTTCCAGTTTTCCATGATGATAATACGCCAGGCTGCATCCCTGGCGGGAGATTTCTGCGGCCAGCGAGCCCAGGGTTTCCAGAGACCTCGGTTTTTCCCGGCTGGAAACATAGATGGAGGAAAAAATTTCCGCCCCGGCGACGAGCTCCTGGCTGTTCTCCAGTTCACCGTGGAGAAAATAGAAAAGCTTGCTGCCGGCAGGTTCAAGTCTTAAAAAAATCTGGTTCAACTGTTGAAAATCCTTCCGGGCTCTGTCGGACGTATATAAATTAAAAGGAAAATCGGCCAGCCGTTCGAACTCCTCAGGAGCGAACCGGCCGGTATCCAGCAGGATTACCTTATCCTTCCTCCGCGCCGCGGTCTCCAGAAGGTCAGCCAGAACCGGCAGGTCATAGTGGTCGTCACGAATGATTAACCGCCTGTTTTTCTCAAGCTGTTCGAACTGAAGGCCAGTATGCATCTGCGACATTGGATTAAATAAGTTAACATCTGAGGAAGGAAGTGTCAATAAAAATCTTCTTTCAGGCACAGACATAGTATCCAGGGTAAGGGTGGTATATGGAGGCGGCGTGGTGGTAGGCCAGCTATTGGGATAGGGGTTGAAGAAGCGAAGGGGTTTATCAGACTGGCGCTTGAAAAAGCAGGGCTTCCTCCGGTAAAAGTTTTGTTAAAACTTTTAACTGAAAGGAGGAAGCCCAAACAGAAATGACGAGATATATATACCC
>JBASPX010000084.1:0-26889 GCA_049659625.1 Candidatus Saccharicenans sp. | reverse complement strand
TGCACGAAGAAAAATTTTCTTCCTCTTCCTACGAAGAACTTTTGAAAAAATTCCGGATTCATCCCAGCCGGCTGAATACTCTTCTTGATATGCTCCTCCGGCAGAAGAAAATCGTCAAGAGCCAGGAAGGATTCCTTCTTCATGCCGAATGGCTGGAGGAGTTGAAGCAGAAACTGGCTGATTTGAAAAGGCAGGGTCAGAAAGAATTGACGGTAGGCGATTTTAAGAAGCTCACCGGACTTACCAGAAAATATGCCATTCCGCTGCTGGAATTCCTGGACGAACTCGGACTGACCAGCCGCGTGGGCAACAAGCGGATCATCCTCTGAACTGAAAAGCACGGCCTCCCCTGGCGGCTAAAACCCAAATATCCTACTATTTTAGTAGGATATAAAAGACAGCTTACTTCTTTTCTTCTTCCTCTTCTCCGCCCGGAGCCGGCTGTTTTTTGCTCAGGGCCGATTTCAGCATCTCGGCGAAAAATCCGAATTTGGGCTCTTCTCTGGGAACTTCAATTTCTATCGGCAGGCTTTCCTCCTCAGCTTCAGCCGCTTCCAGTTCTTCCTCTTCCTGAGCTTTGAGAGCTTCCAGAGCTTCTCGCTCGGATTCCTCTTCCATTATTTCTTCTTCGATCAACCGTCGTTCGCTCTTGCGGGGTTTCGGGCCGACTTCTTTTTCCTTCTTCTTCTTCGCCGGTTTCTCTATTTCCTTCTCTTTCTCTTTTTCCTTTTCTTTTTCTTTCTCTTTCTCTTTCTTCAGCGGCTCCAGATGAATCTGAATCTCCGGTTCGCCACCGAAGACGGGAGTTTCGGCTTCGGCTTCAACTTCCACCGCCTCTTCAACCATCTCAGGCTCGGCCGGCGCTTCCTCTTCAGCTGCCTCCGCAGTCTCCTGTTCTCCAGATGTCAGCTGCTCGGCCAGGGTGGACAGCAGCGATTCTTCCAGTCTGACCTCTTCTGCCTGAACCTCCTCTGGAATTTTGATTTCCTGGTAGATGAAATATCCTTCCTTCTTTTCAGAAGCTATAAACTCGGGTGCCGCGTTAAGCACGTATTCCACATCTTCGGGAGCTGTCGGTCTCAGCAGGTCAGCCATGTGATAAAGGCGGAGAAAATGCAGGGACCTGGTATTCGCAGTGAGCTCAGGCGTGGTGAGTATCCGGGTGAGCAGCTGTCTGAGGTCGAGCCCGGCACATTCTTCCTGAAGTTGCAGTAACCTGGCCACTATTTCTTTTTCCAGGTATATACTTTTGTTGGGAATCGCCAGGGTGTAGACCTCTTGAGGACTTATGGAAAACACACCTGTCTCCCGGTTGTACTCAAGATAATAGGTGGAAGCTTTTTTCTTGGACTTTTTAACCCAGAAGGTTAATTTATCAGGTCCTTTCCGGTCAACGGTCAGGCTGGCTCCCTGGGGAATGTTGTTCGCTCTGAAGTATTCCTCCAGGCCCAGGAGGTAATTTCCCTCCGGGTAGAAATAGACGGTATAAACCTTACCGTCTTCATCATCCTCCAGCTGGTATTCGCGGGCGTTGAACTCCCGGATGAGGCTACGGGGAACTCTGATCGCCCCGGAAAGTATTTCTCTCCAGGTCAGATAGACTTTGAACGGGAAATTATCCACCCGGGTAAGCTGCAAACTTTCGACCTCTCCCAGGTCAGGAACTTCTGCCGGAGGAGCCGAAATCGGCAGTCCTCGCGGCATGTTGTTCAAGACGCTTTTCAGATGCCAGCGCCCCCAGCCGACGGTCGACAGGCAGATAAATTCTTTCCGGTATTTCTTCTCCAGAAGGTAATCGAGCGTCAGGCAGTACAGTTCAAAGAGGTCGGAAGACGGCTCAAGGTTAAAGAAACGGCGAACAAGATTTTCAGTGGATTCAGAAGAAATCGAGCCGGACAGGGCCTCAGAAATTTCTCTAATCTTCTCCTCGGGAATCTCGGGCTTCTTCTCGGCCAGCTGCCAGTAATCATTCCAGCCAAAAAAGGCTTCCGAGGCGGCCAGCAGCTTGCGCAGATTTCTTTCGAGCGTCTTCAGGTCCTTCTCGGTAAGCGGCAGTTCAGTCTGTCTGGGATCCTGCTCCGGACTGAGCAACTCGGGTTCCAGCCCTCTGTTTTCAAGGTTCGACGGCAGCAGCACCTGCGTTCTGGTTTTCTTCATGTAGTCGATGTACTTCCTGAAGGTTCCGCCCCCGTCGTAATCAACTTCCAGCATCTCACATTGATAATCAGGATAATTTATCTTATTGACAACTCTTAAGACCACTCCACCCTGGAAATGTTCTGTCAGCTTGCTGCCAACCTGAAGGTTTTCATCATATTCTTTGTAGATAAAATCCCCAACTTCATAACGGGCGTAAGGATTATAGACCTTGACTGGCTGATTTCTCTGACTGGCTGTTTTGGCAAAAGCCAGTCTTTCAGCCAGCTCCGCCGTCGACAGCGGACGGTTACTTTTTCTAAGTTCTTCCTCAATCACAGCCATATCTTCCGCGGTTATGGCTGTGAGTTTCTGAATTTCTTTGTCCATAGCTTATTTTTTCCCCATTAATAGCATCATTATCACTTTCTGCACATGCAGCCGGTTCTCCGCCTGATCATAAACTATCGAATTGGGAGAATCGATGACCGCATCGGTAACTTCTTCTCCGCGGTGAGCCGGCAGGCAGTGCATGAAATAAGTATCCGGTCTGGCCTTGGAAAAAAGCTCCTCGTTTACCTGGTATGGCTGGAAAATCTTTTTTCTCGCCTCTTTCTCCGCTTCCTGTCCCATCGAAGCCCAGACATCGGTGTAAATGGCGTCAGCATCGCGCACTGCTTCCACCGGGTCGTTGGTGATGGTCAGCTCAAAGCCGGTATCCTTCCCGTCTTCTTTTGCCCAGGTGACAATCTCAGGCTTCGGCTCGTACCCGGGCGGGGTTGCCACGGCCATTCTGACACCCGCTTTGGCTGCCGCCAGCATCAAACTGTGGCAGACATTGTTGCCGTCGCCGACAAAAGCCAGCTTGAGGCCGGCCAGATGCCCCTTCTTCTCTTTAAGCGTGAAGAAGTCAGCCATTGCCTGGCAGGGATGGAGCAAGTCGGTCAGCGCGTTGATCACCGGCAATCTGGTGCTATCCGCCAGCTCCAGCAGTATTTCATGGCCGAATGTCCTGATGACGATACCGTCGACCCAGCGCTCGAGGTTTTTCCCGATGTCCCTGACGCTTTCTCTCGAGCCCATCTGTATATCAGAGGGAGCCAGATAGATGGCTTCTCCGCCCAGCTGGAGCATTCCTACCTCAAAGGTAACTCTCGTGCGCAGAGAAGGTTTCTGAAAGATCATCGCCAGAATTTTATTCTGCAGCACCTTGCGGTATTTATCAGGGCGTCTTTTCATTTTGTCAGTGAGCTCCATGATTTCATGGAACTCATAAGTGGTAAGGTCGTGAATGGTGATGAAATCTTTTTTCATATCTGTCCTCCTGCTTCCATGCCCGGCCTGTTTTCCTTTCCGGCCACAATCCTGGTGCCCGAGCGGTTCAGAAGAGCCGCCTTCAGATGGCTGGCTGAAGTAATAAGAACCTCTCTTCCGCCAGCCTCGATGTACTCGATGGCGGCTCTGATCTTCGGACCCATCGATCCCGGAGGGAACTGGCCTTCGGCTAAATACTTTTTCGCCTCCTCCACGGTGATTACCGGAAGAGGTTTCTGGTCGGGTTTGCCGAAATTATAATAAACTCTGGAAATTCCCGTCAGGATGATAAACAGGTCGGCGCCGACTTCTCTGGCCAACAGGCTGGCGGCATAGTCTTTATCTATAACAGCTTCCACTCCTTCGTAAAGACCGCGGCTGTTCAGAATTACCGGAATGCCGCCTCCCCCGGCCGCAATTACCACCCGTCCGGACCTGACCAGGTCGCGGATGATCCATTTCGGCACGATGTCAATCGGACGGGGAGATGGCACCACCTTGCGGTAGCCCCGCCCGGCATCCTCCACCATCGTCCATTTCTTCTGCCGCGCCAGCTGCTGCGCCCGAAATTTCGGATAAAAAGGACCTACCGGTTTGGTCGGATGGCGGAAAGCCGGGTCATCCTTATCGACCACTACCTGGGTGATGATGGTGGCCACTTCTTTGTCTATGGAATTTTTTCTCAGCTCGTTGATGATGGCCTTCTCCAGCATGAAACCCATGCTGCCCTCGGTCATCGCGTCGCAGACATCCAGGGTGAACGGCGGGATTTTGTTGGAGGCTTCTTCCATCTGGATGAGCAGATTGCCCACCTGCGGACCGTTCCCGTGAACGACAATCAGTTCGTAACCCTTTTTGATAATCTGGACCATCAGCTCGGCCGCTTTCTGGGCGTTGCGCATCTGTTCTTCCTGCAGTCCCTTCTGGTTCTCAGGAAGAATGGCGTTTCCGCCGAAAGCGATGAGGGCAATTCTGGTTCTCATGCTGTTTCTTCTATCTCCTTAACTTATTAACTTAACCTTCAACCCGCGTTAAAAATCCTTCAGCACGGTCTTCAGGTTCGGCGTACCTATTTCCTCCAGCTCGTAGCGAACGCGAAGCATCGGTTTGTTGACCTTTATCACGCGGTTGAGGTCGATCGGAGTGGCGCTGACCACCAGGTCGCAATCGACACGGTTAATGGTGGCCGCCAGCTCCCGCATCTGCTTTTCTCCATAACCCATCGCCGGAAGCACCTTATCGAGATGGGTGTATTTCTCAAAGGTTTTCTTGATACTGCCAACCGCATACGGTCTTGGGTCGATGATTTCGGCCGCTTCGTATTTCTGGGCGGCCACAATCCCGGCCCCGTAGCGCATCTCACCGTGGGTGAGAGTCGGACCATCCTCGATAACCAGAACTCTTTTACCTTTAATCTGCGCACCATCCTCGACAAAGATCGGGGAATTGGCTTTGATTATCTTCGCCCGGGGGTTTATCTTTTTGATGTTGTTGAGAACCTGCTCAACTTTCGCCGGGTCGGCTGTGTCCATCTTATTGACCACGTAAACATCAGCCCGTCGGAAATTGGTTTCCCCGGGATGATACTTCAGTTCATGCCCTGCCCGATGTGGGTCCACCACAACAATTTCCAGATTTGACTTATAAAAGGGAAAATCGTTGTTGCCGCCGTCCCAGATTATCACATCGGCTTCCTTTTCTGCCTGTTTGAGAATAGCCCCATAATCGACACCGGCATAGACGATGATTCCGTTGTCAATATGAGGCTCATATTCCTCCCTTTCCTCAATGGTGCAATTATGGCGGTCAAGATCTTCGTAAGTGGCAAACCGCTGGACTGCCTGTTTCACCAGATCGCCGTAGGGCATGGGATGGCGGATAACCACCACCCTTCTTCCCTTGGCTTTCAGGGTGAGGGCGACCTTTCTGGTTGTCTGGCTCTTTCCGGAGCCGGTTCTTACCGCGCAGACCGAAACCACCGGTTTGCGGCTTTTAATCATCGTATCGTTTGGACCGAGAAGCACAAAATTTGCTCCGGCCGCCAGAACCTGGGAGGCTCTGTTCATCACGTATTCATGGGAGACATCGCTGTAAGCGAAGTGAACTTCATCAACCCTGTATTTCTTAATTAGCTCTGTAAGTTCTGATTCTGGATAGATCGGAATGCCCTTCGGATAAAGTTTCCCGGCCAGAGCAGCCGGATATTTTCTGCCTTCGATGTCCGGAATCTGGGTGGCGGTAAAAGCCACCACCCGGTAATCTTTATTGTCCCTGAAAAACACGTTGAAATTGTGGAAATCCCTTCCAGCAGCTCCCATGATGATAACTTTTTTCATCTCGATTTCTCCTTTTCGAATTAAATTTAAAAAACTTACCCCTCAGGGCAAAATAGATTATAAGTATAGCAAAAAAAGGAGGTTAAAGTCTATGCCGGGCTACGGGCTGAGCCTGACCGGGGTTGATTGTGAAAAGTATGCCATCAATCAAAGTGGATAAAGCCGTCTCCCGAGTACCTGCCTTTTCAATCCCGGGAAGCCCGAAATCGACAGGCTGGATTTTTGATCGGCAGGTGGTCCAGAGGATTTTTACAGAGGTACAGGTTTTTTAACCGGGCCAGGTTTCCGGCCAGTTTTTTCCCGGTGACCGGGTAAAACAGGTTTTGTTTTCTGAGCGCTCTTCCGCACCGGAAGCCAGGCCGGTTTCTGCCTGTTGGCTATTCCTTTCATCGCTATATCCCGAGTTACAGCGGAATTATATCAACCACCAGACTGACCGGATCGAGAACCGCCACCGTGCTGATCCCTTTAACCCAGCCGCAGGTCTCTCCCGGATTGACCACAATCACCTGACCGTCCCGGTTAAACTGCGCCCGGTGGGTGTGGCCAAAAACTATCACATCGATTCCAGCCGGAGGCCGGTCAACCGGATAATGAGACACACAGAACCGCAAATTGCCGTGAGTGAAAATAAGAGGCGCTTCGGATATTTCCCCGAATTCTTCAAAGGCTGCTTTCAACCCGGCTTTTTCTCCGTCGCAGTTGCCGAAAACCGCCTTCACCGGACACTTCAGACTCTTCAGTTCTCTGGCGGCAAACGGAGCCACCACATCCCCCGCGTGAACCACCAGGGAACAATTAAGACGGTTAAAAAGCTCCACCGCCTTTCTTATCGCTGTGAGATTATCGTGAGAGTCCGACATAAGCCCGATCATACTTAGATTATATCATAATGCCTGGCCGCATCCAGTTTCTATCAATCAGTTTCAGGACAGGCCACAACACAGAGTTTCCTTCCTTGCCTTCGGGAAAATAATTGTCAGCAGAAGCAAATTTCTTTATCTTCCCAACATAAACGGATATGTCCCTCTTTGAAGCGAGCAAATGAAAGCAGCGTCACCCTGAGCATCCCGTCAACTTTCCTGAAATTCGAACCTCTGATTACCATGTAGCCAGGAAAAAACTTTACCTTCGTTCAAAGCCCCGTCATTTCTGGAAACGAGCGACAGACGTCAAGGGCAATGAATACCCCGCCGCTCGTTTTCCTGCCGCAATCGCAGCCTCATTCACGGGTCACAGCCTCCCCCGATGATCGCATCCCTCCTGAAATAAGGCGGCAGCTTGACAGTCGAGGGCATAATTAATTAATATATAGAAGCTTAAATGGCGTTGGGCAGGCGCGTAGCTCAGTGGTAGAGCGCTTCCTTGACGCGGAAGAGGTCGTGGGTTCAATCCCCTCCGCGCCTACCATCTTTTATTTTTTACTCCTGCTGATAAAAAGCGGCCTTTTTAACAGGTTTGTGATAAGATAGAGTTGAATTAAAGTGTTAAACTGAACCGATGGAAGAACATATCAAAATTAATCTCAACGGGTCTATTTTTTTTATAAAGAAAGGGACTCCTCTGTCTGAAATTCTGTCTGAAGCACAGCTTTCAGACAGACCGATTCTTTTCCGTTCAGAAGGGCAGCTTCTCGACCTGAGTTACCCGGCCGACCGCGACCGGGAGATTTCTCCGGTCTATGCTGGTGACCCGGATGCCCTGGAAGTGCTGCGGCACAGCGCTGCTCACCTGCTGGCCCATGCCGTAACCGACCTCTTTCCAGGGGTACAGGTCGGAATCGGCCCCGCGATAGAGAACGGCTTCTACTATGACTTCCTGCGCGATACCCCTTTTACCCCGGAAGACCTCGAAGCGATCGAAAAAAGGATGAGGGAAATCGTCAACCTCAACCAGCCGATAAAACGTCTGGTGCTGAGCAAGGAAGAAGCTATAAAGATTTTCCGAGAAAGAGGACAGATGCTGAAAATTGAATTGATTGAGGAGAAGGGCGGAGACCAGGTGTCCTGCTATCAGCAGGGAGATTTCATAGATTTCTGCCTGGGACCTCATCTACCCTCGACCGGGTACATTCAGCATTTCAAGCTTCTTTCGGTCTCGGGGGCTTACTGGAAAGGCGACGAGCGCGGACCCCAGCTGCAGAGGATTTACGGGACGGCTTTTTTCAGCCAGAAAGACCTCGATGATTACCTCAACTTCCTGGAAGAAGCTAAAAAACGCGACCACCGCCGCCTCGGTCAGGAACTCGACCTCTACGGAACCAGCGAAGACCTCGGGGCCGGGCTGGTCATCTGGCACCCCCGTGGAGCAATCATCAGGCATCTAATAGAGAGCTTCTGGAAAGAAGAACATCTTAAAGACGGATACGATTTCATCTATTCCCCGCACATCGCCAAACTTGACCTCTGGAAAAGGAGCGGACATACTGAATTTTACGATGCGATGTTTCCTGCTCTTGACTTTGAGGGATTCAAGTACCAGCTGAAGCCGATGAACTGTCCGTTCCACATCATCGCCTACAAATCAAGGCAGCGCTCCTACCGGGAACTTCCCCTTCGCTGGGCCGAGCTGGGCACGGTATACCGCTATGAGAGAAGCGGAGTTCTTCATGGGCTGTGCCGGGTGCGGGGGTTCACTCAGGATGATGCCCATATCTTCTGCCGCGGCGATCAACTGGAAGAGGAAATTAAAAGAGTAATACGGCTGGCAATAAAATTGCTGGCTGCCTTTGGCTTCAAGGAATATGGAGTTTACCTGGCCACCAGGCCGGAAAAATACGTCGGCCGCCTGGAGGACTGGAACCGGGCAGAGAAGGCCCTGGAAGAAGCACTTAAACATTCGGGACTGCCCTATCAGATAGACGAGGGAGAGGGCGTTTTTTACGGTCCGAAAATTGACATCAAGATCAAGGATGCCATCGGCCGGCTCTGGCAGTGCACCACGGTTCAGCTGGATTTCAACCTGGCTGAACGTTTCGACCTGACTTACGTCGGAGAGGATGGCAACTTCCATCGTCCATTCCTGATTCATCGAGCGCTGCTCGGGTCGATGGAAAGGTTCTTCGGTGTCCTGATAGAACATTACAAAGGCAATTTCCCTCTCTGGCTGGCGCCGGTTCAGATGATCTTCCTGCCGATCGCCGACCGTCATGAAGCCTACGCTCGAGAACTGGCAGAAAAATTCCGGGCTGAAGGTTTCCGGGTTCAGGTGGACGATTCCAGGGAAAAAGTCAACAAAAAAATCCGGGAAGCCGAAACCCTGAAGGTCCCGCTGATGGCCATCATCGGCGATAAAGAAGTAAGCAGCGGCAAGCTGTCTCTCCGGGTTCACGGTCAGGGAGACCGCGGGCAGTTCGAAGTGGTCGAACTGATGACCCGCATGAAAGAACTTGTAAACAATAAATCTCTGGAAATAATCTTATAAAAAGGAGGTAACCTATTAATCATCGAGAACCTTACCGTCCGGCCAGAACAAAGGAAAGACCACACCGGATAAATGAGATGATCAGAGCTCCGGAGGTCAGGGTAATTGATGAAAACAAGACCCAGCTGGGGATCATGAGCGTGCCCCAGGCTCTGGCCTTAGCCAGAGAAAAAGGGCTGGACCTGGTGGAGATCGCCCCTCAGGCCACTCCGCCGGTTTGCCGGATCATGGATTACGGAAAATTCCTTTACGAACTGAGGAAAAAGGAACATGCCATTCAGAAACATCAGAAGCAGGCGCAGATAAAGGAAATAAAGTTCCGCCCGAAAATCAGCATCCATGATTACAACTTCAAGATTAAACATGTCCGGCGATTCATCGAAGATGGTCACAAGGTTAAAATAACCATAATGATAAGAGGCAGAGAAAAAGCTCACCCGGAAATGGCCCAGGAGATTATGAAAAGAATCCTGGCTGACGTTTCTGACATCGCCCGTCAGGATGGAGAGGTTAAACATCACGACTGGGCCAGCATGGTGTTGATAGTTCCGATAAAAACAGGAGGTAAAGATGCCAAAGCTAAAAACCAACAAAGCAGCCAGAAAGAGGTTCAAAATAACAGCCAACAAAAAGGTGCTGCACAAGAAAGCCAACAAGAGCCACATTCTGACTAAAAAATCTGCCAAAAGAATCAGGCAGCTGGGAAAGCCGGCGGAATTGAGTCCGGCCGACCGCAAGGTCGTAAAGAAAATGCTGCCTTACGATTTTTAGGCAGACGCTCCAGTTCGAGCGCTGAAATTCCACTTTTATCGAAAGGAGTCCGCCAATGCCAAGAGTTAAAAGAGGTTCGAAGAAAAGAGAACGAAGAAAAAAGATATTAAAATTAGCCAAAGGTTACTGGGGAACAAAAAAGAGCAATTATCGCACGGCCAAGGAAACCGTGGAGAAAGCTCTTCAGTACGCCTACCGCGATCGTCGGGCCAAGAAAAGAGACTTCCGGCGGCTGTGGATCATCAGAATCAAGGCCGCGGCTGAAGCCAACGGGCTTTCTTACAGCAGGTTCATCAAAGGGTTGAAAACTCTGAACGTCGAGCTCGACCGGAAGATTCTGGCAGAACTGGCTGTTAACGCTCCCAGGACCTTCGCCTTTCTGGTTGAAAAAGCTAAACAGGCTCTCGGCTGATCAAAAAAATGAACAGCCTGAAGGAAAAAATCGAGCGCTGCCGTCAGCTCTTTTCTGAACTCTCCCCGCAGGTAAAAGATGCACGGGGAGTGGAAGAGCTGCGCCAGCAGTTTTTCAGCCGTAAAAAGGGGCACCTGACACTGCTTTTTGAAGAATTCAAGGCTCTCAGCCCGGAAGAGAAAAAGGTTTATGGCCGAGAGCTTAACGAGCTGAAGGCTGAAATCCAGAACAGGCTGAATGAGCTCGAACAGAAATTCCAGGAAAAAGCCAGCGAAAGGTTGATTGACGACCTGACTCTGCCCGGAAGAAAACTTTACTGGGGCGCCCCGCATCCCATCACCCTTTTTCAGCGAGAGATAGAGCGAATTTTCATCTCGATGGGTTTTTCAGTGGAAGAAGGCCCCGAGATCGAGACCGATTATTACAATTTTGAAGCCCTCAACTTCCCGCCCCATCATCCGGCCCGTGACAGCTGGGATACCCTGTACATAAACGATAAACTCCTGTTGAGAACCCACACCTCCCCCGTCCAGATACGCGTTATGGAAAAAAAGAAGCCCCCGATCAGAATTATCATTCCAGGCAAAGTTTTCCGCAGGGAAACACCCGACCCGACACATCTGCCGATGTTCTACCAGGTGGAGGGGCTGGTGGTGGACCGCGGAATCACCTTCGCTCACCTTAAGGGAACTCTGGAGTATTTCATCAAAGCGTTGTTCGGCGAGAAAATCCGCCTGCGGTTTCGGCCGAGCTTCTTCCCGTTTACCGAACCCTCGGCCGAAGTTGACATCGAATGTATCGTCTGCGGCGGCCAGGACCCGGCCTGCCGGGTCTGCGGCGGTAGCGGCTGGAAAGAAATCCTCGGGGCAGGCATGGTTGACCCTCAGGTGTTCAAAAATGTCAGCATAGACCCGGAAATCTACTCCGGCTGGGCCTTCGGGCTCGGAATAGACCGGACAGCCATGTTTGCCTTTCAGATACCTGAAATCAGACAGTTTTATGAAAACGACCTGAGATTTTTAAGGCAGTTTAACCGAAGATGAAAATATCCTACGAATGGCTTAAAGAATACGTCCATCTTAGCCTCAGTCCACAGGAAGTGGCAGAATGCCTGAACCGGATTGGACTGATGGTGGAAAACATCTCGAGCTTTGAAGACGACACCGTATTTGAAATAGAAACCTATGCCAACCGTCCTGATACGCTGGGGCATCTTGGTGTGGCCAGAGAGTTAGCCACGCTGCTCGGACTTAACCTGAAGATAAAAAAATGGCCGCTGAAAGAATTGCCTCAGACCACCGCTGAAATAGTCGATATCAGCATTCTCGACCCGCAGCTCTGTCCCCGTTACTGCGGTCTGGTGGTCAGAGGAGTTAAAGTAGGTCCCTCTCCCGAATGGCTGAGAAAAAGAATCGAAGCGGTCGGACTCCGTTCGATCAACAACGTGGTGGACGTCAGCAACTATGTCTGTTTCTCACTTGGCCAGCCGATTCACACCTTCGACCTGTCCCGCCTGAAAGGGAATAAAATAAAAATCCGCAGAGCCAGAAAAGGAGAAACCCTTCGCACCCTCGAGGGTTCAACAGTGGAACTCTCACCGGAGATTCTGGTGATAGCCGACGAGAGCACACCGGTGGCGCTGGCTGGGATTATCGGAGGGGAAGAATCAGGAATCACCGAATCCACCCGGGATGTTTTCATAGAAAGCGCCAACTTCGACCCGGTTTCGATTCGTCTGACCGCAAAAAGGCTCGGCCTGAGCACCGATGCTTCCTACCGCTTTGAAAGAGGCGCGGACCCCGAAGCCGCCCCGGTCGCGGCCGTCATGGCGGCTTCCCTTCTGTGTGAATTCGGAGGTCGGGTTTCTAAAGGCTTGCTCGACGTGTATCCAGCTCCCAGAAAACCGCGCTCGGTGACTCTGCGGCTAAAAAGAATAAACGAACTGCTCGGTGTGGAAATAGACCCGGAGTTTGTCACCAGAACCCTGGCCAGCCTCGGGCTAAAATTGAAAGAACAGAGTCCGGGTGTCTGGGTGGCTGAAATCCCCAGCTTCCGTGTCGACCTCGAGCGAGAAGCCGACCTGATCGAAGAAGTGGCCAGATTTTACGGATATGACCTTATTCCCAGTGTGGTCACGCCAGCCTTTTCCTTCGAACTTCCTGTAAACCGGACAAGAGACCGCATCTGGCGCTTAAAGGAAATACTTTTTCATCATGGATTTGACGAGGTTATAAACTTCAGTTTTGCTGACCCGGAAAAAGAAACGCTCTGGCAGACAGGCTTCCAGCCGATAAAGCTGCAGAACCCCATTTCCTCAAGACTCTCTATCCTCAGAACCTCCCTGCTGCCGGGTCTGGTGGAAAACGCCGTCTGGAATTTTAACCGGGAAGCCGAAGGAGTTCATATATTTGAAGTTGGTAACATTTATTACTGGGAAGATGACGACCTCCACCGGGAATCTCTTCGTCTCGGGATTCTGAGCACCGGCCTTCGTTCTGGACGGAGCTGGAACGAACCGGAAAAAGAAACGGATTTCTTCGTGCTGAAAGGAGTGGTTGAAGACATCCTCCATTATCTTGGATATATACCACTCTCCTTTGAACAGGTCGAGCATCCGTTTTTCGAGCCGGGCCTGGCGCTTCAGGTCAGGGTCAAAAACGAACCGGTCGGACATCTTGGCCTGCTCCACAGGAATCTCGCCCGGCAGTACGACCTTGAGCGTCCGGCCTACGCCGCCGAGATTAATCTGGAGGAACTTCTCCAGAAACAACCACGGAGCTTCAAATTTGAACCGATTCCCAGGTTTCCTGGAACCAGCCGGGATCTGTCCTTCCTGGTGGACGAAAACATATCCTACCAGCAAATTCACCAGCAGCTGGAAAAGCTTAACCTGCCTCTGCTGGAAAGATTTCTGATATATGACCGGTTCAAAGGAAAGTCGCTTCCGCCGGGTAAGGTCAGCTTTTCCGTTCGTTTTTACTTCCGGCATGAAACCCGGACCATCCAGGCGGAAGAGGTCGACCGGCTCATGCAGGAGATCATCTCCCAGCTGAAGTCCTCTCTTAACATTCAGCTGAGGTAAGGAGGCTAAATTGACATCGGATCTCGATCGCATTAAAATACTTGAGGGCAAGATAATCCAGCTGGTGGAGAGCTTTTCCAGGCTTTCTCAGGACAACAGCCGCCTCAAGGAAGAAGTTAAACATCTGAAGGCCGAAAATAAAGAGCTCCAGGAAAAGCTCAAGGCACTGGCCAGTCTGGAAGAAGAGGTCCGGAAGCTGCAGACGGAAAGGGAAGAGGTTAAGAACCGGATTGAAGCCCTGATCACTCAGATGGAAAAGCTGGGTGTATGAAAGAGAAAATAATTGAGATTGAAATTTTTGGAAATAAATACAGGATCTGCGTCAAAGGAGAAGACGACGAGTTTTATATCAGCCAGTTGGCTTCTTATGTCGAGCAGAAGATGCAGGAAGTAGCGGTCCAGTCCAGGTCGTCAGACACCGCCAAAATAGCGGTGCTGACTGCCCTGAACATTGCCGACGAGCTTTTTGCCGCTGAAAGGCAGATTGACCAGCTGCATGAAGCTCTCGAGCGTCTGGAGAGGCAACTGGCGCGAATTGAGGATCAGGTTAATCAGGATGAAAATGAATACGATACTCTGGGAAAACTTACCCCTTGAAACAGAAGCAATTCTGTTTGTTTCTTTTTATAGATTAGACCCCTGGTCTAATTGCGGGGCGTTTGCAGAAGAAAGAAACCGTTTACTCTGTCGACGCTTTAAGGGGAACCATTCCGGAAACCATCCAGAGTAAAAGCCTGACCTCACCCGTCCTCCTTTGACCTGCTGGTCCGTTGAGGAGGTTTGACCATGAACACTATGCTGATGGTGGGTATTCCCCTTATATCTTTACTTTTGCTGATTATAATTTTTCTTCAGCTCAAAAAAAGCCGTGGACTTAAGACCCTGATGCAGGCTGAAGCTCAGGCCAGAGAAATTCTGGCCAGAGCCGCGGAGGAAGCCGAAAGAATAAAGAGCAGGGCCGAGCTTGAAGCCAGGGAAAAGGATGCCGCCCGCCAGGCTGAATTTGAAGCTCAGACGCGCGAAAAGAAGCGCAAACCGGCTGAACTGGAAAGAAGACTTCTCCACAAAGAAGAAACTCTGGAAAGACGCTATCAGAACCTCGAGAGGAAGGAACGAGATCTTTCCAGCAAGGAGAAGCGTCTGTTCCAGAAAGAAAAAGAGCTGGAAATAGAGGAAAAGAGAATCTCCGAGATACTTCAGCAACAGATGGCCGAGCTCGAACGCATTGCCGGCCTGACCCAGGAAGAAGCTCGCAATATGCTGATCAAAAAGATTGAAGAGGAAGCGAAACTTCAGGCCATCCAGACGATCAGAAGAATTGAAGAAGAAACCAGGGAAAAGAGCAAAGCGCTCGCCCGGGAAATAATTTCCAATGCCATCCAGCGGTCAGCTGCGGAGCATGTGGTCGAAACCACGGTTTCCGTGGTCGACCTGCCGTCCGACGACATGAAGGGCAGAATCATCGGAAGGGAAGGTCGAAACATAAGAGCTCTGGAAATGGCCACCGGCGTGGATATCATAGTTGACGACACGCCGGAGGCGGTTATTCTTTCAAGCTTTGATCCTTTAAGGAGAGAGCTGGCCAGGATGGCCATCGAAAAGCTGGTGGCTGATGGCCGGATCCATCCTGCCAGGATAGAAGATATCGTCGACCAGGTGAAAGGCGAGCTCGAAGAAAAAATAAAACAGGAAGGAGAAAACACCCTTTACGAGCTCGGTATTCATAATATGCATCCCGAGCTGGTGAAATATCTGGGCAAGCTTAAATACCGCACGAGTTATGGCCAGAACGTGCTGCAGCATTCGAAGGAAGTAGCCATGCTGGCCGCTTTGATGGCTCGTGAACTCGGAGCCGATGTCAACGTTGCCCTGCGGGCCGGGCTTCTCCATGACATAGGCAAGGCGGTGGATAAGGATTATGAGGGTACCCACACCGAACTTTCGGTGGAACTTGCCAGAAAATACGGAGAATCCGAAGCCGTGATCCAGGCTATCGCTTCTCATCATCGAGATATAGACTTTCCCTCGGTTGAAGCTGTTCTGGTTCAGGCCGCCGACACTCTCTCAGCCGCCAGACCCGGAGCCAGACGCGAACTTCTGGAGACTTACATCCAGAGACTGGAAAAACTCGAACAGATCGCCACTTCCTTTGAAGGTGTATCAAAAGCTTTTGCCCTCCAGGCTGGAAGGGAAATCAGGATCATTGTCGACGCCCAGAAGGTTTCTGACGACCGGGCAATGGTCATCGCCCGTGACATAGCCCAGAAGATTAAAGACGAACTTGATTACCCCGGTCAGATCAAAGTGGTGGTAATCAGGGAAATGAGAGCGGTGGAATATGCCAGATAAATTTGGAGTGCTCTTTATCGGTGACCTCATCGGTCGACCCGGCCGCCGGGCGCTGGCCAGGTTTTTGCCCGAACTCCGCAAAAAATATCAGCCCGACCTGGTGGTGGCCAACGGGGAAAATGCCGCTGGTGGGAATGGACTGACCGAAGAAATCGGCAAGGAACTGTTCTTCCAGGTCGATGTCCTGACCTCCGGCAACCATATCTGGGACAAAAAAGAAGTTCTCAATTACCTGGAAAAGGAACCCCGCCTGCTGCGACCGGCCAACTACCCGGTCATCAATCCCGGACGCGGTTATTATATCTACCAGAACGAACACGGGCTTAAAGCGGCCGTGGTCAATCTTCAAGGACGGGTGTTCATGGAACCAATCGACTGCCCTTTCCTTACGGCTGACCGTCTGCTCGAGGAAATTATCCCCATTACTCCGATCGTTATAATAGATTTTCACGCTGAAGCTACCTCGGAAAAACAGGCACTGGGATGGTACCTGAAAGGTCGGGTATCAGCGGTCATCGGGACCCACACCCACGTGCCCACAGCCGACGAAAGAATACTTCCTGGAGGAACTGCCTACCTGACGGATGCCGGGATGTGCGGCGGGTTTAACTCGATCATCGGAATGAAACCGGAGCAGGCGCTGCAGCGCTTTCTGACCTCAAGACCGCAGCGTTTTGAGCCCTCGGCTGACGGCCTGATGCTGAGCGCTGTGTACATCTCTATTGACCCGACCACCGGAAAAGCATTATCAATAAAACGGGAGCTTCTGGTCGAGGAACACAACCGTGAAGAATGAGGACCTGATCATTCAGGATAAAATTTATACCGTCAGCGAACTCACCCGGCTGGTCCGGCTGGAGCTGGAATCATCTTTCCCTTTCGTCTGGGTTGAAGGCGAGATTTCTAACCTGCGCTCCCCTTCTTCCGGACATTTTTATTTCACTCTGAAAGATGAATACGCCCAGCTCAGAGCCGTGATGTTCCGCGGCAACGCCAGCCGCATCCAGTTCGAGCTCAGAAAGAACCACCTGACCGCTTCCTTTGAGCTCAAGAACGGGATGAAGGTTGTCTGTGGTGGTCGCCTTACCGTCTATGAAAAGGGCGGCGAATACCAGCTGGTGGTGGAAAAGCTGGAGCCGGTTGGCAAGGGCGCGCTGCAGATCGCTTTTGAGCAGTTAAAAGCCAGACTCCAGGCCGAGGGGCTCTTCGACCCGAAACACAAGAAAAAACTTCCGCTGCTTCCCAAGAAAATAGGCATCGTCACTTCTCCTACGGGAGCGGCCATTCGCGACATACTCCGGGTGATCGAGCGCCGTTTCAACCGGCTGCACATCGTGATCTATCCCTCTCTGGTTCAGGGAGATGGAGCCGCCAGAAATATATCTGAAGGTCTGGAATATTTCAGCCGGCGGGACGACATAGACGTGGTCATCGTCGCCCGCGGCGGCGGTTCGCTGGAAGACCTCTGGGCTTTCAACGAAGAACTGGTGGCCCGGGCCATTTTCAACTGCATGAAGACCAAACCGGTAATCTCAGCCGTAGGCCATGAAATTGACTTTACCATCGCCGACTTTGTGGCTGACATCAGAGCCTCGACTCCCTCAGCGGCCGCTGAAATGGTGGTCGCCCGGGAAGAAGAATTCCGGGAAAAAATTGAAAATCTTTTCATCCGCCTCCATCAGAATCAAAAACACCTGGTGGAAACTCTGAAAAACCGCATAGAAAGACTTTCCGAAGAAAGCATCATCAAACATTTCCGTTACCGCTTGAACACCCTGTACCAGACTGTTGACGGACTTAACTACCGCGCCTGGACGGCCATCCACCGGACGAGAAAACAGCTTTCGGACCTGAAAAACCGGAACCAGCAGTTATCCCAGCAGATGGAACACCGCATACGTCTGCGCTTGAACTCACTCGAGTCCACCTGGAAGCAACTTTCCTCGGCTCTCAACACCCTGTCACCCCTCAACGTGATGAAGAAAGGATACACCATTTGCTGGAAATCGGGTGGCCTGCTTCCGCTGCAAAAGGCTTCTGAAGTTCAGCCGGGGGAAGATATTCTGGTTTCTTTTTACCGCGGAGAACTCAACTGCCGGGTTCTCGAAGTTGACCCGACAGCTAAAATTGAATCAAAATTCATCAAGGAGACAGAATGAGCACGAAAAGCAAAGAGTTGAATTTTGAAAAGGCACTGGCTGAACTCGAACGGATTGTCAACCAACTTGATCGGGGAAACCTGACTCTGAACGAATCTCTGGCACTTTTTGAAAAAGGGATTAAATTGACCAGATTCTTGAGAGCTGAACTTGACCGGGCGGAAAAAAAGGTAGAAATTCTCCTCAAAAACGAAAAGGGAGAAATGGAAGCGCGCGATTTCAGCCCCGAGGAATACACCGCTTCCGCCCTGGAAGCGGAGGAAGAGGCAGAAGAGGACGAAGAAGAGGAAGAATAAAAGCCAGAAGCTACCCTGATTTCTTAAAATGAGTACTCAAACTGAACTTTACTTAGAGCAGAAAAAAAACCGGCTGGAGAAAGAACTGGCTGCCTACCTCTCAGCTGAGAATTCACCCGTGTTTGAAGCCATGCGCTATTCGGTTCTCTCCGGAGGAAAGAGATTCCGCCCGTTGCTCCTTCTGGCCAGCGGAGAACAGTTCGGAGCGCCGGAAGAACTTCTTCTGCCCTACGCCTGCGCTGTGGAATTAATCCATAATTATTCGCTCATCCACGACGACCTTCCTTTGATGGACAACGACGACTTCCGCCGCGGACAGCCCACCTGCCACAGGAAGTTCGGCGAAGCCTTAGCTCTTCTGGCCGGCGACGCGCTGCTCACGCTCGCTTTCGAAATCCTGGCCGGAGCGCCGGCCCCGAACAACAATCATCCGGCAAAAAATTGGGTGGTGGCGGAAATAGCCAGAGCCGCCGGTCCTTCCGGAATGATTGCCGGTCAGTGGCTCGACATCAGCTTCAACCCGGAAAATAAAGAGCTTCAATCATTCCAGGAAATGTTTCTGAAAAAGACCGCCGGTTTGATCAGAGTTTCTGCGGTTAGCGGTGCCGCGCTGGCCGGAGCTCCGGAGGAAGTCATCATCCAGCTTAACAGATTCGGCACCTCCTTAGGTCTGGCTTTCCAGCTCCGGGATGACCTGGAAGATCTCAGGCAGGATCAAATTGAAGGAAAGCCTTTCCGGCCTAACCTGGCCCGAGTCACCGGAGAAAAAAACTCACGGCAACTTCTTTCGCAGTGGCTGGAGGAAGCCAGACAGTCTTTGAAGAACGCAGGCATCGAATCCGGAGTGTTATTTTATTTCGTAGACATGATCAGCTCGCACGGAGAAACTTCCCGATGAGCCCCGAAAAAATACTTCCCGGAATTAACAGTCCGCAGGACTTAAAAAAGCTGTCGCTCAAGGAGCTGCAGCAGCTGGCAGCAGAAATCAGGGCCAGGATAACAGAAACGGTTTCCCGCACGGGCGGGCATCTGGCCTCCAACCTGGGAGTGGTGGAACTCACTCTGGCCCTCCATTATGTGTTCGATTCGCCCCGGGACAAGATCATCTGGGATGTTGGCCATCAATGTTACACTCATAAGATCATAACGGGCCGCCAGAAGGATTTTTCCCGGCTTCGCCAGTTTCAGGGTATTCTGGGTTACCCCAGCCGGGAAGAAAGCAAACATGATGTTTACAACACCGGCCATGCTTCCACCGCTCTCTCTGCCGCTCTCGGGCTGGCCGTGGCCCGCGATCGCAATAACGAGAACTATAACGTGGTGGCGGTGGTGGGAGACGGCAGCCTCACCGGAGGCGTGGCTTACGAAGCGCTTAACCAGATCGGACATCTCAGAGAGAGATTGATCATCGTTCTGAATTACAACGAAATGAGCATCTCTCCCAACGTCGGGGCGCTTTCGCGATACCTTTCCTTTCTGGTTTCCGGACAGCCATATCTGAGGATAAAGGAACAGGCGAAATCAGTCCTGAGGTCGATCCCGAAAATTGGCTGGCCCCTGATAAAACTCGCCCGGGCTGCCGAGGGCATTATCCTGAAGACTTTCTTCCCCGGTCTGTTTTTTGAACAGCTGGGTATACGATATCTCGGCCCGATTCACGGACACAACCTTTACAGTCTGATTGAAGCCTTTGAAAGCGCCAGAAATCATCAGGGCCCGATCCTGGTTCATTGCGTTACCAGGAAGGGCAAAGGTTACCGCCCGGCCCAGATGAACCCGGAAAAATTTCACAGTGCTCCTCCTTTTGATATCACTACCGGCCAACCAAAACATCGGGATGAACGGCCGACTTACAGCCAGGTCTTCGGGGAAACCATAGCCGAGCTGGGCCGCCAGGATAAAAAAATAATTGCTGTGACCGCAGCCATGACCGACGGCACCGGCCTCAACAAATTTGCCGCCGAAAATCCTGACCGCTTCTTCGATGTGGGCATCGCCGAACAGCACGCGGTAAATTTCGCGGCGGGGCTGGCCATTTCCGGACTCAAACCGGTGGTGGCCATATATTCAACCTTTCTGCAGAGAGCTTATGACCAGATCTTTCATGAAGTCTGTTTGATGGACCTGCCGGTGGTCTTCGCCCTGGACCGGGCAGGTATAGTCGGCGAGGATGGACCAACTCATCAGGGGACAAACGACATCGCTTATCTGAGGCACCTGCCTAACATCATCCTGATGGCCCCCCGGGATGAAAACGAGCTCCGGCACATGCTCTATTCCGCTTTTCAATACGGACACCCGGTGGCCATACGCTTCCCCAAGGGTTGCGGATACGGCGTGCCGCTGGAAAAAGAATTTCGCTTTATCCCGCCAGGGCAGGCAGAACTCCTGAAATCCGGAACGGACCTGCTGATTGCCTACGGCCATATGGTTTCGATAGCCATCGAGGTAGCCAGCCGGCTGGAGGAAGAAGGAATTTCCCTGGCGGTGGTTAATGCCCGGTTTGCCAGACCGCTGGATGAAGCCCTTCTGACTCAACTCGCCCGGAAAGCCAGAGCTATATTCACCCTGGAAGAAGGCGTGCTCGATGGCGGCTTTGGCAGCGCCGTCAGGGAGATGCTCGACCGTCATGAGATTTTCCACCCGTTGTTCAAGCGCTTCGGTATTCCGCCGGAAATTTATCCTGCCGGACAGCCTGAGGAAATACGCAGGCTGCTGGGGCTGGATGCCGGAAGCCTGACCTCCTCGATCAAAGAATTTTATCGAAGGTATAACCTTCTATAATTTTTGACCGGGATGAAAAAGATCCGTCTGGACCAGCTGCTTCTTCAGCGGAGCCTGGCTCCCAGCCGGGAAAAGGCTCAGGCGCTGATCCTGGCCGGTCAGGTACTGGTCGACAGTTGCCCCGCCCGCAAACCCGGCCAGCTGGTTTCTCCTGAAGCAGAAATTTCCATCCTCAGCCCCCTGCCCTATGTCAGCCGGGCAGGAGCCAAACTCGAACAGGGTCTCAAGCACTTCGGGATTGAAGTCAGAGATAAAATAGCACTGGATATTGGCTGCTCGACCGGAGGTTTTACCGACTGCCTGCTTCAGGCCGGAGCTCGCCGCGTGTATGCTCTGGATGTTAACATTAAACAGCTCGACTGGAAGCTGCTTCAGGACCCGAGGGTCATAACGATAGAGAAAAATGCCCGGTATCTGCAACCTGAGGACCTGCCGGAAAAGCCGGATATAGCCACCGTTGATGTTTCTTTCATTTCTGTCCTTAAGATACTTCCTGCTGTGCGCAGAGTTATGGATTCGGGGGAACTGCTGGTGCTGATCAAGCCCCAGTTTGAAGCCGGTCGCCATCAGGTAGGGAAAAAAGGTATAATCAGGGACAGCCGGATTCACCGGGAAGTTCTGGAAAAAGTGCTGACCGGCTGTCTGCAGACAGGTTTTGCGGTGAAGGGACTTCTGGCCTGCGAGACAGTCGGCCAGAAAGGAAACCAGGAATTTTTAGCCTGGCTGGGAATTAACTCTGAGAGCTGGAGCCAGGAAGAACTAAAAAGAAAGATTCAGGAGACGATCGAAAATGAACGCGGATAAAAAAATTAAAAGGGTGGGCATCATCATTAAACCTCACACTCCTGGAATTGAAAGTATACTGAAGGAAATAATAGCCTTCCTGAAGGCGCGGGAGATAGAACCCGTTCTGGAAAAAATCGCCGCGGAAAAACTGGGTCTGGAGGGCGGTCCCGAACGTCATCAGCTTCCGGAAAACTGCCAGGCGCTGGTAGTTCTTGGTGGAGACGGGACTCTGCTGAACATCGCCCCGCAGGCGGCCCGGGCGGGAATTCCCGTCATCGGCATCAACCTGGGAAGACTGGGGTTTTTAACCGAAATCCCTGTAGCCGAAGCTCTTCCGGTCATGGATGCTTTCCTCAATGACGGAAATGGTTTTATCAGCGCGCGCACTCTCCTCGAAATAAGCTACCAGAATATTCAGGACATATGTCTCAACGATGTGGTTCTGAACAAAGCGGCGCTGGCAAGAATGATAGAGCTAATGATTTATATAGATGGCAAAGAAGTGACCAGGTTGAAAGGGGATGGCCTCATCATATCGAGCCCCACCGGCTCGACTGCCTATTCTCTTTCAGCCGGTGGACCGATCGTTCATCCGGCTATCGACTCGATCATCCTGACTCCGATCTGTCCCCACACCCTGTCGTTCCGGCCCCTGCTGGTGCCAGCCTCTTCCGAGATAAGCATAAAACTGCTGACTCCGGAAGAAAAGGTTTACCTGACCATAGACGGACAGCGGGGAGAAGCCATACCTAAAAACGCCGTCATCTCCGTTAGAAAATCCAGCCTGACCCTCAAACTGGTAACATCCCCCTGGCGCAGTTATTACCAGCTGGTGAAGGAAAAACTCGGCTGGGCCGAGTGAGCGGACCAAAAAAACACTTCCAGAATTCGCCCTCAGTCTTATGCCAGTGGAATTGCCACTACCGGCTACAGCTCCAGGGACGCCGTTAGATTGATTTTTTTCTTCCGGCCAGCTATCATTTTTTCTCATGAAGGGCAGGCTGAAAATCGCTTTGATCACTCCGGAACTCTCCCCGCTGGCCAGGTCTGGAGAACTGGCCGAGGCTGTCGCCGGTCTCGCCCGGTTTCTGGCCAGGTCCGGTCACCAGGTCAGCGTATTCCTGCCGAGCTACCGCCGCCCGGAGATAGATTCGTTGAAACGAGAACTGCTGGTGGAAGACCTTCAGGTGCCAATCGGCGACAAAAAACTTCCCGCAACCATCTGGCGCTCGGATTCATCCGGATACACCATTTACCTGATAGACCAGCCGAAGTACTTCCACCGCGATTACATCTACGGCTCTCCTCAGGGAGATTACCCTGACAACGATGAGCGTTTCATCTTTTTCAACCGGGCAGTGTGCGAGTTTCTCGCTTCCAGACGGATGAAGTTCGATGTGCTCCATTGCCACAACTGGGCCTCGAGCCTGGTGCCGATGCTGCTGAAGTCGGTGTTCCAAAAGAAAAAATCTCTTAACAGCACGGCCTGCGTCCTTACCATCCATAACTTCAGTTATCAGGGAGAATTCCCGGCAGAATCGCTCCGTCTGACCGGGCTCGACTGGAACTATCTTAACTCACACCAGCTGGCCTTCAAAGGGAAATTCAGCTTTCTTAAAGCCGGCATTCTTTTTGCTGACGTGGTCAACACGGTCAGCCGGAGCTACCGCGACGAAGTCCTCAGCAACCACCGCGAAATCTGCTCTTTCTTTTCCAGAAGGAGTAAGCCCCTTTACAGTCTGAGAAACGGGATCGACGACGAGGAATGGAATCCGGCTCGCGATTCCTATCTGCCGGCCAATTTCAGCCCGGAAGATCTTTCAGGCAAAGCGGTCTGTAAGAGACATCTTCAGAAAACCTTCCGCCTCGAAGTGGATAGCCGCCTGCCCGTGCTGGCCATGGTAGGTTATCTTACCAGACTGAAAGGCATAGAGCTGGTCATAAATTCCACAGAATTTTTGCTGGACCGAGGATGTCAGCTGATAATTGCCGGCCAGGGAGAAGAAAAATATGAACAGGCGCTGGCCGAAATGCAGAAACGCTATCCCGGACGGTTCGGCTTCCGTCCCGAATATACTGCCAGCCTTTATCACCAGGTGATCGCCGGAGCTGATTTTCTGCTGATGCCTTCTCTGGAAGAGCCCTGCGGTCTCACCGTAATGCACGGTTTGCGTTACGCCACCGTGCCGGTGGTGCGAGCCACGGGTGGTCTCAGAGAATCGGTACAGCCTTTCGACCCTGAAAACGGCACCGGCACCGGCTTTGTTTTTGAAGATTATTCTGAGGAAGCTCTGCAGCGGAGCGCTGGCCGGGCTCTGGAAATTTTTTCGCAGCCGGAAATCTGGCAGAAACTTCAAAGAAACTGTTTGCAGGTTGAGAATTCCTGGTCCAGACTGGTAGGAAAATACAGCCTTCTTTACCAGAAGGCCATAAGCTTACATACTGGAGGAACATGATGAGCAAAAACGTGGTGGAAGCCACTGACGCCACATTTCAGGAGGAAGTTCTCAATTCCAGCCTTCCTGTTCTGGTTGATTTCTGGGCTCCCTGGTGCGGACCCTGTCTGATGGTGACACCGGCAATAGAGGAAATAGCAGAAACTTACCGTCATCAACTGAAAGTGGTCAAGGTCAACGTTGACGAAAACCCGGCTGTCTCCTCGCGCTATCAGATTATGAGCATCCCGACACTGATTATTTTCAAAAACGGGCAGCCGGTGGATTCAGTCATCGGAGCGCTGCCGAAAAACCAGCTGATAAAATTTATTTCCCGCCATCTGGCTCAGGCCTGAACCTCGACGGCAGAAACCTCTTTTCCTTTCCTGACTGCAGCCGGTCGGGCTTCAAGATGTTCGTTAACCACGGCTGCCAGCTCGGCTCCCCAGAGAAGGATAATCAGAGAAGAAGAGATCCACAGCAGGAAAAAGATCACCGAGGTCAGCGTGCCGGCCAGTATTTTTGACAGCACGATGCCGACGGCTGAAAAATGGACCACATAAAAGGCAAATCCCCTCTTAAACAGTTCCCAGAAAAAAGCGGCCACGGCCGCCCCCAGCAGCGCGCTCCGGGTATGCACTCTGGTTTCCGGGATACACTTGTAAAGGATAAAAAGAAAAAGAAAAGTCAGTCCGTAAGGAAGGAGATATTGAAAGAAAAAATTATTCACCACAGTTATCCAGCGGGGATTTATGTATTCTGAAAGTATCTGCTTTTCACTCAGAAATTTCTGAAGCCCTATCCAGAGCCCGGTAATGGAAATAGAAATCAGCAGGATCACTCCGATAACTAACATAACCATGTACTCAATCAGCCGGTTGTAGAAGAACGACCTCTTGTGCTTCACCCTGAATATCTGATTGATGGCGGAAATCAGGTTGGAAAAAAGAAAGGAAGCAGCCACCAGCGACCCGAGCAGGCCAAACCAGCCGAGGTTGGAGATGTTGCTGCCGAGCGCCTGCAGCCTCTTGAAAAACAGCGGATCCATCCTGGCGAAAAACTCTTCGGTAAAAATGTTCAGACTGCGGACGATAACCTCTGAGTTTCCCAGAATCCTGACGCCAAGATAATAGAAAAGGGCAACCAGAGGCACCAGGCAGAGCAAAGAAAAATAGGATATAACGATCGATGCGGTCCAGCAGCGATCCTCATTGAATCGCCTGAAGGAAGCCACCAATATTATAAGCCAGTGGCGAAACATCTATTCATTTTCAGGCTCTGAATAATTCAATAAGCACCCCACTTGACCATGAGAATTATGATGGTGATCAGCAGCGCGTATATAACCAGAGTTTCAATCAACACCAATCCAAAAATCAATATTCCTCTTATGTACTGGCCAGCAGCGGGATTTCGAGAAATGCTTTCACAGGCCGAAGAAATAGCTTTTGACTGTCCAAACGCCCCGGCGATCACAGCGAGGGTGATTACCGCCCCACCAACAATAATCGAAAGTTTAAACAGGCTGGCTCTGGCGGGATCCACTGTCTGAGCGTTCAACGGAACTAGAGTAAGAGCCAGAATAAAAACCAGAAGACCGATAACCTTGCTATTCTTGGACATCTCAAACACTCCTTTTCATTAATGTTCTTCCTCATGGGCTATCGCCCCGGCTATATAAATGCAAGTAAGCAGGACAAAAACGTAGGCCTGAATTACAGAAGTGAAAATGGCTATGGCCATGAAAGGCAGCGGAAGGAAAAAAGGAATGATCGAAGCGATAATCAGAATCAGGAGCTCTTCTGAGAAAATATTTCCAAAAAGACGCATTGACAGGGAAACCGGCCGGGAAAAATGGCTGATAATTTCAATCGGCAGCAGAAGCGGAGCCAGAAAAGGATTCGGACCGGTGAAATGTTTAAGATAACCGAGAAGCCCCTGGCTTTTGATGCCCTGCCAGTGATAGTAGAGCCAGACCACCAGGGCGCAGGCCAGAGTGACGTTCAACTTGCTGGTCGGAGACATGAAGCCCGGAATCAGGCCCAGCAGGTTAGAAGTCATTATAAAAAGGCCGACCGTGGCCACCAGCGGCAGATATTTTTTCCCGGGCTCTCCTATGGTATCAAGTATCAGTCCTTCAAAAAAGTCAAGCAGGCTTTCCAGCATTGCCTGCGTTTTATCGGGAACAAGTTTGACCCGGCGCCCGGCCAGAGACAGGAGCACCGACAGGGTTATGACCACGATCAGAGCCATCACCAGATAATCGGGGAGAAAATGTTCTGGGTCCTTAACCTGAAAGCCCAAAAGCCCCAGCAGCGCGGCCAGCGGACGTCCGAGGATGAAATTAAAAAAATCCACTATCGGCAGACTGTGTTCTAAGCCTTCCATAGCTTCAAGCTGGCCAGATTCCTGACCACCTCCAGAAGAATTGAGATTACTATAAGAGAAAAACCTGCAGCCAGAGCTAATATCCTGATCTTGAAGAATATGATTATAATTAAAAAGATAAGGCAAATCAACAACAGTCTCACGGCGTAAAAAAGCAGCGCCCGGCGGCGGAGGCGGTCTGATTTCGAGTATAAATACCTGTCAACAAAGGATTTAAC
>JBASPX010000083.1:0-10099 GCA_049659625.1 Candidatus Saccharicenans sp. | reverse complement strand
CTGGCCTGGGACGGCAAATATCTCTGGCATGTTGACTCTGGCGAAAAGTTAGTGTACTGCCTGGATCCTGAAACCGGAGCGGTGCTTAAAGCCCTGGAGTCCAACAGCGACCGGCCGCGCGACTTAGCCTGGGACGGGAAAGACCTGTGGATGACCGACGTCAGAAATAAAACCATCCTGAGAGTTTCTCCGGTTGACGGCATGATGATCCAGCAGTTTCCTGCCCCTGGTTCAGAACCCGCCGGGCTAGAGTTTGACGGACGCTATCTCTGGGTAACTGACCGGGCGATGGACAGAATTTTTTTGGTCGACCCTAAAACCGGCTGGTGCCTGTCCTCGCTCCGTTCGTACGGGCCTTTTCCTTACGGGCTGGCCTGGGACGGCCAGTATCTCTGGAACGTCGATTACGAAAATGATGAGATCTACCAGATAAAAGTCTTTGATGACGAAATCATGACTCTCTGGGATGAAAAAGAGCTCGAGCTGCGCTTCGTCAAGGAGTTTCGCAATTACGGGCCGGGCACGGTAACCAATCTTGACATCTATCTGCCTCTTCCGGAAGACCGCGACAATCAGAAGCTCCGCGGACCGGTCGAATTCCTGCAGAAACCCACGGCGATGATCACAGATTCCTGGGGGCAGAAAATCGCCCATTTCAATTTTAAGAATCTTAAAGCTTCGGCCATCGTTCAGCCCGGCTGGTCGGTGAAGGCTAAGATTTACGAGGTGGAATATTTCATCTATCCGGATAAAGTTGGCGGTCTGGACCAGATTCCGGAAGAAATCAAGAAAAAATATCTGGTTGACGGGGATAAGTACTGCATCAACGATCCGTTCATCCAGGGACTGGCAAAAAAGATCGCCGGCGGCGAGAAGAATCCCTACTGGATTGCTCGTAAAATTTATGAATATCTGATCGAACACCTGAGCTACAACCTGAAGCCGGTTGGCGGCTGGAATCCGGCTCCGACGGTCCTGCGTCGCGGGACGGCCTCATGTTCGGAGTACACCTATTCGATGATTTCGCTCTGCCGGGCTCTCGGCCTGCCGGCTCGTTACGTTGGAGCGGTCAGCCTGCGCGGAGATGACGCCAGCTTTGACGATGTGTTCCATCGCTGGAATGAAGTCTATCTTCCGCCCTATGGCTGGATTCCTTTTGACGCCAACAAGGGAGATGTCGAGTCTCCCGGCGGCAGGGCGCTCGGCATAGGCAACGTGGCTGCCCGCTACGTCATCACCACCGAGAATGGCGGCGGGGATAAGTATCTGTGGTTTGGCTATAACTACGGTTTCGCCTGGACTTCCGAGGGCAGGTGCCGGGTGGCGGAAGAATCTTATGGAGAATGGCAGCCGCTTGGCGAGAAAAAGTATCAAAAGCCCCTGCAGAAAAAATAATTCAGGCTGTTAGAAACCGGCTGAAAGGAATAGCCGGAACGGCTCCGGCTGCTGTGTGGAGGAAGCGGCGTTTTCCCTTGAAAAGAATTTTATCTTGAGGTGTAAGGGGAGAAAATTTCTAAATCTGTAAGCCTCGGTCTTTTTTGCGATTCTGTAAAAAATTTATCTGACTGCCTCGATTCCCGACCGTTCGAGTTTGAAAACCCAGGCATATTTGCAGGGAAGGTTTTCCCTCAAATCCGCAGGTATCAGAATTTCAAAACCCCGGCCGCTCGCTCTCCAGGTGAGTTTCGCCCTGGACCCCAGCATCGAAATCCGCGTTTCCGGATTTATTCTGAGTGATTCAATTTTTATCCTTTCAGGGAGAGATTCCCCTTCCTCCGCCAGGTAGATCAGGTAGACACGGCCGTCCTTGCTCCTGGTGAAGCAGACCTGTCCTTCTTTATAGGGAGGAAGCGGACGGGTGGCATAGATAGCCTGACTGTTGACTTTCATCCAGTCGGCGTATTCTTTAAGCAGAGCGTAGGCGCCGGGCTGCCAGGTGCCGTCCGGGCCCGGGGCGATGTTCAGCAGGAGATTCCCTCCTTTGGCCACAATGTCGACCAGAAGATGAATCGCCTGGCGGCCGCTCATGTATTTAGCATCCGGAGTGTAAGACCAGCCTCCACCCGAAATGATGCATGATTCCCAGGGATACGGGAGCGCTT
Source organism: Candidatus Saccharicenans sp. (assembly GCA_049659625.1). Classification (GTDB taxonomy): domain Bacteria; phylum Acidobacteriota; class Aminicenantia; order Aminicenantales; family Saccharicenantaceae; genus Saccharicenans. The sequence goes on along the minus strand of JBASPX010000083.1, from coordinate 7,997 downwards.
TTTCCGGGACAACGTTTTCCGGCGTCAGGTAATTCTGATTTTTTCCGGGCACCGCCCGGTCGACGACAATAAGTCCAGGTTGTTTTTCCCGGCACCTGGCCACGAGTTCGTCCATCCGGATATCCTGGTTGATGACCTGGCGTTTCAGGTAGCCTGATTTTGATTCTTTAAGGCGTCGTTCATAATATTCAAGGATTTCTTCTTTTGATTTCTTTGAGACCCAGCCGCCGTCCAGCCAGAGGATATCAACCCGGCCATAGTCGGTCATCAATTCCAGTATCTGGTTGTGGGTGAACTCGACAAATTTCTCCCAGCGCTCGGGATAGACTTCCGGGTCGTAGTTGACGTTTCGGTCGCGGGGAGGGAAATTCGGCCACCAGTAATAGGGCGAATGCCAGTCCGGCTTGGAAAAATACGCTCCGATCCAGAAACCTTCTTTTCGAAAAGCCTCAAAAATTTCTTTCGTGATGTTCGCCCGCGGATGCAGGCTGAAGGGACATTCCGGGTCAGTTATTTTATAATCGGTGTATTTAGTGTCAAACATGCAGAAGCCGTCGTGATGCTTGGTGGTGAAAATCACGTAACGCATGCCGGCTTCCCGGGCGGCTCTGGCCCAGACGGACGGGTCAAATTTAACCGGATTGAAAGTCTTTTTCAGGTTTTCATACTTTTTCACGTATTCGTAATATTCTTCCAGACTGCGGCGGCACCAGTCTTCGTCTTCCGGACAGATCGACCAGGACTCGACGATTCCCCACTGGCTGTAAGGTCCCCAGTGCATCAGCAGGCCGAATTTCAGGTCCTGCCAGGCATCGAGCTTTTTTAATACCAGCGGGTCGGTTTCGGGCACATAGACTTCTTCCTGCGCCCGGAGAGTCAGGCTGGAGCCGGCAAGCAGGAAGAAACAAATAACGATAAAACCAGAGGCGCGGCCGATTAAATTACCAGTCCATTTATTCATTAGTTTTCCCTTTTAAATTTTTTTTGCTCTGACCGGTTGTTATTATTCCATTTTGACCTGCTTTTCTCAATTAAAAAAAGCAGGTCGGATTGAAGGCGTCAGCCGGCGCGTTTGGACCTTTGATCGCGCCTTCATAGAGTCCCGGCCTCATTCTTCCCGAACCTCCTTGAATTTCCGCAAGCGGATCAAGCGATTTTTTTTCAGTACGGATGTCCGCTTCTTGCCTGCGGTCATCTCAATTCCGGACAGGTTTGATTTTTATTTATTGATTGACCGCAGGAAACTGGAGTATAAAGAATAAAGGTGAAGGAAAGGAGAGACCATGAGAAAGATGGCTGTTTTCTGCGTGGTGCTTCTGGCCGTTATGATGCTTTCAAGCTGCGCTCCCGGACCGAACACAGCGGAAAAGACGCCCGACCGAAACGGACGGGTGGCCGGATTTTTCCTCGGGTTGTGGCACGGATTTATTTCGCCGGTGACCTTTATCATTTCTCTGTTTACTAAAAATGTCAGAATTTATGAGGTTCACAACAACGGCGGCTGGTACAATTTCGGGTTTGTCCTTGGGGCCGGACTTTTCCTTCAGGGTGGAATCTTAGGGTCGCGAAGGGCGCGGCGAAAATAATCAGCTCCGGCCGGGTTCAGCCCGGATGGCGATTCGCGGGGAGAAGGCTTCCTGTTTAGCAGGCAGAAAGGCTGATTCCGCAATTCAGGAATTAAGGGCACAGGTTTTAATTCTCCGTTATTACCGTCATTATCCGGAAATAAAATATCTTCTTTTGCCTTTTAACGAAAACGGTTCAGCTGGACCCGGAGAAAATGTTAAAATCGTGGCGATGGGAAAAATATTATTTTGAAGACTGTTTTTTTCAGGAGGGCGCGATGAAAAGGATTCAAAATCGTTCAGCTTTTTTCAGCATGAAGTTCAGAACTGCTTTCTGGCTTGTTTTTATTCTTCTTGCGCTGACGACCGGCGCGGGATGGCTTCTGGCTCAGGGAAAGCCGGCTCGGCAAAAGGCCAGTTTGCCCCCGGACCTTGATGCTCTGGTGGTGCGGGTGATGAAGACCTTCGAAGTTCCCGGACTCAGTCTGGCCATCGTCAAGGACGGACAGGTGCTCCTGGCTAAAGGTTACGGAGTGAAAAAGCTCGGTCAGCCTGACCCGGTCGATTCCCGCACGCTCTTCGGCATAGCTTCGAACAGCAAGGTCTTTACCGCTGTCGCCCTGGGTATGATGGTGGATGAGGGAAAAATTCGCTGGGACGCCCCGGTTATTGATTATCTTCCCGAGTTCCAGATGTACGACCCGCTGGTCAGCCGGGAAATCACCGTGCGCGACCTTCTCTGTCACCGCTGCGGGCTGGGACTCGGCGCCGGGGACCTGATGCTCTGGCCGGCCTCAGATTTGAACAGAAAAGAAATACTCAAGCGCGTAAGATACATAAGACCGGCCAGTTCCTTCCGTTCGCGTTACGCTTACAACAACATTATGTTCGTGGTGGCCGGTGAGCTTCTCGAACGGGTCAGCGGTCAGAGATGGGAGGATTTCGTTTTCGAAAGGATTATGAAGAAAGTCGGGATGGATTCAAGTAACACTTCCTGCGCCATGGTGGCGAAGGCTGAGAATGTGGCCTGGCCGCACGTTCCGCTGGAAGCGAAAGTCGTTCCTGTGAAAACCCTTTATCTGACAGAAAATGTCAACCCGGCCGGAGGCATCAATTCCTGCGCTGAGGATATGGCCAGGTGGATGCTCGTGCTTCTGAATAACGGGAAATTGCCTAATGGCGCCCGGCTGGTTTCCGAACGGGTGATGAATGAAATTACCAGTATAGCCACGCCGATTCCGGTGTCGAAGCCGGCGGAGGAGCTGGCCCCGGCGGCCATGAATTTTAACGGCTACGGTCTCGGTTTGAGAATCAGGGATTATCGTAAGTATAAAGTTTTCACCCACACCGGCGGTCTCGAAGGCTATGTCTCACAGGTCTGGTTGATGCCGGAGGTCGGGCTCGGAGTGACGGTTCTGACCAATCAGGAATCGAGCGCCGCCTTTGCCGCTCTGACTTACCAGATTGTGGATTACTACCTTAAAGCGCCAGAATATGACTGGGTGGAAGCTTACCGCAAATTCAACGAAAGGAACGCCCGGAGGTTGAAAGAAGAGATTGAAGGAATCTATGCCAGCCGGAAAAAGGAGACCAGACCGTCTCTTCCGCTTCAGGATTATGCGGGGATTTACCGGGACGACTGGTACGGCGAGGTGGAAATCAAGGAAGAGAACGGACGGCTGACCATGAGATTCAAACACAGCCCGGAACTTTACGGGGAGCTCGAACACTGGCATTACGACACCTTTGTCGCCCGCTGGTTTGACCGGGAGCTCAGGGCGGATGCGTTTGTCACTTTCCATCTTGACCATCAGGGAAAGATCAGCGAGGTAAGGATGCTGCCGTTCTCCTCCGACGTGGATTTCAGTTACGATTTCCAGGACCTGTTGCTGAAACCCGTGCCGCAAGAAAAAAAATAGCCATTAGAGAATATCAAATGGATTTTCAGATAAAAGAATAAAGAGGCCGTAGTAAAAAATTTTCAGGCGATGGATGCCCTGAAGAGTGCGGATATCCTGCCGGAGATATTGAAAATAGGTTGAAGTTTTTTCTTCCGGTCAGGGCGACGGTAGATGGAGCATATCAGGGCGAATAAGACCTGAGGAAATTTATTGTTCTCAAGCATTCAGTCTTTATAAAAATACAGGTGACTGTCAGGGGAGGTGGAAGGATGAAAAATTTAAGAAACGCGAAATTGCCGGTTATTCTGGCCGTTCTGATTATCTTATTTTCCGTCAGGGTTACCGGGACGGAAGAAGGGCAACAGGCTGCCGGGCAAAAGACCATTCAGCTACCCCCGCCACGATTCGAAGGACCGATTTCGGTGGAGAAAGCTCTCAGTCAGAGGCAATCAGTCCGCTCTTACTTAAAACAACCTCTTACGCTGCAGGAAGTTTCCCAGTTGATCTGGGCGGCGCAGGGAATAACCAGGAAGACGGAAAAATTGCCCGGGATGTGGAATCCGAAGTATGAATGGCAGGGCGGATACAGGACAGCTCCCTCTGCCGGCGCGCTTTATCCTCTCGAGCTCTATCTGGTGGCGGGAAGCGTCGACCTGCTGGAAAAAGGGGTTTATAAGTATCTGCCGAAAACTCATTCTTTGATTAAGGTGATCGACGGCGACCGAAGAACAGAAATTTTCAACGCGGCGCTGCGCCAGCCGTCCATTCAGGAAGCGGCCGCGCTCATCGTCCTTACCGCTGTCTACGAACGCACTTCTTACAAATACGGCGAGAGGGCTCCAAGATACGTTCATATGGAGGCTGGAGCGGCGGCTGAAAATGTTTACCTCCAGGCGGTCAGTCTCGGAATCGGCACGGTTCTGATCGGAGCTTTCCAGGATGAGGATTTAAAAAAGGTTCTGAATTCGCCGGCCGATGAAAGCCCGCTGATCATTCTGCCGCTCGGGAAAATCGAAAAGAAATAAGCAGATAAATCGTGGTGCGGCCAGTTTCTGCGGCGCTTCTAAATCAGATTATTCTCTTTTTAAGAGAAATTCACTTCGGAGCTCTGAACATATCAAGCCAGGGCAGACTGTAGGTGAAGGCCACATAAAGAAAAGCAGAAGAAACCAGCAGAAAAATTATTAACGCCTTAAAGCAGAATTCCAGTTTTTGTTCTTCTAAATGGCCTTCGAGCAGGGTGCCGGCCAGACCCGAGAAATATGTAACCAGTATTGCCCAGATAAGCTCAAGCGGGGCGTTTTTGAGTTTTCCTGCTGTCGCCGGAAGGAGAAAGTATACGATAAAAATTATCCAGGGAACGAAAACTGCAGAGAGAAATCTTGGATACCAGAAGCTCTCCACTCTTTTCTTTTTCTTCTTAAAAAATGGGTACTCCACCAGACTGGCCAGCAGATATGCCCAGAAAGCCATCTTCAGATGCTGGAAAACCGACTCGTCCACACCGGCAAAAGGTCTTAGAAAGGACCAGCCGGTGAGGTCGAGCGCAAAGTGGAGAATGGAGAATAAAATCAGGTAGATGAAAGCCTTGACCAGTATGCTCAATATTTCCCTCCTTGAGAATGGCGCTTAAGTAATTCATACTGACCATTATAGCCTGATTTCACGATGTCAGGCAGATTTTTGTTGATCATGATCGGGGAGGGAAACAAAAGCTTTAGGTCTTCTGGAATGTTTGCCGGAAGGAACAAAGAACACGTCCAGAGAACCGCATTCGGACTGACGGGATAGATCGCAATAAATTCGGATTCACGCGCCTGATAATTCGGGTAAAAGGCGGCGGTAATTTCTTTACAGAGCACACCCCGGATTTATGACAGGCTGACTGTTCTGGTATAATTGCTAACGAAAATGATAGTAAGAAAAGCGACCGAGCAGGATATGCCTTACGTGGTCAGGATAGCCTGGCGCCTGGCTCTTGATTACCCCGGTCTGGAAAAAGATACCTTTTATGTGGCCGAGGAAAGGGGGAAGATAGTCGGCATTCTTGGCTTCAGAGATTTCTCCGAATTCTATGAGCTGGTGGCCGTGGGCGTTCTCGAAGAATACAGGGAAATGGGCATAGGTAAGAAACTGGTCACGGAAGCTCTTAAGGAACTGGCCGGTAAGCCTGTCTATCTTCTGACGACGGTTCCCCCGTTCTATGAAAAGCTGGGTTTTGAAAAAGCGCAGGAAGTCCCGGCGGCTCTGAAGAAAGATTCCGCCTGGTGTGCCGGGTGTGACCGCAGCCGCTGCGTGGCCATGGTCAGGAAAGGCTGAAAATTGTTTCAGTTGATAATCAGTCAGGTTTCAGCTGAAACGTCCGGTTCAGGCGGGAGCGGAAATGTTGTGAAGGCAGAGAGAGGGAAAGTTTCTTACGGCTATTTACAGCAAACAGGATGAAAATCAAATTCAAGCGGAAAGAAAATGATTCCTGAATTTCCTGAACTCAAAACGGTGGAGCTGACTGACCGCGACGAAATAAACCGCTATCTTGAGATTTATCCACCTGATATCTGCGAACTTACCTTTGCCAACATCTTTATCTGGAGACACTGGGAGAAACCGCAAATTACAAAAATTAATGACAACCTGTGTGTGCTGTGCACACCGCCTGACGAACCGCCTTATTTTCTCGAACCGGTCGGGGAGAACCGGCTGAGAGAGACGGTGGAAACCTGCCTTTCTATCGCCCCCCGCCTTTCCAGAGCATCCGAAAGGTTTGTTTCGAGGCTGGGGTCCGGATTTTCTGTCCGTGAAGACCGCGACAATTTTGATTATGTCTATCTTACGGAAGAACTTGCTTCTCTCAGGGGAAAAAAGTTTGACGGCAAAAGAAATCTGATAAAGAAATTTGAAAAAAATTATCGGGCTGAAGTCATGCCGCTGGCCGAAACGCACGTCGCGGGATGTCTCGAGCTTCTCCGCCGCTGGGAAGCAAGCAGCCCTGAGGAAAACAGGGAGGCTGACGAAAAAACGCTGGCCGCTTCTACGGCTATCAGGGAAGCCCTGGTAAATCTATCATCTCTTGAACTTCAGGGGATAGTGGTGTTTATTGAAGGCAGGGTGGAGGGATTCTGTCTGGGGGAGAAGTTGAATCCGGAGACGGCTGTGGTACATGTGGAACTGGCCAGCCGTCAGACGTCCGGGCTTCATCAATTCTTGACCAGGGAATGTGCCAGAACTGTCTGGAAAGAATTTAAGTATATTAACCGGGAACAGGATGCCGGGCTTCCCGGTCTGCGCAAATCGAAACTTTCTTACCATCCCCACAGGTTTGTTAAAAAGTATGACCTTTTCCGCGGCTGAACGGCTTTTATCGGCCGCCTTACTTTTGAGACCGCTTTAAGATATTTCCGGACCTGCAGGTCGCAGGTTAAAAGACCGGCACGGTTGTATTCTCCGTCAGCGATTTAAAAGCATGAAAATTGTCTATTTGAGAGCTTTTTTTCTCCGGGCTATATCGTATATAATAGGCTCTCTTAAGCGGAACCAGGAAAGGATTCCCGAAGGCCGGATGGCTGTCTGGTTCATAATTAATTCTAATTTCATCAGGAGGTCTTGATGTCCTGGAGAATTCTCGTCATCAACCCGGGTTCAACTTCAACCAAAATTGCCGTTTTTGACGACGAAACAGAAATTTTCAAGGTCAACATTTCGCATCCTCTGGAGGAGATTCAGAAATATTCCCGGATCATCGAGCAGTTCAGTTTCAGAAAAGAAGTGATCATGAAAGAACTGGAAAGTGCCGGGATATCCAGGGAATCGCTGAAAGCGGTGGTAGGGCGCGGCGGTCTTCTGAGACCGATTCCCGGCGGGACCTATCTCATCACAGAAAAGATGCTCGAGGACCTGAAAGCTGAGGTGCAGGGAGAACATGCTTCCAATCTTGGCGCGATGATTGCCCATACGATCGCCAGCGAGCTTAACATTCCCGCCTACATCGTCGACCCGGTGGTCGTGGATGAAATGGAAGAAATTGCCCGGATCACCGGACTGCCTATGATTCGCCGGAGGAGTATCCTCCATGCTCTCAATCAGAAAAAAGTCGCTCGCCAGGCCGCCCATGACCTCGGCAAACCTTATGATGAGCTCAACCTGATCGTCGTGCACCTGGGTGGCGGCATCAGCGTGGGAGCCCACAAGAAGGGCAGGGTGGTCGACGTGAACAACGCTCTGAACGGAGATGGTCCCTTTGCTCCTGAAAGAGCGGGCAGCCTGCCGGCGGCTGATCTGGTGAGTCTCTGTTTCTCCCGTAAATATACTCAGGCGGAAATAAAGAAGCTTCTGGCGGGAAAGGGAGGCATCGTTGCCCATCTCGGCACGAACGACATGAGGGTGGTTGAGGAGAGGATTAAAAACGGCGACCAGAAAGCCGCTCTCATCCTGGAAGCTATGGCCTACAATGTGGCCAAATGGATAGGGGCCATGGCCACGGTTTTCGAGGGACGGGTGGATGCTATCGTTCTCACCGGTGGACTGGCCTATTACC
>JBASPX010000082.1:0-2148 GCA_049659625.1 Candidatus Saccharicenans sp. | reverse complement strand
GAGTCTCGGCATCATGCAGTTGCTGCGTGCAATCAATGCCTCGGGTACCACGGTCGTCATGGCGACGCACGAGGCGACGTTCGTCGACATCATGCAGCAGCGTGTGGTCGAACTGTCGCAGGGTGTTGTCGTACGCGACGAACAAAGCGGCGGGTACGGCGAAACGGCCTCCATTCCGTTGGCGGATCTGACGGCCGCTGGTGCGCAGGTGTTGCGTGCGAGTGAAGATGTCGTGCGTCAGACTCTTGCCCCTGAGCCCGGCCCCGAGACAGAGGGTGCCGAGGCATTGGATGCCGTGCCAGCTCCGTCCGCGCAGCCCACCGCGACCATTCCTGACAGCTCGGCAGAGGCCGCCCCCACGATGGTGAAGCCAGTATCCACGGCACCAGCGCAACCGGCCGAAGCGCTCGCGCTGCCAGAGACACATGACGATCTCGACCGCACCGTCCGCGCGACTCGGGCCCCCGGTTCCCGTATCCCGGCGTTCTTGGAACCCGGCGAAGACATGGACCCGGTGCGTCTGGCCGAGCGCGGAAGCTTGGCCGAGCGACTCGGGCTGAATGCCCGAGATGACGACGATCAAACAGATGTGGGGCCCGTGCGATGAGGGTGGGGCTTGTTCTCGGCGAGGTGTGGAGCGGTCTCCGTCGCAATCTCTCCGTGGTGATTTCTGTCGTACTTGTGACCTTCGTGTCGCTCACCTTCGTGGGGGCCGCGATCCTGATGCAGCTTCAGGTGCAGCAGATGAAGGCGTTTTGGTATGACCGAGCCCAGGTGGCGATTTACCTGTGCACGGACTTCGACCAGAGTGCAACCTGTTCGGGTGACGACGTGACACCGGAGCAGATCACGGCCATCGAGGAAGCCCTGAACTCTCCCACGCTGCAGCCGTACATTTCCGAGTATTTCTTTGTGGATCACGACGAGGCCTACACCGAGTTCACCGAGCAGTTCGCCGGTAACCCGATTGTTGACATCACGACCCCCGAGCAACTCAACCAGACGTTCTGGCTGAAGCTTGAGGATCCATCACGGTCAGCAATTATCCAAGAGACCTTTACCGGCATTCCCGGAGTACAGAGCGTGACAGATCAGCGCAGTCTGCTCGATCGCATCTTCCTCTTCCTCGGTGTGGCGAGTTACACCGCGATCGCCATCGCCGGTCTCATGCTGGTCGCTGCGATGCTGTTGATCTCCACCACCATCCGGCTGTCCGCCTTCTCCCGCCGCCGCGAGATTGGGATCATGCGGCTCGTCGGTGCGTCGAACCGGTTCATCCAAACTCCGTTCATTCGTGAGGGCATCATCTCGGCGCTCATTGGGGCGGTGCTCGCGGGAGTGGCATCGGTGGCCGTGGTGAAGTTCTTCGTACAGGACTACTTGGTGGTCAATCTGCCCTTCACGAGCTACGTCACGGTAGAGCAATCGCTCATTGTTCCCCCGATCTTGGTGGGCATCGGTGTTGTGCTGTCTGCGATCGCCGCGAAGATCGCGATCAGCCGATACCTGCGCGTCTAGAACGCCAGGTCCTCGCACGGCCGCGGCGGTAAGCTGAGAGTCCGTGTAGCGATCCACTGTGGGAAGAAACTGGGGTATCCGATGCCGAAAGAGACCGGTCAGAAGTTGATCGCGTCGAACAAGAAGGCGCGGCACGATTACCACATCCTCGACACGCTCGAGGCCGGAATGGTGCTCTCCGGCAGCGAAGTGAAGTCGCTGCGAATGGGGCGCGCATCGTTGCTCGACGGCTATGTGTTTATCGAGAACGGTGAAGCATGGCTCGATGCCGTCTACATTCCCGAGTACCTGAATGGATCGTGGACGAATCACGCGCCCAGGCGTAAGCGCAAGCTGCTGCTGCACCGCCAACAAATTGACAAGCTGTATAGCAAGACGCGCGAGGGTGGCATGACGATTGTGCCGCTGCAGCTGTACTTCTTGAACGGCCGCGCGAAGGTGGAAATTGCACTCGCGAAGGGCAAGAAGGAATACGACAAGCGCCAGACGCTGCGCGAACGACAGGATCGGCGCGAGGCGGAGCGTGCGATTTCTTCGCGAAAGCATCTCGGTGAATAGTTCGCGCTTTGCGTTTGGGAATTCGAAGCCTAGAATGAGGATTGCATTATTTAGAATGTGTGTTCATATAGC
>JBASPX010000081.1:0-41812 GCA_049659625.1 Candidatus Saccharicenans sp. | reverse complement strand
GCACTCTTGCAAAGCTCATGGTATCCGGGGTATATATATCTCGTCATTTCTGTTTGGGCTTCCTCCTTTCAGTTAAAAGTTTTAACAAAACTTTTACCGGAGGAAGCCCTGCTTTTTCAAGTGCCAGCCTGATAAATCCCTTTGCCTCTTCAACTCCTACCCCAACTGCCGGCCGACCACCACGCCGCCTCCATATACCACCCTTACCCTGGATACTATGTCTGTGCCCGAAAGAAGCTCATCCTTGACAGCATATAGATGAAAGTGTAGAAGAAATAGAAGAGGAGGAAAAATGAATTATTCGAATTATTCACTTAAAGATTTATTGCTCACCGCCTTTAAGAGCGAAATTGAAGCCCGGGATTTTTACAGGCGCCTGGCTGAACCCATCAAAAACTTTTTTCTCAAGGACCGGGTTCTTTTTCTGGCAGCTGAAGAAGAAAAACACCGGGAGGCGATAGAAAACCTTTACCGCCAGCAATATCCAGACGAGGAGATGCGTATTCCAGAAAAGAGTCCGGTTCCACTACCGGAGATAAAGATAGAAAAAGAAACCATGCCGGTAAGCGATGTTCTGTGGGCAGCTATGGCTGCTGAAAAGGCTGCCCACGACTTCTATCTCGAAATAGCCAGATATTATAACCAGGAATCCGAACAGCATAAGCTTCTTCTCCATATCGCCTCTATGGAAATGGGGCACTATCACCTTCTGAATCTTGAAAGAGAAAATGCCCTGCGCACGGAAGATTATGAAGTAACCCTGCCCATGGTCCACATCGGGCCCTGAGCCAATTTCAACCGGCATAAATAAATACTCCTTTCAATATGAAGAGGAAAGGCCACATTGATAGTGCCGAAATGAAAAAGCGCCGAATTCTGTATCCTTTATCTGGCCATTAATGAAAGCTCTTACAGCCTGCGGTCGTAAGAAAATACCGGGTGTAAAAACTTACTTCATTCTGCCGTTCTTTCATCGGAGATGGTTGTTCCTAAAAGGCCAAATAAGGGTCGCAGACCACAAAAATTCCGGAAAAATGGATTAGGTAGAATTGCATTAAACCGGGTATAATCACAGAGAAAATAAAAAACGGAGGGCTAAATATGTACTTAAAAAAGTTCCGTTTGATTATGTTCGGCCTTCTACTGCTGACTCTCATAACCTTTTCCCTGGCCATCGATACCAGAGACACGGCCTTGCTCCACCGTCCGGCAGTCGGCCCCGACAGAATTGCCTTTGTCTACGCCGGAAACCTCTGGACAGCCGACCTGGATGGAAAAAATCCCCGACAGATGACCTTTGAAGGTGATATCGTCAGCATGCCGGTATTTTCTCCCGATGGGAGATTGATCGCTTTCAGCGCCCAGCGCCATGGCAATGTCGACGTCTACCTCATCCCGGCTGAAGGCGGGCAGTCGCGGCGTCTTACCTGGCACCCCGGCCCTGATCTGGTTCAGGATTTCAGCCCTTGCGGCAAAAAAATATTTTTCACTTCAACCAGAAATGCCGCCAACCGGGGGGTCAGCAATCTATTCACCATTTCCGTGGACGGTGGTTTCCCCGAAGAAGTTAAGATTCCTTTTGTCTACCGTGCCAAGGTGTCTCCAGACGGCCGCTACATTGCTTACAATCATTTTCCCGACGCCTTCAGGCAGTGGAAAAACTATCGCGGGGGAAGGAATTCGATCATTCACCTTTATGACCGAAAAAATCAGACCCTGGAAAAAATACCCCAGCCAGAAGGTCGCTGCAACGACATAGACCCTATCTGGATAAAAGAGAAGCTTTATTTCCTGTCTGACCGAAATGGAGAATTTAATCTGTTCAGTTACGACCTGAAAACCCGGGAAATCAAGCAGCTAACGAATTACACTGATTTCCCGATCATCGACGCTTCAGGCAACGGCGAAAAAATAATCTATGAACAGGCCGGATATCTGCATCTTTTTGACCCGAATACGGGTCAGCACAATCGTCTGGTAATCGGCCTTTCCACTGACCTTATTGAACTGCGCGAAAGATACGTTAAGGGTCCTCGCTGGATCAGAAATGCCGACCTTTCCCCTACCGGGGCCCGGGCAGTATTTGAATTTCGCGGTGAAATAGTTACCTTTCCGGCGGAAAAGGGAGATTTTCGGAACCTTACTCAGACAACCGGTGCCCACGAGAGAAATCCGGTCTGGTCACCCGACGGCCGTTATATCGCTTACTTTTCCGACGAATCGGGAGAATATGAACTACACCTGAAGCCGCATGACGGAAAGGGAGAAGTGAAGAAATACAGGTTGACCGGAGCCGGATTTTATGACTCACCTGTCTGGTCACCTGACAGCCAGAAGATTGCTTTTGCTGACAACTCCTGGTCTCTTTACTGGATCGACCTTAAAACAGGCAAGGTTAAAAAGATAGCCTCAGAATACCTGTACGGCCCGACACGTATCAGGAGCGTTTATGCCAGCTGGTCACCTGACTCAAAGTGGATCGCTTACACCCTGAATACCCAGACCTATATCCAGAAAGTGTTCGTCTATTCGCTCGAGCAGGATCGATCGTTTGCCATTACCGACGGTTTAAGCGAGGTGGCTGAACCGCGCTTCGACGCCAGCGGTAATTACCTTTATTTCTTAGCTTCGACTGACGCCGGCCCGGTCAAACAGTGGTTTGATATGTCAAACGCTGACCTTCGGGCTACCTATTCTGTATATTTAGCTGTGCTGAAAAAGGACCTGCCGAATCCTCTGGCTAAGGAAAGCGATGAAGAAAAACCGGCCGGAAAGAAAGAAGTTCAGGAAGGAGCTTCAGGAAAGTCTTCAAGCCGAACGGAAAAATCTCCCTCATCTGCCATCAGTTCTGAGAAAACCGCCGGTCCCTCTCCGGTTACCATCGACTTTGATGGACTTGAATACCGGATTCTGGCCCTTCCTGTTCCACCTGGCAATTATTCCAATCTGCAAACCGGGGAAGCTGGAGCCATATATTACCTGGAATTCCCCACTCAGGCCATCGGGGCAATTATGGCCGGTTCAGGAAGACGGAGCGCCAAACTCCATAAATTTGATCTGAAGAGCCGCAAAGCCGAAGTCGTAATGGAGGGAATCAACAACTACGTGATTTCCGCTGACAGGAAAAAAATACTTTACGCTGCTGATAATACCTGGGGAATCACCAGCCTCAGCGGGAAAATCCAGGTTGGACAGGGGAAAATCAACGTCGATGCCATCGAGGTTAAGGTCAACCCGCCTGAAGAATGGAAGCAGATGTTCTATGAAGCCTGGCGCATCAATCGGGATTTCTTCTACGATCCCGGGATGCACGGTTGCGACTGGCAGGCGATGAAAATTAAATATGAAAAATTCCTGCCGCATCTGGCCTGCCGGGAAGATCTCAATCGACTGCTCATGTGGATGTGCAGCGAGCTGGCTGTTGGCCATCACCGCGTGGGAGGAGGCGATACTCCTTACGAGCGGAAAAGCATCCCGGTGGGACTCCTTGGAGCTGATTTTGAAATAGCTAATGGCCGATACCGTTTCAAAAAGGTTTATGGTGGCCTCAACTGGAACCCAGAACTTCGCTCTCCTCTGACCGAACCCGGGGTGAACGTAAGAGCCGGCGAATATCTGCTGGCGATCGAGGGAAAAGAACTGATTCCGCCCGACAACCTTTTTAAGTACTTCGAAAATAAAGCTGATAAGCTGGTTGAAATTACAGTGGGCCCGAACCCTGATGGTAAGGGAGCCAGAACAGTTCAGGTGGTGCCGGTGGCTGACGATTTTGCACTGCGCCATCGTGACTGGGTCGAAGGCAATATTAAAAAAGTTGAAGAGGCTACCGGAGGACGGGTGGCTTATGTTTACGTTCCGAATACTTCAACTCAGGGTTATATGTATTTCCGGCGCTACTTCTTCCCGCAGGCTTACAAGGATGCCATCATTGTGGACGAGAGATTCAATGGTGGTGGTCAGGTGGCCGATTATTACATCGATTGGCTGAATAAACCGTTTGTGGCCATGTGGGCCATGCGTTATGGTGCTGACCTGAAAACTCCCAGTGCTTCAATCCAGGGTCCGAAAGTCATGCTGATTAACGAAATGGCTGGTTCCGGTGGCGACCTCCTGCCCTGGATGTTCAGGAAATTCAAGCTCGGTCCGCTTGTTGGAAAGAGAACCTGGGGCGGACTCGTCGGGGTGCTGGGCTTTCCGGTGCTGATGGACGGCGGCAGCATCACCGCTCCAAACCTGGCTTTCTGGACAGAAGAAGAGGGCTTCGGAATAGAGAACGTGGGTGTGCCCCCGGACATTGAGGTGGAAATTACTCCGGCCGATTACACCTCCGGCCGCGACCCGCAGCTGGATAAAGCCATCGAAGTCATCATGGACATGCTGAAAAAGAATCCACCAAAGAAGATGCAAAGGCCTCCCTATCCGGTCAGAGTCAGAAAATAGATCAACCGGACAGGTAAGAAATACGGGGCTGGCTTCTGCCGGGAAGTCAGCCCCTAAATTATGATCGGCTCAGGGCCAAAAGTTGAAGGTGCTTCTGACCGGAAGTCTAAACTGTAGAAATTGCCGACCTTGACCACCATTAATTAAACGGTCAGAGCAGCGTGCTCATTTTCTCAGGAGTTGATAGTATAATTCTTTAACCTGATTTTTTCAGTTTTAATCTTTATCACATCACTGAAATCTGGTATAAATGCCCGAAGTTGGTTGAAGCAGGCCGAATTTAAGGGGATTGGAATACAACCGGTAACATTGTTTGACTTTATTTAAGAAAAGGAGGCAGGTTTTTGAGCCTATCGGCCCTGTTAGCCCTGATAGCAGCTGGTTTTCTTCTTAAACACCTGACCAGGAAAGAATCCGTCTTTAATTTCATCGGCTTCGTGGCCAACGATATTCTCCTGAGTTTTTTTGTTCTGGCCAGTATTGCCGGCAGAGGCCTGGATTATCTGCTCTCAATAAAGACCGTGTTTTTCTACGTGGCGGCCGTGATGCTCATCTCTCTGACAGGCTCTTACCTTTACGGTCTTTACTTTATCCGCCAGGACCGGGGCTGGAGAGGAGCATTGATGGTGCTGTCAATTTTTCCCAACACCGCGGCCCTGGGTTTTCCGGTGGTGGCAATTTTCACGCCGGATCTGACCCCGGCCGTACTTTACTCAGCAGCCAGTTCTCTTCTGTCCATCCCGCTGGCCACTTTTTTTGCCATCCGCTATTCTCAGGAACAGAGTAGATTCAGAGAAACGGTCACAGCTACGTTTTTATTCCCGCCAGTAACCATCAGCCTGATCTCTCTGGCCCTGGTGGCCTTCGGGATAAAGCTGCCGGAAAAATTTTTGACTCTGGCTGAGAAGATCGGGTGGTGGTGTCTGCCGCTGGTGCTGGTCTACTTTGGCTCCAGGCTTCAGCTTAAGAAGATCCCGGTCAGAAAAATCATGGAAACCGGTCTCTTCAGAATGCTTCTGCCTCTATGTTTTATTCTGTTAAGTCTGAGGCTCACCAGCAGATCCGTCTTCTTTGCCGTCCTGATAGAATCAATCATGCCACCGGCCATCATGGCCGCTTCGATACTGGCCCGCCACGGGCTCAAGGCTGAAGAATCCACAGCCGTGACCATGATCTTAACTCTGATGGCTATCCTTTTAATAACCATCCTCAAGATTACCGGGCTGGCCTCAGCTCTGGCCGGTTGACCATTGAAAAGCAAGGGCCTTTTCTCCTGAATCACAGCATTAACCAGAATTAAATTTAAAAAATCGACTGACCGGGAACCTTTTTGCTCTGAATCCTGTCTTTATTAATGAAGCTCATAAAAATGAGACTCGCAAATCTGAAAGGAGAAAGAACATGAAATTCGGAACAAGGATGTTAGCCCTGATGGCGGCCGCCGTGATTTCCCTGGTTATTTTTGGTTTAATCGCCAGCGGTTTGAGCGTGGATAAAATCATGCTGGCGGCCAGACCGCTGGTGGAATCCGTTTCCGTTTTCTCTCATATCACTGGATGAACGAGAAACAGGGTATGAAGCATGTCAAAAAAAAATCCCGGGCTGAGGAACAGCTTAAATCCGGACATCAAAACCAATCACCTGTGCCGGGCGTGGCCGGAAGCCTTTGTTCAGAGGCCATCCGGCTACCGGAGAAATAAAATATATGAACGATCATTCATATATTAACGAGGAGGCCCGGGTTTGAGGCCGGTCAGAGAAGATATTCATCGGCCCCGGAGTTCAATCAAATGCTTTGCCGGCCAATGGCCATTCTGTGCACCGCCCCAAATAGCCTGCCCTGAGCGGAAACCCGCTCTGAACTGACCGGTGGAAAAGAAAAGTCGCTCATGCCGACAGAAATAAGTATGAAAGCGGCTACCGGAACTGATCGCCAGAGAAGATCAATCATCTGGATCAGCTGGTTCGCCTGAAATCAGCACCGGCAGAGCGCCTGCTGGCTCGAAGAAAAAAATGTGACTAAATGAACATCCGGGTCCTTTTGCGGTATTCCTCATATTCCTGACCGAATTCTTCGAGCATCACTTTCTCCTCGACTATCGCCCGATAAAGGAAAGCCACTACCGGTAACAGAGTGATAAATAAGGAAGCAGGAAAATGCCAGAAAACCACTCCGACGCCGAGGAAGGAAATCATTTCGCCAGTATAGCCTGGATGCCGAATACGGGCATACAGACCAGAAGTGATGAGTTCCTTTTCCCGGTGAACACCGATATCGCGAGCAAAATGTTTGCCAAGGGTCAGGACAGAAAGCAATCTGATTATAATCCCGACCAGAAGGATAAAGGAGCCGATAATTTGAGCCAAGCCGAATTCCCTGTGTCTCCAGGTTGCCCGGAAATCTTCTGGAACAATAGCCAGCAGCAACCCGATGAAAATTAACAGGGTGACTATAAATTTGCTCTTTCTTTCGGCCACCTTCTGCTCATGGTTGCGCTTGAAAACCAGCAGATAGAAATCCATGGCCCACCAGAAGAAAACCAGCCCCCAAAAAAAATTTCTCATGTTTAATTTTTTTCAAAAATCTCAGTCCTGCTTTTATTATTCTATTTTAATTCGCATACCCGAACAATACGGATTAAAAAAGCGAGTTAAATGGTAAACGATTTTTATGCTGCAATCCTGTAAAGAACCGGGCAGGCATTTCCTGAATTCCTCAGATCTGCAGTTAAGAACTGAAGAGGAAAGGAGCGGTCAAGCTGAAGAACAATGTTACTGCCAGACAGAGCGGGTATTTGCTCCGAAAGCTGTAATTAAATCAGGTCATCGAGAACGATAACCAGCAAGGCGTTAATGAAAACATTGAGCCCGCAGGCGGCCAGACCGTAACCCAGCAGCAGCACATCAAATCCTGGAAACCGCAGCCCCGGAACAGATCAGAAATTCCAGCCTGTCAATCAACTTCAATCTTAACTGAAGCCTCGAAAGCCATTGCCGGGTCCAGCCGGTCTCTGAGCGCTTCCAGCACCTCGGTCGGGGCTGGTTGAAGCAGACCGGAGAAAACCAGTTTATTGTTATGATAAATTTTTATTTCTCTGGAGAGGTCGAGCATCCGGTAGTCACAGTAGACCGTCAGGCTTTCCACATTGCGGCTTCTTATTCTGATTTCATTTCTGGTCTCGTCGACCACAGCTGATATCTCTCCCGGAAATGCCTTTAATTTATCTACCTTAATCCAGAAATGCTGGGTAAACTGTTCGTCGTTTATAACGTATTCAATCTGCCTGGGAACGGTCGTCCGAATCTTTTCCCGGAACCACTGAATCATCTTCCCCCGAAGTTCGCTTATCTTAATATCATGGTTGCGGCCGGGGAATTCGTCATATCTGACATCATATTTTAAACGGCGTAGAATCTGATAGGCTTTCTGACTGCCAACCGGAAAAACCATGGTGTCGCTGTCGCCGTGGACAATATAAACCGGCGTGTGCTTCAGGTTCTTCAAAACTTCGGAGTCACGAGGAGTTTCCGGCGGGGAATGCTTGACCACCGGATATCCCATATTGGAAAAAATGGCGGCAAACCGATCAGCCAGATGAGTACCATAAAAGAAAGTAGCCATGGCTCCGTTGGAGGTACCAGCAGCATAGAGGCGATCGGTATCAACGTTATAGGTTCTGAGCACTTCGTTGAACATTCTGATGAATCCTTCGGTAGAGGCCTCTTCCCACCACATGCCCTCGGCCTGGGGCGTTATCAGTATATATCCAGCCATTTCGTCGGATTTCATCAACTGCTGGTAAGCTTCCGTCAAGGCCTGGTCTCCACGCCCATCTCCACCCCCAAAATAAATCACTGCCGGATACACTTCCGCTGGATCATAATCAACCGGGAGGTAAATATAATAAGGCTGGATTTTCCCGGTAACCGGATTGACGATTAATCTTTTGTAAAATCCGCCCACCTGCTGGCCTTCCGGTTTCATGAACTTAAGCAGGATTCGAAGGCGATCCAGACCCATTTCGGTTTGGAAATCCGTCTCCTGCTGACCGTAAATATAATCCCGTAACCGGCGGAAATCATCACGATAAGGCTCGGGAACAAAATAAGAGCTTCTTTCAAGAAAGTTTCGTGCTCTATTACGTAGCGGGTCACTGGAATCCAGGGCGATTGATTTCATCAGACTGACATTATTCTTCTGAAGGGTCATCGCTTTCACCGCGTTATAGCGCACCACCGGATCAGAGTCCGATAGATAAGGACGGATATTCAGACCTGAAGGGATACCTCGCAGCGCACAATAAGCGGCTGCCAGGCGGCGTTTACTTTTATCATGGCTCTCAAGAAAAGCACTTATTATCTCGGCCGGAACTGCGGGAGCCTCTTTTCTGAGTGCCGCATGGACTACAGCCTTGTTTATCTTCTCATCCGCCAGCATCTCATTCAAGCTCAGCTTCTGCCTGTCAATAAAAGAAAAAAGATAGTTTTCTCTAACCAGCTTAAAATCAACGAGATACTCACCGGTATATTCCAGGCTTTCCAGAAGACCCGACTCCTTGAAGAAACTCGCCCTGATTCTTCCACCAGCCACCTGACCTTCAAAAAGGTGTATCTCACCGGTAACCCAGGGTATTATGCCCCTGTAAGTGATGGTCACCGGCTCCTCAGCTTCAATTTCATAGGTCATGCCGGGATACATCGGATTTTCAGGCAGCTTAAAAAGGCGGGTGGCCAGAGGATGAAGCCCGGAGAACATTTCGTTGTAATAATAGCTATGGTTTAAATTCCGGCCGAGAGAATCTATCTCAACCACACGAGTGCTCTGCAGGTCAAAATCTGTTTGTTCTACAAGCAAGTCAAAAATCTCTTCAGGAGATAGAATTTTTTCAAGCTCATTCTGGTTCAGCAATCGGGCCTGCTCCCGATTGTACTGAATGGCCAGAGTATACACCCCCTGGTTCTCGGCAATGGTGGCCACCTTCACTGTCCATTCAATTTTGAGCTTGTAGAATTCAGGACGGTTGAGAGCAATCTGGCGTTCAGCATAAAAAATCTGTTTATAGGTAATCACATCACCAACTGAGCGCTTATACCGCAGAACAACTCCTTCTTCCGGAAGAACCGGGGCCGGCTTAAGTATTCTGGTGAAGACCAAATGATTCAAAGACGGGCTGGCAGCCGCCCAGGCCATCAGTGAGAGAGAAAACGAAAAAATTACCAGAAGAAACGTGAGCCGAATTTTCTCGGACATAAATTCTTTAAACCTCATCCTCTCTGGCTCCCTTTATTTACTTCAATCCACGCCGGGAAGGCGGGAACCTGTCAGAAATAGCTTTTTTTCTACTGTAGATTTTAGACGGAAGACCGGTCTATTTCTTCCCTTTTTACAGGTTGCTCTGTCTGGCCGCCAGGTCAAAACAAATAACTGGCAGGCAATGAAGCATTATGTGGCCCAAATCTTAAATATTAAGTTCAGCTGGATCGATTATTTCAAATCAGAGGGGTCCTGCCGGGCACAGCCACTTCGAGAGGCGGGAGGTCCCGGAACTCAAAGTGTGGAGGTGAAAGGTCCAGTTTTGAAGCGTTCAGCACCCAGTCCCAGCTCAGAGCCCGACCGGTATAAGCACTCATCCGTCCCATGATGGCCGTCAGTGTGCTTTCGGCCACCTGACGTCCCTCATTAAGAGGTTTCCCGGATTTGATGCTCTGGATGAGGTCCAGGTGTTCCTGGATGTACGGGTTGGGCGATTCTCTTTCTGGCTTCCAGGGTTTTGGCCCCCGGATATAACCATCAGCGCTGTCAATATAGGCAAGGCCCCTGGTTCCTACCACTCGCTCAGAAACATTCTCGGCCGCACCGGCCGTTTGCCGGCACATGCTAAGAACCCTGGCCCCGTTAGGATATTCGTATTCAACAGCAAAATGATCGTAAACGTTCCCGAACATCGGGTCGGTGCGGGCCGCCCTTCCACCCATACCGACACATTTTACCGGATGAGTGCCGAAAGCCCAGTTGATCACGTCCAGGTTGTGTACGTGCTGTTCGACGATGTGATCACCAGAACACCATACAGTAAACAACCAGTTACGAACCTGCCACTCCATGTCGGACCACTTCTTTATGATGCGGTCAGCCCAGTTCTGGGCAGCACGTTCCACCCACAACGCGCCCATATTCCAGTAGCACTGAGCCGCCACCAGCTCACCAATATCACCGTTGTGGATACGCTTCATGATTTCAATGTAGTGGGCCTGATGACGGCGCTGGGTGCCAGCCACGATGGCCAGCCCTTTCTGCTTAGCCAGATAGGATGAAGCCATTACCGAACGCACCCCAACCGGGTCGACCGCCACCGGCTTTTCCATGAACACGTGCTTTCCGGCTTCAACTGCGGCTTTCAGATGAGCCGGACGGAAATATGGCGGTGCGGCCAGTATCACCAGATCGACGTCGGATTTAACAACTTTCTCATAGGCATCAAACCCGGTAAAGCAGGTTTCTGGAGTTACCAGAACTCGACCGTTAGAGAGCCGTTCACGCAGTTTCTTTAGAGAGATCTCCAGCATATCAGGGAAGAGATCCCCCATGGCGGTGATGACCACATCGGGAGAAGCAGCCGCACAATCCAGAGCTGCTCCGGTTCCGCGGCTGCCGCAGCCAATGAGGCCAACTTTTATCTTTTCACTTCCAGAAGCAAACAACACTCCCGTACCGGAAATGGCTGCCACCGCTGTGGCCATCGAGGCGGTCTTCAGGAAATCCCGCCGGCTGAGTTTGATTTCTTCGCCCTTTTCAGGTTTAAGGTCTTTTTCCATTTTCCTCTCCTTTTATCCTTTGATAATCTTTTATCACTTTTTCGTTTCCGCCGTCCAGCAGGCTGATTTTATCCCGGTCCTGGCCACCCGTAATCTTTCCCCGGATGAGATTTCCCGTAATTCCGATCGGAAAAATGGTAATAAATCAGGACAGAGGAGGTCTCCTCAGACAATTGAGATTTCCAGAAGCTTTATAAAATTCAACCTGGCAGAATAAAAACTCCCTGACAAACCATTGAGCCAGGTAAGTGATCACAGAAAGCAGTGTGGGTACAGTACTGACCGTTTTTGACAGCCGGAAGCAGCCTTACACCTCCATCAAAATGGCATCGAAGTAAAAAATATCAGGGAATTGTTGCTTCCTGTTATCTCGTCCGAATATGGTATTTGTAGCTATTGACTGGCGCTGGTCCTTAAAGCCCATCAGGTCTGGGCCTTGCTGCTGACGGCGAAGGTACCCTTGTTGGTCTTTCCTGGTTCCGGAGTCCAGGTAAGCACCAGCTTATAGGCTGGTCCCGCCTTCTGTTCCAGCCTGACTGTGGCTTCAACTTCCGAATTATCAAATTCCTTGGGCAGCTGGAACTGTAACTTCATATCAAAAACTGAGCCGGCTGGAATCATTTTGAATTGCTCTGGCGGTATCACAATATAAAATTCGCCTTTTTTATCGGTTTTAACCTTTGACTTCAGGATCACATCAAACTGGGTCTTCTCGGCCGGCGCCGATCCTCCCCCCGTCCCTGATTTCGTCTTGTTCTTCTGGGGTTTTTCCTGAGCGGTATCAGGAATGTAAATTCCTTTCGATAAGATTACGGTGGCCTTAATAATTTCGGCGTCAGCCACTGCCTGGCTTTCAGAAGCCTGAATCTTATAATCAATCCCAGAAGCCGGATAAGGAGTTATTCCCAGAATCATCAATCTGCCCGCCGGCAGAACGACCGAAGCTAAAATCATCAGTGCCGAAACATAAAAGGCTCTTTTCAACTTTTACACTCCTTTCATTTACGAATCTAACAATTCAAGTCATAAAAACTACCAAACCTTCTTTCTCCATGTCAACAATGAATCCACCGGGAAAGCTGGAGGACGAAGGATAGCGTTTTCAGCAGAATTTTCAACCCGAAAGAAAATACCCCCTCGCCCATTTTTTCCCTTACTTTTGTACCCCGAAGGCGATTTTTTGCCCCGCTTACATTTTTATCAAATTTATTCAAACAACGGAACAAAACACTCTGAACTGCAGCTATCAGGCCGGCACCTTAGAAAAAAATTCATTCTGCCGGCTGTCATCAGGCAAAGTCATCACACTGGCGGTAGGCTTTGATGACGGCCAGTTCGCCTTCCTTGCCGGGCTGGCTTTTCCCGTGCTCCATGCAGAGCACTCCCTGATAACCTTTCTGGTAAAGATGTTTGAAGATGTTTTTGAAATTTAGCTCGCCGGTGCCCGGTTCTTTTCGCCCGGGGGTATCGCCAAGATGAAAGGCGGCAATTTCTTCCCAGCAGGCATCGATGTTGGGAATGATATTCCCTTCGGTTATCTGCTGGTGATAGATGTCGTCAAGAATTTTAACTGAAGGGCTGTTGACAGCCTTACAGATCTGGTAGGCCTGGGACATTTTAGTCAGGAAAAGTCCGGGATGGTCCTTAGGGTTCAGGGGCTCAAGAACGATTACCACACCTTCAGGCTCACAGATTCCTGCGCACCACTTGAGGTTTTCAATGACATTGGCCGTCTGGTAGTCCCAGTCGAGACGCTGATTGTAGCGGCCGGGAACCATCAGAGCCAGCTTAACACCGGTTCTTTTTGAAGTTTCGATGGCCACTCTAAGCTTTCCCTTAAGCATCTCCCGCACCGATTCATCCCTGAGCACAAAAGATTCCACCCCGAAATCAGCATAAGCCACAAAGGGTCCGATTTCGAGGCCCAGTTTAGCCGCCTGCCGGGCGATGGCTTCCTGAAGGGCCGGCGGGCGTCCGGGCAACCCGTTATCAAAGATCGCCCGGAAACCTTGATCAGCAATGAATTTCATCTGATCTAGCAGGTCCTTGCCGGCTGAAGCTTCAAACATGCCAAACGGAGGCGCGTATTTAAGCTTGAAGGCTGACGGTCCTGTGGCCCTGGTCAATGTTTGCCCCTTCGGCTGATTCTGACAGGGGGCAGTCAATTTTGAAACCGCACCGGCAGCCAGGGCTGACGAAGTTAAAACCGCGCCTGACAGACCGGCTGTCTTTAAGAATTCCCGTCTTGAATGCTTTTTCATTTTTTCCATTTTTATTGCTCCTGAATTTTTTTGTGATGGCCTGGCTATCAGTTATGAACCACAGAAAAAATGGTCGCCCAATCAACATTTAGATTAATCAGAAATTCAAAGCCAGGACTCATGATCAGTGACATTTTACGAAAATATCTGAAGGGATTAAAGAAAAGAATACCAGGAAACTACTGCAGCTCCTGATTAAAGCACCAACAGCGGCGGAGTCATAAACTTTTTGTAGCCGTAATGCCTTATCACCGGGAGGGGATCATCCTGAAGCGGTTGATCCCGGGAACCGTGCGGGCAGCTGTAGCGTGCGCCGCCGCGAATGTCGGGCTCAGAACCATGAGTTTCATGAGCCAGAGGGAACTTATAAACCGGCTGCAGAAACAGAAGCGGAACGGGGCTTCCGTCAAACAAAAATATTTTTGGGGACACTGTAGGGTGTCCCCGATTTTGACCGCGCTAACTAATGCATAGTCAATAAGTTATCAGAGAGGGATGGGCTTAAAAGGGGACACCGTAAGGCGTCCCCTTTTTCTTCTTGACAGGGGGCTAAATTAGTCTATAATATTTTTATATTTGGCGAAATGAGAAAATATACTTTAGGAACGGTAAGCAATATATTATCGGCCCTGGCTGAGCCCAACCGCCTCCGATGCCTGGCCATGTTATCATCCAGAAAGCTGGCTGTTTGTGAAATCAGGGAAATACTCGGACTGTCCTTTTCAACTGTTTCCAAACATCTGTCAATTCTCCAGTCCGCCGGACTGATTGAGTTTGATAAAGAGGGCAAATGGGTTCACTACCGCCTGGCGAAAAGACCTGATCCTGAAATTAAGGAATTGCTGGACAGAATCTTGAGCCTGCTGGCCACGGACCCGCAAATTAAAGAGGATTTGAATCGGGTCCGGAGTGTCAACAAGTATCAGATATGTGGATTGACCAGCAGGAAAAAGCAAAACATAAAATCGCGGAGGAATAAAACATGAAAAAAGCTTTACTTCTTTGTACCTGCAGCTTTGCCTGCCCGAGTATGAAAGAAATTAATTTTGCCGAGCTGGCTGAAAGAATACGGCTGGAGCTCCCGCATGATTTTATGCTTCTCCATCCGCGCCTCTGCGAGGCCAATGGTGAAGCCCTGCTGGCTGCCCTCATAAAAGATGACGACACGGTTTATCTGACGGCTGCCTGCAAGCCGGAAAAACAATACAAACTTTTCCGTGATGGCTTCCATAAAGCTGGCGTCGAGATGACCGAGAAAAATTTCAAGCCGGTCTGGATTCAATTCAAGAATACTGAGCAGGCCTTTGAGGAGATCAAGAAAGCCCTGGAGGAATTGGAAAAATGAGCGGTCGAACTCACTATCTGGGTATACCCAGAGAAAAAATTCCCTGGTATCCGACCATTAATCCGGACCTGTGCACCAACTGTGGTGCCTGCCTGAATTTTTGCGCCAATGAAGTCTTCTCCCCCGGAGATTCACATCCCGAGGTGGTCAACCCCATGAATTGCGTGGTTGGCTGCAGCGCCTGCGCTCGCGAATGTCCGGTCGGAGCCATCAGTTTCATGTCTCAAAAAGAACTGGTCAGTCTGTTGCAGAAGTTAAGGCAGGAAATGACTTCTTCCAGACGGGAATAATGAAAAATAATTTTATTTGAGGAGATAAAATGAGAATAAAGATCATCCTTGATGGGGAGATCAGGTCCTGCTGCTCGAGCTATCCTCCTGACCTGGTCCGGGAAATAGTCCAGTCCTGGGTCGGAGAAAGGGCTGAAGTCGAGGTTATCGATAAGAACAGCCCTGAATGGCAGCCGGACAACCTGACCCGGCTGGCCGAAAAATATTTTGGTTCAACCATCTATCCTCTGGTTTATATTGATGACAGAATGGCCATGATCGGAGATATTCCTGACGAAAAGACGCTGATAGAGATACTTGAAGGAAAGGTGGCTTACGGAATCAGTGAGGAAGATATTCTCCAGGAGGCCAGGAACCGGGGACTGATAAAATAGTCGCAAGGGAAAGAGACTCAGTTATCATTTTTCAGCTGCTTTTTTCTGGTGGGAGAGGGAAGTATCGTTCACCGTTTTACCTTTTTAGAAAAGCCACCCTTTCCGAAAGCATAGAAATTTTTATTCCGGAGAGCAAATAATCAGCTAACAGCCCTTCCCCAGAAGAGCAAATTATTTCATTTGCCACCTCAGCCAGAAAAAGGCCGGGTTGTGGACTCAGCAGTTAACTGTAGCCAATTTCTTCCGGAACCTCAGAGCTACATTGACCAGAAGGATCAGCACCGGCACTTCAAGCAGTGGTCCAACCACCGTGGCGAAAACCTGATTGGAACTGATACCAAAAATACCCACAGCTACGGCAATGGCCAGCTCAAAATCATTGCTGGCCGCGGTGAAGGCCAGGGTGGTAGTTTTTTCATAACCGGCCCTCATCCTGCTTACCAGGAAAAAGGTCACAAACCACATTAAGAAGAAATACATTACCAGAGGAGGGGCGATCAGCAGAACATCCTGAGGCCGTTTGATTATATATTCACCTTTCATCGAAAACATAACCACGATGGTGAAGAGAAGGGCTCCGGTGGTTAGAGGGCTCAGACGAGGAACAAACTCATTTTCAAACCATTCTCTGCCCTTCAGCTTGATCAGACCGAAGTGGGAAATCAGGCCGCCCAGAAATGGTATGCCGAGGTAGATGAAAACTGTTCTGGCTGATTCCACTATAGAGACACGGGCATTGATTCCTGAGACCAGGTTAAGCCGGTTCAGGGCAAAGGTTATGAAAACATAAATGTAAACGGCATAGAACAGAACCTGGAAAACAGCATTAAAAGCCACCAGACCGACAGCCAGTTCCCGGTCTCCCCCGGCCAGTTCGTTCCAGACAAGGACCATGGCTATACAACGAGCCAGGCCTACCAGAATCACCCCGACCATATATTCGGGATGATTACGAAGAAAAATGACAGCCAGCCCGAACATCACCAGAGGGCTAACAATCCAGTTCTCGCCGGATAATAAAATTGAAACATACTAGCACATTAACTTAACCCGCCTGTCAAGTAGATCTGGCCGGCTCCGACCGTGAGCAGAAGCTGATCAGTAAAATCTCTAACCTGGCTGTCTACCGACCAATCACTAAAAATATTCCTGGAATAAGTGAACCGGGATAATTTTTCTTATATAATCATCTGGTAAATACCCAGAGGAGGTGCTGAATGTCTTACCGGCAAGTCGGGTTTGTGGGCGGTGGGCGTATTGTAAGGATAATTCTGAATGGCTGGAAGAACAAGAAGGTTCTGCCGGAAGACATTAAGGTTCTCGAGATAAAATCAGAGGCCGGCCAGCAGCTCAAAAGCGCCTTCCCTGAGGTTCAGGTTTTCGACACCATGACTGGCCTGGCCGGGTCCGAAATAATCTTTCTAGCTGTGCATCCTCCAGTTATGTCCGAGATTCTGCCTGAACTCCCTAAAATCTTAACCCCCGAAATGGTTGTCTGTTCATTCGTCCCCAAATTTGGACTGCTAAAACTGGTTGAGCTGCTCGGCGGTTTTGACCGGGTGATCAGGATGAATCCTCTGGCCACCTCCTATGTCAATGCCGGATACAACCCGGTAAGCTTCGGGCCTGGCCTTTCCGCTGATGATAAGAACAAGTTTCTGAGTCAGATGGCTGTGCTCGGACAGACACCCGAAATTCCAGACCATCTGATTGAAGTTTATGCCAGTATCTCGGCTATGGGACCGAGCTACCTCTGGTTCCTTTTCTATGAGCTGGTCAAACTCGGGGAAGAATTTGGGCTCAGTCGCCCCCAGGCTCTGGAAGCCGTCAGCTCGATGCTCATCGGGGCTGCCAGAACGATGAACGAATCCGGTCTGAAGCCAGAAGAGGTTATCGATTTGATTCCAGCCCAACCCATGGCCGAAGAGGCCGACCTGATCAAGAATCTGTACCGTCAGAAAATTACAGCGATTTTCAATAAATTAAAAAGCTGATCTCCCTGCTGTCCCTCAGAAAAACTCATAAACATTTTTTTAAGGCCGGAGATAAATCAGCAAAAATCAAAAATGGCCGGATTGGAGGTATTATTTGTCCCGGTTATCCTGAAAATTATGGCAAACATTTGAGCTCCCATCTGCAGTTTTCGGATGTCCGGGTCTTATGGAAAAAATCGATTAAAGAACCGGGTGTACTGTTTTTCTAAACCAGACTGTTGACACCGGCTTTTCATAATGCCAGAATTAGTAAAATAAAACAAATATAATGAAAGCGAGCAGGGAAATGAGTTACTGTGAAGACAGTGACCCATACCAATCTAAAATAGATGGAAACAGAAAGTATTTTGCGGTTATCCTGCCGGCCGGGGTGAGCCGGAGCGGAGTCTGAACCGCCGTTCACCTCCAGCCGGTCGGAGCCGGAGGTGAACGATGGTCAACGTGTTGTTAGTTCCAGAACTTAGGGAACTCCTGGCTGAAAAAAACTATGAAGCTTTACGTAATTTTTGCGAATCATTTCATCCGGCCAATGTGGCTGAATTCTTATCGGCCCTGACTCCCCTGGAAATCTGGGAAATTCTCAGCCAGCTAACCCCCTCCCTGCGTGGGGAAATCTTCAGCCATCTTGATGAAAAAGTCCAGCGCAAGATGATCTCCACTCTCGGCCGGGAAATAATCGGCAAATTGCTTTCTGAAATGCCCCCGGACGATCGCGTGGACCTGATGAAAAGGCTGCCCAGAAAGCAGCAGGAAGCCCTCATCCCGGCCATGGCTCAGGCTGAACGTGAGGACCTCCGACGGCTGATTGCTTACCCTGAGGGCACGGCCGGCGCCATCATGACCTCCGAATACGCTGTGCTTCATCCCGACCTGACGGTTGACGAAGCTCTGGCCAAACTCCGTCGGGAAGCTCCCGATAAAGAAACTATTTATTACTGTTATGTGGTTGACCAGAACAACCGGCTGGTCGGCTTCGTTTCGCTAAAAGACCTGATCCTGGCTCCGCCGAAATCAAAGATCCGCGACATCATGCATGAAGACGTAATTTACGCCAGGGTCACCGACGACCAGGAAGAGGTAGCCCGAACGATTCAGAAATACGACCTGCTGGCCATTCCGGTGGTGGATGAAAATCAACGCCTGGTGGGCATCATCACCCACGACGACGCCATGGACGTTATTCAACAGGAGCAACAGGAAGATGTGGAAAAATTGATGGCCATCAGCGGCGCGCATGAAGTTGGAGCTTACATGAAGCTCTCCACCTGGGAACATTTCAAAAGCCGCATTCCCTGGATATTAACTCTGGCCATACTCGGTTTTATCTCAGGCTACATAGTTCAGACCTACGAGAGCATTCTGCTTCAGGTGGCCATCCTGGCTTCGTTCATGCCGATGCTGGCTGACACCGGAGGTAACGCCGGCAGCCAGTCAGCTACACTGGTAATCCGGGCGCTGGCTCTGAAAGAAATAACCACGCGGGATGCCCTTAAAATTCTGGTTAAAGAATTCAAGGTAGCTTTTCTGATGTCAATAGTGCTGGCTCTGGTTGCCTATTTAAGGGTAATGCTTTTTATAGGCCACTCCACCGGCACAACCGCAACGATACCGCCGCTGAAAGTGGGAATAGCTGTGGCCATAGCACTGGCTATTCAGGTAATAAGTTCGACCTTGATTGGCGCCTTCCTGCCGCTCATTGCTTCTTCCTTCGGATTTGACCCGGCCGTGGTGGCCAGCCCGATGCTGACCACGGTGGTGGATATTACCGGTCTCTTTATTTTCTTCAGCATAGCGAAAATAATTCTGGGAATATAACCAATAAAGTGGCAAGGAATAACCGGGCTTTACCTCTCGCCCGGGGATAAGGCCGTCCCGGCAATATCAAAACTTTAAGAGCCAGATAAAACATTAACCGGGCAAACAGTTCATCAGGTATAGCCTTCTTGATGCAGCCGCTTCAGTGGATAGAGTTTGCTTTAAACTTTATTTTTTAGTAAAAAACATTCAAATAACGATTAAAGGAAGCGGAAACCTTGAGTCATCAGTTTAGAAATCTCATCATTGATGGGTATAACCTGATCCACCATATTCCGTCCCTGGCCCGTTACCTCAATTCTGACCTCCAGCGAGCCCGGGAATTGCTCTTGATTAAACTGGCCAATTATGCTTACCTGAAACAAGCCCTCATTAAAGTTGTTTTTGACGGTCAAAAAATGGGACAGCACAGCCAGCCTGCACAGCCGGGGGTCGAAGTGATCTTCACCCAGGGCAGAAAAGCCGATCAGCAAATCAAAGACCTGGCCTCCAGGATAACCAGCAAAAAAGACTGGCTGATTATCACTTCTGATTTTGACATACGTTATTTTGTTGAAGGCCTGATGATATCCACCCGGTCTTCCGAGGACTTTGCCGCCGAACTCGCCAGCCTGGAAAACCGAACTCTAAAAAAATCCGCTGCCAGACAAAACCGCACCGCCTCTGAGTGGGCTGAAAAGAAACCCACCTCTGATGACATGGCCTGGGCCTATGAAGTCTTCCTAAAAAATAAAAGGTAACCAGATCAAGAATCCCGACCTCTTCAGCTGAGCAGTCCTTCTATGATCAAATCCACGGCTTCATCCTCGCTCAATCCCCGGGCCATCAAAGTCTGCAGCTGCTTGGAATCAACGCTGCCAATGGCCGCCTCATGCGTCACATGGGCTTTAGGATGATGAACCTCAACCACCGGCACCGCTCTGGCCACGCCGTTACCCTGAATTATTTCCTTGCAGTCGACATGACCCCTGGAGTATGGAGCCCTGGCTATGAGTTCATTGAAAATTTCTGCCCGGGCTTCATCCCGAACGGCAATATGAGTGGTCAGAACCGCCCGGCTACCCTCACCATCAAGGCTGGCTGATTCTCTGATTTTTATCCTGTCATCCTGACGGCCGAAGATTCTGGCCTTCATCTCGGCCGAACTCTCAGCCTGGCACTCGGTGTGGTAATCTATTTCAATGGTTCCTACCCGACCTTTCAGCAATTCAAATTCGGTCGAAAATCGAGCTCTATCAGCCAGCCTGATTCTGGCTACCGCCCCCACATGAACCATTCCTTCATCACTGTGCCAGTGCCGCTCAAAATAATTATAGCTGGCACCTCGACCTACCCGGATCTCTGCTTCCATCAGATGCTGAACGTTGATGGCATTGGGAAAAGTACAGTGAGCCATGAAACTCACTCCTGCCTCGTCTTCAATCTCCACGTCGAGCAGGATTCTCTGGATTCCTTGCTCTGGCAGCATACCGAAACACAGATGCACTGGCTGTTTGATCTTAACACCCCGCCGAACCCGAAGCCGGGCCTTAACTCCCTCTGCAAACTCTTCTGGCTCTATCTCCAGACCGTCAACCACCCTGGAACTCAGAACCCGGTTAGCGTTTATCACCACATGCGGGGATTCACGAGTTATGCTCTTATGCAGATTGATGGATTCAAGAATATCCTCCAGCAGCTTTTCAGTCATTTTCCCCTCCCTGCTGGCTTTTGCTGATCACATTTAATTCCGGCACGTTCTGATGTGGACAGGGCAGGCATTTCCCGCTGAAGTATTCAAGGATTTTACGAGTCTCACCCTTATCCACCAGCATCCCGCTGCACATAAGAAAAGCATGGTCGGCTCGCTCCAAAACCCGGGGACTGTGAGTAATAAGAAGAACCGTGGTTCCCTCTTTTTTTAGCAGGGCAATTGCCTCAAAAATTCTCTCGATCGCTTCTATGTCCACACCAGAGTCCGGCTCATCTAACATTACCAGCCTGGGCTTCATTGCCAGTATGGAAGCCAGCTCAATTCTCTTTCTCTCCCCGCCGCTCAGAGTTTTATCCACCGCCCGATTACGGTAGCGAAAAGGGTCCAGGCCGACCAGTTTCAACACTCGCTCCACTTCTTGCTCGCTCTTCTCCCTGGCTGCAGCCTTGATGAATTGACTGACCTTCAAACCTTCAAATCTGGCCGGTTCCTGCCAGGCAAGAGTAATACCCAGGCGGGCTCTTTCATCCACGTTCAGGTGTTTGATGGAGCGGTTTTCAAACAACACCTCTCCTCCATGATGACGATACCCCGGAAGTCCCATGATGACATTCGCCAGAGTGGACTTGCCAGCGCCGTTCGGACCCACCACCGCATGCACATAGCCATCCCAGAATTCCATATTGAGTCTATTAAGTATAAAGGTGGAATTCAGCTGTAGCGTAAGGTCTTTCACTTCAAGAATGGTCATTTTATCTCCCTGCCTTTTACAATTATTTCTTATTTTACCACAATTGGTTCAATTCACCCGGAAAAATAACCATTTCAATTTCAATAAAGGAAAGAATTATTCATTAAGCCTCTAAAACTCAGACATATCTCTTATCCATCACTTTTTTCATTGAAAAGGAATTTTTTCAGCCATGATTCCAGAGGATGACAGGGTATATTTCGAGCTGCTCACTGCGTAGCCTGCCCTCACCAAGGCGCAGGCAGGATCTGAAGGGGTGCACCAGAAGAAGAGCTTGATTACAATTTCAGAGTCCAGAGAAATTACGGGGCTGATCATTTTACTGAAGGCTTTTTGACCACTGGGAAAAGCCAGCCACCAGAAGCCCTGCCGCCCCCTCAGGGACACTGGATGACTCCCTGAGCCCAGAGACAGCCTCCGCATACGGGAAAAGTATTGCCGAAACAGTCTTCTTCGTTGCTCTCAAGATAGGAACAGCCACCACAGATATGACATGGCGAAAAATCAAATTCGTAAACCTTCTCCCGAAAATCACGGTACTCTTTTGAGTTCCAGATTTCAGCCAGGCTCTGTTGATTAAGGTCACCCAGAAAATAAGGCTTTATCCGGCGTTCAAGGCCGTAAAGATAGGTTATGTGTTCATGAAGCAGAGCCATACAGGGAGAAATCTTTCCGTCCCAGCGGACAAAAGTCGTTCCATCTTTTATAAAACGGCAGGACCGGGTCGGCGCCGAGATGGCATTATTTATCATGAAAAGATTCTGGTATCCCTTGAGCAGGTGGTAGATGGGCTCTTTGGTCAGGTAGTTGATGTCGAGTCGAGGCAGGCTGATTCTGGGTTTGCCGGGTAGATTGGCAAAGGTTTCGCAGGTCAGCGCCAGAAGGCAGAGCATCTTCCTTTCCATCTCTTCAGTGTAAGGCAGAACGTTGCTCATCAGAACCTGATCAGCTCCTACTTCCAGGATTAGCTCCTGTATTTTTTTAATATCTTCAATATTATCCCGCATAACCACAAAAGAAATGCCGATGGCCAGAGGACGATTCTTCCTGGTGGCCAGTTCCCGGAGTTTCTGAACATTCTTCAGAACCGCCCGAAAGCTGGCGCCGCGGCGGATATCGTCAAAACTGGTTTCTGAAGTGCCATCAAATGACACCCAAAGGCGATCAAGTCCTGCCTCCAGCAGCTGGTCTGACATTTCTTCGGTCAGGAGTGTACCGTTGGTGGTGATTTCCACCGAGGCCCGGACAGATTCTTTTAACAGGCGAACCATTTTCACCACCTCGGGATGAAACAGCGGTTCACCGAATCCGGCCAGAACGATCGATTGCAGAAAGGGCATTTCTTTTATTTGCCGGCAGAGTCGTTCAAAAAGCTCAAAACTCATCGAGCCGAAAGGTTCATTCCAGGTATTCCTGATGCAGGTCTGGCATCTGAGGTTACAACCGGAGGTTGGTTCAATGTAAAGCCGCCTCAGGGCATGGATATCAGGCTCAATCAAAACCCGGTCCTCCTCGATTACCAGACGAAGCTGACTTCCCTCAGAGGCACCGAGTTTCTCCCTGACTTCAGCTGGAAGGTTCAACCATCCTTCTTTCTCTATTTTCACCTGAAATTTCCTGCTAACAGGGCCAGACCTTTCCAGCTCTTCCCGATCTGGTTTAACCTCATCCGGATTACGCATGGCTTTCCTTCTAATTTTAGTTTTGTATAAACCCTATATTTTTACTTTTCTCCGCTTCCATTTCCCTCACAGGTACGGACTTTTTCTCCACCATAAATTGCCTGCTGGCTCAGCTTCCACCTAGCCTGTTCCTAACATTAAGACATTTCCATTATACCTTAGAATTTAAAGCCGATAACTCAAAGCCCGGGTGACGGGTCAGGAGAATGATCAGGTTTTTATGCCTCTTGAAATCTCCTTTCTTCGTCCTGACAGCTTTCGGACAGATGACCTTTCTTCCTCTTTTCTGATACCCCCATCCCTTTTATTCTTTATCGATTTTACCTTGCGGGCAGCCATCTCAATTTCCTCTCCTAACATATTCCTCAGGAGCGGCTCTAACTGACTTCGATAATCCATCGAGAGACTGTAGAAAAACCAGCGGCCATTTCTTCTGGCCACCACCAGGCCAGCCTGTCGCAGAATTCTCAGTTGATGTGAAAGCAATGATTGCTCAATTTTAAGAAGCTTCATGATCTCCCTGACACAAAGTTCAGCTTCCAGGAGAGCCAGATAAATCTGCAGTCGGTTACGGTCAGAAAAAACCCGGAAAATCCTGAGCATCTCATCCAGTTTCATCTTTTATCCCCTCTATAATACTGAGATATATGAAAAATAATTCATATATAAAAATCAGGGTGCTGTCAAGAGAGTAGCGTTTTCAAAAATCGTTAGGCGTTTAACCAATCATAGAAAGAATCTGCAGTCTTTATAGGGGATTGCCCGGTTCCGGTGAAACCCGAAAGCATGATATACCGGAAATCACCTTCTTTTCCGTTCCAGCTCAAAAATCAGTCTCGAGAAACAGGGATTTCTTTTTCTGTCAGCTCATCAACCGGCATGGAGTTTATGGTTTTATTGATATAACCGATCAGGTACCCAAGATCTGGTAAAAATAAGAGCTCAGGCGAGCAATAAAATTTTTCGTGGTACGAAGTCCGCTCCAGGTCCTTACCAGAACTACAATTATATAATCGCCATTAGGAGTGAACACGATACCGGCATCATGGCAAACTTCTCTTTCCAGACCGGTTTTATGAGCCACCTCAACTTCTTTCGGCAGATATCTGGGCAGCCGGTCGTTGATCCGCTGCCTTTTCAGGATTTCGAGGCATCTTTCGGAAACTTTAGTGTTAATACAGCGGCCGAGGTAAATCTTTTCAAGAAGTTCACCCATCTCCCTGGCCGAGGTATAATTCTCCATGCCTTCGTCACGAGCTCTGAAGTCCATCATCAGACGATTCAGGACTGTATCCTTCAAGCCCAGCTCGTTGAAAACATTCCTTATGTAATCCATCCCCAGACGCTTGATGATCACATTGGTGGCAATGTTATCGCTGTGGGTCACCATAAAGTCGATGAGTTCTTCATAAGTAAAAATTCTCCCGTTGCGCATCTGGCGGAGCAACCCGGAACCACCCACCCGATCCTGACGCTTTAACACATATTTTTCCTGAAGGTCAAGCCGGCCTTCTTCAGCCGCTTTGAAACAGGCCACCATGATCGGAATCTTGATCAGGCTGGCTGCCGGAAAGAGAGCCTCATCATTATGGAGGAAGCTCCAGCCGGTCAGCAAATCTTTTACCATAATGCCGGCTTCCCCGTGAAAGCTGGCTATTCTCCGCAAAATCTCTCTGGAATTGGCTTCCCAGCGCTCATGGCGAATCTCGTAAAGGTATTGTTTCTCTTCGGGATTGAGAGATTTAAGAGCCCCCGAAGCCCCTTCCGCCCTCGGGCTCAGAGCAGGGCTGACCATCAGAATAAAGGCTATGAATAGATTCAGGAGGCGCGATTTCAGCATTTGATTTCTTCCAGGCATCATCACCTCTGTTTCTTTTCCAATCTTCAGCGCAGCCCGATGCCGCCATAAAACTTATTAATTTATATAAACAAACCTGCACCAAGTCAACACCCCCGGCGGTTATCTGGGGGGTTATTTTACCTTCATAAATGTCATTCTTCCGGTCATCGTGCCTGGCAAAATTAGGAGAATAAAAAGTTTTTATAAAGTAAGCCCTGTTTTCGATAGCGAGACAGTCCTTTTAATGGAAAAGCCGGTCTTTTCTTCGACTGATCTTATTAAGTTTTCTTAAATCGAAAACAAAAATTGAAGTACAAACCTGAACTGAAGTAAAATTCATTCAAGAAAATTAAGGAGGTCACTGATGAAAATAAGGAGGCTTATTCTTTGTATAATCTTATCTACTTTTACGGCCACCGCCGTCATGACCGGGGCTGAAATTCAACTGAAAGCCCTGATGCTGCCCGAAGGCAAAGACATTCAGGTTAATTTCAACCGGACCGCTCGCGCGCCGGCTAAAGCCAGCCTCTCCGCGCGGCTCAATTTTTCACGTGGAGTTACCACCGTCGAGCTCAGCTTCGAAAAACTCGAGCCGGCCATTCTTTTTGCCGGAAACATAACCACCTACGTCGTCTGGTCAATAAGTCCGACCGGGGCCTGCGAGAATCTCGGTGAAATTATGATCGACCGCCGCGAAGCTTCCGGTTCGCAGAAATTCTACGCGCCCGGAAAAAATCTGGCTCTGATGGTCACGGCCGAGCCTTACAGCGTGGTCTCCAGACCTTCCGAACTTGTTCTGTTTACAAACGGTGAAACGCGCGAAAAGAACGTGCAGATGGTGCCTTTTTCCTTCAAAGATTTCTCCAGCGAAGCGGCGCCGGCCCTCGACAGCATTGCCATGCTTCAATACAGCATGGATATTCCTGTGGCCATCATCCAGGCCGAAAAAACCATTGAATATGCCCGGAAAATAAACGCTGGAGAAATAAACCCCAAGGCTATGGAAGAGGCCATTAAAATCCTCGAACAGGCCCGGAAAATAACTGATAAGAAAAAGATGGCCGAAACCGCCAGGCTGGCCGCTCAGCATGCCACCAGAGCCATAAAGGAGACGATAAAATTCCTGGAGGAAAAAGCAGCCGCAGAAGAGGAAGCCCGACGTCAGGCTGAACGGGCTGCTCTTGAGGAAAGAGCCAAACGGGCTGAAACCGAAGCGGAGAAACTGGCCGTTCAGCTGGAAGAAATAAAGCAGGAAAGAGAAGCCCTCGCCCGGGAGATGTCAGAACTTGCCAGGCAGACCCGGGAACTGGCTGAAGAAAGAGATCGTCTGGCAGCTGAAGCCGCCAGGCTCGAAGCCGAACGCGAAGAAATTAAAAAGGAAAGGGATGAACTCGCTTCCAAACTGAAAGGCGCTCTGTCATCTGTGGCCGAAACTACCGAAACGGCCCGAGGGTTGATTGTCAATCTGGCCGGGGTGCTTTTCGACCTTAACCAGGCGACCCTCAAACCAGAATCCCAGCTGAAACTGGCTAAACTCGCCGGCATTCTGATGGTCTTTCCCGACATGAAACTCAGCATCGAAGGACACACTGATTCCACCGGTTCTGAAGACTTCAACCTGAAACTATCCACCGAGCGGGCGCGCACAGTTTATGAATTTCTGATGAGCCAGGGGGTATCCCCGGAACGCATGAAATACCAGGGGTTCGGTTCGAGTCGCCCGGTGGCTCCCAACGATACCGAAATTAACCGGGCAAAGAATCGGAGGGTGGAAGTAATCGTGCTGAAGGAAGATACAGAAGGTCGGTGAAGTTCGCACCCGTAAATGAAAATGAACAAAAGGAGAGCGCACTCAGGCTTTATGTCTGTGCCGTTCTAAAAGATATATCACCAGAACCCAAAGTAGCAACATCAGGATAGCTGATAGAAGACGCAGATTATCAGAAACGGTAAGGACGTTGAAAAGTCCATGAAAAATCGCCGCCAGAGACAGGCTTAAAAGAGAAGCCAGAAAAATTGACTGGCCTTTTATTTTCGCCCGGGCGACAGAATATCCCCAGACCGAAGAAAAAAGCGCATGGGTCAGCGGGGAAGCTACAGCCCGTCCGAAGAAAGCCAGTCCGGTCATCCCCGGCAGATAGCCAAGGTTTTCAAAACTGGCGAAACCTATGGCCAGTGAGGAGGCGTAAACCACACCGTCAGGCAGTTCTTCAAGGTCCCTTTTTCTAAGAATAACCAGAGCAAAAGGAATGAATTTAAACAGCTCCTCCAGCGGGCCGACCACTCCCAGAGAATAAAGAAAAATTTCTCTGACTTCGCCCTTGGCCACCACCTGATTGAAACCCTGGGGCAGCCCCAGGAAAGGCAGCAGGAGATAGGCAAGGTAGCATGAAACGCCAGCCAGAAAACCCATCAGAAAAGCTTCGAGCAGGTTGATCAGCGGTTCCGGATTCTGTCGGTCCTTGTAATAAAAATAGCCGATCCAGAAAATGGCCGGGCCGATGATGGCCGCCAGGATCTTCCAGATCACCACGCTTTCCATTGCCCTGTGCTTTAATATTTCAAAAGATGACCGGTCTCGTTTATGGTCACCGCAATAAACTGGCCGTTCAGATATTCAAACACATTCAGAGCGCAGTTGTCCTGACGCAGGCGCCAGAAATAACTCCAGTCAAGACCCAGCAGGCCCATTATGATCAGGCGGTTGATGACCGTATGGCCGACGGCCACCACGGTTTCTCCGGGATGAGCCCCGGCGATTTCTCTGACGGCATCCACTCCAATCTTCTGGCGCTCAGCCATGGACTCGCCGCCCGGGAAATGCAGGTCAGCCGGCACCGTCCGCCAGCGGCGGTAGAGTTCGGGCCACCTCTCTTTAACTTCTTCCGGTGTCAACCCCTGCCACTCGCCGTAATTTATGTCCGCAAGACCGGGATGCACTTTAACTTCCAGGTTAAAAAGCGAGGCGATGGCTTCTCCCGTCCTGACCGACCTGGAGAGGGGGCTGGAATAAACCGCTCTTGGTTTCCAGGAAGCAGCGATGCGACGAGCCAGGAGCTCAGCCTGGCGAAGCCCATTCTCGTTGAGGGGAATATCGGCGCTGCCCCTGAATCTTTCCACCCGGTTCCACTCAGTTTCTCCGTGCCTGACAAGCAATATCCTGGTCATTTCTTCCTTTTTAGGCCAGTTTTAACTAACTTAAACAAACCTCCTCTCTTTGTCAACAGAAAGCGGGTTAAAGCTGCCTTAAAAGTCTTTCCTGAACTTCGGGGGTGGAATATAATAGATTAAAATGAGAAGCGCAGAGTGGCTTTACCGGTTCTCTCCTCTTTATACCGACCTGTACCAGATCGCCATGGGCCAGGCTTATTTTCTCGACGGGACGGCCGAAAAGCCCGCGGTGTTCGATTATTTCTTCAGGACGATTCCTTTTAGCGGCGGCTATGTGGTTTTTGCCGGACTTGACCCGCTGATCCAGGCGCTGGAAAGCCTGAGATTTTCTCCGGAAGACCTGGATTACCTGCGTCAGATTGGCTTTCACCCGGATTATCTTGAATATCTGGAGAAATTTCGCTTCGGCGGCGATGTCTACTCTATGAAAGAGGGCGAGGTGGTCTTTCCGCTCGAGCCGGTGATAAGGGTGGAGGGAAGGCTGTTTGAGACCCAGCTTATAGAGACGCTACTCCTTAACCTCATCAACTACCAGAGTCTCATCGCCACGAAAGCTTCGCGGATGCGGCTGGCTGCGGGCAACCGGGTGCTCAGCGATTTCGGTCTGCGCCGGGCTCCAGCTCACGGCGGGTTGTTAGCTTCGAGGGCAGCCATCATCGGCGGGTTTGACAGTACCTCCAACGTAGAAGCGGCCAGATTGTTCGGCCTTGAGCCGGCCGGGACGATGGCCCATTCTTTTATAGAAAGTCACGGGGATGAATTTCAGGCGTTTCTGAAATTCGTTGAAGCCAATCCCGGGCGAGCCATCCTTCTGGTTGACACTTACGACACCCTCAGAAGCGGCCTTCCCAACGCTATCCGCGCCGGAAAGGAAATGGAAAAAAGAGGTTTTAAACTCAAAGGAATAAGGCTCGACAGCGGCGATTTAGCCTATCTTTCGAAAAAAGCCCGGGCGCTTCTCGATGCCGCCGGATTCACCGAGGCTAAGATAGTCGCCTCCAACCTTCTTGACGAGTACGTCATCAGAAGCCTGATCGAGCAGGAGGCGCCGATTGACATCTTCGGTGTGGGAACAAAACTGGTGACCGGCGTCCCCGATGCCGCGCTGGACGGAGTTTATAAACTGTCTGTCTTCGACGGTGAGCCGCGGATGAAGCTGTCTGATAATCTGACGAAAACCACCCTCCCGGGCCGAAAACAGGTGGCCCGATTTACCGACGAGCAGGGTTCTTTCATGGCTGACGCCATCTTCCTCGCGGATGAACCCCTGCCAGAAAAAATGTTTCACCCCTTCGAGCCCGGGAAATCTTTAGACCTGAGGCACTACCGGGATGAAATCCTGCTGGAAAAAGTGATGTCCGGCGGGCAAAAGCTGAAAGCGGTCACACCGTTACCTGAAATTGCCGCCTACTCCCGGCAGAGACTCGCTCAACTTCCGCCGGAGCACAAAAGGTTCGAATATCCTCATGTTTACAAAGTGGGGTTGAGCCAGAAGCTGCTGGCGCTCAGAAACGAGCTTATGAGAAAATACCGTCAGAATTTTGAAGGAGGGTAACCATGAAGGCTTTAATCGTGGTTGACCTTCAGAACGATTTTCTTCCGGGCGGGAGTTTAGCCGTCCCCCGGGGCGACGAAATCATCCCGCTGGTCAATAAAATTCAGGAAAAATTTGACCTGGTGGTGGCCACCCAGGACTGGCATCCGAAAAACCATCTTAGCTTTGCTTCCAACCACCCGGGAAAGCAGCCCTTTGAGGTCATCAATCTGAACGGAATCGAGCAGGTTCTCTGGCCGGACCACTGTGTTCAGGGAGAAAAAGGAGCGCTGTTTTCCAGAAATTTTGACGACCGCCGGGTGGAAGCCATCTTCCGAAAAGGGACCGACCCCTCGATCGACAGTTACTCCGGTTTTTTCGACAACGGCCGGAAAAAGTCGACCGGACTGGCCGATTATCTGAGGGGTCGAGGTGTACTCCAGCTCTACGTTTGCGGGCTGGCCGCGGAATTCTGCGTTCTCTACACGGCGCTCGATGCGATTGAACTCGGGTTTGAAACATATTACCTCGAGGACGTCACGCGCAGCCTGAGTCAGGAAGGATTCAAACAGGCTAAGGAGCAGATCCTCCAGCGCGGCGGCCACCTGATCAGATCAGAAGAGCTCTGACCGGAGCCGGCATTATGGCACTCAGGCAGAAACTCGGCTAAACTTATTTTATGAACAAATTCTACGTCCAGTGGCACATAGTCGACCGATGTAACCTCCGCTGCCGTCATTGCTATCAGGACGATTATTCGCCGGCGGATGAACTTCCGATTTCTGAGCTGATAAAAATAGCTTCCCGGTTGCTTGAGACCCTGAAGAAATGGAAGCTCAGACTGACTGTGGCCCTGACCGGTGGAGAACCGCTTCTGAAACAGGAGCTTCCGGAACTTATTGATTTTCTCAATTCTTCTTCCGGGGTCAGTGACATCTCCATAATCACCAACGGGTTGCTCATTCCCGGGTGGCTGAAGGAGCTCACCAGGAAGAAAAAATTCAGGGAGATGAAAGTATCTCTTGACGGCGCCTCGGCGGCCACCAACGACTGGGTCAGAGGTCAGGGAACATATGAAAAAATTCTCAGCGGCATAAGAAAAATGAAGGAAATCGGCCTGCCCGTGACCATCATGTTCACCGCCATGAAAAAAAACCAGCATGAGGTGCCCGAGCTTATCGAGCTGGCAAAATCGCTTCAGGCGGACGGGCTGATCATAGAAAGATTTTTTCCCCTCGGACAGGGGCAGCGTATGAAAGAGGAAGTTCTTTCGGGCGAAGAGTTTTTACACCTGTGGCAAACCCTGATTTCCCTTTTCGACCTGCAGGCTGACCCGGAAGATCTGGTTCCCTTCCGGGCGATAAAGGTTGAATTCAGAAAGAAAAAACCTCTTATCTTCGGAGCTTCCTGTGTCGTGGGAAAAGACGGGATGGCTCTGATGCCTGACGGGACAGTGTTCCCCTGCCGTCGTTTCATTCAGCCCATCGGAAATTTGCGAGAGCAAAGCCTGGAGGAAATCTGGGAGAAAAATCCCTGGCTTCAGGAGATACGCAATAAACTCTACTTAAAAGGTCGCTGTGGAGTCTGCTCTCACCCCACCTGCTTCGGTTGTCGGGCGATGACGCTGGCTCTTACCGGAGACCCGTTTGAAGCCGACCCGCACTGTTATTATGAAGATTTCAAATTTACCGTCTCCTGAAAGAAGCACCAGGCACGCTTTTCCCGGCCTCAACCTTTCTTTAATCTTCAGACCGACCGGAAGGGCGAACGAGCAACCTTTTTTGAGCTTTCTTCTCCTCAAAGGTTTTTGGCACGTATACCGGCTCGCCTGTTTCCGGGTCGCGTCCGGTGTAATACATACAGGTTGAACGGGTCATCGGGGTCGGAGTGAAAATCTGCACACCTTCGACCGGCCTTTCTCCCCGGGATTCCAGCTTCCTGACGAAAGCCGCCAGTTCCCGCGCTTCTTTCATCGTGGTTCCCGGGTGAGCCACCATGAAATAATACTTCAGGTGCTGTTTCCGGTCGCCGGAAAATTTCACAAACAGCTGGCGAAACTTTTCTACCGGAACAGCCGGCTTGTTCATCAGGCGAAGTACTTTCGGCGAGACATGCTCCGGAGCTATTTTCAGCAGGCCGGAAACGTGATGTTGCACCAGTTCCCGGACATACTCCGGACTGCTCAGAGCCAGGTCATAGCGAATGCCGCTGCGGACAAAAACTTTCTTCACGCCCGGAATCGAACGGGCCCGGCGAAGCAGTTCGATAAGCCGCCGGTGGGAACGGTCAAGATTCCTGCAGGTAAGGCAGAACCCGCTCTGGCAGCGGTGGCAGTCCATTCCGTACATATTGGCGCTCGGCCCGCCCAGGTCATCGATGTAGCCTTTGAAATCAGGATGACGCGTGAGGCGGCGGATTTCTTCTAAGATGGACTCCTCACTGCGCGAGACAATGCGGTCTCCCTGATGAAGCGAAAGCGAACAGAAGGAGCAGCGACCGATACATCCCCGGTGGGTGACGATGGAAAATTTTCCCATTTCCAGCTCGGGGTAATTCTCGGGAATGTGCCGGCTGAAAGGAAGCCCGTAAATCCAATCGAGCATCTCTGTGGTGTATTCAGGCATCGGATACTGAAGCACGTAACGGTTAGCGTGTTTCTGAGCCAGCTTCTTGTAGTTGGCCAGCGCTCGCTGAGCTTCCAGGAATTTCTCCGGGTCGGAAGAGACTTCCTCGTATGAAGGGATCTCCTGAAAACCTTCAGGCAGCTGTCGGCTAACTATAGCTGTTCCTGGAATTCCTTCAAGGCTTTCTCCCCGGGCCAGGCGTTCGGCAATCTTTATCGCCTGAATTTCGCCGGGTCCATAGACTAAGATGTCAGCCCTGGAATCAAGCAGAATAGAACGGCGCACACGGTTTTCCCAGTAATCATAATGAGCAAAACGCCGCAGCGAAGCTTCAATTCCCCCTATGACGATAGGAACACCGGGAAATAGCGGCCGGACTCGATTGCAGTAAACGATGACCGCCCGGTCGGGTTTGCCGGATGAATAGGGGGCATGCTCATCCTTCTCCCGGCGACGAAGAAGCGGGGTGTAATTCGCCAGGCAGCTATCGATCGAGCCGGAAGTTATGCCGAAAAAAAGCCTCGGCCGACCGAGCCGGAGAAAATCCCGGTCAGAAGTCCAGTCGGGTTTCTCGATGATACCGACCCGGTAACCTTTAGCCTCCAGCACTCTGGCAATCACTCCGACGGGAGAAAGCGGATGGTCGGCATAGGGATCGCCGCTTATCAGAATGATGTCAAAGTCTTTTCCTTTCCGCGAAATCATCAAATTTATTCTAACAGAGTGATGACCATTTTGCCTGCCTGAAACGCGGGAAACCAGGCCTTCAGGCCGATTTTTTCAGACATCTGTGGCTGTGTTTCTGGTCCAGGTCAGGCTCACAATTACAGTAAGAAAGATTTACTCTGCGGTTTTCATCCTGACGGTGAGGAAATCAAAAAGCCCGCAGCAGAAAGCTGAAAACGCCGATTGAGACTCAGCATTTAGCACGGTATCCATAAACGTCAGCGAAAAAAAATGCCTCCGATCGCTCCGCCCCTCTATGACGCGAGTAATATCTGTTTTCGCCAGTGAAAACCGGCGCTCAGAACTTTTTGCTTTTCCCGGCTTAATTTTTCACCGTGCCGGTGCCAAGAATGATATCAACCGCGTCTTTCTTCCTGTCCAGGATTACCAGCGCTATCACTTTGCCGCCATCTTTCTGATAGTTTCCCATGGAGAAACTGTCCGAGATTGCCAAAGAACCCATCCAGCCTCGTTCTGGCATTTCCGTCTGATAA
The DNA here is from genome assembly GCA_049659625.1 of Candidatus Saccharicenans sp. Taxonomy (GTDB): domain Bacteria; phylum Acidobacteriota; class Aminicenantia; order Aminicenantales; family Saccharicenantaceae; genus Saccharicenans. The sequence goes on along the minus strand of JBASPX010000081.1, from coordinate 7,962 downwards.
TAATTTGCCACCTCAGCCATATCATCACCGGTGGTGAAAAACCTGTATTCCAGATTTTTTAAATCTTCCTGGACGGGCATGGTGAAAGACATTTTTTCGGTCATGCGAGCTCCAGGATAGATCGGAATATTCCGCCATTCTCCTTTTAACTCCTCCTGAGCCGCCGACTTTTCTTCCATTTTCACCCGGGCGCCGGCCATATCCACCTTTATTTCCCTTACCGCTCCGCTTCCGGTACTGGCGCTGGCTTCAGCTTTTTCCTCTTTCTTCCCGCCACAGCTGATAATCAAAATCAGGGCCATAAAAATAACCAGGCCGGCTTGAATGCGCTTACCCATTTTTTTCTCCTCCTTGATTGATTAAAGTGTTTATATTTTGCCCTTCCGATAAAAATTAAGCCAGTTCTTTTTTAATTATCGAATAATCAACTGATCATATCAACCATAATTTCAAGGTTTGTCTTAATCCGAAATTGATAACAAACGAAGTTCTGATACACGAGCAAAATTTTCGCTTTTTCTGACCGACGGCAATTAAAATCAGAAAATTCAGAACCGGAGGGAAATTTAGAAGGTCTCACGGGTTTTATTACCGCGAAAATTCTGGGGATGAGATCATGCCCCGGTCAAAGAAAAGGGGCGAGTCTAAGCCCGCCCCGATGAGTCGATTCTGCCTGTTTTCAGATAACACGTCGCAACTTACACCGTCAGCTGCCCTTTCTAATCTCCACGTTACCGCTAAAAGCTTTAGCCTGGACCTCTGCTCCGCCCCTGCCAACTCTTCCCTGGACAGTTTTGCCGCCCAATTTCCCGGTGACCTGAACCGGAAAATCTGTGGTAACCGAGCCGCTGAAGGAGGAAGCCTCGAGGTCAAAGGAGGAATCTTCTGGCAGGAACAGCCTGACACTGCCTGAATGACTGGTGAACCGGTAAACTCCGCCAGACAGCACCTGACCGCGGTATTCAATGCTTCCGCTCACTGATTTAGCCGAAACCCGGCGTGCCTCCCTGACCTCCAGAAGCTTTATGGAACCGCTGACGGCTTCAGCTTCGACCGAACCTTTAACCTGGTTCAGATAAATATCGCCGGAAACAGAATTGAGCTGGCAATCGCCGGAAGCACCGGTTACATTCAGGTTTCCGCTCACGGCTTTAGCTGAAATCGTTCCGCTCCCGCCGGCGATAGAGACGCTTCCGCTCACCGTGCTCACCTTCACCGTTCCTCCCGCCTTTTCTACCCGGACATCGCCGCTGATCGATTTGACTTCGATGGAGGCTTTATCCGGGATCCACACGGTATAATCAACGCTGACTTTGTAATCGCCGCCGGACCATTTCCTGGATTCCGGGTAGGTGGTCTCAATCCTGACCACTCCGGGCCCGGTGGTAACATCAATTTTAACCTTTCCGGCATTTTCTCTGGCCTTAGCCTGAGTTTCAGCCCGCGAATTTTTCAGAGCTTCAATCTTTACCTTTTCTTCCTGCCAGACGAAAATTCTGATGTCGCCGGAGATATTACTCAAACTGACCATTCCCTCCCGGTCAAGTTTTTCGGTTCTCTCGAATTTTTCCTGATATTTTTCATCAGCCAGCAAAGGCAAAATAAGAAGAAAGCCGAAAATCAGAGCCAGGCTCAGCCTCAAGCCTTCAAGCAATCTCTGTTTTTTTATCATGGTTAATTCTCCTCTCATCATATTCATCTTATTCAAATAAATTTTTTACCCCGCCTTAAAGCTTTTCCTGAGCGGAACCGGCGAACGACTTTCTGGTTTCCAGCAGGCTGTTTAGAAAATTCATCTTTGAATCGTAGGCGCTCACCAGGAACTCACGCGCCTGCGGATCATCAGGTCTTTCGAGGACCACCTGTCTGGTCAGGTCGATAGTCCGGTCGAGAAGGCTAAGGTTCGCCTGAACTATTTCGGTCAGCTCCACCGGCAGACCGCCGTTGTAAGTCTCGAGCGCTTCGGTCAGCGATTCGACCGCCTTTTTGTAAAAATATTCGGCTTCAAGCACCTTCTGAAGCGCCGGGTTGTCCGCGATCAACTCCGCCGGCGGGCGCTCGGGCTTACGGTAGTGCCGGCCGAGATAGAAAGCTCCGGCCACAAAGGCCACAAAAACCAGGGCGGCCGCCGCATAACGGAAGACGGGTGAAAGCCAGCCGGACCGGCAGCCGATTTTCTTAGAAACTTCTTTATCCGCGCCCGCCTGCTGCTGAACGAGTTGCGGAATAATATCAGCCTCCAGCCTGCTTTTAAGTCTTTCCCAGACTCTATCTGAAGGATTGACTTCTTCCGCCCTGACAAAAGTTTTCTTTATCGCTGCCAGCTCTTCATACAGCTGACGGCAGGATGCGCACTTTTCCAGATGAGCCTGCAGTTGCTGCCTGTCTTTCTCCCGCAGCTCGCCATCAAGATAATCATTTATTAACCGACGATTACGACGGCAGTTCATCGCACGCCTCCTTTCCCGGGTTCTTTTCTTTTGAGGATTTTCCTGAGTTTCATCCGGGCTTTAAACAACTGTGATTTTGACGTTCCCACCTGACACCCGAGCACTCTGGCAATCTCTTCATGGGTCAGCCCCTCAACTTCGTGCAGCAGGAAAACTGTCCGGAGTTTCTCCGGAAGACGGGCCAGGGCTTCATGGACCGTTCGCATCAGGTCGTCATGAGTGGAGTCGAAAGACACATCGGACACTCCCTCATTATCAGGAGCGTCAGATTCCAGTTTTTCCTGGTAGACTCTTTCCCGCCGGAGGTAGCTGTAACAGGTATTCAGGGCGATCCGGTAAACCCAGGCCGGAAACAGTTCCGGACGGTCAATTTCCCTGATGGCGGAGAAAATTTTGATAAAAACATCCTGGGTGAGGTCTTCAGCCGTCTGATGGTCACGAGTGAGGCTGAAGGTCAGCCCGTAGACCTTTCTCTTGAAGAGGTTATAAAGCTCCTCAAAAGCCTGGAGATCCCCGTCCCGGGATCGCCTTATAACCTCAGTCAAATTGCCGGATTGAACACTCCCGTGGTTTTCTGCCAATATTCTTTCTCCTGAAAGGTCGCTGAGCTGATTTCTTCTGCCGATTATATTATCAGCTATGGCCATCCTTAAAACCAGAGAATTATGATCAGCGAACATCTGTTTTGCCTCGCTAATAAAGACAAAGGAAGTGGCCAAAAGGTTGCCGTTTTATTGTTTCAGCGGAGATATTTCCTCTGAATATTCTCCTGTCTCAATCAACTTCCTGATCTTATAGGTACCAAGCTTTCTGGCTTTTAAGAACCCGTCCCAGGCAGCTTCAGCCAGGCGGCCACTTTCCCTGAGGTCAGCCAGCCATTCAGCGCAGTATTCTGCCGGCCCGGGAGGCGTCAGACCGGCGTGTATTTCCATCAACCAGCGTCTGTTCAATTCTTCCTGCGGACCGATGGGTTCGGCCATCAGTATCGGCAGACCAAGAGCACAGAAAAAAGAAAGCTCGCTGGGCTTGGTCCAGAGCACGTCGGTCTGTCTCAGCCAGCGATTGAATTTTTCAAAGTATTCAAAAATGTCTTCACTGAATACCAGATGGATATTGAGGTCGAGATGATCCCAGAGACCCGCCTGATTTACGTATCTTAGAGTCTTTTCCAGAACGCGACGATTAACTCCGCAGGATAACAGTAATCTTACCCGTCCGGCTTTTATTGAGGTCTTCAAGCTTTTCAATATCCGGCGAACGATCTCCGTCTGAGCCCCGGCTCCGCCTATGGCAAACATAATGGTAAAATTCGAATCAGAAATTTCCGGCAATCTTTTGAAACCTAATAAATGGCTCACTGAGTGACTGTGGTAAGCAAAAAACTTTCCTGCCGGGTCAAGTCTTCGAAGCCTGGCCAGCAGGTCAATTTTCAGGACTTCAAATCCTGATTCAGTACCGATATTCGCGGTGGGCAGCGGAAAACCGGTTATAAAAATATTCTCTGGCCTGACTCCATAACTCAACAGACGTCTTTTTGCCTGGGTGCAGGGAACCAGATATTTAATGCGGCTTTCAGCCGGCTTTTCCGGCACCCAGACCCTGTTAATATCAGCATCACAAATTATCAGGTAGTTATCTGCGGAAATATTTTCCCTGGCCGAAAAAATGTCCAGGGCAATGGCTGTGGCGTAAAAAGTATGAATAACCGGCAAGCCATCCTTCAGATAGTCTGGAAGCCGCTGACACAGACCTGCCTTCATAATCAAGAATTTAAGAAACTTTACGGCCAGCGTCGGATGGCTTAAATCCTTTTTCGGATAGAAGGGTGGTATTCTCTGTATTAATAAAATTATTTTAAGGGCCAAACTGCCCACCACTGGATAAGACCCAACCCGGGAAAGGAAATAATAAACTTTTCTGATGGCCCGCCAGTATTTCTTTTCACCCGGAGCGGCATAACTCCCAGAACCCCAGACAATAATATCCTTCTGAGAAAGATTTTTTAAGCAGGAAGCGGCTCTGAGATGTCCCAGACCCATATGAACGGAAACGATCCGGGCTAAATCAGGCTTCCTCATAGGCCAGTTTTTCGAAATTGGTCCGGTGGCAGATTAAGGAATTCCTTCCCACCCTGATTCGCCCTTTACGCCACTCAACCGAAGAACTGAAAAAAGGCGTGAGATAAACGGCAAAAAAGATGGCATCCTTAACCACAACAGAAAGCGGAAACAGTAGATGATTGGCAGGGCGACGACGATCTTCTATATTAACAAACAGAAAGTTTAGATATTCCAGAAATATCTTTCCAGCCGCAGTCAGCAAAAACAGCCACCAGAGCTTACCACCAGATACAATAAACCCCAGCAGAGACAGTATCACCGGATTCAGCAGTATTTCCGATAAATAAGCAGGTCGATTAAGCTGATAGCGCAGCCTGGCCCATCGGCACATTCTTCTGTAAAAACTCTTCAGGCTGGAGTGCTGATTTATGTTGTACACCCAGGTATAATTTGTGCTGACGACAAATCCACTCTTTTGAAATGATCTGCCAATAAGATAATCCTCTGCCAGATAATCCTTAAAATACTTGAAACCGCCAAAAGTCTTTAACGCCAGTCGGTCTATGAGCATGGATTTACCCACGACCACAGGTATCGAAAATAACTTCCAGAGAGTGATAACGTTGCCCGAAGTAAAAAAATTCAGGCTGGTGTTTTCCATCAGACTGGCAAAAGTTCTACTGGATGTTCCCAGAATCGGAGAAAAAACTACCCTGGCCTCTTTTTCCAGATACTCATAAACTAAGGATTTCAAAGTGCCGGTTTCCACCCTGACATTGGCATCAGTGACCCAGAGTAAACGTCCATAACTCTGCTTTTCCATAACATCCAGCTTGTGAATCTTTGGATTCTCCATAGAGTTATGCCCCGGGGCCAGAATTCTCGTCCGGATCCCGGGATATCTGTCGCTGAGCTTTCTTATTATTTCGACCGCTTCATCCTGCCAGTCGTCAACGGCAAACAGGATTTCGTAGCGGGGATAGTCAAGGCGATAAAAAGATTCAAGATTGGTTTCCAGGTCATCATCAATTCCTCTGATTGGTTTTAGAATGCTGACCGGAGGATAATATACAAACCTTTTCATTCTGGATTTACGAACTCTAACCCGGCGGCGGGGATGGTGAATGATGGTCATAAAAGTCATGATGGTCAGATATATACCGGAAAGGCACAAAATAACAATCAACATCTTACTCATCAGTCGCAGATTATCTGGCTATGGTTAAAGAAAAATGGATAAAATGTTATTTCTTTGTTAAGAATTCAGGGGATAAAAATTATATCTTCATATTTTCCCAACACGAATCTTCAATTCCTATTCGCTTCACTGGATAGGATGGCTGCCAGGAGGGGAAGCCTGTCAAAAAAATCAGGAGGCGCAGCTGGTGACTCCGAAAAATCAGTGATTGAATATCGTGACCGCGGTTTAACTGTTCATTTCTTCAACTAACTGGCGCAGCCGGTCGAGAAAATCAGGAAGGGCCGCCACCACCCGGTTCCAGTTGGGAATGTGGGGGGAATAAAGAGGGTCTTCCAGAAATTTCTGTCCGGCAATCTGCAGTGCCCTGGTAAAAGCTTCTGTCATCAGGCTTTCTTTGTGGTAATCAAACACCAGACCGTTGATTTCAGATTCGTCCTGATAGCGTTTGACATAATCCTTTGCCGTCCTCTGATAATTAACGATCAGCGTCCGCAGGGTGCTTTCAGCCAGCACTATTCCCTCGATGGCCAGATTCCTGAACACCGCTCTGGCTATGTCAATGGCCATTTTCATCAGCCCGGTCGACGGATCTTCGGCCGAAAGCGGCTGGTGTTTGTGTTCGTAGGTTTCGGCAATCTCAGCCTGACAGATGCGCCGGAGAGAAAAGTTGCGGTAAACCTCGGCTAAGGTTTCAATCTCAAGGCCCCAGTCAGAAGGTATGCGATTGATGCGCGCCAGTTCCACCACCATGGAAAATTCTCCGGCCAGAGGATAACGGAAGCTGTCCAGGTAAGAAAGAAACGGCAGATGCCCGTAAATTCTTATCAGACTTCTGATCAGCGGAAAAACAAAAAGCCTGGTGACCCGTCCGTGCAACCTGTCGGTTACCCGGGCATAATATCCCTTGCAGAAAGCGTAATCGATATGGGGAGAGGCCACCGGGTAGCAGAGTCTCGCCAGCAATTCTCTTGAGTAATTAACTATGTCGCAGTCGTGAAGGGCAATAACCCGGCTTTCTTCCCTCGACAGAATATAACCATAAGCCACCCAGGCCGACCGACCCTTTCCGTCACCACCCGGAGAAAGGTCGGCTTCTTCCAGAATTTTATACAACCCTCCAAGCTGTGGTCCTGAAGCCCAGATTACCCGGTGGCGCTGCGGCAGGACGGCAAAAAGTTTTCTGGCTTTAAGAAAATCATTTTCTTCCTGTGTGCGGCCGAGAACTATCACAATCTCGTTAAGATATTCCACATCTTTCAAATGATGCAGAATGCCTTTAAGCGCCGGGGTGTCGAGTTCAGCCGGTGTCACCGGGAGAACTAAAGCAATAGGTCGGTGACGGTTGAATTCTTTCAGTTCTTTTTCCATCCTCTCGAGTTTGAATTCTCCGAGTCTATGAAAGGTCGGAATCAAACCGGTCTGATGAAAATCAGCCATGATCGCCTCCTTTCTCCGGGCAAGGCCGTTTTCTTTTGCCCGGGCCAGAATTTAAAAGACCTAATAAGAAGGAAACGGCCTGAGCCCAGCCTTCCGGGCCAGGACGGGTCGTTCGTAAAAGATTTTTTGTTCCGTCATGTATTTTAAAACTCTGGCCTTCAGGACGAGCAACCAGAACCGGCAGGTCTACAGCTCGAAGCATCGGCAGGTCGTTTATTGAATCGCCCAGGCCGATGGTGATTATTTTTCCCGACTCGAGCCGGTAGAGCTTTTTGAGCAGACGGACAGCTCTTCCTTTATCGTTATTTCCTGTAAGATGATAGAACCTGCCTCCAGCTGTCACCCTCAATCGGTATCTGCCAGCCATTTGCTTAATTCTGGCCAATATTCTGCTTTGAGAAGGCCGGCTGCTTCTTCTCTCTGCGGCCTCAGTCGGCCGACTGGCGCGCCTCTTCAATTCTTTCAGGACAGCAGGCGGAAGAATCTCTTTTTTATCAATTTTGGTTAGCCTGCTCTTGATTTTCTTTTCGAGAAGTTCAAATTCCTGGCTGCCTTCAACCACAAAAGGTTCATCGTATTCACGGCGAGCGGCTCTCTCCGCTTCGCTTTTCTTCAGACCGGTAACCGCAGCTATTTCTTCAGGTTTGAGATCGCCGAAACCCAGCATCCTGATGCCGGCAGTCTCACTTATTTTTTTGAAAATCTCTCGCAGGCGCGGGTAGGGAGTTCCCAGTTGTATCAGGCGATATTTACCTTTTTTTAATGCTGAAATTCCCGCCTTCTTGAAAAGACGACTGGCAAAATAGCCTTCCGG
>JBASPX010000080.1:0-67223 GCA_049659625.1 Candidatus Saccharicenans sp. | reverse complement strand
GGAAAGAGGAATTTTCCCGGGCTTTTCTCAGGGGTCAATGGCTTCCGGTCAGGACTTTTTTCCTGGCCAGCAGCGCCCGGGCATAACGAGATTTCCAGTGCCCTTCGTTCTTTTTAATCTCTTCCAGCTTGGCTTCAATTTCAGCCAGAGTTAACCTGTTGATTTTCTTGTTTTTACTGCTTTTTTCAGCTGCAGAGCCAGCCATTTACATCCTCCTTCAGCAGAAAAGGAGTATATTTTAATAACAGAAAAAGAGAAGTTTGACAAGAGGCTGTTGTTTTGCGCGGACAGAGAGCGTTTCTTCTTGAAAAAAAAAGAAGAAAGACAGGGTTCACAGGGCTGAGACTGCCGGAGAATCTACCTTCGGGTGTCGCCGGCGAAGTACTCGCAGAAGCGAGCTGGCCGAATCTTGCACATCCGGAGGATATGTTTTATCCTTGAACGAAGGAATTTTAACATGAGTGTTGAGCCCATTAACCGCAGAGATTTTTTACGGAAAACCGGGAAGGCGGCGCTGGGTGCGGCTGGCCTTATTTTAACCGGAAACCGTTGCGGTTCCGGTCGATTTGACCTGGTGTTCAAAGAAGCTCTGGTGGTTGACGGCAGCGGTCGTAAGGCTTTTCTGGCGGATGTTGGTCTTCAGGGAAAAATTATTAAATTCATCGGAAAAATCGGAAATACCCGTGCCCTGAAGGTGATTGAGGCCCGCGGGCTGGTTCTGGCTCCCGGATTCATAGATGTGCATAACCATACTGACGTTCAGCTTCTGGTCTGTCCGACGGCTGACAGCCTCGTCCGTCAGGGGATTACCACGGTGGTCGGGGGCAACTGTGGCTCTTCCCGTTTCCCTTTCACCCCGGAAATGCTGGAGGAGGAGAATCGTTACTTGAAAAATGAACTCGGTATTGAGGCCGACTGGAAGGACCTGGCCGGATTCTTTCGCCGCCTGTCCGCTCAGCGCATCGGGATAAACTATGCCACGCTGGTGGGGCAGGGGACGATCCGGGCGGCCGTTGTTGGTTATTCCGACAGGAAGCCCTCGGCCGGAGAACTGCGCCGGATGAAAGAGCTGGTGGCAATGGCCATGAAGCAGGGGGCTTTCGGACTTTCCACCGGCCTGGAATATGCTCCTGGAAGTTTTGCTTCAACCGACGAGCTGATAGAGCTGGCCTCGGTACTAAGGGATTTTAACGGTGTGTACGCCACCCACATGCGGGATGAAGAGGATAAAGTTCTTGAGGCAGTTGATGAAGCGATAGAGATAGCCGAAAAGGCCGGCGTGGGTCTTCAGATTTCCCACTTAAAAGTTGGCTACCCACGAAACTGGAATAAAATTGAAGCCCTTCTGGAAAAGATTGACCGGGCGGTGGAGAAAGGCATCAGAGTCACAGCTGATGTCTATCCCTACACCGCTTTTGCCACCGGTCTCAGCATCTTTTTCCCGCTCTGGGTGAGAGAGGGGAAAAAGGAGGATTTTCTCGGAAGGCTCAGGAATCCTGACCTTCAGGGAAGATTGCGCCAGGCGATAGAAGAAGCGGAAAAGAACGTCGGCTCCTGGGATAGAGTTCTGATCTCAGCGGTCAGAACTCCGAAAAACCGTCCTCTTGAAGGGATGAGTCTTCTTCAGGCCGCTGAGCTTCAGAGAAAGGATATTTTTGCTTTCATCCGCGACCTTCTTCTGGAAGAAGAAGGTCAGGTGTCGATGGTCTGTTTTGCCATGAGCGAAGAAAATTTAAGAAAAATTATCAAACATCCGTTAACTTTTATCTGCACTGACGGTGAACTGGCCTCCACCCGGGGGATCCTCTCTCGCGGGAAACCCCATCCGCGTTACTACGGAAGTTTCCCCAGGGCTATCGCCGAATACGTGAGAAAAGAAAAGCTTCTGCCTCTTGAAGAGATGGTCAGAAAGATGACCTCTGCCCCGGCGGCCAGGTTTGGCCTAAGGCGAAGGGGGCTGATCATGGAAGGGTATTATGCTGATTTAGTGCTTTTTGACCCGGAGAAAATCCAGGACAGAGCCACCTATGCCGACCCGCACAGATATCCTGATGGTATCAGCTGTGTGCTGGTCAACGGGCAGGTGGTGTTTGACGGCCAGGAGATGACCGGCCGACTTGCTGGAGAGATTCTTCGGAGGTAAAGTTTTGCGCGACAGATTCTGGTAAAAAATCAGCGCATGGTGATAAAACTGGCAGGTTAAAAAATGTTGAGATTCAGAAAATTTACTGTTTTTATTTTTCTTTATCTTTTTCTTTTTTTTTCCTTCTTTCTTCCGGTCATTCAGCCGGCGGCCAGCAGAGCTGAAACCCGGATTATCGAGTCAGCAACCGGAGATGTTTTTGAACTTCGCTACCGCCGGCTCCAGCCTGGAGAACCGCTGGCTGTTGTCTGGAAAAAGGCCGTTTCCGATTTCGCCGGAGTGTATTTCGGCGAGAGCAGCTTCTGGTTGAAGAGAGACGGCCGACCTGGGCAGTTTCTCCTCCTGGGACTTGACGTGATGTCTGAACCGGGAAGAAGGGTTGTGGAAATAGATCTGTGGTCCGGAGGAAAGATTAAAGAGAAGCTGAACATCGAGCTGGAGATAGCCATGCGCGATTTTCCAAAAAAGAAGTTGACCGTGGCCCAGAAATACGTGACTCCGCCGCGCGAAGTTCTCGATAGAATAAAAAGGGAAGCCGAGCTTCTCTCTCTGGTTTATAGTTCGAGCAGCTCCGAATGGCTGGCCGAAGGTTCTTTTATTCTGCCCTGTGAGGGAAAACTGTTTCCTAATTTCGGTCAGCAGAGAATTTACAACAACGTCCCGCGCTCGGTGCATACCGGAATTGACATAGCGGTTCCGCTGGGACATCCAATTAAAGCCACCAATTCCGGCCGGGTGGTGCTGGCTTCTGACCTTTATTATTCGGGGAAGACGGTTATCGTTGACCACGGGCTGGGTCTTTTCAGCAGCTACGCCCATCTTTCGAAACTGCTGGTTAAAAGAGGTCAGATGGTAAAGAAAGGCGAGCCGGTCGGGCTGGCCGGCTCGACCGGTCTTTCCACCGGACCTCATCTTCACTGGGCCGTGAAAATTTATGAAGCCAGGGTTGACCCGCTGGCGCTTCTTGAACTGGAATTTTAGAGTGCCTTTCCGGCTTCTGAACCCGGGCCGGGTGAATCTGCTTCCCAGCTGAACAGTATTGTGCCCTCCGGTTGATGCTGAGTTTCGACTGTCCGGTAAATTTATTAGGGGAAAATTTTATCTATTTGTTCTGTTAATTCTTCAGATAAGTTGCCAGCCAGTCGAGCACGGTTTTCCACCAGAGCTGAGCGTTGAGGGGTTTCTGCACGAAATGGTCTTCGTCCGGAAAATATAGCAGTTTGCTTGGAACTCCCATTCTCTGGAGAGAGGTGAAAAACTGCAATCCCTGTTCCAGCGGCACCCGGAAATCATTGGCTCCATGAATGACCAGAGTCGGTGTCTTAAAGTTCTGAACGTAGTAGCTGGGGGAAAATTTCTGGTACATTTCCGGATTCGTCCAGGGAGTCCCGCGGTATTCCCACTCGGGAAACCAGAGTTCTTCGGTCGCGCCGTATTCCGAGCGCAGGTCAAAGACTCCGGCGTGGCTGATGAGGCAGTTGAAAATGTCGGTTTGACCGGCAATCCAGTTTACCAGATAGCCGCCGTAGGAAGCGCCTGCGGCCGCCAGTCTGGTTTTATCAATGAAGTTATACTGCTGGCAGAGGTAATTTACGGCGTTGATTATATCCCGGTAAGGTTTTCCGCCCCAGTCTCCGCTGATCGAATCGGTGAAGGCCTGGCCGTAGCCGGTGCTTCCGTGGAAGTTTACCATGGCCACCACATACCCGCCGGCCGCGAACATCTGGGCGTTCCAGCGATAATGGAATTGGTCAGACCAGGCTCCCTGCGGTCCTCCGTGAATTAACATCAGCAGAGGATATTTTTTCTCGGGAGCAAAAAACGGGGGTTTGAGCAGAAGCCCGTGGACCCGGTCACCTTCGGATTGAAACCAGAAATCCTCGGCCGGATTCATTTCGAGCGCCTGAAGCAACTTTCCGTTTACGTCTGTAAGTTGTTTCAGAGTCTTTCTGGTCAGGTCAATAGAGTAAACGTCTGCCGGATGGTTTAATGATTGTTTAAGAGCATAAATTGTTCGACCGTCTGGAGAAATTCTGATGGAACTCAAATAGTGTCCTTCGAGCACTTTTTCTATCCGCCCTTCCGGCCAGGTGGCTCTGAAAAGAGCTGTTCGGGCTTTTTCCTCGCATAGAAAATATAGTGAACGGCTGTCGGGAGCCCAGAGGAATTCGCTGAGGGAATAATCGATTTTTTCTGTCAGATTGGTGAAAGTTTTTTTCTGGCGGTCGTAAATGATGAGGTCAAGTTTGTCCGCTTCAAATCCGGGTCTGGACATCGCCCGGTAGGCCAGATAACGTCCGTCGGGTGAGTATTTCGGGTCGATGTCATTTGCCCGGCTGGCGGTCAGTTTCTCCAGGTACCTGCCGTCCGGAGAAGTCAGGAATACATCGTTGTTCGTGCCCAGTCCGAGTTTAAGCTCCGGGTCAACGTTGCGCACGAAGGCTATTTCCCGCTCGTCGGCTGAGATAGAGTAGTCGAGCTCACCTCCGAGGGCGATCGGCGGTGTGTCATAATCTCCGGGGGTCAGGTCCACCGGATTCCCTCCATCCAGCGGAAACAGGAAAAGATGGCTTCTTGTGCCGTCAAACCAGGAATTCCAGTGGCGGAAAAGCAGATGGTCGTAGATTCTGGCTTTTACCCGGCTTTTTGCCTGTTCTTCAAATTTCCGGCGGTTGGACTCAAGGTCGGGACAATCCGGATAAACAGAGCTGGCCACCAGCAGGAATCGCCCGGACTTCGACCAGGCAAAGGAGTTCACCCCGCCGGGAAAATCAGTCAGCTGACGGGGTTCCCCGCCGGTAAGCGGAATAACCCAGACCTGAGGAGAACCGCTCCTGGAGGAAATGAAGGCCAGCTGTTTTCCATCGGGCGACCAGCGCGGGAAGAAATCCGCTGCCGGACCGAAGACAAAAGGAAAAGCATCTCCGCCGGAAACCGGTACCAGATAAATGTCGCTGTTTCCGCGATTCTGTTCGAGGCTCATGGCGGTAATCACAAGCGCCAGAGTTCTGCCGTCCGGAGAGAGCTGGGGGTCGGAGACCCTTTTAATTTTTATAAAATCGTCGAAGGTCAGAGCTTTTCTGGTCTGAGCCTGAACTGCGCTCAGAATCAAGCTTATGATAATTACCGAGCAGAAAAATTTAAGAAAATGTTTTTTCATCGACGGCCTCCTGAATTTTTTGCCTCTGGTTTCCTTCAGCATTATAATTCATCAGAAAATTTCAGGCAAAAAAATTTGTTTCTGACTTTTTAATTTATCGAAGATGTGGAAAAATAAACCGGAATGCAGTAAATTTCGTATTACTGTTTAAGAAAAATACCGGGATGAGCATAGAACTTCAGAATATTCATTTTTCCTACGGCCGGCTTAAGGCCCTTAATGGAGTGAGTCTTTCGGTGGGAGAGGGTGCTACCGGTCTTCTCGGTCCGAACGGGGCCGGAAAAAGCACGCTGATCAGGATCATGCTCGGATTTCTGGTTCCGGATGAGGGGGAAGGCCGGGTTCTCGGATATGACCTGAGAACCGAGCAGAAGCAGATCCGCCGGCTTGTCGGTTACATGCCGGAAGACGATTGCTACATTCCTGGCATGGATGCCGTCACCTTCACCGCGATGATGGGCGAACTTTCTGGAATGCCCCGGCAGGAAGCGATGAAGAGGGCTCATGAAGTCCTTTTTTATGTGGGACTGGGTGAGGTCCGCTACCGTCAGATTGACACCTATTCTGCCGGGATGCGGCAGCGTCTGAAGCTGGCCCAGGCTCTGGTTCATGACCCGAAACTTCTTTTTCTTGATGAACCCACAGCCAACCTCGACCCGACCGGCCGGCAGGAAATGCTGGAATTGATAAGGGAAGTGGCTTCGGTCAGGGAGATCAGGGTTCTGCTTTCGTCTCATATCCTTTCGGATATCGAACTGGTTTGCCATCAGGTGGTGATCATCAACAGGGGAGAAATAGTGGCCACGGGCAGGCTGGAGGATTTGAGGATGATCAACTACCAGCTTTTTGAGCTCAGGGTAACTGGTGAAACCGGAGCTTTCAGGCGAGAACTGGAAGAGGCCGGCTGCCGCCTGGAAGAGACTGAAGATCATCTGTTAAAAATCTATACGCCTCCTGATTTTGACCGCCGGCGAATTTTTCTGAGCGCTGCCCGCAACGGAGTTCAGATCAGGCATTTTGTCTGCAGCCGCACCTCTCTTGAAGACCTTTTTGCCAGGGTGGTTGGGGTGGATTGATGACCGAGGTCAGAGAAAAGGGTTATCATCACTGGGAAGGCCATCTGCAGGAAAAGAAATGGGTCTTCTGGCCGATAACCAGAACCGGCATCAAACTGGCATTCGAACGCCGCCGTTTCAAGTTTCTTTTTGCCTGCTCTTTTCTTCCGGCCATCAGCTATGCCGTCGGCATATACATTTCCGAGCGTCTGGAAGATTTTAAGTTTATGGCCCGGGGAGCCGAAAGAACACTTCAGGTCAATCCGGCCTTCTTCAAGTCTTACCTGAGTCTGGATCTGATTTTCTTCATGATACTTCTATTAATGGCTCTCGGCGGAGCCGGTCTGATAGCTGATGACTTTCGCCACCGGGCGATTCAACTTTATCTGGCTCGCCCGATTACCAGGAATGATTATCTGATGGGGAAAGCCGGGGTGGTGGTGTTTTTTGTCGGTCTGCTGACGCTCCTTCCGGCCATCATTCTGTTTGTGCTGAAACTGCTTTTTTCCGGGAGTTTCAGATTCTTTCTGGAATATCCCTGGCTGATCCTTTCGATAATTCTTTATTCAGTGCTGCTGATGATCTTTTTCACCTGCTACATTCTTCTGGCATCCTCTCTCAGTCAGAATCGGAATTATGTGATAGCTATCATATTTGCCGCCTACTATCTGTCGGAAATTGCCCGGGGAATTTTCTACGCGATTTTCAGGTCGCCGTATTCGATTCTGCTGTCAATTCCCGGAAATCTGCAGCAGGTGGCTGCGGGATTTTTCCGGGTGAAACCGGCGGCCCCGGCTCCCTGGTATCTCTCCTTTCTGCTGGTGGTTATTTTCTGCCTGCTGTCGTATTTTTTAATCCGGCGCAAGCTTAAAGCGGTGGAGGTCATCCGGTGACGGCCGTGATCGAAGCCAGGAATCTTTCCCGCTGGTACGGAAACATTCTGGGCATAAGTGAGATCAACCTGGATATCAACCAGGGAATAACCGCCCTCCTCGGTCCGAACGGAGCCGGCAAATCCACCTTTATGAAAATAATCACGGGCCAGTTGAAACCAAGCCTGGGGCAGGTCAGGATTTTCGGACAGCCGGTCTGGAATAATTTCAGGCTTTTCCGTCGGCTTGGATTCTGTCCGGAAGCTGACGCCTTTTATGAAGACCTGAACGGAATGGAATTCCTGACCGGTCTGCTGCGTCTCTGCGGTTTCAGCCGCGAGGAGTCTGAAGTTCGCGCCCGGCGGGCTCTGGAAACGGTCGAACTTCAGGCGGCTTCATTGCGTCCGATCAGAAGTTACAGCCGCGGGATGAGACAGAGGCTGAAAATCGCTCAGGCTTTCGCTCACGACCCCGACATTCTGATTCTTGATGAACCGTTGAACGGGCTCGACCCGCTGAGCAAACGGCGGATCATAAAATTGATTAAAGAATTCAGGGCTGCCGGCAGGACCATCGTCGTCTCCAGCCATGTGCTGCCCGAAGTTGAAGCCCTGACCTCAGAGATAATTCTTATCCATCACGGGAAGATTCTGGCCCGGGGAGACGTGCATTTTATCCGGGAGCTGCTCGACACCCATCCCCACAAGATCAGAATTCAATCGCCGGCTTTTCGCCTGCTGGCCAGGCTGCTGGCGGTTGAAGACTATATTCTCAACATTACTTTTGAGCCGGAGCGGCAGGCGGTCGTTTTTGAAACCCATCACCGCGATCATTTTTTCAACAGGCTCAATGAACTCCTTCTCGAGCACGGCCTGGACATCGAAGAGATCACCTCTCCCGACGACAGCCTTCAGGCGGTTTTTGATTACCTGGTGGGGAAGTGAAATGAAACAGGAAATTCAGAGGGTTTTTTCCTTCAGTCTTTTTGCCGGGATTAAATCCAGGCGCAGCCGCACTTTCTTTCTGATCAGTTCAGCGGCCATTCTGATGGCGCTGGTCATAAGAATTTACCGGCTGGCGGGCAACTGGACCGAAGACAGCCAGGTTATTTTCCAGAATTTTCTCATGTCTTTTTTCCTTCAATTTTTGATCGTCATCCTGGCGCTTTTTTACGGCAGTTCCATGGTTACCGAGGAAATCGAAAATCGGACGCTGCCCTATCTGACCACCCGTCCGCTGAGGCGGGCGGCTATCATCGCCGGCAAGTACTTTGCCTGTCTGACGCTGACCACGGTGATGCTTTTCTCCGCCCTTCTGGCTTCCTATCTTATTCTTAACCTGGATTCTGATTTCAGTATAAAACATCTGCTGACGATAATCCGCTATGCTGCGGTTCTCTGGCTCGGTCTGGCCGCTTACCTGGCCTTTTTCAGTTTTCTCGGAACCTGGTTAAGGAAACCGGTCCTGGTCGGACTGGCTTTTGGTTTTGGCTGGGAAAGCGTGATCCAGTATTTCCCGGGGACCACCCAGAAATTATCCATCGCCCATTATCTGAAATCGTTGCTTCCGCAGTTCACTACCAGCGCCGGAAGGCTGAGTTTTCTTTTCATCCGGCTCGAACCAACCAGGCCCTGGCTGGCGGTGCTGATACTGCTTGCTGTCGCTTCTGTGTTTCTGGTGCTGGCCTGTTTGATTTTTAGCTTTAAGGAATATCTTTTTGAGGATTGAACGGCGGAAGATATCTCGAAGGTTCCGGTTAAAAGTCTTCTCTTTCGATAAACAGTTCTGATGGTTTTTCACGGGCTTCAGGCATCTTTTCTTTCAGAATTTTCTTGAGGTTTTCCAGAAGTTCTTCTCTGAGGTTCATGTAGACTTTCACGTACCGCTGGCTCAGGGTAATTTCCAGGGAATTAAGAGCCTGGCTGATTTCCGGGATTTCTCCGCCGAGCCCGAGCCCGAGGGCTTTTAACCCGAGCAAAGTATCGGCAATCTGTTTGAGGTCAGCCTGAGCGCCGGCGTAGATTTTGATTTCCAGCTGATAGCTCTGATGCCGGTAATCAGTGAAGGAAGAAACATTCCGCACTTTTGCCAGAAGTTTCAGGGCTGGATTTTCTCCGTTTTCGGCTTTCACCAGACCCGCGGGCAATGTCAGCCAGCTGAAGGTCAGTGAATTCATGTTGAGATCTTTGAGAAAAGGCTTTATCTGTTTATTGCTGTAAAGACTTGGAATATTTCCCCTGTACACGTCAATTATTTTTTTGATGGCTTTTTCCGACCCGATGGCTATGTTCGAGCCGTCGAGGAAAGCCAGACAGGCCACGGCCGATTCTTCTATTTCGATAAAGGGAAAGTAGGGAAGGCCCTGGTAAAATTCCAGCGTCGAATCCTCCTGATTATCAGAGGGGAGCAACTTCGACCGGTCGTATTTCAGGTTCGCCAGCAGCACAGCGTTTTCAGCCGGTCGGTTGATATCCCCGATGATGGCCACGGCTATCAGAAAGACGTCATTCTTCAGGTTGACAAAGGCTTCCGCCTTTTTACGATAACCTTCAAGTTCTCCTGTTTCGCTTAAAACTCTTTCTACAGTTTTCAGGTTCATCAGGCGGTTCCAGTCAGCCACCAGGAAGGCGCTGGTGTCGGCCGGAAGCAGGGTGAGCATATCCCGGGCGAAGGCTTTACCAGCTACCGGAATTTCAGGCGCCCGGGAGCAGCTGGAAGCGAGCAAAATGATTAAAGAAAAAATCAGACAAAAAACGAATCTGGATTCTTTACTCGCAGGCATGATTATCTCCTCTAAATGATATACGAAGGCTCTCCCCTTTGGGTTTACCCTTCTTATCAGGCTTATTATACGTTTATTTTAATAAGAATAAAATTTCTTGCCAGATGCGGTCATTTCAATGTTTAATATTTATTCTGAATTTAAGAGAAGGGTGGTCTCATGAAAAGAGATGTCAGAAAAATTATTTATCCGGTCCTGTTGCTGTCGGCTTTTCTCTGGCACTCTTCTCCGGAGCTTTTATGCCTTCCGGAAAGTCCAGCGATACTGCCGGTGAGGGAACAGGCGCGGGTGGTCAACCTCTGGCTGGAAAAGAGGCTCGAGACAATACTGCCTGAAATCATGAGAAGAGAAGGCGTGGATATGTGGGTGGTTATCTGCCAGGAATACAACGAGGATCCCGTTTTTCTCACACTGGTGCCCTTTGAGTATCTTTCAGCCCGGAGGCTGTCGATGCTGGTTTTTTATGACTGGGGGCCGGAGAAGGGCCTGGAAAGATTTTCTGTCAGCCGCTATCCGATAGGCAAATTTTATCCAACTGTCTGGAATCCTGACCGTGAACCTGATCAATGGCAGGTGCTGGCCAGAGAAATCAAAGCCCGCAAACCGAAAAAAATTGCAATAAACGAGTCGGAGACCTTTGCTTTTGCTGACGGACTTACTGCGACCAGTAAAAGTCTGCTGGTGAAAAATCTCGGACCCGAGTATGCGAGACGGCTGGTTTCGGCTGAGAAAATAGTCGTCGGCTGGCTCGAAAGGAGGCTGCCGGAAGAAATAGAAGTTTATCATCATATTGCCCGGATTGCCCATCGAATCATAAAAGAAGCCTTCTCCAGCGCGGTGATCACACCCGGCATAACCACCACCGATGATGTCAGATGGTGGATCTGGGAGAAAATCCATTCGCTCGGTCTGCGCACCTGGTTTTCACCCACGGTGGACATCCAGAGACCGAAAAATTCACCTTTCAAGGATAATGTTATACGCAGGGGAGACCTGCTTCACTGTGACCTTGGAATAACTTACCTCGGGCTCTGCACCGACCATCAGGAGCTGGCCTACGTTTTGCGCCCGGGGGAAAAGGAAGCGCCCGAGGGTCTGAGAAAGGCTCTGGCCATCGGCAACCGTCTGCAGGATATTCTCGTGGCTGAAATGGTAGCCGGGAGAACGGGCAATGAGATTCTGGCAGCGGCTCTTAAAAAAATGAGGGCGGAAGGGATCAAAGGAAGTATTTATTCCCATCCGCTCGGATTTCACGGCCATGCGGCCGGACCGACCATAGGTCTCTGGGACAGACAGGATGGCGTTCCCGGCCAGGGAGACTACCCGCTTTATTACGATACCTGTTATTCGATCGAGTTGAACTGCAGGGTTTCGGTGCCCGAGTGGGATAATCAGGAAGTGTTGATCGGTCTCGAACAGGATGCTTCCTTTACCCGGGAAGGTATTGTTTTTCTTGACGGTCGCCAGACAGTATTACATTTGATCCGTTAAATATGAGTTTGAGCCGCCGGCCGGTCCGATTTTTTTCATCGGTAGATTTTCTTCGACAGGAGGCGATTTCCGATCAGCCTTATTGCTGAGCCAGTTCATCTCGAACTGAAAGAAGTGAGCCTGATTTGAGGTGAACGCATCCTGATAGTCGTCGAAGGTAGATCCGGACCATAAAAATTTCTGTTGCCAGAAATCAGGGCAATCAGAGAAAATATTCATCCTGACTCTGCGGAAAATACTCCGGAATCAGAGTTATGTATATTTCGAAATAAAATAAAAACTTTCAGGAGATTAACATGAAATTGAGCAACTTCACCTGCTCTCTGAGTAAAAACCTGGCGGCCAGAACATTTCTGGCGCTGGCCCTGATTCTAACTGCGGCCGCTCTGGCTTTTCCAGAAAAAGCCAATTATGAGCTGGCCTCACGCTGGACGCCGGCGAAAGTGGCCAAACTGGTTTTCGACCTCTCGGTCGAGCCTCGCTGGTTGAAAACAGGAGACCGCTTCTGGTACAGCTTCGAGACGCCGGAAGGCAAGTTCTGGTATCTGGTCGACCCGGCCACCCGGACAAAAAAACCTCTTTTTGATAACGCCCGTATGGCGGCTGAGTTGACTAAAATTCTTCTCACACCTTACGATGCCCGGCATCTGCCGATCAAAACGATAAAATTTGTTAAAAATGACACGGCCATTCAGTTTGAGATTGAAGTTCCGGTGGAAAATGATCTCCGGGTTGACGGTCAGGTGGTAAAAGCCGGCGAGCTGGAAAAGAGATTTCTTGATCGGGAAAAAGAGAAGGAAAAAGAGCAGGATACCGAGATGGATAAAACCAGAGTGGAAAAAGCGCCGGCCAGAGAGCCCGAGAAAAAGACTGTAACGCTTGGTTTTGAATATGACCTGAAAACCGCCCGGCTATCTCTGATCAAGGACTATCAACCGAAACCTAAAAGGCCCCGCTGGGCTTCTGTTTCTCCGGACGGGAAATGGGTGGTTTTTGCCCGCGGTCATAATCTGTTTCTGATGGATGCCGAAAATTACGCCCGGGCTCTGAAGAAGCCGGACGATAAAACCATTCAGGAAATTCAGCTGACCGATGACGGAGAGGAAAATTACAGTTTCAGCCGCCGGCTCCGCAGCGACGAAATAAGGGAATTCCAGAAGGATGAGAAAGACAGAAAAGACTTCAGGCGCCCGCCGATCACCATTTTCTGGTCACAGGATTCAAAGAAGTTTGCCTGCATCCGTCAGGATGAAAGAAAAGTTGGCGACCTCTGGGTGATCAACAGCCTGGCCAACCCCAGGCCGGTCCTGGAAACCTATAAGTACGGTATGCCCGGCGAGGAGAACCAGCCCCAGCCGGAAATACTGGTTTTTGACCTGGCCAGCAAAAAGCGGGTCAAGGTGAAAGCGGAAAAGTTTAAGGACCCGAGCTATAACATCTTTACCGCTCCCCCGAAAGCAGCTGTTGAAGATCCTGAGGAGCCCCGGCCGCCGCTCTGGCTGGCAGAAACCTCCAGCCGGCTTTACTTCGGACGCCAGACCAGAGACCTTCACGGCTATGAAGTCTGTGTGGCCGATACTGAGACCGGAGAAGTAAAAACACTGATCAGCGAAAGGCTCAACACCTACGTCGATTATCAGCCGCTTCGACTGGTTAACGAGG
The DNA here is from genome assembly GCA_049659625.1 of Candidatus Saccharicenans sp. Classification (GTDB taxonomy): domain Bacteria; phylum Acidobacteriota; class Aminicenantia; order Aminicenantales; family Saccharicenantaceae; genus Saccharicenans. Next base: position 54,058 of record JBASPX010000080.1, on the reverse strand, counting down.
GTAAAGAGCTTATCTGGTGGTCGGAAAGAGACGGCTGGGGGCATTATTATCTTTATGACGGCGAGGGCCACCTTAAGAATCAGATTACCTCGGGCGAATTCAACTGCCAGGGTATAGTCGGGGTGGATGAAAAAAACAGGGTGCTTTACTTTACGGCCTGCGGTCGGGAAAAGGGAGAAGACCCGTATTATCTACATCTTTACCGGGTGAAGCTTGATGGAGGTGAGATAAAATTGCTCACTCCTGGCAATTTCAACCATCAGGTTTCGATGGCTGATTCCACCGGCTATTTTGTAGTCAATTACTCCCGCGTGGACGTGGCGCCGCGGGCTGACCTTTATGACGCTGCCGGCAGAAAACTACTGGAGCTGGAGGCGGTGGATGTCAGCCGTTTGCTGGAGGCTGGTTTCAAATTTCCTGAAACCTTCAGGGTTAAAGCGGCAGACGGAATCACAGACCTTTATGGAGTTATGTACAAGCCATTCGATTTTGACCCGGGCAGAAAATATCCGATTATAGCTTATGTCTATCCAGGCCCTCAGACAGAGAGCGTGTCTAAAAGTTTTTCGCCAAGAAACCAGAATGTGGCCCTGGCCCAGCTGGGCTTCATCGTGATCGAAGTAGGCAATCGCGGGGGAAGTCCGATGCGCTCGAAGTGGTATCACAATTATGGCTACGGCAATCTGAGGGATTACGGTCTGGCCGATAAAAAATATGCCATCGAACAGCTGGCGGCACGCCATGATTTTATCGACATAAACCGGGTTGGTATCTACGGACATTCGGGCGGCGGTTTTATGACGGCTGCGGCCATGCTGGTATATCCGGATTTCTTCAAGGTGGGTGTGGCTTCTTCCGGAAACCATGAAAATAACATCTACAACCGCTGGTGGAGCGAGAAGCATCACGGAGTTAGAGAAGTTGTTGATAAAGATGGACAGATAAAATTTGAATACAGCATAGACACCAACTCAGAGCTGGCCAGGAACCTGAAAGGACGCCTGCTGCTGGTAACCGGTGACATGGATGATAACGTTCATCCGGCCAACACCCTGCGGCTGGCCGCGGCACTCATTAAAGCGGGGAAGAGGTTTGACTTCTTCATCTTCCCCGGTCAGCGTCACGGGTTTGGCGATATGAATGATTACTGGTTCTGGATCCGGGCAGATTATTTCGCCCGGCATCTTCTCGGCGATTATTCCCAGACGGTCGACCTGATTGAGCTTCAGCGGGAGTGGGAGCAGAGCGGCGAGAAGAAAAGAGGCAGATGAGATGGCTCTGGCTCTTAATCACGGGAGGCCTTCTGGTAAAATAAATTATTAAAGGACAGAGCGATGACTCTGGATGAAATCATAAAAAGCCGGCGCAGCATAAGGAGATATCTTGACCGTCCGGTGGAAAGGGAGAAGATTGTGGCCTGTCTGGAAGCTGCCAGACTGGCACCTTCGGCCGAGAATGCCCAGCCCTGGCGGTTTCTGGTGATAGACGATCCCGGACTCAGGGAGAAAGTGGCAGAAAAGGCTTTTTCCGGCATCTATTCTTTCTGCCGTTTTGCCGCCCGGGCGCCGGTTCTGGTTCTTCTTCTGGCTAAAAAGGATTTTCTGGCAAACAGACTCGGCCGGCTGGTGCAGGGGACTCAGTTTTATCTGCTGGACCTGGGGATAGCCGGGGAACACTTTGTGCTTAAGGCTGAAGAACTCGGACTGGGCACCTGCTGGATCGGCTGGTTCAACATCAGAGGTCTGCGGAAACTATTGAAGATTCCGCGCAGATACCAGCCGGTAGCCATCATTTCGGTGGGCTATCCGGCCAGCCGTCCGCCCGGAGAACACGTGAGGAAGAAGCTGGAAGAGATTGCCTGGTTCAACCGGATTGAAGATTGAAGAAGCTGGAAGCACGGGGCTGGCAGAAGCGGAAAAGAATAACTTCAGGTGATGGTTGTTAATCAAATCGATCAGCCGAAAAACTGATGAGGAGAAAGGATTTGATTCTGTTTTTGGTTATTGTTTTATCGATCTACGGCTTGCTTAATGGTTATTTGATATGGCGGGGCTTACAGGCGCTGTCCGGTCTCAGATATGGCCGGCTTCTTTTCATGCTGGTTTTTCTGAGCTCGATGTTAGCTTATCCTGTCGGAAGGATTCTCAACAACCGCTGGCCCTCCCGTTTTAATGAGTTTCTTATTTCAGCCGGTTCCTACCACCTGGCCTTGATGCTCTATCTTTTCCTTTTTCTCTTGGTCAGGGATATAATTCTCGGATTGTTGAAGATTTCCGGCGTCTCGCTGGCCGGCGCTTCCTGGCTTCAAGTCAGAAATCCAGCGTCCTTCATGTTTATCGCCGCTTTAACCCTGACGGTGATTTTTCTCGGCCATTTGAACGCGATAAATCCGAGGTTAGAGACCATCGAAATCAAGATAGATAAAAAGGTGCCCGCCGGGTCTGAACTGAGAGCGGTCCTCATTTCTGACATTCATCTGGGAACGATAAACCGCTCAAACCGGCTGGAAAAACTGGTGGAAAGAATCAACAGACTGAAGCCGGATATTGTGTTTCTGGCGGGAGATATAGTTGATGAGGGCGTTTCTCTGGAAGAGGAAGAAAAGATGGTGGGACTGCTGCGTCAGATTCGCAGTCCACTCGGACTTTATGCCTGTCCCGGAAACCATGAATATTACAGCGGGCTGGAAAAAAATATTTCTTACTTGGAAAAGGCCGGGGTTAAGGTTCTTATCGACCGGGCGGAAAAAGTAGACGGCTGGCTTTACGTAATAGGCAGGATGGACCGGACGGCCGAGAGAGCCGGGCACAGGCGGCTATCGCTTGAAGAAATTATCGAACGAGAGGGAGTGGACAGATCCTGGCCGCTGGTAGTGCTTGACCATCAGCCGCTTAATCTGAGCGAAGCGGCCCGGGCAGAAGTTGACCTCCAGCTCTCCGGTCACACTCATGCCGGCCAGCTTTTTCCTCTTAACCTTATCAATAAACTGATCTATGAACAGTACTGGGGGTATCTGAAAAAAGGAAAAACCCACATCTATGTTTCTTCCGGAAGCGGAACCTGGGGTCCGGCCGTCAGAACCGGCAGCCGTTCAGAAATAGTGCTGCTGAAGATCGTTTCAGGAGATTGATTGATTATTTTTTCGTTGATTTGCTGGCGTCGTAACGTTTGATCACTTCCTGGGTGATGTCGAGTTCGGGATGGTAATAAATCAACCCTGAGGTGCTCAGGTCAAACACCAGCTCATAACCCTGCTCTTTGATGATTTCGTCCACCACGGCCAGCATTTCTTCCCTGATTCTCTTTATGATCTGGCTCTTCAGCTGTTCAAAATCCCTGCTGTTTTCCTGTTCGTATTTCAGCCGTTCGGCTTCTTTCCGGTCGATCTCCTGCTGCAGCTTCTTTCTGGCTTCAGGGCTCAGCGTGAGCTCCTGGCTGGCTAGTTTTTGCCTGAGGTTTTTTATTTCTTCATCCCTTCTTTTTAGCTCGGACTTGATCTGTTCTTCTCTTTCCTGGAGGACGGCCACAGCCTTTTTGCCTTCGAGCGACTGGTCAAAAGCTTTCTGGGAATCAACCACGGCCACCTTCAACCTGCTCTGTGCCGTAAGCGGAAGAGTCAGGAGACCACAGAACAGAAGCAGCCAGAGAAATTGATTTTTTTTCTGGCGGGAAGTATTCATCTTCAACCTCCTGTATTCCCGGGTTCAGGGTCTCATGGCTGAAATCACTTCAGCCGCTCTTTCCAGCGCCGCCTGCAGATACTCTGGCCGAGAGCCGTAACCGAGGCGCAGGTATTGATCGAGTTCAAAGTGATCCCCCGGAACCAGAAGCACGCTTTTTTCTTTGAGAATTTTTTCCACCAGCTCGGTGGAATTAACCGGCAGGTTATATCGGGTGAAAAGGATGGCTCCGGCCCGCGGAGGAAGGTAGCTGAAGAGGTCATCAAAGCTTTTCAACCACTTCTCCAGAAGCGGGAGGTTGTGATTGAGAATCTCGCGCGTTCTTTTCAGTATTTTCTGCCTTCTTTCCGGTTCAAGAACTCGAGTGGCCAGATGGTCAGTGAGAGCCGAAACGGAAATGGTGGTGTAATCATGGTAAGTCCAGATTTTTTTCACCACCTCCAGCGGTCCGGCCAGCCAGCCGAGGCGCAGCCCGGGAAGTCCGTAAGCCTTGGAAAGACCTGAGACCACCAGCACCCGATCATAACTTCCCCAGAAAGAGGGAGTTTCCTGACCGTCCAATTCGGCTCCCCGGTAAACCTCATCGGCCAGAATCCAGGCGCCGACTTTTTCTGCCTGTTTGATTATTTCCTTTCTGGCTTCCTCGGTCAGAATCGAGCCTGTCGGGTTGTTCGGATTGGTCAGGATGATCATTCTGGTGTTGCCGTTGACCTGCTTCCTGAGTTCGTCCGGGTCCGGCTGCCAGCCGAGCTCGGGTCGGAGCCGGAACGGCTTTACTCTTGCCCCGAAAGCCCTGGCCAGTCCCCACATCTGCATGTAATTCGGAAGTTCGAAAACCACTTCATCTCCCGGTTCGAGCAGAGACCACATCAGCAGAAAATTGGCTTCGGAAGAACCGGCGGTCACCATGATCTGCTCCGGGTCCATGTTCGGATAAAGACGGGCGATGTTTTCTCTCAAAGCCGGCGTGCCGTTGGTCTGGGTGTAACCGAGTTCAACCTGCGTCAATTCTTCCAGTTCTTCTGGCGAGAGCAGTTCTCGCAGAGTTAACGGGTGAACACCGCTCTCAGAAAGGTTGTAATCAACCACGTTTTCCCAGAGCGACTGCATTCTTTCCATCTTAAAAATTTCGATTTTCATCGGTTAAATCCTTCGTATGAATTTATGGGCATAATTAAATTTCAACCCTGAAAACTCCCTTGAGGGTAAAACCAAAAATTATCGACAGGAGGAAATAGGCCACCAGCCAGTGGAAGGAGATTCCCGCGAATTCCAGCCTGGATTCCGGGAGAACCAGCTCTACCCGGGTGAGCAGGGAATCGGCCGGCAGGGGTTTTTCTCCAGGATGGAGAAGCTCCTGCCAGAGGTTTTTTCTCACCCTGACCGGCGAGACCCTGGTGAGCGATCTGTTTGTGGCCGGTATGCTTTTAAGATAACGCTCTCCGTCAACCGTTATGATTACCGGCTTTCCGGTAACTCCGGTCACTCTCAACCTCCAGGAAACTTCAGCTTCGTCGATAATTCTGACGGGAGGGGTTTCCAGCTGCAGTCCTTCGGGCGTTTCCACTTCAAGGTTCAGTTTCATCAGGTCCACAGATTTTAGAAAACGGACTTTGAGAAGAAAAGTTTCATCTTTCGCTGGAATCCGGTAACCAAACCAGAGGTTCAACTGGGCCAGCAGCAGGAATATCGGAATTATCATAACCAGCAGAGGTTTCAAATTGTAAGAAAGATACCGGAGATTGGCTGCCAGGAGCTCTTTCTGGGAATTCAATTGCGTCCGGAAATCATTCTGGTACAGCCTGATTTCGAGCAGGTGAGCTTTAATCCTCTCCTTGGCTCTTTTGATTCCGGCCTGGTCAGAAGTTTTTTTGTAAACAAAAAGCATCAGGAGCGCGGTCAGCAGTGAAATCACCAGCATGGCTATCCACGGATGAAAACTGGCTAATGGCAGAAAAATAATTCTGATAAGAGTTCCCAGAGCGCTGTTCAACCACCAGAGCATGGGGATTTTTTCTCGCCGAACTCAGGAAATGTAACCGAGCCCTTTGAGTCTTTTTTTAATTTCCTCTTCCGAATCGGCTCCTTCGAATTTAGCCACTTCTTTTTCCAGCAGATGCACGATGAATTCATCGGCCGAGCTGTATCCGGCCACCTCGGCTATTTTTTTCACTTTCTCGTAGAGCTCTTTTTCCAGCTTGATTTTGGCTTTTCCCATGGCCACTCCTTTCCTTTATTCCGGTTTCTTCCTGCCCGGAGCCTGACTAAAAAACCGGGCGTCCTGTCATCTCAGTGGGAATTTTAATCCCGAAAAGCGATAAAATTCCAGCGGTAACGTCCTCGAGTGCCGGCTGCTCCAGACGCGAGGGCCGGTTGGCCAGCAGCACTCCCGGGATCAACCCCGGAGCGGTCATATGATCCCCGCTCCATTTCTGCGGGTTGTTTTCGATTATTTCCCGGGGAAAATTTCCGAGCGGAGAGTTCCAGGAGATACGGTAGTTGCGGTTGAAGCCCAGGATTATGTCCGGAGCTTCCGTAACGTAGGGCCCGCTGTAAACTTCTTCTGTGATGTAAGCTTTAAGAATTACCCTTTCTCCGGTTTCCGGGTCGGTTATCTGTTCGAGTTTGCGGGCGAGCTCTCGCAGCAGACTCTGTTTTTCCTCCGGGCGCACAATTCCCAGGGTTTCCCGACCTTTAAGGTTGAGATAAAGCGCATTCAGCCCGACTCCGTAAGCTCTGGTCCTTGACCAGTCGGTAGCCTGAAACAGAGTAACTTCCTCGGGTTTCGTTCCCGGCCGCAGCACATGATAGCCGTTGCGCAGAAGCCAGGTGTTGAGATTGAACCCTTTTCGGAACGGACAGAAACCGTGGTCGGACATAACGATGATGACCGTCCGGCTGTCTGTCTTTTCCATGGCCAGCTGCAGCGCCCGGTCCATCTGCTGGTAGGTTTTTTCAATCACCCGCCCGAATTCCGAAGCGAGTTTTTCGTTATAGGCCGGATGGTCACGGTCAATCAGCCGGAAGAACATATGCTGGCGCTGGTCGGTGTTGGAGAAATAGAAGAATAAAAGACCCGACCTGAAATTTTTCAGCTCATCTTCCAGCATGGCCATCGATTCCTGGTATACAAGCTCATCCTGGTAGAGAAATTCTTTTTCGTCCAGAACGTCGTTTTCGAGCGCGGCCGTGTCCGCCGGCAATCCTTTGGTGAAAAACGGGCCAAATTTTTTAGCCAGCTGGCGCGAGTAGCTCTCCGGTGTGCTCAGCGGAAGCGCCGGGTCGGCCGGGTCGATATTAATCGGGCTGACGTAAAGCTTGAATTTGGGTCTCACTTCTTTCAGATAGAACTGGCAGATGCCGCTGACGCTCTGGGTCGGGATGAATTCAAACCTGATTCTTTTCCAGCCGCTCCATTCCTTTTCTCTGAGGATAAATTCCTGTCCCTGCAGAGAAATTTTGGCCACCGGATGAACCGGGTCTATGAACACCCTGAAATCGACGAAAGTTTCCGGGTTGCCCTTTACAAAAGGGTTATTCGGACCGGGGATTTTCGCCTCCACCCGGTTTCCGATCACATAGACATAGTGAACGCGTCCGCCTCCGCCGTATTCTTCAGTTACTGTTTTGTATTCGTTTGTGTAGTAATTGAAGAGGCCGTAATAGCCTTTCAGGTCCGGAGTTCCCATGCCGGAAAAGGTTTTCTGTCTGGTTTCCACCGGAGGATAATTGGACGGGATTTTGAAGATGGTGGCGGGAATCTCGTAATCTTCGAGAATCTGCCAGAAAGCTCTTCCTCGTCTGAGGTTTCTTATCTCTCCGCCGGAAAGGGGAATGTGGTATTTGCCGAGCTTGAGGTTATGTCGGGGTGGCAGGCTTTCTGAAGCCGAAAATACAGGGAGATAGGTCTGCGGGTCGCGGTGGACAAAGTCGAAGATGGCGTGGCCGCCCGGGTTGGTACCGGTTATAAAATTCGCCCAGGCCACCGGACTCTGGGGAGGAATGCTGGAGCCGAGCGGGAGAAAAGTTCCGGAAGCCGCCAGTTTCTTGAAGTGGGGAAGGAGTCCGGCTTCCATAAACCGCCTGACCAGAATCGTGTCGAGTCCATCCATACCGAGCACCAGCACCTTCAAACTGGTTTCGCGCCGACCGGCTGTTTTCAGAAAGGCTTCAGTCGGGGACAGAAGAAGTCCGGCTGAGGTGCTCAGAATGAACTGAAGGAACTCGCGTCGTTTTAGAGCTTCTTCATTTCTTCTTCCGGACATCGGACCTGGCCTTTTTATTTATGTTTTTTCCTGATTCTTCTTTTTCCATTTTACCTGATTTATCGGAAAGAAGCGATCGGCCATCCATGTAGGGTGGTACCGGCACCCCGAATAGTTCGAGCACGGTGGGAGCCAGGTCGGCAATCCAGGGGCTGCTGGCGGCGAGTTTCAGGTTGCTGAAAAAAACACCCGGGACAAGCTCCGGGTCCAGGCAATGATCTCCCGACCAGGCTTTCCGGTTGTCCTCGATAACCACCCGGTTGACCCGACCTGTAACCGAGTCCCAGGAAGCCCGATAACCTTCATTGTAGGCGACTATCAGGTCCGGGGCGTTATCCCGGTAGGGTCCGTGGTATATTTTTTCGGCGTCTATCACCCGGTTGATGGCCACAGTTCCTTTTTCTGTATCTTTCAACCCGGAGAGTTTTTCCATCAATTCCTGTTTTAGCTTCCGGCTTTCTTCCCCGGGTTCAACAATTCCCTGAGCTTCTCTTCCTCTGAGGTTAAGGTAGATACCGGCCAGTCCGAGCGCATAGGCTTTCGTCCGGCTCCAGTCGACCTGTTTGAACCATTCCTCGCTTTCGTTCGCGCCCTCTTTCAGCTGGAGATAGCCGTTCAGATAAAGCCAGGAGTTGAGGTTGACACCGCGGCGGAATGATTTGAAACCGTGGTCGGACATTATCATAAGGCAGTCATTTTCTCCCAGTTGTTCCAGAACCTTTCCCAGCAGAGAGTCCATCCGGCGGTACAGGTCTTCTATGACTCGATCTCCCTCTCCTGACCTGGATGTGGCCGGACAGGCGGGATGAGCGCGGTCGAGATAGCGCCAGAACATATGCTGAATGCTGTCGGTGGTTTCAAAAACGCAGACCACCAGACCGCGTCTGGTTTTCTTCAGGCCGTTGAAGAAAATTTTTTCCCAGTCCTGATGGAAGGAATAGGCGAGGTCCAGGAAGGCTTTCTCCGGCAGGACGCCTTCGTTCAGCGCCCAGGTGTCGTTGGCTTCTCCCAGAGTGACGTAGCTTCCGAACAGTTTTGCCAGATAGGGAGCGTATATGAAAGGATGCGAGATCGGGAGCGCCGGCTTTTCCGGGTCGAGGTTAAGCGGGGTGAGGTAAAGCTCAAAGTGTGGCTTAAGGCTCAGAAGGTAAAAGCGGGCGATGCCTCTTATTCTGAATCCAGGACCGGCCTTGAAGGTCAGCTTTATCCAGGGAGAGAATTCTCCCTTTTTGAGCAAGAAGCGTGTGTCTGAAACTTCCACCTCGGCTGTCTCGCTCTCCGGATGAAGGCGGATGGTCATCGGCAGGCGGATTTCTTCCGGATTTTTAAGCAGCGTGTTTTCCGGACCGCTGATGAAGGTTCTGACGGTGTTACCTTCAAGCTTTACCAGCCGGGTTTCTCCTCCTTCTTTTTTGTTCAATCTCTCTGGATTGGTGGTGTAAAAAAAGAATGTTCCCTGGCTTCCCTTGAGGTCAGGGAGACACATTCCGCTCAGGAGGTGTCCGTTGAATTTTTCCGGGGGAAAGGTGATGGGCACCCGGAGAACTGTGGAGAAAATGCCCTGCTGGCCGAGTATTTTCCAGAAAGGCTGGCTTTTCCGCAGAAGCTTTATCTCCGGCTTGCTGAGCGGTATACGGTATTTTCCCAGAGTGAAATAGCGTCGCGGCGGTCCTACCCTGGCTGAGGACAGGTCGGGCAGATAATTTTTCGGGTTGCGGCTTAAGAAATCAAAAATGTTGTGCTTTGAGGGTTCGCAGCCGGTCATAAAAGAAGACCAGGCGACGGGGGAGATAGCCGGAGTGGTTGTCCGCAGGCGGGAGTAGGTGCCTTCTTTCTTTAACCTGAGGAAATTCGGCAATTTTCCCTCTGCCATGTATTTTTCCACCAGCGTCGGGTCCAGGCCATCAAAACCGAGAATGACCACCCGCTTCACCCGGCTTTTGCGGTAAGCTTTCTGACCCTTAAGCAATCTTATGAGCAGCCGGAAGGGCCAGGTGAGGAAAGAGAAAAAGGCCAGGAAAAAAGTCAGGAAAAAAACCAGAAACGATGAAAGGAAAGCAAAGCCGGCCCCCGGACCGATGTAGGCCAGAAGCGGGGTTGACAGAAGAAAGAAGGAAATCAGCAGAAGCGCTGAAGATCTCAGCCTCGAAGCTGGCCGGACCCTGGATGACTGTTGCTCCCTGCCTTCAACTTTCATTTAAGTTTTTTCAGAATTATGCCGGCCAGGTTCTCAATCGCCAGGTCAGGACCATGGTCTTCAGTGGACCAGAAAAAGGCGTCATCCCAGGTGTGCATTCCCTGAAGGTAACTGCGACCAAAAACTTCTTTCTTCCTGATCGACCCTTTCAGGTCAAATCCGGGCTCGGAAACCACTATCAGGTCCGGACCCCGGGAAGTGTAGCGGCCGCTGTATACCTCTTCAGCCATGAAAACCTGACGGACTACCCGGCGACCGTTGTACTCGAGTTTTTTCAGACGTTCGGCAATTTCTTCTTTCAGTTTTTTCCGCTCGGATTTCTCCACCCGGCCTCTGGGAAATTTATTTTTCAGGTTGAGGTAGATGCGGTTAGGGTCGAGAGCAAAGGCCAAAGTTTTGCTGGAAATATCGTTCAGGCTCCTGGGTTCCGGGGTGTTGAACGAAAGGTACCCGTTCTGAGCCAGCCAGGCGTTAAGGTAAACTTCCTGGATTATTCCGGTAAAACCATGGTCGGAAAGGATAAAGAAATTCTCCTCGCTCTCGTTCATTTTTTTGAAGGCATTCAGTATTTTCCCTATGATGCGGTCTATCTGCTGGTAAAAATCGAGAAAATATTGATGGAATGGATGCGAGGTGTCTTCGTATGCGGACCAGAGAAAGTGGTGCAGACGGTCAGTACAGGTGATGACAAATTCAAAATAATCCCAGTCCTGTTCCCAGAAATAATTCAGAGCTTTCTGATGGCTGGCCATCGTTTTGGAAATTTCCTGCCAGAGAACGGCCGGATTGTCGACCACCTTGCCGGAATCGACGTCAATCTGGTATCCCATCTGTTCGAGGGTGGAGAAATAGCTCTGAGGGAAGACTGACCGGGACAGGTCTACCGCCACAAACCCGGAAATCAGCACGCCGTTGATCCGTCTGGCCGGGTAGGTGGAAGGCTGGTTGATGACGATGCTCTTAAGGCCGCGTTTTCCGAGCTGATCCCAGATGGTATCTGATTTGACATCGAGAAAGTTGGGAATTCTGAGGTCATAGGTTCCCGGTTTGAAATCGGTAAAACCGAAAATCCCGTGAGTCCCGGGGTTGGATCCGGTCATGAAATTTGTCCAGGAAACGGCCGAGATTTCCGGCAGACTGGCTTTCATCCGGTGCAGATGACCGGCATCCAGAAGCCTGGAGACGGTGCTCATCACCCCGGATTTAGCCAGATTCAGGAGCATCGAATGGGGGACACCGTCGAGTCCGACGACACAAACCTTTCTGCGGGGTCTGGACTTTTTTATGATGGCCATTTGCCCAATTATTATAGCACCAGGCAACCGGCTGTCAATTTTGGAAAACCACTATGGCTTTTATTTTGCTGAAAATAAATAAGTTACCGGGAGTCGGTAAATCAGTTCGGCTCCACTCCGCCTGCCTTCAGAACCTGTTCTAAGAACATTTCTTCGGGGACGGCTCCCTCGAGCGACAGGGTGTCGTTAAAAATGGTCTTGGGAACGCCGAACACCTCATATTTCTGAGTCAATTCTGGAAATTCGGTGGCTTCGATCATCGAGGCTTTAACCAGAGGAGACTCCAGGGCCATCTGATGGCCGAGGCGAACGGCGATCGGGCAGTAGGGGCAAGTGGGAGTTACGAACACCTGAATGTTCACTTCTCTTTGCAGTTTTTTCAGTGCCTCTTTGGTTTCCGGGCTTAATTCGGTTTCTCCCCGGCTGACATCAACGATGGATTCCAGCAGGCTCATGAACTCATAGCCGGAGGGAATGCCAAAAAAGCGAATTCCATAATCCCGCTCGCCCATAATTACGATGGCCGGAACTTTATCGATTCCAAACTCGGCCGCCCGCTCCGGTTCCTTATCCAGTTCGTAGACGGTTAAGTTGATTTTGTCGGTGAGAGAAGCCAGCTCTTCCAGAAGTTGTTTGGTTTCAGGACAGAAACCGCATTCTTCTTCCGCTGTCTGACCCGGGATGATCAAAGGACTCCTTTCTTTGGTGAAATATACCAGGTTGACCGGGTTGATCAGCTCGGCCGCGAATTTTTTCCGGGTAAAATCCCTGACTTCTTCGTTAAGCAGTTGCATCTGCCATCTCCTTTATCAGATAAATTTATTTCCTATAATTCCTATAAGTTTAATATTAATTTTAATACGAAATCGGTCAGGAATCAATCCCCCGCAGGTTGATTGACTTTGCCTGGCGATTGAGCTTAAATTAAGCTTCGTTTAATATTACTCTTTTATAAGCTGAATGTAAAATGAAAAAATTATTAGCTTATCTGCAGCGAGAATACCAGAAAAAAACTCCCCGCAGCTCCATGCTTTTTCGCCGGGCTACCCGGGTGATGGTGCGGGGCGGAAGCCATACGCTCAGGCTCTGGAAACCGTATCCTTTCTATCCCACCTCGGCCGCCGGTGCCCGGGTTACGGATATTGACGGAAACAGCTATCTGGATTACTGGCAGGGACATTACGCCAACATTCTCGGTCATAACCCCGAAATCATCCGCCGGGCTCTGGAACCTTACGTTTCCAGAGGGCTTCTTCACACCGGTTTTGAGTCATCCGTCCAGGTAGAACTCGCTGAGAAGTTGATCGCCAGTCTCCGCCAGCGAGGTCTGAAGATTCGCTTCACCACCTCCGGCACTCTGGCTTCGACCTACGCCGTCATGTTAGCCATGGGATATACCGGAAGAGAATATGTGCTCAAAGTGGGCGGCGGCTGGCACGGAGCTTCTCCGTTTCTCCTGAAAGGAGTTAAATTTCATCCCGACCAGGGATTCAGGGCGGTGGATTCAGCCGGTTTGCCCGCGGATTTCTCCCGTAAAATACTTGTCACCAGGTTCAACGACGGGCAGCACCTGAGTGACATTTTCAAAAAATACGGCCATAGACTGGCCGCTTTCATCATGGAGCCGTTTATCGGCGTTGGTGGATTCCTTTTCTGTTCGCACGAATATCTGGAGCTGGCCAGAAAACTCTGCCATCAGTATGGTGTGGTGTTGATCTTTGACGAAATCATCTCCGGTTTCAGGTTCTGCGCTTCCGGGCTGCAGACGATCTACCGTGTTTACCCGGACATCTCGCTTTTTGGCAAACTGATCGGCGGCGGACAGGCAGTGGCCGCGGTGGCGGGAAGAGCAAACATCATGGAAGCCTGCGAGCACCCGGCCCGCGGGAAGCTCAGAGTTCACTTCGAGGGCGGCACTTTCTCCGCTCATGAAGAATATCTTCGAGCCGGGCTGGCCATGCTCGACTATCTCGAAGAGAATGAGAAAGAAATTTATCCCGGGCTGGGAGAACAGGCCGAAAAACTGCGGCGCGGGATTGAAAGGGTTTTCCGGGAGGAAGGAATCGAAGCGGTCTGCACCGGCTATCCGGGAGGAAGCGCTGAACATTCCTCTTTTTTCATGGTGAATTTCCCGGTGAAGAAGGTTGATTACCGCACGCCAGAAGATGTCTGGGACCCCAGGCGTTCCAATGTTGAGCTGAGGGAACAGGCGCTGAAGCTGGCGCTGCTCATAAACGGAGTTCATGTGGTTCACGGTGGCGGCTGTCTATCGACCGCTCACACAACGGAAGATGTTGACCGGACGATCGAAGCCTATGCCGCTGCGGCCAGGATAATCAGGAAATATCTATAAAAGACACGGGTTGTTGTCTTTGCTTTTTTGCCGTCGGTCGGTTTCTTCAGGCTTTTTTCACGAGAAATCTGTACCTTCCTGATTCCACCCAGAATTCCGGACGCTGGTCTATTTCAGTCAGAGTGATTCCAAGACGCGGGTCTTCAGCCACAAAGACTCCTTTTTCCCAGATGGTCTGGCCTGATTCGAAGATGATAAAATCCGGCCACAACCGGGGCATGGTCAATCGGGCTCTGGTTCCGACCGGCACCTGGATTTCCAGCTGGAATTCTTCCGGGCTTTTAACCCAGCTTACGGCGATTTCACCCTGTATCGAATTAAACCGGCAGTCCAGTTTTTCCACTCCAGGAAATGGTTTCACCTGGAAGGTCTTCCATCCGGGTTCGAGCGGACACAGCCCGGCAAGACCCTGATAGAACCAGGCGTCGACACTGCCGAACATCGGGTGATTGTGAGAATTCATTCCGGGTCCGGTCAGCTTTTCCCATCTTTCCCACAGGGTGGTGGCTCCTTCTTTGATCATATAACCCCAGGATGGATAGGAATCCTGGAGTACGATTTTCAGAGCCACATCCTGGAGGTCAAACCTGTTGAGAACTTTGAACAGAAAGCAGGTGCCGACCATTCCCGTATCCGGATGGTAGTCATGCTGCACGATGATCGATTCCAGCAGTGCTTTCAGAACCTCTTTCCGGTTTTCTTCGGGCACCATGTCCAGGGCCAGCGGCAGAAGGTTGGCCGTCTGGTCCGCAAAACGGTCAACCGGTCCCTGTCGTAAAGCCCGGTACTGCCCGTTTTCCAGAAATGCCCGGTTGAAGGCGGCCAGAATCTGGTCCGCCAGCTCCCGTGTTTCCCTGGCTTCATCCTGCCGGCCGACGAGTTCGCAGATGCGGGAGAATATCAGCACGTCATGGTAATAAAACCAGGTGGCTACCAGTTCCAGCGGCGTCTTTTTCGGAACGATCGCTCCCGGCTGACACCAGTCGCCGTACTTTCCGAGCGAGATCTGCAGATGCCCGCTGGCTTTCTCCCGCAAGAATTCTATGTAACTTTTAAGATTCTGAAAATGTTTCCTCAGGATGTCCCGGTCGCCGTAAAAATTGTACATATGCCAGCAGAGACTGATATAGGCTGAGCCCCAGCCCGGGTCGGCCGGGTAAATGACCGGGTTGTACGGCGGGACAAAATCAGGAAGGCTTCCGTCATCCCGTTGAGCCTGTTTGATCAGCTGCAGAAAGTGGGAATAAAATGCGGCCAGGTCAAAATTGAAGGAGGCGGCTTCAGCCGTCACCAGGACGTCGCCGAGCCAGCCGTGCCGTTCATCCCGCTGCGGGCAGTCGGTGGGGATGCTCATCAGGTTGGATTTCTGGGTGTTCAGGTAACAGGAGTGGATTCTGTTCAGGAGCTCGCTGGAGCATTCAAACCGTCCGCAGCTTTCAACATCTGTGTGCATGACGCAGGCTTCGAGTGTGTCCTCAGCGGGAATTCCGGGAAAACCGCTCAACTCGACATAGCGAAAACCATGGTAGGTGAAATGCGGTTCGTATATTTCTTCACCTGAGCCTTTAAGGATGTAAATGTCGGTGGCTCTTGCCCGGTCGTTGGTGGCTGTGTTCAGCTGTCCATCCGGGTGGAGAAGCTCGCCGTAGCGCAGCCGGATTTCAGTTCCGGCCGGTCCGCTAACTTTCAGCCGGACTCGACCGGCCAGGTTCCGGCCGAAGTCAAAAATATATCTGTTTCCATCCAGCTGGCGAATTTGCGCCGGTTTCAGTCGTTCGGTCACTCTGATCGGCGGTATGTTCTGGGCAGAAAGCGGCGGTCCGGCCACGGCCACCGCTTTTTTCCAGCCGGAATCGTCGAACCCGGGTTGCGTCCAGCCGGGATGTTCCAGACGGGCGTCGTATTGTTCTCCGTGGTAGAGGCTGTTTTCGCCAAGCGCTCCGTGAGCCGCCCGCCAGCTTTCGTCGCTCAGCACCACATCAAGCCCTCCCTTCTGGTAATAGATTTCAAGACGGCAGATCAACCGCGGCTGGCCATATCCGTATTTTTGTATGTGACGTCCGTTGCCCAAGATAACAGCTATCGCGTTTTTCTCTGAAATCAATTCGGTGACCTCAAAAGCGGAATAAAGAGCCAGCTTGCTGTAATCCGTCCAGCCGGGGTCGAGAGCCCGGTCGCCAACCTTCTGCCCGTTGATGAACAGCAGGTAGTGTCCGAGTCCGCTGATGTAGATTACCGCCCGGCTGACAGGACCGCGGCACCTGAATTCTTTCCTGAGGTAAATACCGAGATATTCGACGTCCGGCTCTTCCTCACGACCGAGGAGAACGGTGGTCGGACAGATGAAACTTTCGGGTTCCGGCATCGTAATCCACTGAGCCCGGAATTTTGAGGTGCCCATGAAACCCGTGCGGAAGGTGGCTATTTCGCTGTACGGGCTGACCTCTCCCAGACTGTTCCACCAGCGGACCCGCCAGTAAAAATTCTGGCAGCTCAGGAGCTCTTCACCATCATAAGGGATATGAGTGGAATCGTCGCTTTCCACCCGGCCGCTGTCCCAGAAATCCCCGATCTCTCGCTCGCAGATTTCAGGTTCGGAGGAAACTATAATCTGATAGGCTACTTGCCGATCGCCCCTCAGGTCGCTTTTAACCTTCCAGAAGAAACGCGGACGGGGGATGTCTATCAGGCAGGGTTCCTTCAGATATTCAACTCTCAGGTCGTAAGGTGCAGACGGTGGCATCTTTTACTCCTTTTTAACGGAAGGAAAATTTTTATTTCCGGGTGTTTTTTTGAAAATCGACAGGAATTTATTTTTTTTCTTCCCTGCTGTCATTTCTCTATGGTTCATACCGCCCGGACCAGAAAATACTCGGGTACTTCCAGTCCGTAATCTTCAGGGTTGATTTCCTTGACGATCGACCGCCGGTATTTTCCGGTCTGAGGGTCTATCTCGGTCAGGTCCACCACCTCTCCGTCAACTTTCTGTCCCTGACTGTTGACGATGATTTTAACCTTTGGCCTCATCAGGTGCCTGGTTTCCTGATTGGTTTCCACCACCAGCCCGATTTCTCCGGTATTCAGAAGAACCAGCGAACCAACCGGGAATATGCCCATCATCTGGACAAAGGCTTTCAGTATTACCGGGTTGAATTCAGTGCCGATATTCTCCAGCATCAAACTTAAGGCTTCGGCCCGGGTAAAAGTCTTTTTCCGGTAAACCCTTTTGGTGGTGATGGCATCGAAGAAATCGCAGATTTTCACGATGCGGCTGTATAGGTTCAGGTCGTTTTTCATCCGGAACCGGGGGTAACCGCTGAGGTCTTCCTTGATATGATGCTCCATGGCCACCTGAATGGCGCTCACCGGGAGTTTCCGGAAATCTCTCACCTGAACCAGCAGTTCAGCTCCCTGGTGCGGATGAAGTTCCATGATCTTTCTTTCCTCTTCCGTCAGCTGCCCGGGTTTGTTGAGTATTTCCAGCGGGGTTTCGATTTTTCCCAGGTCGTGGAAGAAAGCGGCCAGCCCCAGGTCCACCAGTTCGGCTCTGGACAGGCCAAGACGCCGTCCCAGGGCCACGGCCAGAAGGCTGACGTTGACCGAATGGTTAAGCGTGTACTCGTCATAATTCTTGATGGTGGTCAATCCGAGCAGAAAAGATTCGTTGTCCACCAGATGGTTGAAGATGGATTGAATCAAGCGACGGGTGGTATTGAGTCGGATCGGCTGATTTTCTTTATTTCTTTCCGAAACCTCCCTGAGGTGCAGGATGCTCAGGAAGAATAAGCGGGCGGCACTCTTCTCCGGACTCGGGAGCTTTTCCGAAGCTTCGAGTTTTTCCACCCTGATTTTTTCCACTCCCTGCTCTGCCAGTTCCCTGGCGATTTCTTCAAAGGGCGTGGCTGTGGTTCTTTTCTGGCAGATGACGCTGACCGCCTTCAGCAATTCTTCCCGCGAGACATCCGGCTCAATCGTCAGCAGTCCAATTTCTCTTTTCCTGAATTCTTCCAGCAGAAATTTGAAAACAGGATAGTTGGCTATGGAAAACTTCAACCGGCTCTGGTTGAAGAAGATCGATTCTTTCTTGATCCTGAAATTAATTTCCGGGCTGCTTTCTTTAAGTTCCTGCAGATTCTGGTAAAGAAGGTCGCTCTGCTCCTGAAGGAGCTCGTTGTTTTCAGCGTAAAGCCTGAAGATCTTAAAGACTATGTAAAACCGCACGAGAAAATTGATGGCCGGCCGCTGCGGTTGCGACCTGTCGGCAGAATGAATTTCAGGTGGAAACGTTTCCGGGTTCATTTTTGCACGTTCCTCTCCTGGCTGAGAGTCAGCCTTAACAGAGCCTGGCTGGCGGCTTCTCTAACCCGACGGTTGAAAAATCTTTCTCCCCGCCTCAGAAGCTCAATGGCTTCAGGACTCTGATTGGCTTCGAGCCCGGCCACGGCACACAGGCGAAGCTCGGTGGATGACGGCAGGATTGATTTTTTGAGAAAAACTCGACGCAGAAGTCTTAAGGCTTCCGGATGTCTGGTCCGGCCGAGAAACTCGAACAGAGCCTTTTTTTCTTCAAAAGGCTTCTGCCTGAAGGAACGGCTGGAGGTTTCTTTAATCAGCTGGAGCAAGCGGGATTCGTCGCCCACATACCTCAGGCTGCTGGTAGCTTTCAGCCGCACATCAGGATGACTGTCGTTCATAAAGCCCAGAAGTATTTTACTGGCCATTTCGTCCTGGAAAGTACTCAGTGCTTCTATGGCTTTTATTTTAAGCTCCGGGCGGGTCAGGGTCAGGAAATTGCTGAACTGGGGGATTATTCTTTTCGCGGGCATTTCTCTCATCAAATCGATGAGGGCCTCTGTTAATAGCGGTTTCTGATCATCGATGAAAAAAGAAGCCGAAGAGGGATTACCCTCAATCGTTTTCCGGATGAGCTCCAGCGTCTCTTTCCTGAATTCCGGGTGGTCGATTTTTTCGTACAATTCGCCCAGAAAAGACAGGGCTTGTTCTCCGAACTGTTTTATGTATTCGAGAAGCGCCAGATAATTGAACTCGGTCTTCTGGTCAACCAGGTTTCTTATTTCATCCAGAATGCTCAAGCTGGCCGTGGCCCGCACCAGGGATTCAAGAGGGGGTATTTTTTCCGGCTGTTCCTTTTCTACCAGCAACTTGAGCTCGTTTAATTTTCTGTTGATGAGAACCGGAATTTCAAACCGACCGCTCTTTATGCTTTCTGTGAAGAAACCATGCAGAACTTCCAGGTTGGCTTTATACCGCTCGAGGTCTTTTTCCAGAGCCAGGAGTTCCACCATCAGGTTGAGAAATTCTTCTTCCGGGGATAGTTTCCTGTTTCTTTCCACCAGCTGATTGAGAAGTTCGAGTTCAGCCTGGCTGAATGAAAATTTTTCCACAGGTTCCGGTCGAGCGGTTACCGGCCGGGGAGCTTCCTCTCCTTCCTGCGAGGCGCTGGCTTTATCTTCGTCAAAGCTTAAAGTCTGCTGCCAGGTTTCCGGAAGGTCCGGGAGTTCCTGTTCACGGAAGGATGCCAGTGCCTGTTTTTCTTCCGGCCGGAGCTCCACCCTTCCGGAGAAGATTTTTTCCCTGTCGACCCTGATATCTACCACTTTTCCGGCCAGTTCCTGGGGGATTATCTGCAACCCTCGACGCTGCAGGCTTTCGCTTCTTTCTTCCAGGATGCGGTTTTCTATGAATTCTTCAGGAGCGTAATACTGAACGTTCGGCAGATCCTTCAACCACAGGGCGTTCACCAGGTCCGATTCTTCCACGGGTTTCATCGATTCTGAGCGGATGAGGTCTAGAAAATCGTTTATCTCCTGGTCGTCCATGCCCTGATAAAGCACCAGCGCCCGGAGGCCGTCCTTGTAGAAAAAGAAGGGTAGACTCTTGCTGGAAATTTCGTCCTGGTAAACAGGTTTTCCCTGAAAGTAGAAGGCGAATTCTCCGACTTCGAGTTCCAGCTTCTGGTAATGATCGAGGAAAGCCTTCAGCTTGTTGATGAATTCCTGGCGAAAATGCCTGGCTGAGACATGATGAGCGGGAAAAAGTTTAAGAGCTGATATGGTGTTGGCCAGCGATAGAACCAGCTCTTTGACTTTCTGGAAAGCTTCAGCGTCAAACTCCCGTTCGCTGTCCGACAGGCCTGAGGTTTTTTCTTCGATGGTCATTTTAACCTGTCAGGCATAGTTTAAGACATAAGTCAAACAAGAGTCAAACCCTGAGAGATTGAATTCAGCGCTGACTCAACACCCTGTCTTCATAGTCCTTGATTTCGGCCAGCCACAGATTTTCCGGCGGGGTGTTATGGTTCAGGCAGTAGAAATCCCAGACCGCTCCGAGCGGAAGGTCTCTGGCCAGCTGCCTCCAGGAGAGCTTCGTCAGGCTGTCTCCGGCCAGCTCAGCCTGCTTGATGGCTTCCCGTGGCAGGAGCAACGCCCGCAGCAGGCTCCTGAGGACTGACCTGGCACCGAGCACCCAGGCTCCTACCCGGTTCATCGAGGCATCAAAATAATCGAGCGCCAGATGGATTTTTTCCGGGCAGGGTGAGTTGACTATCTCTTCAGCCAGGGTGTCAAGATCATCGTTGGAGATAACCACGTGGTCGCTGTCCCAGCGTATGCCCCGGCTGATATGGAGCAGAATTTCCTGACCCACCTGAAGAATGGCCGAGAGCTTATCGGCCACCGATTCGGTCGGGTGGAAATGTCCCAGGTCCAGACAGACCATTTTTCCCTTTTTCAGGGCATAAGCCAGGTAGAATTCGTGGGAACCGACGACGAAGGCTTCGCTTCCGATTCCGAAAAGTTTGCTTTCGAGAGAATCTTTGAGCAGGTTGCTGGAAAATTCCTGCTCAAATATTTCTTCGAGAGATTGGTACAGATACTCCCGGTAGAGCCAGCGGTCCGACGGTATGTCCTTGAGGCCGTCGGGGATCCACAGGTTGTGTATCGAATACGACTTTAATTCCCGACCGAAATAAGCGGCAATACGGCGGCAGCATTTTACGTGTTCTATCCAGAATTTCCTGATTTCTTTGCGCGGGTGGCTCAGGGTCAAACCTGAAGCCGCCCGTGGATGCCCGAAACAGGTAGCGTTAAAATCAAGCTTGAGGTTGAGGTTCCGGGCCCACTCCAGCCAGCCCCGGAAATGGGCGGGTTCATATTCGTTCCTTTCCACCGGCCGGTCGAATTCCCCGTAGATCGAATGAAGATTTACCCGGTGCCGGCCGGGGATTAGGGAAATGGCTTTTTCCAGGTCCTGCCTGAGCTCGGCGGCGTTTCTGGCTCTCCCCGGATAATTTCCGGTTACCTGAAGACCTGACCCCCCGAATGAGATCTCCTGCCATTCGAAACCCTGAATGTCGTCTCCCTGCCAGCAGTGGATACTCAGCTGAAATTTCTCTAGTTCAGAGAGCGCTTTTTCGGTGTCTATCCCGAATTCTCCGTAAATTTCCCTCGCCTGCCGGTAACGTCGATCGACCAGCGTGAGTTCCATTATCAACCTCCCTTTTTACTTCTTTTATTATTTTTCAGAATTGAGTGTCAAGTCTGAAACCGGTGTCGGTGGTTCAGCCGAGGCCGGTCTTTTCCAGGTAATCCTGGTACCTTTCTGACCACAATTCTGGATTCTTCGGGATGAATTCTTTGATTTCGAAAGATTCTCTGACCACTTCCCTGATTTCATGGCGATCCCTGATGGCTCCAGCGGCCATCGCCTGAACCAGGATATTTCCGGCGGAGGTAGCCTCATCAGGTCCAGCCAGCACTCTGAGTCCGGTGGCTTCAGCCGTAAATTGATTCAACAGATGATTCCTGGAGCCGCCCCCGATCAGGTGGATCGTCCGGAATTTTTTCCCCGTCAGGCGGCTGAGCTCTTCCACCACCCTGCGGTACTTGAAGGCCAGGCTTTCGAGGATGGCCCTGACGGTGGTGGCCATGTCTTCGGTCTCTTTCTGGCCGGTTTTCCGGGCATAATCGTTTATGGCCACGACCATGTTTTCCGGGTGGAGAAAATCGGGCGCGTCCGGATCCAGGAAGAGCTGGAAAGGAGGGGCGTCGGAAGCCAGTGCCACCAGCTGTTCGTAGCTTATCTCCCGGGTTTTAGCCCAGACTTTCCGGCATTGCTGGAGAAGCCAGAGCCCGGTGACATTCTTGAGAAAGCGAATCGTCTGCCCGAGTCCGCTCTCGTTGGTGAAATTGGCGGTCAGAGAGGCTTCGTTTACTACCGGCTGCGCCAGTTCAACCCCGACGAGAGACCAGGTTCCAGAGCTGATGTAAAGCCAGTCGTCTCCTTTCCCCGGCGCGGCGGCCACGGCTGAGGCCGTGTCGTGACTGGCCACCTGAATAACTTCGGCCGGAGGGAGCCCCTCGGCTTCCAGCCATGAAGAGATTTTCCCGAGACTCTGGCCCGGCTGGTTTATTTCCGGAAGAATAGACGGTGGAATTCCCATCATTTCGAGAAGTTCCGGTATCCAGGTGCGGGTGAAAGGAGATAGCAGCTGCGAGGTGGAGGCGATGGTCAGCTCGGTGGCCTCCCTGCCGGTAAGCAGATAGTTTATTATGTCTGGAGTAAAAAGAAGCCTGCGGGCAGAACGGAGCAAACCGGGGTTTTCTTCCAGGTAGCAATAAAGCTGGAACAGAGAATTGAAAGGCATGAACTGTATGCCAGTCAGCCGGTAGAGTTCTTCCCGCGGAAAATTTTTGAAGAATTTTTCCATGGCTGCCGGGAAAGAGCGATGCCGGTAACAGTATGGCAGGGAGAGCAGGTTTCCGCGTTCATCGAGCAGGCCGAAGTCTACCCCCCAGGTGTCCACTCCGAGGCTGATGATTTCAAGCCCCTCTTTCCGGCAATTTCGCAGCGAGTTTCTTATTTCTTCGAAGAGGTAATAGATGTTCCAGTGCAGGCGGTTTTGAAGATAAAGCGTGCGGTTGGGAAAGCGGTGAAGTTCCCGGAGTTTCAAACGATGACCTTCGAGCTCTCCGAGCATCGCCCGGCCGCTCTCGGCTCCCAGGTCAAAGGCCAGAAAAATTTTTTTTTCTGTTGAATTACTCATCGACCAACTCTGATTTTAATTTTTGATATTTTAATTCTATCCGGCCGATAAATAAATATTCCAGAAAAATTTCTTTGCTGATCATGTTAGAAAAAAATTCGCCGGGCAGAATGACCCTTAACTTCCGGGCTGAATGAGCCGGAAAAAGTAAAAAACTTTTCACCGGATCAGGTCTTTCCTTTGAAACCTTTGCCCGGATGGGATATATTTGAATTAGGCTAATTTTGAGAGTGGAACATGGATATTGACGACCTCAGAGAAATACTGCGCAAAAAAAACGCCCGGCAGTCCACCGACAGGGTAAAAGAACTGTGGAAGAGCATCGATGCGCAGAATAATCTGACCACCAGGGAGAAACTGGAAAAGCTGCTCGAGCTTTCCCGCAGGGTAAAAAAGGAAGACCGGGAACAGACTGGAGAGCGGATAAAACAACCGTTTCGGGGCGCTGTCAGCCAGCCTTTTCTTGTTATGGAAAACAGATACCGTCTGGACGGACGGTACGGGCAGATCCCTCTTTCGCTCGGGCTTAACATTCCAGGGCAGGTGCTGGCCATCCTGGCCCGGGATGAGGATTTTCAGCCGCTTTCGCTCTCCGGAGCGGTCTTTGTTGACCTGGAAACCACCGGGCTGGCCGGAGGTACAGGGACTATTCCTTTTCTGATAGGCCTGGCTTTTCTCGAGCAGGATAGTTTGAGGATTGTTCAGTATTTTTTGAATGACCTGGCGGCTGAAGGCCTGATGCTTGAAGAGCTCAGGCAGCTGCTGGAAGAAAAAAAATTTACTTCAGTTATTTCTTACAACGGAAAGGGCTTTGACCTTCCTCTGCTAGAAACCAGATTTACTCTCAACCGGCTGAGATTCAGCCTCGGAGAGCTGCCCCATCTTGATTTTCTCTTCACCGCCAGACATCTCTGGAAATACAAATATGAAAGCTGCCGGCTGTGCGAGCTCGCCCTGAACCATTTAGGAGCCAGCCGCAGCGAGGACATCCCTTCAGAGGAAATCCCCTGGCGTTATTTTCAATACCTGAGGTCCGGCGACTTCTCTCTGGTCGAGCCGATTCTTTACCACAATCAGGAAGATTTGCTTTCGCTTTATGGAGTGGTGGTGGCCGGAGCGGTGCTGGTCTATCGCACCCTGAGCGAACAGGAAGTTGAGCTGGAGGGAGCGGAACTCCTGGGCGTGGGGAAGATACTGGAAAAAGCCGGTCAGGTGGAAAAATCAGTAACTTTTTATGAAAAAGCACTCGAGCGGGAGCTTCCCGGTCCACTCTCATCCAGCGTGAAAAAAAATCTTGCCCGGTATTTCAAGCGCGAGAAATTATGGGATAAGTCTGTGGCGCTGTGGCAGAATCTGTTAGAGACCGGGGAGGACCTGGAGTGTTTCCGCCAGCTGGCCATCTATTATGAGCATCACCGGAAGGACCCGGAAGAGGCTCTGAAGTACGCCCTTGACGGCCTGGCTCTCTCTCAGGGACGGGATCTGAAGTATGAACAGGATTTCAGGCGGAGAGTGGACCGTTTGAATCAGAAGGTTCAAAAGTTGAGCCAGAGATTAAAAAATGGCCGTGATTTAAAAAAGGAGGCCGAATGATGAAAGCCATGGTGCTTGCTGAGTTCAGGCCGGCGGAAGAGAACCCGCTGGAACTCAGGGAAGTGGAACGGCCGGAACCCGGACCCAGGGAGCTTCTGGTAAAGGTCAGATACTGCGGGGTCTGTCATACCGACCTGCACACGGTCGAAGGAGAGCTCCCGGACGTCAGTCTTCCGCGGATTCCTGGCCATCAGGTGGTGGGAACGGTGGAGGAGACAGGCGAGGAAGTTTCCATGTTCCGGAAGGGAAGCCGGGTGGGAATCGCCTGGCTTTACAGCACCTGCGGCCGCTGCCATTTCTGCCGCAGCGGCCGGGAAAATCTATGCCGCGAGGCCAGGTTTACCGGTTATCAGGTTGATGGTGGTTATGCCGAGTATATGGTGGTTCCGGAGGAATTCGCCTACGAAATACCTGATAATTTTCCTGACGAAAAAGCTGCTCCGCTGCTCTGCGCCGGTATCATCGGATACAGAGCGCTCAGGTTGAGCGGGGTGAAACCCGGACAGAAACTCGGTCTTTTCGGTTTCGGGGCTTCGGCTCATGTGACCATTCAGGTGGCCCGGCACTGGAACTGCCGGGTGTTTGTTTTCTCCCGCAGTGCCGAGCATCGTCGTCATGCGCTTGAACTCGGGGCCGTCTGGGCCGGGAAGCCGGATGAACGGCCGCCGGAAAAGCTTGACAGTGCGATCGTTTTTGCCCCGGCCGGGGAAGTCGCCCGTCTGGCGCTCAGAGCGATCGACAGGGGAGGGACGGTAGCCCTGGCCGGAATCTACATGAGCCCGATTCCCGAGCTGGATTACGAGAGCGAACTTTACTATGAAAAATGCTTGAAAAGCGTGGCCAACGCCACCCGCCAGGATGGAAACGAGTTTTTGACCATAGCCGCGGATATTCCGGTGACCACGGAAATAACGATTTTTCCCCTGGAAGAAGCCAACCGGGCGCTGCAGATGGTCAAGCACAGCGCTCTCAACGGCGCGGCAGTTCTCAAAGTTGATTAGGTTTATTGCCCTAACGACGGGTTGAAAAATTGTTCGTCATAGGATAATATTAATTCGCCTTTATTTTTATGCGCGCGCCCGTAGCTCAGTTGGATAGAGCGACTGACTACGAATCAGTAGGCCGCAGGTTCGAGCCCTGCCGGGCGCATTCTTCACCCTTCAACTTATGAAAGCCATCCTGATCACAGGTCCACCCGGAGCCGGCAAAAGCCCCCTCGGAGATTATTTAGAGAAGAACCTGAGCGGTGAAAAAAAATTCTGGCATTTTGATTTCGGCCGGGAGCTGCGAGAGATAGCTGAATCAGCCGCCGGCCAGAACAGCGGGGCAGAAGATGATAATCAGGGAGATGTCTCCTCTTCAAATCAGTGTTCCCGGATGCGGGGTGAAGTCCTGACTTTTAGCCCGGACGAACTGGCCAGAATAAAAAAATCTCTCCAGGCAGCCGCGCTTTTTGAGGAATCGGACCGGGAGCTGGTTAAAAAAATATTGCTTCGTTTTTTTGCGCGCAGAAATATCAGCTCCAGGGACGTGGTCATCCTCAACGGTCTGCCCAGGCACAGCTCCCAGTTTTTCTGGCTTCAGGGTTTGCTT
Organism: Candidatus Saccharicenans sp.; assembly: GCA_049659625.1. Taxonomy (GTDB): domain Bacteria; phylum Acidobacteriota; class Aminicenantia; order Aminicenantales; family Saccharicenantaceae; genus Saccharicenans. Next base: position 28,018 of record JBASPX010000080.1, on the reverse strand, counting down.
TCGATCGCCCTGGTTGTCCATCTGATGTGTTCGGAGGAGGAGGCCCTGGCCAGAATCTTATCAAACCTTGAGGAAGAACGATGGGGTCGTCAGGATGATGACCCGGAAGTTGTGAGAAAACGTTACCGTCAGTATCTCCAGAGAACCGCCCCGCTGGTGGAATTTCTCCGCCGGGAGGGCCTGCCGGTGCTGGAGCTTCAGGTCGGGCTGAAAACCACTCCGAAAGAGTTAAAAGAGCAGCTCGTCTCCCGAAAAGAATTTGCCGCTCTTCTGAAATAATGCCCGTGATGCATATTGAATAGCAAAAACAGCACGCCAATCAGGGTTAATATATGAATAAATGTTCATATATCATCGCACTCCGGAAGAAGGTGTATTTGGCTGCGCTTCAGAGAATAATCCTGAGAGCGAGTTTTCTTTCTGCTTTCAGGCTCAAAATTAGTCTGAGGACAATCTAACTTCAGCCCCCTTCAGTCGACAAGCTTCCTGGCTTCCAGATAAAACCTTTTTTCCCAGGCTTCTCCCATGGAAAAGGTTTTTCTGGGGAGAGCGCCGTCGAGGATGACGGTGGGAAAGAGCTGCGTTTTTTCCATGGCCGGCAGGTAAAAACCGAAATTGCGCGGGCTTTTGCGGGTCAGGTGAAGGAGGGAAGAATCTCCGTGAACGTAGTCCAGACCGGAAGCGTTTTTCTTCTTCAGGAATTCGTCGAGAAAAGCCTGCAGCGAACCGACGGTCAGGTTGTGCGCCGGTTTCAGGAATTTAATTTCATAAAATCCATCCTCTTTGATCAAACCGCAAACCTGCTCGCGGCCATGGCTGGAGTTTACTCTTTTTTTCAGCCGCTCAAAGTCCTCATGTCTGATTATTTCAACCTCATTCTTGAAAAACTCTCTTAGCTCCTTTTCAAAATTTTCCGGCCGCTGCACTTCAAACAGAACCCGGTGGATCGGTTCGAAAACCAGAGATTCATCGTGCAGATTGACCACTTCCACCAGGGCATAACGCAGGGGAGAATTTTTCAGGAATTGCGGGTCAGCAGTGCCGGCCTTCGCTTTCTCCCAGATGGTTCTGGCGGTGGCCAGCGAATGGTTGCCATCTCCGACGGCAAAAAGTAGCAGGGGAGTGCCCTCAGGAACTTCGTATCTTTTCTGAAATTCTTTTTGGCTGGCCAAACGGCTCAAGCCATCCAGAATCATTTTTTCCACATCCGGCTGGTTCACTAAAAAACCGCGGAGCCGTCCGGAATCAAACATGAGTTCGAAGTCATAAAGCGGTGACAGATCCTGACGGTGGTTGGTGGCCGGTCCGATAACCAGGTTAAGCGGGTCATCGATGAGAATCATTATATGAGGGATTTCGAGTACGGCGCCTTCTCTTATCCTGACCCTTGGCGGAATTCTTTCCAGGATGGTGCCCTCGGTTGCCCGGATGAGGCTGGTGGCTCCCTGACGGTAATCGTAAGCTTCAAGGTCCAGACAGAAAAGAAGCCCGCGACGCCAGCCATGAGCAGTTTCTCTTTCGACATAGACCATCCCGGAAATTTCCCGGAAAAGACCCCGGCTGAGGTAGTCTTTCATCGTTCTCTGAATGCGGGCAATCCGGCTCTCACTGTCGGGGGAATTGAGATAGACTTCCGGGTAAATAAGATGGAGGGTGGACGGAGCGTTGCCGACGAATTCTTCTACCCTGTGCCAGTATTCGGGTTCAGAGGTGTACTGGTCGCAGGCAATCACCGCCCATTTTTGCAGGTCGATGTCTTCCGCCGGAATAAGAATTTTACTGATAGCCATACCGAGCGATTCAAATTTTTTCATTTTATTATTCCTTTTCCATAAATATGAATTAAATTTTTCATGGAAAAATTTTATATAATAAGCCTGGCGATTTTTCAATCCGGCGGGACACTTATTTCAGGCAATTATTTTAAAGAAAATCTTTCTGTTGTTCAGGCACTTTTTCTTTCTTCTGAAATGGCCGGGCGGTCAAAAAAAAATTCACACCGCTACGGTCCGCCTGTTTCTCTTATCAGAAGAAGAGTTTTAAGAGGAAAAATTGAAAAGCTGGCTGCCGATTCTATCAGCTGCTCCTTTGAAGAACAAAGATCCTGTGTCGTTTTTCTTAATTGACAAAAAACGCTCAATAAATTATAAAAAAGCGAATTATTCAGGGCATATAAAGGCATTATTAAATAAAATTTTATGGAGAGAGGTGCAAAGTGATTTCGTTTGAATTAACCGAAGAACTTAAAGCCCTGCAGGAAATGGCTCATTCCTTTGCCGAGAAGGAAATGAGGCCCAAAGCCGCCTATTACGACCGTGAAGAGAAGTTTCCGGAAGACGTCATGCAGAAAGCCTTTGAAGCCGGGTTCCTCACCTGCAATATTCCGGTCGAATACGGAGGCGGTGGTTTGAGCGATCTGGAGATGGCCATCATTTCCGAAGAGCTGGCCTGGGGATGCGCCGGGATGTATACCACGATGATGGCCAATTCCCTGGCTTTTACCCCGATCATTCTGTTCGGAACTGAAGAGCAGAAACAAAAATTCCTCACGCCGTTCACCCGGAAGATGGGTTTTGCCTCTTATTGTCTGACCGAAAGAGAGGCCGGCTCGGACACCTCAGCCATCAAGACCATTGCCAGGAAAGACGGCTCTGATTATGTGATCAACGGGTCAAAATGTTTCATCACCAACGGAGGAGTGGCCAGCCTCTATGTGGTTTTTGCCAACGCCGCTCCGGAGAAGGGAGCCCGCGGGATTACTGCGTTCCTGGTTCCCCGGGAAACCCCTGGCATCACCATAGGCAAGATTGAAGATAAAATGGGGCAGAGGGCCTCAAACACGGCCGAGATTTTCTTTGAAGATGTTCGGGTTCCGGCCGAGAATGTTCTCGGAAGGGTAGGACAGGGCTTCCTGATTGCCATGAAGACTTTCGACCGGACGAGAGCGGCCGTAGGTGCGGCCGGTGTGGGGGTGGCCCGGGCCGCTCTGGAGTATGCGGTGGAGTATGCCAAAACGCGGGTGCAGTTTGGGAAACCGATTGCCACCTTTCAGGCGATTGCCTTCAAGATTGCTCAGATGGCCATGGAAATAGAGGCCGCCAGACTTCTTGTCTGGAAGGCGGCCTGGATGGTGGATCAGGGTAAACCGAGCGGCCTTTATTCGGCCATGGCCAAATGTTTCGGTTCGGACCTGGCGATGTGGGCGACGCTGGAAGCTCTCCAGATTCTCGGCGGGTATGGTTACATGAAAGACTATCCGCTGGAGAAACTCGTGCGCGACGCCAAGCTGCTCCAGATATACGAAGGAACAAATGAAATTCAGCGGCTGGTAATTTCGCGGGAAGTTATCGGTCCGATAATCCAGAAATAAGTCCTGCCGGGTAAATAGAAAAAAGGGGCCGTTATCGGCCCCTTTTTAATTTTCCGTTGGCGACGGGAAAAAGTTGAGAGCGATTATTATTCTTCGAATTTCTCAGGAATGATGGCCAGCGTTTCTATGCCGGCTCCTTTGCAGATGTCCAGCACTTCCACAATTTTGCTGAAAGGCAGCTTGGCATCAGCCCGGATGAAGATGGTTTTATCCTGGCGGGTGGAATACAGACGACGGAGCTCTTCCAGCAGGAGTCTGAGTTCGAGGGGGTTCCTCTGTATTTCAACCTGGTCGTTTTTCTTGACAGTCAGGACGATAACGTTGGGATCCTGTCCGCCTTTTCCTTCTGCCTGAACTTCGGGCAGCTTGGCGTCGATACCCATCTGAACCATGGGTGTGATAACCATGAAAATGATCAACAGAACGAGCAATACATCGCACAGCGGAACGACATTGGGTTCAGCTTTCGCCATACTATCCTCCTTTATATTATTAAGGTTTGATTTTATTTCAAACAGCTGTGTTTGTCAAATAAAACCAGCCGCTTTTAAGAAAATTCAGGAGGTTATTATCCAATTTTTCTGGCCAGGAATCAACAGTTGCTTGAAATTTGTCAATGTTGTGGATATGATAGAAACAAAGGAGGAGGGATGAAGGACTTAAAAGTTGAAGTTATCGAAATAATTTCCCGTTGCGGCGCCCGGCATAAGGTCGGCGACTGCTTTTTCATCCGGGGAGAGGGCCTGCTGGAAGTTCCTGAAGGGAAAAAAGTATGTCTTTATGCCCTTAACAGCCTGTTTCCTTTCCTTACGGCCAAACAGCGCCAGGACGAGTTGCCTCAGGATGACTGGATTGCCGAAACAGAGATTCTGACCTGTCCGGACCCCAGGGGGGTGAAATTCAGGGTAACGGTTATCGACTGATTCATTCCGGCACGGCTGGCGCTTTGATTTTTTTACCGGTCTGTGATATATCCCTGTCTATTTCCCTGGCGGGAGGACCCGATGAACGTTCTCTTTTTGCTGTTCATAGCTATAATTCTATTTATTTTTGCCAGCCGTTTTTATGCGGGTTATATCGCCCGAAAGATAGGCGAGGACCCGAATAACCCGACTCCGGCCGTCACCTGCAATGACGGACGTGATTATGTGCCGACGAAGAATTATGTGGTTTTCGCCCATCATTTTTCAGCCATAGCCGGAGCCGGACCGATTCTCGGGCCAACGATGGCTCTGCTTTATGGCTATGTTCCGGCCTGGCTGTGGATTGTCCTGGGGGGCATTTTTATCGGAGCGGTTCACGATTACACTGCTCTTTTTGTCAGTATAAGAGAGGGCGGCCGGTCTATGGCTGAGGTGGCCCGGAAAACCCTGGGATCAGCCGGTTTTAACCTGTTCATCGGTTTCACCATTGTGATGATTGTGCTGGTTACTTCTTCTTTTCTGAACGCCACAGCCATCTCTCTGACCTCTCTCTGGCCGCTGGCCAAAATCGGAGTCAGGGAGGGAGAAACTTTCCTCAAGACGGTCGTTGTCGACGGCGTGGTCATGGGGCGCATCGGAGGCATCGCTTCCACTTCGGTGATCATCATCACTCTGTTCTCACCGGTTCTCGGCTGGTTGCTTTACAGGAAGGGGATGAAAACTTCGATCGCCTATCTTCTGGCGCTGGCCATCGGGGTGATTTCAGTTATTGCCGGGATACACTATCCGGTAACTCTTAATCCGAGGACCTGGATGATTATTATTTCCGTATATGTGCTGATTGCCGCTGGGGTCCCGGTCTGGGTTATCCTGCAACCAAGAGATTTTATAAACGTCCAGATTCTTTACGGCGGCATCATTCTTCTCGTGCTGTCAGTTTTTTCCACCGGAATCCACGGGCTAAAAATCTCGATGCCAGCTTTTAACCTGCAGGAAGGAATTCAGCATCTCGGTCTTATCTGGCCGATGATGTTCTGCACCATCGCCTGTGGAGCCATTTCCGGGTTTCACGCGCTGGTGGCCGGCGGGACTACCTGCAAGCAGCTGCCGAACGAAAAGGATGCCCGACGGATAGGTTATAATGCTATGTTGCTGGAATCGGTTCTGGCGGTTTGCGTGGTTCTGGCGGTCGGGGCGGCGCTGAATTTCGGCGACTATAAATCCATCGTCTGGCCGCTCGACCCGGCAGTTAAGTCCAACCCGATTCTCGGGTTTTCTCTGGCGGTGGGGCATCTGCTGAACATGGGTCTGGGAATCCCGGTGGCGCTGGGAACGATTTTTGGCATCCTGCAGGTGGAAGGGTTTGTGGTGACCACTCTGGATGCGGCCGTCAGGTTGAATCGCTATCTTTTCGAAGAGCTGTGGTCGATAGTCTTCAAGAATCCGCCCCGCCTGCTCAAAAACTACTGGGTGAATTCCGGGCTGGCGGTGATCCTGATGTGGATTCTCGCTTATTCCAACGCCTTTAATGTGCTCTGGCCGATTTTCGGCACGGCCAATCAGTTGCTGGCGGCTCTAACCCTGTTTGCGGTTTCAGCCTGGCTGCTTCTTCGCCGAAAACCCAACTGGTTTACCATAATCCCGGGCGTGTTTATGCTGATAACCACCATGGCTTCGTTGATTATTCTGATGAGGTCTTATCTGGAAAAAAAGAATTATGTTCTTCTGACGGCAGATGTCGTTCTTCTCGGACTGGCCATCGGGGTGGTTTTTCTTTTTGTAAAAAATTTTTCCAGACAGAAGGCTTTAACACCTGCTGCTTCCTGATATGAAGGAAGACGGAGTGGATTTTACTGAAGAGTTTTCAAAGCTTTTTTGTTGTTGCTGGTTTTGAAGACCAGAAGCGTCCGTCCTGAGCCGGCAGACGAACCGTAAGAATACTTTATGTCTATGGCGGCGCCGCCGAGCAGGGCCCCGATTTCCGCCCCCACTCCGATGCGGTCGGTAACTTCCACCGTAATTACTCTGGTGGTTTTTATTTTATAGCGAAGCGCTTTTAAAGCGGCTTCAGCCTTTTTATTGTCGGAGGTAATCAGCTTGAAATGTCCCCGATTTTTTTCAGAGAGAACGCAATAGGCTCTCAGGTTGATTCCGGCGTTGGCCAGGGTGCTCAGAACCCGTCCGAAAATGCCCGGTTCGTTTGGAGTGATTACATGCAACTCTGTTTCTTCTTTAACGATGTTCACTTTTTTCTCCTTGTTGTTAGATTAAGGCAACTTAAACTTAGATTTTCTGGATTATGCCATAAATTTACTGACCTATTTTTTTTACAGAATTTCCTTTATAATTGCAACTGTTTTTTTAAACGGCGGCTGAAATGGCTAAGTTAGCGATCATCGACAACTCACTGTGGCCGGAAATTTACAATCCGGTTGAGCACTGGACAGCCTGGATCGACCTGCCATACAGATCCTTCCGGGCGGTGGATGGATATCTGCCGGATCTTGATGACGGCTATACCCATCTGATCCTTACAGGTTCGGAAGCCTCCATACTCAACCTGGAGTCATGGGTGCTGGCTGAAGTCTCTCTTGTTCAGGAAGCGGTTGAAAGGAATTTAACCATCCTTGGCAGCTGCTACGGACATCAACTTCTGGCTTTAACCCTGGCCGGACCTGATTCCATCAGAAGGGCAGAGGTGCCTGAAATAGGCTGGATAGAGGTGGAAGTATTGAAAAAAGATCCTCTGCTCGGTGATCCAGGCCGCATCATGGTTTTTTCTTCCCATTATGATGAAGTCTGCCATCTGGATGAAGACAGGTTTGAAATACTGGCCAGCAGCCGGTACTGTCAGATTCAGGCCTTTCGTTTGAAAGGGAAAAGAGTCTGGGGCCTTCAGGCTCATCCAGAGATTGAACCCTTGTCGGCCGTTAGGCTGCTGAGAGGGATTCTGGAAAAAGGTTTTCCAGGCAGGGAGTTGATAGAAAAAGCGCTCAATTCAAGCCCGCAGGACGATGGCTGGATAAGGACGATACGCCGGAATTTTATTGCCCTTTAAAAAAAGAAAAACGGAGAAGAATTTTCTTGACAGAAGGAGAAGTTTTAGATTAAATAGAGAAAGAATTACAAAGGAGGTGTGTAATATGAGATCGAAAAAATTGCTGGTGGTTATGACGATCGCACTTGTTCTGGTTTTTTCTCTTGAAGCCGCCGCTCAGGCCAAAAAAATCAATAACATCGGTCAGTATACCTTCGCCAGAGTCAGGGGAAAAATCCCCACTCCTGAAGTTATGAAAATGCTTGTTGAACGCTATTCGGCCGATATTAAAATCGGGTTTGAGCAGGCTGGCTATGGCTTTCTGTACGAGCCATTCATCGAGCAGCTGAAGACAGCTCAATTTGAAGATACCACCTGGAATGTGGGTGAGACTGTGAAGTGGATGCTTTTCCGGTCGAAGGGAAAGATTAAAGTTTCCGGAGAGCTCGAGTGGGCCGGGAAAAAACCGGTCGAAGTCTTTGCCATCAAAGTGAAGGATGGTTTCAAAACCTATACCTTCATCATTCCCAAGCCTTGCGGAAACATTGCTCTTAAAGGCATGGTGGAAGAAATCCCGGAGGCTATCTGCTCGCTGAAGGTTTCTCCGGCCAAAGCCAACATCAACGACCCGATCACTGTTGATATGAGCGGCACTCAGTATGCTAAAAGCATGAAGGTCGAAATTTTTGACAAGCAGGGCAACAGAGTGGCCAGCAAGGATTTAACGCCTGAAGCCGCCAGATGGCAGACAAAACTCGACAAGCCGGGCGAATACACCTTCAAGGGTTCAGCTGTAAATATGGCCGGCAAACCTTCAATCAATCCCTGCGAGGCGAAAGTTTACATTAATTATCCTCCGGTAGCTAAGGTTGAACCGAGCTGCACCACCTGCACCAATATGTACGGCAAACCGATAACCTTTGATGCCAGCGGTTCATCCGACCCGGATGGCGAGGTTACCAGGGTGGTTTTTGAACTTCAGGATCCCAGCGGTCAGGTAATAGATTCTTACAACGCTACCAGCAAGCCCTTCAGCTGGCAGAAGACACTTTATAAAGAGGGCACCTTTACGGTGAGCGTCACTGCCTATGACAGCGACGGTGCGGTTTCAGCGGCAACGGAAGACTCCAGAAAATCCTTTACCGTTACCAGGAAGAAATTCTTCGGAGTGATCGAAGCTGGAGCCATGCTGGCCCATGGTGGAAGCCAGTATGACCTGCCCGGCTATGTCCCGTACCTCTATCTGAGGCCGGGTTTCTTCGTATGGTTGAACCCGGACAAAATCAGCCTGACCCTGACGTCTGGAGCAGGAATGCCGCTTAAAGGAAGCCCCTGGAAAGCGGTGATCATGGGCGAACTCCTGGCGAATTTCCACTTCGGCAAAGTTTATCTGGGTCTGGGACCTGGATTCAGCACGAAGGAACTGAGCGACCTGTATAACAGAAAGAGCGGAGTGGACGGAGTCGGTCAGCTTGGGGTGACCCTGTTCAACAATTATGTCAGGATGAGCCACCTGTTCTTTGAGTTCCGGGCACCGATCGGCCGGAACTTTGAAGATCACCACAAGATGGGTATCGGCTTCAGATACTGCTTCTAATAGAAAATCAGCTGAGTCAAGGGGCGGTAAAAACCGCCCCTTTTTCTTTTTAAATTGATTTTTAAGTGGATTGAAAATTCGTTAAAGCGAAGTTAAATAAGCAAAATAAGAGGATAATGACAAACCAATATGGTCGGAGAGGGGATTATTCGGCCAGTTTAGTGAGTTTCGATAGCTCTTCGTTGTAGTATTTGCGGTACAGAATTTCCCATTCCTGTGAGCCTTCTTCAATCTGCTTCTTCTGCGAGGCTATTTTTTCCCTGGCTCTGCGGTCAATTTCGTCGTAAAGCTTCATTTCTTCTTCAATTGCCTTAACTATGGTCAGCCGGACTTCGTTCGGCTCTGCCAGAAAATCAACCTGGTCATTCTTATAAAGAGCGTTAACCAGCAGTTTTGAAAGATGATGGATTTTTTCTCTTGACAGACGGCTCATCAGAGGACGATATTCCTTTCTTTCGCCAGTTTATTCTTGATCATCTTAAACATCGTCTGATACTCAACGTTACCGCGGCGGATTTCATCCATGTGTTTACTGAGAATCTCTCTCACTTCCTGATCCAGCCGGTCTTCCTTCAGAAATTCTTCGGTAATAAGATTAATCATTTCTTCCAGCACCTTAGCTTTATCTTCAACCAGGATTTTCCCCTCTTTAATCAGCTTTCTTAAAATTACGAATGATAAATGTTCTATCTGGTTCCTGTTTAGCCTCATCGTTTATATAAAATATATCAGGCCGGGTTAAATTTCAAGAATGGTTGTAAAAAAATTTTAAGGTAAGATTAAAATTTTCTTCAGGATGGACAGTTATCAGGAGGGGGGAGGACCAGCTGGGGCTGAAATACCTGCTCTTCAGCTCTGAAGGTGGCCAGCCCCAGAAGCCTGTCCTCTTCAGAAAACACCCGGTAAACGAGCGGGGTGGACAGGCGATGGGCGGTAAGCCTGGCTCTTGATACCTGGCGAATGGGAATCCTGGCACCGTGGAGGAAAGATTTGCTGCCAGAGCTGTCGAGCCATATGGCCGGATTTTCAGGCAGAAGCTTTTCCACTGGAATTAAAAACTCTTCAAATTTACCGCTGGCAGCGAATTCTTCTATTTTAGAAAGAGGCAGGGCTTCTTCTTCAGTATACAGCCCTACAGCGATCCTTCTGAGTGATGACAGGTGGGCTCCGCACCCGAGTTTCTGACCGAGGTCATGGGCCAGCGAACGTATGTATGTGCCTGAAGAACATTCCACTAAGAAACTGACCACGGGAGGTTGATAATCGAGAACCAGAAAACGGTAAATTTCCACCGTTACCGGCTTAAGTTCCGGTTTAACCCCCTGCCGCGCCAGCAAAAAAGCAGGCTGCCCGCTTATTTTTTTGGCCGAAAAGGGCGGCGGATTCTGCCGGATCACTCCGGTAAGTGAATTGATCGTTTCCAGCAGTTTTTCCCTGTCGGGAAAGTTGTGATTTTCTTCTCCAAGCGGTTTGCCCTCCGCATCATAAGTATCTGTGGCCAGACCAAGCCTTATTTCCCCCGAATAGGTTTTATTCAGGCGTGAAATATAGGGAAAAAGTCTGGTGGCCCGCCCGACAGTCAGCAGCAGCACTCCGGTAGCTATAGGGTCAAGTGTGCCGGTATGACCGACCCTTTTAATTTTAAGCAGTTTTCTGATTTTCAGGACGACATCGTGCGAGGTCAGTCCGGCCGGTTTGTCGACCACTATGAGACCATCGAGGTTTGGCATCCTCATTCCAGGCTTTCAGGAAGGCTGGCGATCCCGGTTAAGGATTTCTTCGATTTTTCTGGGAATTTCCCGGTATATTTCTTCAAATTCCCCGTGGACGGTAAATCCGGCCGCGTGCAGGTGTCCGCCGCCTCCAAAGCTTTCAGCCACCAGGGCAGAATTGGCTTTTCCCCTCGACCTGAGGCTTACCCTGAACACGCCCGGCTCAATTTCCTTAAAGAATACAACCATTTCCACCCCTTTTATCGAGCGGGCGAAGGTGGTGATGTCCTCCACGTCAACTTCTTTCAATCCGACCTCTTCCAGGTCCCGGCGGAACATGGCCAGAAAGGCCAGGTTTCCTGAGGCATTGAGGGTCAGTCTGGTGAGCACCCGGCCGATCAACCTGATTTTTGCCGCTGTGTTGTTGTTAAGAAGTTTCTCGGCGATGGCATTCGGGCTGGCGCCCGCTTCAGCCAGGAGGTAACAGGTGCGCAGGGTCCGGGCGGTGGTGTTGGAGAACTGGAAGGAGCCGGTATCGGAGAAAATGGCTGAATACAGATACTCAGCAATTTTTGGAGTGATCTTTAACCCGAGCGGTTCGATAAGTTCGAAAACCATTTCACCGACGGCAGAAGCTTCCGGATCGATCCAGTTCAAATCGGCATAGGGAGAATTTGAATAATGATGGTCGATGTTAATTTTGGGCAGATGTTCTATGCCGATCTGTCCGGAACGGGCCACGTCCACGCATTCAAGAAGAATTACCAGGTCGACCCCTTCCGGGTCAATCTGGCCTATCTTGATCCGGGAAGTTTCAGGGAATTCATAGAAGGGAAAGGGGAGAGGGTCATGGATGACCACCTGAACCTTTTTACCCAGAAGCTCGAGCATCTCAGCCAGAGCCAGACTGGTGTAAATGGAATCTCCGTCCGGACGCAGGTGAGAAGTGATAGCTATGTGATGACTGGAAAGGATTTTTCTGGCTATTTCAATCTTTATCTTCTGGCTCATTATCCTTAATGGCGTCGAGTAAGCGGTCGATTCTTTCCTCATAATCGACCGAGGTGTCAAGGACAAAAATTAGTTCTGGATTATATCTTAAATTGAGGCGGCTCGCAAGAATCTTGCGGAAATATGAACCCCTTTTCTGCAGCAATCTAAGGACCGGTTCTCTTCTTTCCTTCTGCAGGACTGAAATGGAGATTCTGGCCGTCTTCAGGTCCGGCGGCATTTCCACTCCGGTTACTGTCAGAAAACCGACCATTTCAGGCAGCTCGGTAATCAGCAGACGGCTGATTTCCTGCTGAATCAGCTGGCTTATTCTTTTCGGGCGGTAAGATTGATGTACTGACATCTTATAATTTCACCGAGTCAATAAAAAGTGATCTGATGACCGGAAAGAAGAGCCCCGGAGACCACCCGGGCTTCCTCCAGAATCCGGTTGAGAGTCTGCTGGACAACTCTTTCCTGGCTGTTAACCATGGCGATAGCCAGAATAGTCCTCTGCCAGCTGTCCTGAAAATCAATTTCCGAGATGGAAACGTTGTAGCGGTGTTTGACCCGGTCGGTGAAACTGTTTATGAAGCGACGTTTTTCCTTTAGGGAGTGAGAATACTCCAGGAAAAACTCTAAGGTCAGAACACCGACGATCATGGTTCAGGTGTTTCTCAAGCTTTAACTTTTTCTCTGACAAAGGCTTCAATTACGTCACCCGGCTGAATCCCCTCGGTTTTTTCCAGCCCGATTCCGCATTCGAAACCTTTGCTGATTTCGTTGACGCTTTCTTTAAGGTGTTTAAGAGAGGAGATGCGGGTCTGGTAAAGGACGCTGTTGCCCCGGATCACCCTGGCCTCGGCATTTCTGACGATTTTTCCGTCGACCACCTGACAGCCGAGAACCGTGCCCACCTTAGCTATCTGAAAGATTTTCTTTACCAGTGCCCGGCCGAGAACGGTCTCCTTGATGACCGGTTCGAGCATCCCGGCCACCGCCTTTTTCATGTCCTCTGTCAGTTGATAGATTATTCTGTACAACCGGATTTCCACCTTCTCATTCCGGGCGAGTTCCTGAATCTTCGAGGGCACCTTGACGTTGTATCCTATGATGATTGCTCCTGAAGCCGAAGCCAGAAGCACGTCAGCTTCGGTAACGTTGCCGGTGGAGGCCTGAAGGATGTTGATTTTTACCTGGTCGGTGCTGAGGGTCGGGAGCAGGCTCTTCAGCACCTCAACCGAACCATGAACGTCAGCTTTAACGATCACCGGCAGTTCCTTGGTCTGACCTTTTTCAATCTGCTTGAAGAGGTCTTCCAGGGTTAATGGCACTTCCTTTTTAGAGGGTTCTTTTTTCAGCCGGGCGATCCTGAACTCTGAAATGCGGCGGGCTATTTCCAGGTCTGTGACCACCTGAAAAATGTTTCCAGCTTCGGGTACTGAATCGAAACCAAGAACCTCCACCGGTACCGATGGCCCGGCCGATTTGACCGGTTTTCCCCATTCGTCAAAAAGAGCCCGTGCTTTCCCGTAGGTGGTCCCGCAGATAAAAGCCTGACCGGGAGTGAGAGTGCCAAGCTGAATTATGACCGTTCCCACCGGTCCTTTCTGAGGGTCAAGTCTGGATTCTAAGATTACTCCCTGAGCCGGAACGTACGGATGGGATTTCAACTCCATGATGTCCCCGAGCAGCAGAATCATCTCCAGCAATTCATCTATGTTTTTCTTTTCTTTGGCCGAAATTTCCACGCAGATGGTCTTGCCGCCCCATTCTTCCACAATCAGACCTTCTTTTGCCAGCTGCTGTTTTACCCGTTCCGGGTTGGCTTCAGGCTTGTCTATCTTATTGATGGCCACGATTATCGGCACATTTGCTGCCTGGGCGTGGCTGATGGCCTCCCTGGTCTGGGGCATAACCCCGTCGTCGGCCGCCACCACCAGAACCACTATGTCGGTCACCTGTGCCCCTCTGGCTCTCAGCTGGGTGAAAGCTTCGTGGCCGGGGGTGTCGATAAAGGTGATGTAGCGATTTTTATATTTTACACGGTAAGCGCCAATATGCTGGGTAATACCGCCAGCTTCTCTCTCGGCGATGTTGGTAGACCTTATGGCGTCGAGCAGGGTCGTTTTGCCGTGGTCAACGTGACCCATGACGGTTACCACAGGAGGACGCGGAACCAGGTCGTCCTTGAGGCTGAAGGCCAGCTTGCGGATGTCTTCTTCGAGTGAAACCATTTTCAGGTCCACTTTGATAATCCTGGAAATGGCCTGAAGCAGAGTTTCATCCAGCAGGTCGGAGGCGCTGACATCATAGCCGGCTGCCTGCAGATGGTCGATCAGATCCTTCGGCTTTATCCTGAACCGCTCGGCCAGGTCCTTGATGGACATACCTTCCTGAATTTGTATTTTTGGGCGCGGTTTGGGAGCGGCTGTAGCTTTAGGGGCGGCAGTTCTGGCTGCCGGAGCGGATTTTTCCTGCGGTTTTGACGGAGCGGGAGTACCGGGAGTGGATGGAGCTGCCGTCTGTTTCCCGGACTGTGGTTTCTCAGCCGCAGATTTTTTCCCTGGCTGAGCTTTGGCTGCCTGAGACGGGGCAAGACTGGCTTTTTTCGGGACTTCAGGCTTTTTCTCAGCCTGGCTCGGTTTTGCCGTTTTGCTTTTCGTATTTTCCATATTTTATTCTTATGCCTTTTATTCCTGAATTATCGAAATTTTCCAGCCTACCAGTTTGCTGGCCAGCCGGACATTGATTCCTTTCTTTCCTATGGCCAGAGAGAATTGATCTTTCTCCACCCTGGCCTCCATTTCCTTTGCCTGTTTGTTGGTGATGACAATTTTTTTAATCCTGGCCGGGCTCAGGGCAGATCTGGCATATACTTCCGGATCGGCGGACCATTCTATAATATCGATCTTTTCTCCGTTAAGCTCTCTGGTTATGGCCGCGATACGATTTCCCTTGACTCCGATGCAGGCTCCCACCGGGTCGACCTCTTTGTCCTGACTGTAAACAGCCACCTTGGCCCGTTCACCCGGCTGCCGGACAACGTCCTTTACCTGGATGGTTCCGGAAGCAATCTCGGGAATTTCCAGCTCGAGGAGCTTAACCAGAAATCGCGGAGAGGTTCTCGAAAGCAGCACCTGCGGTCCCCGGGAATTTTTCTGGACCTGGGTAATGACCGCTTTAACCAGGTCGCCCGGACGAAACTGGTCGCCGGGAAGTTTTTCCTTGTTCGGCAGGAAAGTTTCAGTCCGGCTGACTTCGAGGATGGTTCCGTTACTTTCGAAGCGGCGAACAACTCCGGTAACTATTTCTCCCACGCGGGGGGCAAATTCTTCGTAGACTTTTTCCCTTTCCGCGTCCCGCACCTTCTGAAAAATCACCTGTTTGGCCGCCTGGGCGGCTATCCGTCCGAGCGTTTCCGCCGGTAGTTCTATTTCAATTTCTTTCCCGATGGCGGCCTCGGGATCGTGGAGTACAGCTTCCTTCAGCGAAATCTCTTTAGCCGGGTCAGTGACTTCTTCCACCACTTTCTTTACCACGTAGACTCTGAGTTCGCTCTTTTCCGGCTTGAAATCGACGATTATATCCTCGCCTTTATTGAAATGCTTGCTGGCGGCGATGCGAAGAGATTCCTCAATGGCTTTTATGATAACCTTCGGTTGAACTCCGCGTTCCTTGCTGAGCTGGTTGATAGTGCTCCAAACGTTGACTTTCATATTTCGGATTATCCTTGATCCGGCTAAAACGGATAGAAATTATATCCTAAAAGAGGAAAGGTTGCAATTAAACAGCCGGAGTCAGTCCTCAAGTTCGCCCTGAAGACTGTAAGGTCCGTAGCCGGTGATCCTGACGGTTACCAGGCGGTTGCTTATGTCAACCGGAGAACAGAAGTTAATTACCTGATAGGCCTGGTTGCGACCGGCGTAAAGGTTTCCCTTTTTGCTCGGGCCGCTGCAGAGCACTTTCATCTTCTGACCGACAAGCTGACGGTGAAGTTCGAGCTGGATTTCTTTCTGCCGGCTCTGAAGTCTTATCAAACGATCGATTTTAACTTCTTCCGGCACGTCGTCTTTTAGCCTGGAGGCGGCGGTCCGGGGTCGAGGGGAATAGCGGAATGAAAAAATGCTGGCGAATTTAATTTTTTCCACCATCTCCATAGTCTGTTGAAAATCGTCTTCCGTTTCCGTCGGGAAGCCCACAATTATATCGGTGCTCAGACTGATATCCGGCATCCTGGACCTGAGACTCTCAATTTTTTCCATGTATTCTTCCCTGGTATATTTTCTGTTCATCAGCGCCAGAATTCTGTCGGATCCCGACTGAAGTGGCAGATGAAGTTGATGGCAGACTTTCGGGATCGAAGCCATGGCTTCAACCAGCTCCGGACCGAAGTCTTTTGGATGGGAGGTCAGAAAGCGGACCCATTCAATCCCCGGAATCGAGGCCACTTTCTCCAGCAATTCGGGAAGACGGGCTCCGCTTTCGGGATCCCGGTAGGAATTGACGTTCTGTCCGAGTAAATGTATTTCCAGGTAGCCGCGGTCAGCCAGCGCCCTGACCTCATCGAGAATCGAGCCAAGAGGCCGGTATTTCTCCCTTCCCCTCACAAACGGGACCACGCAGAAGGAGCAGAAATTGTTGCATCCTTCCATAACAGTGACGTAGGCCGAAACCCGACTTTCGCGGCTTTCCGGCAGTATCGGCAGGTCAGTCCAGTCTCTGTTCCAGGCAGTAAGAACTTTCCTTTCATGCGTTAAATTTTTTAAGAGGGAAGGTACGGACGCATACTGATGCGGGCCGACCACCAGATCAAGATAAGGAAACTTTTTCAGCAGCTCCTGACGGTAAAGTTGAGCCACACAGCCCAGGCAGACGATAACAGCCTTCCTTTTTTCCTTGTATTCCTTAAGTCGCCCCAGGTAAGAGAAAAGTTTTTCCACCGATTTTTCCCGCACGGCACAGGTGTTGATCAGGATGAAATCGCTTTCTTCCAGACGACTGGCCGGACTGGCTCCTTCTGAAAGCAGGAGGCTGGCCAGGTGCTCGGAATCGTTCACGTTCATCTGGCAGCCAAAGGTATGGATGTAAAAAGTTTTTCCTTCGAGCATGGCAGTTTTTTCAGTTTATTCAATAAGGTATTATAGCTTAAACCATGCCTTTTCGTGATGTGACCGGATTAAAACTGACTGGTTCTGAGAAATATACCGGGTTTAATTACGGCTGGCGTTCTGCTCCAGCAATTCCCTGGCCATTCGCAGACTGGCTTCGGTTATCCGGGCTCCGGCTATCAGTCGGGCAATTTCTTCGGTCCTTTCTTTTGGCGGCAGTTTTTTAACCTGGGTGTATGTTCGGTCTTTTTCGATTTTCTTTTCTATCCGGAAATGATGACTGGCGGCCGAGGCAATCTGCGGCAGGTGAGTGATGCAGATTACCTGGTGACGGCGGGCTAACTGCTGCAGTTTGCGGGCGACAAAGTCGGCCGTCTTCCCGCCGATGCCTGAGTCGATTTCATCGAAGATCAGGGTTCTTCCGCGTTCTTCCTCTCTGCCGATGGATTTAAGCGCCAGCATGATGCGGGAAAGCTCTCCTCCGGAAGCGATTCGCCGCAGGGGTCTCAGGTCTTCTCCGGGGTTGGCTGAGAGCAGGAATTCCACTTCCTCCATTCCCTGATCCCTGATGGTGGCCGGGTCTTCAAGCGTCGGGCGCAGAGGACGGAATTCTATCCGGAAACTGGCTCTGGGCATGGCCAGCCTGGCCAGCTCTTTTACCAGCAGCTCTTCAAGTTCCCGGGCTTTTTCCTGCCGCCTCTGTCTGAGCTGCTGGCAGAGGTGGAGATACTCATCGAAGACCGATTTAATTTCCGTTTCCAGACCGGAAAGCTTTTCCTCGCTTCGTTCGAGCTCTTCTTTTTCTTTTTTGATATTTCCGTAATGAGTAAGAATATCTTCAATGGTAGTTCCGTACTTTCTTTTCAGTTTCTCAATCAGGCTTAATCTCTGCTCTATTTCTTCCAGTCTCTCAGGAGAGGGAGAATACTTTTCCCGCAGGTCGATCAGACTTGAGGCCAGCTCTTTCAGGAAAACTTCAAAATCGGCCAGCTGGTGGTGACAGGTTTCCAGTTCCGGGAAAAATCGGCTCAGCTCGGAAATGGCGTTTTCCACCCTTTTCAAACCGGCCACCAGAGAAAACTCGTTTTCATAGGAGATGTCTATTGCCTGGTTCAGAAGGAGAGCAATCTTTTCAGCGTTTTTCAGGATGGACCTTTCCTGCAGCAATTCTTCATCCTCGCCCGCCCTAAGCTCCGCCTGTTCAATTTCTTTTATCTGAAAATTGATGAAATCAAGACGCTGGGCACGCTCCCGCTGTCTGGTCATCAATTCCTCTTTTTCCCGGAGGAGAGAGCGAAGCCTGACCGCGGTCTGTTTTACTTTCTCCCTGAGTTCAGCCGCTTCGGCAAACTCATCCAGAAATTTAAGATGGCTGGAAAGGTCGAGAAGGAAAACATGATCGTTCTGGCCGTAGATATCGAGCAGAAATCCTCCAGCTTCCCGGATCTTTTTCAGCGGCACAAGAAGACCGTTGAGATAAGACTTGCTCAGCCCCTG
The DNA here is from genome assembly GCA_049659625.1 of Candidatus Saccharicenans sp. Taxonomy (GTDB): domain Bacteria; phylum Acidobacteriota; class Aminicenantia; order Aminicenantales; family Saccharicenantaceae; genus Saccharicenans. The sequence goes on along the minus strand of JBASPX010000080.1, from coordinate 9,781 downwards.
AGCCGAGATTGTTCTCTGAATGAATAGCTGACTGCCTTCGTCCGGGGCTAAATCTTCCGGTAATTCACGGACGTCGGAAACTTCAAACACCGCCTCGACCGAAGCTTCATCCTTTCCCGTGCGGATCAGCTCGGGAGTGGCTTTTTCTCCCAGAAGCAGTTTAAGAGCGTCGATGATGATTGATTTGCCGGCGCCGGTTTCTCCTGTGAGAATGGTAAAACCGGGCTCGAGTTCCAGTTCGAGCTCTTCGATGGTGGCTAAATTTCTAATTCTCAGATAGCGAATCATAGTAAAGCCGGCGTTTCAGACCCCCGGTTTAAATCATTTTACCAGCTTAAAGGGCGAGAGTGCTCTCTCGCAATTTATTCTTCCATAGCCTGCGTAATCGTCACGCCCGGTCTGGTCGATGTCGTCGGGGGTATATTTTATCAACTTCATGATGTCAGCCGGACCAAGCCAGGGTTTGCTGGCTTTGATCAGAGCGGCAAATCCGGCCACGTGAGGAGTGGCCATGGAGGTTCCTGTGGCGAAAGCATATGGAAGGTATTCTGGCTCGGTCATAGCTACTGGAATGGTGCTCAGCACCCAGACACCCGGAGCGGCCACATCAACCTGAGGACCGCTGTTGCTGAAGTCGGCCACTTCGTCGTTATAATCGCTTGCGGCTACCGCCAGACAGAATTCGTCATAGGCAGCCGGATAAAGAACACCTGGCTGGCCGTCGTTTCCGGCTGCGGCCACCAGGACTATTCCTTTGTTGAAGGCATATTCCAGGGCAGATCGTAGGGCAGTGGAGGGTTCATCACCGCCTACGCTCATGTTGATCACTCCCACCTTTGCTGTTCCATGGACATAGTCGGCAGCCCAGATCAGCGCTTCAATCAGGTCAGAATAATCACCTTCACCCTCGGCAGAAATGACCTTGCCCGGCAGCAAACGGCAGTTCCAGGCGACACCGGCGATGCCCTCGGAGTTGTTGGTGGCGGCGCCGATAATTCCGGCAACATGCGTTCCATGCCAGTGGTCATCGTAAGCGTCGTTGTCGTCATTGATGAAGTCCCATCCACTGGAAATGACCTTGCTGGCCAGGTCGGGATGCGTGTAATCTATTCCGGTGTCAAGAACAGCGATCAACAGATCCGGGTCTCCTTTGACGAAATCCCAGGCTCCGGTGGCTTTGATGTCAGCCCGCAGCTTCCCGGTAGGGCTACCTGGCAGCTGCAGGACGCCGCCCGGGTTGTAAAGTGCATATTGATAACGGAATAGCTGGTCGTTCGGCTGAACTGCCAGCCTGAGTTTGTAATCCGGTTCAGCATACAGAACGTCCGGGTTGTTTTTCAGGGCAGACAGTGTTTCTTCCACAGTGGTTAGCTCTGAAACTTTCACCACATAAACATTTATTTTTGGAATTAACTTGAACTCGCGCGGCTGATAAGCACGCAGGATGGATTCGGTCGACTGGGTGGAAAGTCCGGGCTTAAATTTGACGAGTATTTTTTCCGGGGAATATTTTGGTCCGGAAGGAGGTGTTGCCTTCTGGCTGATAACCTTCAGTCTGGCTGGAGCGCCGGCGGAGATTCTCGATTTAAGCGTCTGTTCCAGACGTCCCTGTTTTTTTTCACCCGCCTGGGAGAATTTATCTTTGAGCTTGTTCTGGGCTTCAGACTGCCAGGCAAACACAAGGAACAAAAGCGTTAATGTTATCGATATGGCCGCTGGCAGCAGCCTGGATTTTTTCCGGTTCTTTGCTGAAAACATGTTCACCCTCCTTCCTGTTTTTTAAAAACCATAAAAAATGCTCAGCGAGCCGCCGAATGTGCTCCTGGCCCCGGGCATAAATCTGATCCTGGGGACGAGGGTTATCTTATCGACCAGGTAGAAATTCCAGCCGGCGGTAATTGAGGCGTAACCTGAACTTTTTATAGTAACCGTCTGCTCTCCGCTGAGGTCTTCGATTACCTCTCTCATCCTGAATCTGCCCTGGAGGTATGACCCGGCGATTTCCAGGAAAGGCTGGCTGTTTTCCAGGGCGTCATAGGTAACGATGAATCCCGCCGTGGCCTGAATCCAGGAAAGCCTGGCGGTGGCGGTTGCCGGAACCACCAGTCCCTTGAGCTCAAAATCTTTATTAAAGCCGGAAAAGGAAGTGACCTCAGCCACCAGCCCGAAATTAAAATCTGAAGCTGGAAGAACTCTGGCTTCTGCCCGCATCCCGGCCAGCAGTCCGTTGAGGCTCCCGGCCTGGTATTCGAGCGTTAGCGGAAGGCGGTCAAAAATTATGCCGTTTGGCCTGGGCATTCCGATTCCGCCGTAAACAGTGAGGTTTATGATGCTGGCAATTTCCCTTATTCTCAAGGCCAGGGTGGCGTTGGTCGATTTCAGCGTTGAGCTCTCTTCCTGCCACTTAATTCCGCGACTGAAAAGCTCGCCGGAGAGGCCGAATTCCCAGACAGGTTTGCTTTCACTTTGAGCCAGCAGCCACTGGCCGCCTCCGAGTGTCAGCAAAACCAGAATCGAAATCAGAAGCCGGATCAATCCCTTTGCCCCGGTGCCTTTTGATTTCATGAATTCCTCCCTTCATTTTTTTGGCTGCGAAGATTTACTGGCTTCATTTTTTTTGACAGCTTCTATGAATTTTATTCTTTTCTCGGCTTTTCTGGCAAACTTGCTTTTGGGGTAATCGGTTATCAGTTTGTTAAAATAGGGAAGACTTTCGTCATATTTTTTTGTCTGGAAATAGCAATCGGCAATGTAAAAATAAACTGCATCGAGCCGGGGAAATTCTGGATAGGTGGTGATGATCGGCTGCAGCCGGCCGAGGGCGGCCCGGTAGGATTTCATTTTGTAATAAATTTCGCCCACCTCCAGCTCATGAGCGGCCAGCCGGTTTTCGCAATCTCTGATTTTCTCAGCCGCCAGGGTGGCGTATTCGCTGTTCGGGTAGTTGGCCACAACTTTTTTGAATTCGTTCAGAGCCTGAACCGTTTTTGTCTGGTCGCGCCCGGGTTTTAGAGCATGTTTGTAAAAAGTCATGGCAATCTGGTACTGGCAGTAGGGGACAGACGGACTTGTCGGGTAGAGAGCGATGAATTCACGGTATTCAGCGGCGGCCAGAATCATGTTGGCTTCGTCGCCTTTGCTGAAGTAAGTATCGGCTATGAGCAGTTTAGCTCTCTGAGCGTAGAAGCTGCGGGGAAAGGAATCCATCAATTGCCTGAGGAACAGCAATCCCTTTTCAAAGTCCTTTTTGATGTAAGTTTCCCCCAGTTTGTAGAGTGATTCGTCAGAGGCAAGGGTCTCCTGTGGCAAAGATTCCAGGGCCAGGGGTTTTTTGCGGCAGGAGATGGAGGAGAAAGAGATTATCAGCAAGGTGACAAAGAGAAGCAAAAATAATTTTTTATTCATCTTGAAAACCTCTATTCACTTAATTTGACCGCTGTGTTTCCGGTTGAATTCTTCGGCGACCTGTTTCATTTTCTGGATGATGGCCACCGGGTCGGCGGCTTTATAGACAGACGAACCGCAGATGGCAATGTTCATCCCGATTTCAAAAAGGGAAGCCAGATTATCGAGTTTCACTCCGCCGTCAACGGCAATCAGCGTCGGGAGTTCTTTTTCTGCGATCAGACGGCTCAACCGCTGGATCTTATTTCTGGTGGCCGGGATGAATTTCTGTCCGCCCCAGCCGGGGTTGACAGTCATGATCAGGACAAAATCAAGATCCTCCAGAACTTCGCTCAGCAGCTCAATCGGGGTAGCCGGGTTGAGGGCCAGTCCCGCCCGGCAGCCGGCCTCTTTGATCAGATTGAGGTCTCTGTGGATATGGCGCGAGGCTTCGAGGTGAAATGACAGCCAGTCAGCTCCAGCTTCGAGAAAGAGCGGAATCATCCTTCCCGGGTTCTCCACCATCAGATGGACGTTGAGGGGCAGGCGTGTTTTCTCACGGAGAGCGGAAACCAGCTGGTGACCGAAGGTGATCGGCGGTACAAAATGGCCATCCATCACATCAAGGTGAACCATATCAGCCTGACCTTTTTCAGCCAGGGCCACGGCTTCGGCCAGACGGGAAAAATCGGCCGAAAGAATCGACGGCGCTATGTAAAACATATTAGCGGCTAACCTCCAGATTGATCGGATTCCGTTTCTGGATAGGATAGCCACCCGGCGGATTCTGCCGGATGATTATCCCTTTCCCCAGTCCGGGATAATAAACATTTCTGATATCTTCTACCTTGAACCCGGCTTTTTGCAGCCAGGGAAGAACTTTTTCCAGAGGCCGGCCGATGAGGTCCGGCATCAGAAACTTTACTTCCGGCTCGCCCTGGCTGACGAGAAAACCCACCGGCTGGTTTCTTTCTACCATGGTGCCGGCAGGTGGATTCTGAGCGATAATTCTTCCGGCGGGGTAACGTCGGTCATGAATCTGAGAAACCGGTCCTCGAGCCAGGCCTTTCTGTCTCAAATCGGCCGTGGCCATTTCCAGGCTTTTCCCCGTATAAAGGGGAACGACTGTTGCCTGACTCCCGCTGCTGACCACCACCTTTATCTGCTGATTTACCTTAATCCTGGAGCCGGAGGCTGGATCCTGGGTGATGATTCTTCCCCGGCCCACCTCATCAGAAAATTCCTGACCGACGACGGTAATTTCCAGATCTCTTTTCCTCAACTCCTGACGGGCCTGCTCCACGGTTTTGCCGGTGACATCAGGAACGTAAACCATTTCGTCGCTGATGATAATCTCGGAAGAAATTATTGCCCCTCCAAAAAAGAAAATCAGGGTCAGCAGAACGACGTTGATGAGGTCCAGGTACCAGTAGCTTTTATTCTCGCCCATGTGGTTATCAATTTTTTTGTACAAAATTACAGCATTATTAATATCATATATTCTTAACCGAGTAAATAAGACGGAGGTTGCCCGGAAGTTAAAGAACGGGCGGGTTGTTAAGGCACAGAAATCATTCTATAATACAGCCATCGGAATTGAATTCCGTAGCTGGAATTTTGGATCAGACAGAAGATAATATATGAAAAAATTTTCATATATTGGAGAAAAAGGAAGGAGAAACAGATGAAACCGTATTCTGACTTCAGAAGCGATACGGTCACCAGACCGACGGAAGAAATGCTTCAGGCCATGCTGAAAGCTGAAGTCGGGGACGATGTGCTGGGAGACGACCCGACGGTCAAAAAGCTGGAAGAACTGGCCGCCTCGATCATGGGCAAGGAAGCGGCTCTGTTTGTTCCTTCAGGCACCATGGGCAATTCGATAGCGGTAAAAATGTGGACGCGGGAGCTGGAAGAGGTTATAGTTGAAGAAAAATCCCATATCTACAACATGGAATCGACCCATATGACCTTCATCTCCAGGGTGACTCCGAGGCCTCTGCCGTCCCGCCGGGGGGCCATCGATCCGGAGCTGGTCAGGAAACATATCCGGATGCCCTCTGTGCATACGCCGCGGACCTCGCTTATCTGTCTCGAGAACACCCATAACAACTGGGGCGGTGCGGTCGTGCCGCTGGAAAATTTTTCAGCCATCAGAAAGATAGCGGACGAATTTGGAATAAAAGTTCACCTGGACGGAGCCCGGATTTTCAACGCCAGTCTGGCCTCGGGCGTTCCGGTGAAAGAATACGCCCGTTGCTGCGACTCTGTTATGTTCTGCCTGAGCAAGGGGCTTTCCTCTCCGGTCGGCTCTCTTCTGGTGGCTGACCGGGAAACGATAGAGTACGCCCGCCGGATACGGAAGGCTCTGGGCGGAGGAATGAGACAGGCGGGGCTGCTGGCAGCCTGTGGAATTATCTCTCTTACCCGGATGGTTGACCGGTTGAAGGAAGACCATGAACGGGCCAGGCGTCTGGCACAGGCGATATATGACCTGCCAGGAATTACTCTCAATCCGGAAGAGGTTGAGACCAACATCATTATCTTTTACTTCAACCATCCGACCATGACCATCCCGGAGCTGGTGAGCAGGTTGAAGGAGAAAGGAATTCTCTGTCTGGCTGTTTTCGGCGGAGTGAGACTGGTTACTCATAAAGATGTGGATGATGAAGATGTGGAGAGAGCGATAAAAGCTTTCAGGGAAATTCTTGCCCGCTGAGGCTGGTTTCTGAAGATGAATTGATAATAAAATTTCTCAAATTTAATTACCAAAGGTAATAAACCATGGACAGAAAAAATCTGGTGATCATCGGAGGCGGCCCGGGCGGTTATCTCGCGGCTCTGCGGGCGTCCCAGCTTGGCTTGAATGTTACCCTGGTTGAAGAGAACAGGGTAGGTGGTGTTTGCATCAACGTTGGCTGCATTCCGACGAAATACCTGACACATCAGAGCGCGCTGTTTCATCAGTTGAAAACGGGGAAAAACTTCGAGGGACCGCTGGCTGAGGTCAGGCTCAACTGGTCAAAAGTTCAGCAGGGAAGACAGGCAGCCGTCGACCGCCTGGTGAAAGGTCTGGAATTTCTTTTAAGCCGGAACAGGGTTCAGATAATAAAAGGACGCGGCCGGCTGGAAGGACCCGGAGAGGTTAAGGTCACAACTTCTGATTCAGAGTTTACCCTGCGAGCTGATAAGGTCATTCTGGCCACCGGAAGCCGGGCGGCCGATTTTCCTTTTCTTCGTTTTGACGGAAAGCGGGTGATTTCCAGCACTGAAGCGCTTTCTCTGCCGGAACCACCAACCAGTCTGCTGGTGGTAGGAGCCGGAGCCATCGGGCTTGAACTCGGTTCGGTTTATCAGAGGATCGGAACGGATGTGACCATATTGGAAATCATGCCGAACATTCTGCCCGGAACCGATGTGGCTGCAGCGCAGAGGCTCGAGAGGATTCTTAAAAAGCAGGGTTTGAAAATTTATACCCGGATGAAGATAGAAACGGCTGAGTTTGTGGATGATGGGGTAAAATTGAAGGGAGTTTCTCAGGCAGACGGCCGTCCGTTCGAATTTAAGGCGGAGAAAGTGCTGATCGCTGCCGGGCGCCGTCCGAACGTCGAGGGAATAGTCCGGGAGGGGACTCTTCTGCGTCTGCAAAAGAGCGGCTTCGTCGAAGTTGACAGCCGCTGCCAGACCTCAATTCCGGATGTTTATGCCATAGGGGATCTGATCGGCGGCAAGCTGCTGGCCCATAAAGCCTATCATGATGCTCTGGTGGCCGCAGAAAACGCTGCCGGACATGAATCGCATCTTGATTACAGAGCAATTCCCGCAGCCATTTTCACCGAACCGGAACTGGCTACGGTCGGATTATCTCTGGAGGATGCTCAGGCGCTCGGAATTGAGGTAAAAGTTGGTGAATTTCCTCTCCAGGCAAACGGCAGAGCGGTGACACTCGAGAGCACCGAAGGTGCTGTCCGGGTGATCGCCGATAAGAAAACAGATGAAGTGCTCGGCGCCCATCTGGTGGCTCCCCATGCCAGCGAGATGATACCGGTGCTGACGATGGCTGTGGCTCGCCGGCTGAAACTCAAGGACCTCGATTCCATAATTTACATACATCCGACGATATCGGAGGCGATACCCGAAGCTGCTCTGAAGGCCAGCGGCCTGGCACTTCACATTTTGAATCAATAAAAGATCTTCTCTGCATTTATAGATGTTTTTCTGCACGTTTGCTGGCTTCAGGACTCAGCCGTCGGCGCCGTGTCCTGCCATCACTCTGATATTTAGAATCCTGGATAGTTTGTTAGTACATCAGAATTTTGTTTGACTAAATCTGCGAATTAATTTATTATCAACTCTCAAAAATTATATTTGGAGGAAAGCATGGAGAAAAAAGTAACCGTGGAAGAATTGCTGGCAAAAGCCGAACAACCATCAAAAGATGCTCTTCGGCTTCATCCTTTTTACAGAGGAAAGGTAGGGATTACTCTAAAGTGCCGGGTGAGAGATTTCAACGACTTTGCCATCTGGTACACTCCCGGTGTAGCCGCCCCCTGCAAAGAAATTCAGAAGGACCCAGAAAAAGCCTATGAGATGACCAACAAGGGAAATTTTGTGGCAGTCATCACCGACGGCACCCGCGTTCTTGGACTGGGCGATATCGGACCGCTGGCTGGACTGCCGGTTATGGAAGGCAAGGCGCTGCTGTTCAAATATCTCGGCGGTGTCGACGCTTTCCCCATCTGCATAAATGAAAAAGACCCGGACAAGTTCATTTACATCGTCAAAACGCTGCAGCCCACTTTTGGCGGGATCAACCTGGAAGACATTTCACATCCAAAGTGTTTCCACATACTCGACACGTTGAGGGCGGAATGCGAAATTCCAGTCTGGCACGATGACCAGCAGGGAACTGCCTGCGTGACTGTGGCCGGGCTTATAAACGCTCTGAAAATTGTTAACAAGAAGATAGATGAAGTTAAAGTTACGGTTATCGGTTCTGGAGCCTCTGGAATTGCCATTGCCAGGTTGCTGATGGCTGCCGGGGTTAATCCGGAGAACATGCTCTCGGTAGACTCCAAAGGAATACTTTCAAGAGATCGTGAAGACCGTGAGGTTCTGCAGGCGAAATTCAAGGAAAAGTGGGATCTCTGTCTGAAAACCAATCCGAAGTGTATCAAGGGCGGAATTCCCGATGCGATTCGTGGGGCCGATGTCCTGATCAGCGTCTCTACTCCTGGACCCGGAGTTATAAAACCTGAATGGATCAAAACAATGGCGAAAGATGCCATTGTATTTGCTGAAGCCAATCCGATTCCGGAAATCTGGCCCTGGGAGGCGAAGGAAGCCGGTGCCAGAATCGTGGCCACCGGACGTTCTGATTTCCCCAACCAGATCAATAATTCTTTGGGTTTCCCGGGAATCTTCCGCGGCGCTCTGGATGTTAGAGCCAAGACGATTACAGATGAGATGTGCATAGCTGCTGCTTATGAGCTGGCCAAGGTAGCCGAAGATTATGGTTTAAGCGAAGATTACATTATTCCGAATATGGATCAGTGGGAAGTTTTCCCGAGAGAGGCGGTGGCTGTGGGTCGCAAGGCAATAGAGCAGGGCGTGGCTGGAAAAGATATTCCGGCTGATGAACTCTACAGGATGGCTGAAAATACCATCCGCAAAGCTCGTGAGGAAATCCAGTTCCTGATGAAAGAAGGTTTCATCGTCGACCCGGACAAGTAATCGCCGAGGGAAATTAAAAAAGGCCCGGGCTAATTTAGCCCGGGCTTTTTTATTTTTAATTTTCAGGTCAAGCTTTTTACTTGGAACATTCTGACTGTCCTTGTTATCTTAATAGCATTTAATGCTTTACCCGGCCTGATTTATTTCTAAAATTATTCGTGATTGAATTTCCAGAAACTGGATGAGATGATCCTGGCGAGGTCATAGGCAGACACATGGTATCCAGGCAGGGGGAAAAGTTTTGGATACAGGTCGGTGAGTTTTTCCAGCTGGATTACTGGAAAGAGTGCCACCTGTTTTGAGATCTGCATCTGTGTCCTGAGCTTCCGGTAAGGGGTCATACCCAGCGTCGAGTGATAGCGCCTGGTATTATACATGAACGGCCACCTCAAAGCTCTGAATTAGAACTCTTTTAGATCCGCACAGCGTTCTATCTGCGGGATGTAGAACTCGTTATCATCGGTCTGATGCGAACGCTCGACGAAGGCCTGATACTCTTTCTTCCCCTTGGGTATATGCAGCAGCTCAGCCTTTAGAGGAGCGAAGACTCTTCGGTTAAGATACTCAAGTTTATCCACCGATTTTCCTCCAAACTCCTCTCCGTTGTCGGTCTGTAAGGTGATCTTATGTTCCACTCCCAAACCCCTCAGAAAGTAGATGAGTA
>JBASPX010000079.1:0-4183 GCA_049659625.1 Candidatus Saccharicenans sp. | reverse complement strand
CTGGCTGGAGATTAAAGAAATCAGGCCGGTGGAATTTTCTCCGATAAAGGACTTCGGCGGGTACGGAATTAAGTTTGCCCGGGGAGCAAAAATTTACACCGCCAGCGGAAACCGGGGACTGGAAATTAAAACCGGTGGCGGTCGCCGATTTATTTTCAGCAGCCAGAGTCCAGAAAAGCTAATGAGTTACATGGATGGCCACCGGCACCGTAAATCCTGAGGCTGACATCTCTGAATTTTTATTTCTTGCCACAGCTGACTTCTGGCCGCTGTGGACACCGGTTCTGGAGTAATAATAGCCATGGCTGAAAAAATAATAGTCGGTAATTTGATTGCTGGTGTTGAGGAGTGGGCTCTGTTAGAATTGGAAAATACTCAAGTTTTATGAGGTGTTTAAGATGACTGAATTTTTAAGAAGTCAGAATTTTTTGCCCAGGGCAACCCGGTTTTTGATTTTATTTCTGTTGTTTCTCTGTCCGCTGTCAATAAATCTGGCTGCTGGCGGACGGCCTGGCCTGATGACTGAATCTGTTTCAGATGAAACCGCAGTTTTAACTTCATCGGCCTCCGCCCGGGAAACAGCCGGGTCAGATAAATCTGAAGCCCGTCCGCCAGCGCCGCACCCGATAGAACTCCAGGATATCCTCGCCTGGAAAAATATCACTCTGGCTAAGGTTTCTGACGACGGTCGCTGGTTTGTTTATGTGTTGAGCCCTAACGAGGGTGACAGCGAGCTGGTTATCAAAGAAGTTGACGGAAAAAAGGAATACCGTTTCCCTCTGGGAGAGGCGCCACGGTCTCTTTTTGATTCAATCCTGATCTCAGATGATTCCCGATGGTTAAGCTTTCTTTCGTACCCTTCTTCTCAGGAGATGAAAAAACTGCGCAAGGAGAAAAAGAGGATAGAGCCTGTAGCCGTTCTGGTGGCCTTAAGAAACGGCGAGCGGACTGAGTGGACCAGAGCCTGGAAGATTTCTTTTTCCGGTGAAAGTTCAGCTTATCTGGCTGTTCACCGGCTGGCTCCAGAAGCCCAGGAAAAAGAAAAGGACAGATGGTTCGGTTCGGACTTAGTGCTAAAAAACCTGGCCACCGCTCAGGAAATCGTTCTGGGGAATGTCTCGGAATTTGCTTTTGATAAAACCGGAAGATGGCTGGCTTTTCTGGTTGATGCCCGGGACAGAAACGGCAACGGAATCATGCTGATGAACCTGAAAACCGGAGAAATAAAACCGCTCGATTCCGGCCGCTTCTGGTATAGAAACCTTAAATGGGATGAAAAAGGCCAGGCCCTTTCGCTTCTTCGCGGGATTGAAGATAAAAAATATGAAGATAAAGTTTACTCATTGTTAGCTTTCAGGCTTGACCCCGCCTCCGGCCGGGTGGAAAAGTTTGAGTACGACCCGGCCGCGGACAGTTCTTTTCCCGCAGGCTTCGGCTTGAGTCCGGATTTCACTCCTTACTGGCTGGAGGATTACCAGGCGGTGGCTTTTGGCATCAGACAGCTTAAAGTTAAGTCAGGAGCTGAGAGTAAGGCTGTGGAGGGAGAAAAGAAAGAAAGCCCGGAAAAAGCTGAATTGCGGGCAGCCAGGAACGATGAAATTGATGACGAGGAGCTTCCGGACCTCGTACTCTGGCACTGGCAGGATCCCCGTTTGCAATCCCAGCAGCAGGTAGAGGAAAAACAGGATGCCGCTTACAGCTATCTTTCGCTCTTCCGGGTGAAGGAGAAAAAATTTGTGCGCCTGGCAGACGAGGAGATGAGAGAGGTAAGGCTCGGCCGCGCCAGCGACCTGGCTGTCGGTTTTGACCGCAGTCCTTACCAGCTTGAAGCCAGCCTGAGCGGACAGCGTTTTCAGGACATTTATGTGATCGACCTGAAAACCGGACAGAAAAAGCTGGCACTCAAGCAGAATCGCTGGTCATACGACCTTTCACCTGACGGACGTTATCTGCTGTATTACGATGACGGACATTTTTACACTTACGAGCTGGCCACCGGTCAGAGCTACATCCTGACGGCCGGACTGCCGGCCTCCTTTATCGACGAGGATGATGACCACAACGTCAAAAACCCTCCCGACCGTCCTTTCGGCTGGTCAAAGGACGGCCGCCAGGTGCTTCTTTCTGATGGCTGGGACGTCTGGCTGGTTGAAGCCCGCGGAGGCCAGGGAATTAACCTCACCGGGAATGGCTATAAGGACCGGATCCGTTACAACCGGCGGTTCGTGCTTGACCCCGAAGAAAAAGGAATAGACCTCTCGCAACCGCAGTATTTCCAGGCCTACGGCGAATGGACAAAAAAGCAGGGCATAGCGCTGGTTGAGCCGGGCAAGAAGGCTGCCAGAATGCTGCTCTGGGATGAGGCACAATTCAACCGCCTGCTTAAAGCTAAGAAAGCCGATCGATACTTTTACACCAGGGAAACTCACCGGGATTTTCCCGATTATTATGTTTCGGACGCCGCCCTCCTTCGGGCCACCAGAATTACAGAAGCCAATCCGCAACAGAAAGAGTTCCTGTGGTCAGCCGGAGTCCGGCTGGTTGATTACCTCAGCGAGAAGGGTCATAAACTTCAGGCGGCACTCTTCCTGCCGGCGGATTATCAGGAAGGCAAAAAGTATCCGACCATTGTTTACATCTATGAAAAACTTTCGAACAATCTCAACAGGTATTTTCTGCCGACGGCAAACGGTTTCAATAAATCCTACTACACCAGCCAGGGTTATGCCGTGCTCATGCCGGATATCGTTTACACTGTCAACGACCCGGGCCTGTCAGCCGTCTGGTGCGTGCTGCCGGCTCTGAAGGCGGCCATAGAAACCGGCGTGGTGGACCCGGAGAGGGTCGGGTTGCACGGACACTCCTGGGGCGGCTATCAAACAGCCTTCCTGATCACCCAGACGGATGCTTTTGCGGCAGCCGTGGCCGGAGCGCCACTCACCAACATGATTTCCATGTACAGCTCGATTTACTGGAACACCGGCTCGGCCAACCAGCCGATCTTTGAGAGCAGTCAGGGGCGGTTTACCGGCGGTTACTGGGAAAACCTCGAGGCTTACATCAGAAATTCTCCGGTGTTTTTTGCCACCCGGGTGCGAACGCCGCTGCTTCTTCTCCACAATGATAAAGATGGGGCGGTGGTTTTCAATCAGGGTGTGGAATATTACAACACCCTGCGCAGGTTGAAAAAGCCGGTGGTCATGCTGCAGTATGTCGGAGAAAACCACGGGCTGCAGAAGCCGGCCAACCGGAAAGATTACACCGTCAGGATGAAAGAATTTTTTGACCACCACCTCAAAGGTCTGCCGGCTCCAGACTGGTGGGAACACGGGGTTCCTTACTTAAAACTGAAGGACCACCTGAAGGAAAGGGTTAGGGTCATTAAAGAAAAAGAAAAGGAGAAATGATAAAAAGCCGGGCGACAGCCCTGAGGCTGAACCCGGCGAAGCCGGAAACATTGAGATTGGGTCGCGGTCAGGAAATTTAACGGGGGAGATTTCCCGATGAAAGACATAAGCAACATGAAATATTCTCATTCGAAACTTTCCACCTATGAAGTTTGCCCTCTGAAATTCAAGCTGGCTTATATCGATGAAATCAGGGTGGCGGAGGAGAACATCGAAGCTTTCCTGGGAAGCCGTTTCCACCAGGCGATGGAAAAGCTGTATTCAGAACTTCCATTCCGGACGATGACCCTGGATGAGCTTAAAGCCTATTACGAAGATCAGTGGAGGAAAAATTTTCATGAGAAGGTGGTGGTGGTCAGACCAGAACGAACCCCCGACGACTATTTGCGGCTTGGCCTGAAATTCATCGAAGATTACTACATACGTTACTACCCTTTTAATCAGAATCGTATCCTTGGCCTTGAACAATACATAGAAATTGAACTTGAGGGCAAACGCCGTTATATCCTTCAGGGATATGTTGACCGTATAGACCTGACGCCGGACGGAATTATAGAAATCCATGATTACAAGACAAGCAGCACCCTGCCGGAACAGGCTCAGGTTGAGGCCGACCGTCAGCTGGCCCTCTATCAGCTTGGCGTCAAAAGGAAATGGCCCTGGGCCGAAAAATTCCGGCTGGTGTGGCATTATGTCGCCTTTGACCTGGAAATAATTTCCGTTCGGAGTGCCGAAGACCTGGAGGAATTGAAAAGAAGGATAATTGAAGTGATTGA
>JBASPX010000078.1:0-90240 GCA_049659625.1 Candidatus Saccharicenans sp. | reverse complement strand
TAGAGAGAGATGGCTTCGAGGCGATCTTTCTGGCTGGAAAGCGCCGGTATCGAAGCCAGCAGAAACTCAGAGGAAGGGTCGCCGATTTCTGCCAGAGCCAGCCGGGCTGATTGTCTGATCCGATGGCGTGAGGACGCGGCCAGCCGATGTAGCTCGCTGATTGCCCGCCGGCTTCGCAGATGGCCTACAGCCTGGATTAACAGGGTGGCGGCTTCTTCAGGAATTGATTCAATCTTTTTAAGATTGGCCAGAAGCACCTCCTCAAGCTCGGGATCTTTAACCCTCAACATTGCTCTAAGAGCCGGTGTGGCCAGCGCCTGGTTCTCGAGATGGGCGGCCAGACTCTTAAGGTGTTTTTTCCCGACGACGTATTGAACTTCTTCCAGCAAAAATTTTTTTACCCCGTCATCTATCTCTGTAAAGGTGAGAGCAAGCAGGTTGTCAGCCAGCCTTTCACGGAAAACCTCGTTGCCCGGTCGTCCGGATTGAGTAACCAGTCCGTCGATGGCATAGCGCACAAGGCTGTCGTCAGCCTGACCGGGCGCCGCCAGCCGCCGGCCGAGTTCGTAAATCACGGATGAGCCGGCGCGAAGCATTTCAGAAAAGATTTTTTCCGCTTCCTGCTGGTTGGCTGCCGGAAGCTGTCGCAGCCATTCGTCAACCTGATGCCTGAGGCTATCAGAAACAACTGCGGACTGAGGGCGAGAAACTGCAGGCGAGAGTGTGACCTGAGGTTGGTAACAGGCCTGGAAGAAAGAGACGGACACAAGCATGGTCAGGGCCAGGGTGAGAAGGTGGGATAGATTAAGCAGATTAACCGGTCGGGAGGGGGAACTTTTCTCAAATGCGGAAGAGTAAGCGGCCGGATGTAAAGTTTTCAGAAGGTTGATTTTCTCCCCCGGCGGCAATTCCCCGGACCGGCATTTTCGCCGCGACCTTGATTTCAAAAAGAAAATCAAGCCGGTTTTCTGAGTGCCTGATAAAGTTAGTTTATTTTTTTCCATTTTTTTGCTCTTGACTTTTTTATTTCGTTTCCTGAGAGAGCGCTGCCGGCCGCGATGGAATGTGGGATTAGATTCGAAACTGAATGGAAAAGGTTGTCGGCAGCAGAGCTCCCTTTCATGAGATTCTTGCCTCCGGTCTTTCCTGTTCTTTTCATTAATTTTCATCCTGTCCTTTAACTGCGCGGAGAGTTTTCAGACCGATTCCAGCAGCTCGTTCCAGGGACTGCGCATCGGTTCGTTGATCAGCAAATTAGCCTGCTCGTCTCCGATGAAAACCTGGCGCTCGGGGTCAAATCGCAGGTTTCGTCCGAGCCTGACGGCGATCTTCGCCAGATTCACCAGAGTGCAGGAGCGATGGCCGTTTTCTTCGTTGAGGGCGAAACGCCGCCGTTCTCGCACGGCCTGATGGAAATCAGTCACCTGCGGCTCCGGGTCCGGCAGCGTTTTGAGTTTTTCCGTAAGGCCCGGGATGGTGCTCCTGAGCCCTGGATAGAGCCTGCCCTCGGGTCCTTCGATAAACGGCACGTCCTTTCTTTGATTTTCTCCGTCGAGGATTATTTCGCAGCCGTCAGCATAACGCAGGATGATTTTTCTCCAGCGGCCGCAGGCGTCCGGATGTTGCTGCGGCGCGTCGACTTCGATTTCCACCGGGCTGGTGTGATCCTTCTCCAGGATGTATTGAACGGGGTCAAGGTAGTGCATGCCCATATCGCCCAGGCCGCCGCCGTCATAATCCCAGTAGCCGCGAAAGGTCACGTGCACCCGGTGCGGATGGTATGGTTTGTATGGAGCCGGGCCGAGCCAGAAATCGTAATCGAGTTCCGGCGGAACAGGTTGCGGCGGCAGATAGGTTTTTCCCTGCCAGTAAAATTTCCAGTCGAAACCGGTGGCGCCGCTGATGGTGACCTTCAGAGGCCAGCCGAGAAGCCGGTTTGCCACGATTTTTTTGATGGGTTTTACCGGCGTGCCAAAGCCGTAGAAGGTGCCTTCAAACCTGAACCAGGTGTTCACTCTGAAAATCCGGCCGTAACGCCGGACAGCTTCCACCACCTTCTGCCCTTCGCCGATCGTCCGGGTCATCGGCTTTTCGCACCAGATGTCCTTGCCGGACTTAGCCGCGGCGATGGCCATCAGAGCGTGCCAGTGCGGCGGGGTGACGATGTGAACGATGTCGATATCCGGTCGGGCAAGAACCTCGCGGAAGTCGTGGTAACCTTTAACTCCGGGACCGGCCAGCTCGAGCGCTTCCTGCAGGTGGTTGCGGTCGACGTCGCAGACGGCCAGAAGACGCCCGGGATAGCGGAAATGTGCTCTGCCCATTCCCCCGACGCCGATGATGGCTTTAGTCAATTCGTCGCTCGGAGGGAGGTAACCCTGACCGCCCAGCACACGGCGGGGAACTATCATCAATCCGCAGGCTGCGGCCAGGCCTGTTTTGAGAAAATCTCTTCTGGAAATCGTCATCTTCTTCCTGAGAAATATCTTTTATCCTAATCATCGGAATTTATCAACCTGAAAGTAAATGCAAGTTTCTGTCTTTCAGATTTTTCCATCCGGAAAAAGGCAGCGAAATGTCTCCGGGTTTTTTTCTGGCTTTAGTTTTCCTTTGTTTGTGGATAGGATGGCTCAAAGCGAAACAGTGGCGGCAATCATGATGGGCAAATTAAGTTAAGCCAAAAGGAGGAAGACGATGGAAAATAAAGTCTGTACCATTTGCGGTTTTGTCGGCAGACCGAAAAAGTACACCAAGGGAAGCCCCGTCTGGGAAATCATACTCTGGCTGCTGGCCGTCATTCCGGGTATCTTCTATTCTGTCTGGCGGATTTCAACGCGTTATGAAGGATGTCCGGAATGCGGCGCTCCTCATATGATTCCCGAAAATTCCCCGATGGCCCGAAAAATTCTCAGGGGCGATTGAAGGCTTTTTCTGACAGTCTTTTTGCCTTGACTCGCCTGATGCCGATTGAGTAAGCTCTAAGCAGAAAACGAAGGAGATTGACCGATGAATAACAGGATGGAAAAGTATCTGCCCGGTTTGCCAGCGCAATTTAATGTTAAAAAATTGCAGCCGGCAAAACTTCCAGCTCTTTATTTTTCTGCGGTCATTTTTGTGTTTTCAGTTTTGATTTTATTTCCGGCACACCTTCAGGCAACCGATTATAAGGCTTCTCTGTTCGGGATCAAATCAAACGGCACCACCCTGAACACCCGCTCGATTCAGAAAGCCATAGATTTCATCCACGAAAACGGCGGCGGCCGGCTGGTGTTTGATGTCGGTCGCTACCTTACGGGCACAATTTATCTTAAGTCAAACGTCACCATACATCTTCTCGAGGGGGCGATTCTGGTGGGTTCGCCCAATCCTTTCGATTATGACACCCACCGGAACTGGACCGCGTTAATCTTTGCCCTCGAGCAGGAAAACGTCGGAATAACCGGTGAAGGGGGTATGATCGACGGACAGGGTTTCATTGTGGCGAACAATCTGGTGGACCTGATTCACAAAGGGTTGATAAAAGACCCGCTGCGAAATGACCGCCCGCGCGAGGGCATCAGGCCACAGAACATTTACTTCTGGCGCTGCCGGAACGTTCGGGTCGAGGGCATAACCCTGAAGGACCCGGCCAGCTGGAATCAGCAGTACGACCAGTGCCAGAACGTAGTCATCAGGAAGCTTATAATCGACAGCAAGTCTTACTGGAACAACGACGGCGTGGATATCGTCGACTGCGACAATTTTGAAGTGTCCGATTGCTACATCGACGCGGCCGATGATGGTATCTGCTTGAAATCGCACGATGAAAAGGCGGTCTGCCAGAATGGTTATATCCACGACAATGTGGTGCGCACCAGCGCCAACGGCATTAAGTTCGGCACAGCTTCGCTCGGGGGATTCAGAAATATCAGGATTATCAACAATGTCGTTTATGATACCTATCGCTCGGCGATTACTTTTGCCGCCGTCGACGGAGGTTTCGTCGAGGATGTGGTGGTGGACGGGCTTAAATCGGTGAACACCGGGAATGTGATCTTTCTGCGGGTAGGCGAGCGCTGGCGGCCGGGGAAAAAGGGCAGAATGAAGAATATTTCGATCTCAAACGTTTACGCTGAGGTGCCGGCCAGCAAACCCGATGCCGGGTACAATTATGAGGGACCATGGGAACACCAGCCCAGGAATATCTCGCCTTCCTCCATCGTCGGGCTGCCGGGAGCCCTGATAGAAAACGTGATCCTGAGAAACATCGAAATCAGGCATCCGGGAGGTGGTGACCCGAATTTTGCCCGGGTCGGGCTGGATGAGCTCGATAAGGTGCCGGAGCTTCCGGCCAGCTATCCGGAATTTTCCATGTTCCGTGAACTTCCGGCCTGGGGATTTTACATCCGGCACGCCAGAAACATTATCCTGGAGAATGTGAAGCTGGTGGCGGCGAAAAAAGACTACCGTCCGGCCGTCGTGCTGGACGATTCCCATTCGGTGCGGATTAAGGGCCTGAAGGTGGAGGAGCCCGGTCCGAAAAAGCGGCCGGTTTATGCCCATAAATCAACTGAAGTAAAGATAGAAAGATAGCTGAGACGGGATAAAACAACATCAGGAGCGGAGACCGTTTATTTCCGGCTTCATGACCTGCGGGTTCTCAGAAATGGCTTTTCAACCTGTTGCCGAGTTCTGGCTTCTTTTTCCGTTTTGCTCTGGCCTGAGCTGAAACCAGCTGAGCTCTTTTCGGCAGCAAAATTTTTGACAGGCTAATCGTAATAAAATTTTTAAAAACGTAACACTAAATAGACTCGCTAACGGGCTTCAAAAAACTGCTTTCCTCCGTAGGCCGGTTTACTTTTACTGTTAGGTTCTTATCTTGAAGCCCAGGCTATGAAGGCCGCCAGGTCTTGCTTCAGCTTTTTGAGCGATGGACGGTGAATGTACATCATATGACCGGCCTCGTAGTAGCCCATGCGCACGCGCTCCTTGAACGAGCCGTCCAGCATCAGCTGGCTGAAGGTGTATTCGGTGCCGAAGAATGGTGTGGCTCCGTCGTAATAGCCGTTGCAGCAGAAAATTTTAAGCGCGGTGTTTTCAGCCATGGCCTGGCGCAGGGTTTCAGCCACGTTGAGAAATCCGTCCCTTGAACTGCGGGTTTGAGAACGGGTCAGACCGGGAATGCGTTGCTGGGCCGGCTGGAAGTTGAAATTCCAGGGCTGGACGTTGCCGTAGACAGCGTAAGGGATTTCCTTTTTGTAGTTAAGCATCGTTCCGAGGTAATTGTTAAGAGATGACGAAAATGAACCTAAGATCACCGCGCTCGACGGGTCGTATTCATAGGATTCACCGGCCGCGTCAGAATCTTTCCCGGTGAAGCGACTGTCAAGGCGGCCAACAGTCAACCGGCGTTCGCGGAGAAGTTCTTTTGCGAAACGGTCGTGCCTTACGCGGAGGTTGGAATTTTTGACGTATTCGACCGAAAGACCGGTTAATTCCGAAATTTTCTTAGCGATGGTTTCAAACTTTTCCGGAGGTAGAAGATTTCCTTTGAACAGAGCCGGCAGGTATTCATTCACGGCAAATTCACGGGCTTCAGTCAGAACGGCTTCCAGCTCTCTGTTCTGATACACGTCCGGCAGTTTTTTATGGAACCAGGCGGTGGCTGTGTAGTGAGGCAGAAAGATGACGTAAGAGAGATTGTTGCCAGGAGCAAAAGACAGGGTGGAAAAATCCAGCACGCTGGAAAGCAGGATGATGCCGTTGAGGTAGATTCCGTGAGTTCTATTCTGAAGAATTCCTGAAAGCACGGCCGCTCTGGTGGTGCCGTAGCTTTCGCCCAGGAGAAATTTCGGCGAGCTCCATCGGTCGAATCGAGTCAGGAACTGACGGATAAAATCAGCAAAGGCGTTTCCGTCCTCTTCCACTCCATGGAACTGGCTTCTATCCTGTCCGGGAAGAGGGCGGCTGTAGCCGGTGGAAACAGCGTCGACAAAAACCAGGTCGGTTGCGTCAAGGAGCGAAAATTCGTTGTCTGCTACCACGGCCGGTGTTTTCAGCGGGTATCCGTTATCGTCCATGGCCACTCGTTTCGGACCGATTCCACCGAGATGGAGCCAGATGGTGGAAGAGCCGGGTCCGCCGTTGAAGCAGAACATAATCGGGCGAGATGATTTATCTTTAACCTCATCCCTGGTGTAGGCTACAAAAAACATCGAAGCTCCCGGAGTTTCATCGGGCTTGAGCACAGTGATCTCGCCCGCTGTGGCCGTGTAGGGGACAGGTTTGCCGTCAATCATTACCTGATGTCTGGTGACGGAAAAGGCTCTGGTCTCCGGCATGAACGCCTTTCTGGTTTCCGGCGATTGAGCCTCCTGAGTCTGTCCAGGCCTCTCTGGCCGTGTTGATGGGTTTGTTTGCGACACGACCGGGATGAAGGTCAAGAGGAGTAAAATGATTAAAACTGTCACTTTCGGAAAGGTTTTGGTTTTTATTAGCATTTTTACCTCCTGAATAGGCAGGGATGCTTCGCGAACATTCCTTTTTAATAAATTGAAGACAGGAAGTTTGTCAAATTAAATTTTCTTTCAGGCACAAACATAGTATCCAGGGTAAGGGTAGTATATGGAGGCGGCGTGGTGGTAGGCCAGCTATTGGGATAGGGGTTGAAGAGGCAAAGGGATTTATCAGGCTGGCACTTGAAAAAGCAGGGCCTCAGCCGGGATGGGGTTATCGGGAAACGGAAAAACTCAATGCAGCGGCACCAGAAAATCGGGAAATGCGTATTGTGAACAGGGTGAAGGTAAAATTTGCCTCAGGCTCTGGACATCGAAGGCGCGTTGTTGGCCCCGTTTAATAGCTGATGGTCATGGAAAAACCGCCGCTGCCGCTGCCGAACCTCGGGTTTACCACCCGGCTGAAGATAGAGCCCCAGGAATAGCTCAGCCCCACCGAGAAGTAATAATCATAGGAAGTGGCCAGCTGCTTTCTCATCAGCAGAACATCCTCCCAGGAAGCACCCGCTTTGGCGATGGAGATAAGGTCATGGATTCTGGAATAGCTGCCGTAAACGTTAACTGAGAATCCCCTGAACAGCCTGACCGAAAGGTCGGTGTTGAATTCCAGCCGGTATTTGCTGAAGTCGTGAAAGTAATGTGAACTTTCGATGCCGGTGGTGATCGTGCCCCACTTTTGCTTCAGTTCGAGGGTCAGCGAGAGATTTTCCTGAACCAGGAATTCTTTTGTCCGGTCGAAAATTGTTTCCTCAAAATAGTAAGCCGGTCCCAGGCTGAAGCTGTAAGTCAGCCTGAGCTGTCTTCTGGTGGACTGGGAGTAGGGAAAAAAATTGTATTCGATGGCCGGTTCCAGTCGCGAAGAAAATTTGATATTCCGGTAGGTGGAGCTGGTAACGCTGGCGAAAGAGCCGATCGACCAGTGCTGGCCGAGGCTTTTAGCGATGAGCGCCCGGAAGCTGTAACCGTGGGATTTGCTGGTAAAGGTCAGGTCTTCGTAGTTGAATTTATCCCGGTTGAAATTGCCGCTGACGGAAAGCCTTATCTTCCATTCGGGCGTTACCCGGCTGGCGGAGAAATTGCCGTAAACGCTCTGGTGGGAATAACTCTTTTCTCCGTTGAGGAAGCTGTTGGCGCTCAGGCTGAAAACCCAGAAATTCCAGGGGTCAACCACCGCCGTGGGACTGACCTCTTCTTCGAGTCTTATTTTCATCCGGGAAGCGGCCGGGGTCCTTCCAGCCAGTGGCACCAGCCCTGTCCGGATCGCTTTAGAAATTTCAATTTTCTGTTTCTCAGGGTCAGCTCCGGGTGGCAGCCTCAGTTCTGCCTGGTACTTTTTCCCGGCGAATTCTTTCTGCCCGGTGAAGGTAATGATCAACCATCTCTGGCCGTTGCGGGTTTCTTCAGTTGCTTCCACCACCACGTTGGCTTCTTCAGGCCCGGTTACCAATACGGCGAATTCGATTTTTTCCCTTAGTTCTTCTACGGGAAGCAGAGCCTGCCTCAGAAACACCCGGAGTTCCTCCGCTTCGTATTCCCGGTTATGCTCGGTTGTCTGAGAAGCAAGTGTTGGCGGGCATAAAATTAGAGTATTTATCAGCAGAAAAAATGTCGCCAGCGGCCAGAGTTTTTTCCTGATGAGCGGCCGGAGGGATCTTCTATTTGGGATTTTTCCGGATTTATTTAAGAAATCAGGCCTGATGACTGTTCCCGGTTCGCTGCTTTGTTTTATTTTTCTTTCGGTCGTTTTCATTTTCGCTATCCTCTCACTGGAAATGACCGATTTTCAATCGATGATTATGGAAACTCCGCCACTGCTTACTGAACCGAACCTCGGGTTGACCACGTTGGTGAAAATTGACCCGAAATTGTAGCTGAAGCCAACGGCGGCAAAGTAGCTGTAGCTGGTGGATAACATTTTGCGTCTGAGAATCACCTCTTCCCAGCTGGCCCCGCCTTTCGGCAGTGAAAGCTGGTCGTGGATGAGCGAAGCTCCGCCAAAAATATTGGCGTTCAGGCCCTTGAACAGATTCAGCGAGATAACGTGAAAAACAGAGAGGTGATGTTTGCTCGGGTCATGAAAGAAATGTGCTCCCTCGATGGAAGTGCTGATGCTGCCCCATTTTTCTCTGAGTTCAAGGGTAATTCCCAGCGACTGGCTGAGTCTGGTTTCTTTCGTTCGGTCGTAAAGGGTTTCCTCAAAATAGCGAGCGAATGTCGGTCCAATCCGGTAAATAAATCTAAGCTGTCTCCGTGTCGACTGAGAATAGGGGAATAAGTTGAATTCTACTGCCGGCGAGACGTTTATTCGTACCCGATAGTTTTCGTAAGTGGAGCTGGAAATGGAGAAGAAATAGCCGGCCGACCAGTGTTCGCCCAGGCTCCAGACATAAAGCCCGGTCCCGCTGTAACTGCGGGTGCTCGATTCAAAAGCCAGGTCTTCGTAAGTGTAGCGATTATGCCTGTAGGATGCACTCACGGAGAAATTGAATTTAGAATCTCTGGTTACGCGGTTGGCTGAAAAAGAAGCGCGCAGCGATTCCGAAGAGTGCGACTGTTCGCCGCTGAAATAACCGCTGGTGCTCAGGCTGAACACCCAGGATTTCCACCTGTCAACCTGAGGCGCCATCGGCACCACCGGACGCTCTTTCTGGAATTCCACTTTTATCTTTTCTCGGATTGGCGTCCGGTTGACGTAGCCCATCAGACCGATTTTAAGCACGGAGGTAAGTCCGGCCCTTACTTCTTCTTCGGTGTCAGTTTTATGGGAAAAGTATTTCAGGAGGTCATCCTGTCCCTCAAAACGGTTCTGGCCGATAAAGGTAAGAGTGTACTCGCGACCGCCGCTTCCGGTGACCTGGGTGGTAATCAGCACGTGCACATCTGCTTCTTTCCTTTCCCTGACGTAATTGACGAACGGGATTTCTGTCTTGATGTAATCAAGGTCGCAGTAACCGCAGTCGAGGTAAACCCTGGGGGCAGTTTTTTTCAGCTCTTCCAGCGATTGTTCTTCCGACCGCTCGATCGTCTGGAACGCACTGGAAGCCTGAAGCGATAAGGCGCCGGTTAACAGGAATAAAACTGAGAGAATGATGGTAAGACCTGTCCGGCATCTCCGGCCTGGTTCGTTTTCTTCTTCTGTAGCATACATCGGGAACTCCTCTCAGCAAATCGGGCTGGAAAAAATATTCTTTAAATTATACGTTTTTAACCGGAATAATGTTACAGATAGCAAAAAAATTTTCTTTTACCAGAAATTTTACCCGTCGTTACTTTTTGCTGACCGGTTTCAGTATTATCTTCTCGAGTTTAAGGGCGTTGTTGTTAACCACGCAGGTTATTTTGAATCGCAGGGTGTGTTTCCCTGGCTCAAGCTCCGTCTGACCCAGACTGTGGGTGGCCGGAAAGTAAATGGACGGCGAGGGCTCTGATTGTCCGGTAAGCACTGTCCGGTCATCTATCTCCACCAGGAAAGAACTTTTCCCTCCCCACTGGTGGGCGTAGGAAGCCAGGATTTCGAAGCGTCCGGCCTCAGGCAGTTCAAATTCCCACTCGGGGTAATCGTTTATGTTCTGCCAGTTGGTCAGCATGGTTGTCCGGTAAAAATAATCTAAATAAGCCCGCTGACCCATCTGCGACCTGATTTCAGCCAGATAAACCGGAAGCTCGAGAATTCCGTTTGCGGCTGGCAGCAGTCTGTATGGTTCCGCCTGAGGAGTACCCTCAACTTCGACCACCACCACCGTGGCCACCGGGTCAGGGGGCTCCTGCGGGAGGGATACGATCAGATTGTTGCCGGTTTTTGT
This sequence comes from Candidatus Saccharicenans sp., assembly GCA_049659625.1. Taxonomy (GTDB): domain Bacteria; phylum Acidobacteriota; class Aminicenantia; order Aminicenantales; family Saccharicenantaceae; genus Saccharicenans. The sequence continues at coordinate 79,943 of JBASPX010000078.1, read as the reverse complement.
GTGCCGTAGTTTTTCTCCGGTGGCGAGCAGGTAAACTTTCTGAACTTTATTCCGGAGTCCGGGAAGCGTGATCTTTCTGTCGACGGGCCAGCCCATTATGTGGATATAAAGACGGTTTTCTTTTACCGTGCAGCGTCCGAAGAAAGGCAGTCTTTCGAAGATGCTCGGCTGGCAGCCGTAGATGGCTTCGCCGTTAACTTTCAGCCAGGAGCCGATCTGCCGCAGCCGTTCGACAAACTCCGGTTGTATCGTGCCATCCGGGCGCGGCCCGATGTTCAGAAGAAGGTTGCCTCCCTTGCTGGCGATTTCAATCAGCTGCCGGATCAGCTGGGGAGCGTTACGAAATTCAGTTTCGTAATGATTGTAGCCCCAGCCGTTGAAGTTCATCGTCATGCACACTTCCCACAGTCTGAGACTTCCATCCTCGTTTCGCCAGCCGGTGGCCGGCACGTAGTTTTCAGGAGTGCCAAAGTCGCCCAGGCCCGGAGCCCGGTTGAACAGCCGGTCGTTGATCAGAATCTCAGGTTTCAGCTGTCGCAGCATCTTTCCTGTTTCCACCGCTTCATAGTCCTCGTCCTTATGCTCCCATTCGCCGTCAAACCACAGGATGACCGGCTGGTATTTGACCACGAGTTCCTGAAGCTGGTTTTTCATGTAGCTGACATAGCGCTTGAAATCGGCTCCCCTGGCCGGCCTGTCCTTTTCCCAGCCCCGCCGCGGAAGGTAATCCAGATGATACCAGTCCATGATCGAGTAATAAAAGCCGATCGGCAGGTTTTCCCGCCGGCAGGCTTCCACCAGCATGCCAAGCAGGTCTTTCTGGATTTTTGCTTTCATGCTGTCGAATTCGGTGTAAGCGCTATCGTAGATGCAGAATCCGTCATGATGCTTGGAGGTGATCACGATGTATCTGACGCCGGCTTCTCTGGCCAGCTTTACCCACTCGTTCGGGTTGTATTTAACCGGGTTGAAGTTCATGGCTATTTTTTCATATTCCCGGAGAGGGATTTGCAGCAGCTCGCGGGCCCATTCTTCTCTCCCGATCTGCGAATAAACACCCCAGTGGATGAAAAGTCCGAACTTAGCCTCACGAAACCAGTTCAGGCTTTCAGGCCTGGCCGGTGGAATAAGGCTCTTTGAAGAAGTTTCCTTAGCCTCAATCAGGACCGGTAGCAGCAGAATGACAATCAGAAGTCCGGCCGTTTTATGCCGCCATGATCTTAATTTGGGCAATTTTTTCAGAGAATGTTTTCCGGGCTTTTTTCCTGAAATTTCCGGGTGGAAATTTTTCATATTTCCCTCCTTTCTACAGGGAGATTTAGGTCTTAAAAATAATAACAAATATTCCCCAAAACATCATGCAAATTTCTGGACTTTGACTTACGGAATTTTCTCTTGCCCGGTGACGGCAGGATGGTTCGGGGTTGGCTGTTTGCCAGGCGTTGTCAGATGCGGTCAATATCAGAAACCGCTGGCTGCGTTTATCGGCGATCGATGGACAGGATCAGTAGCTCCCTTCGCTTCAGTAAAGCTTTTTCCTGGTTTCTGCCAGTTTCTCTTCTGCCCGTTTGATGTTCTCCGGGTCTTCCCCGCGCGGGTTGGCCAGGTAGGCTTCGAAAGCCCGGGCCGCTTCCGGCAGATACCCCGCGCCCAGACTGGCTATCGCCAGCTGCAGGTAAGCTTTCGGGCCGGGTTCGATCAGCACAAGTTTTTGCGCTACCGGCAGCGCCTGCTCGTATTCCCCGAGCAGGTTATAGACCACGGCGGCGTTCAGAGCATAAAAAGCATTATCAGGAAAATCTTCCACAAGTCTGGCGTAAATGGAAGAAGCTTCTTTCAATCTGTTCAGACGGACGAGATTTTCCGCCTTTGAAAGACGGAGAAATTCATTCTCGGGCTCAATGAGCAGAGCTCGCTCGATGAAGGTTAAAGCTTCCTCATACTTTCCGGCTGATTCCAGAATCATCGATGAGACTACCAGCGCGTCGTAATTCAGGCTGTTGATGGCCAGAGCTTTCTCCATCGTCTGCAGCGCTTCGTCCGTCCGTCCGACCAGCATCAACGTATGTCCGAGCTTCGACAGCAGCAGGTCGGAATCGGGAAACTTCTGTATTCCTGTCCTCAGGGTTGATATGGCCCGGTCATAATTTTTTCTGAGCCCCTGAACCCTGGCTAAATTGATGTAGCTCGATTCCACCTCCGGTGCCAGTGTGAGTATTTCGGCGAAAACTTCTTCCGCCTCTGCCAGCCGTCCTCTGGTTTCCAGGTCGGCGGCTTTCTGGTAGAGCTCGATTTCCTTGAGCTTATCCTTCGGGTCAGGAAGCGTCCGGCCGGCGACCCTGCCTGCCACCTGAAGATATCCGAGAGAGCGCAGTCGCTCTTCTTCCTGCGGAGTTAGTTTTCTCCTGGCAGAAACGCCGCTGGCTTCCCGGATGAGATGCTCGAGTTTGCTCCGCAATCTAGCGGCAGTTCTGTTCTCTGATTCTATTAAATTATTTTTTTCTCCGGGGTCAGTTTTAAGGTGGTAAAGTTCAGGACGCGGGGCCTGGATGTACTTCCAGCCTCCGGAGATGATGCCGGTGAGTTCTGACCAGCCGAAATTTTCCCGCGGGAAAAAGGTTTCAAGATAGATCTCCGGCTCGCGCAACTTTTTGCCGTTTAGAACTGGCTTCAGACTCTGTCCGTCGACACCTGTTTCATTTTTTATCCCGAGAAGGTCCAGGACCGTGGGCAGGATGTCGGTCAGCCTGGCCGGATATTCAATATCCTGGCCTTCGACCTGACCTGGAATCACCAGGATGAAGGGGACACGGAGGGACATTTCATAGAGGAAGATACCGTGCCCCTGTTCCACCTTCTCTCCAAACGCTTCGCCGTGGTCGCCGGCGATGACTATCAGAGTGCGGTCGTACTGACCGGTGATTCTCAGCTCATCTATTATCCGTCCGACATACCTGTCCATAAAGGCAATTTCCCCGTCATATGGGTCAGAGAGTTTCCAGGCAAACTCTGGAGGTGGGGTGTATGGATAATGAGGGTCAAAAAAGTGAACCCAGACGAAAAACCGATCCCGGTAATTGTTCTGATACCAGCGGGCAAAAGCCTCAAAAACTCTGTCGGCAGGTCTTTCGGCGTTAATCGATTTGAAAGGTTCGCCGGGTTCAAAGCTGTCGTCGTAATGGTCGAATCCCTGATCCAGCCCGAAGCGCGAATCAAGGGTGAAAGAACTCACAAAGGCTGCTGTTCGCAAGCCGTTTTCTTTCAGGATTTCTGCCAGGGTGTTGAACTCCGGCCGGAGAAAATAATTTCCGTTATTGTGGACCCCATGCCGGTAGGGATTGAGTCCCGTCAGGATGGAAGCATGCGAGGGGAGGGTCAGGGGGACCTGGCAGTAAGCATTCTTGAATTTGAATCCGGTAGAAGCTAAGTGATCCAGGTTGGGAGTGAGAGCTTTCTCGTATCCGTAACAGCCGAGACGGTCAGCCCGGGTGGTGTCAAGAGTGATCAGCAGGAGATTCCAGTCCTCTCCGGTTTTGATGGGGGCTTTTCCAGAAAATTTTCCCCTTAGAGCGAAAATTAAAGCGGCGATAACGATTACTGCCAGCAGCAGCAATAACAATTTTGGAATTCCGGAAGCAGCTTTACCCATCCTGGCCGGATTTTCCGTTGGCTGAATTTCCGGCGAGGTTCTAACCGGTGATGCTGAGTCCCGGGTGGGTTTCGTTCTTTTTTTCTTTTTCTTGCTCATAACCGGCCTCTGAGTTCCTTCAGGCTTAATCATTATAACCCGGGCGGCTTTTTTCCCCAAACCGTCTGTTTAATTTTTTCCTGAAAAGAATCTGAGAAAAAAATTTTCGCAATGACGTCTCCTGTTATGCTTGAAAATAACCGGCCACACTGTCAGAAAGCAACGATTCCCTGCCGGCAGGTTCACGGTCGATGTTTTTGATATGATCTGTTGAGTAATAAAACCATGAGCGGATCACAGCTGGTCACCAGGATGTTTGAAGTGATAGGCGAGTCGCTTCAGGTCGACCACTTCCAGCTGGTGGTTTTTGATTACCGGCAGCGACCGTTTTTCCAGCAGATCAGGGGGAAAAAGCCGCTTCTCTCTGAAAATCAGCGGACAGGTCTGATCAACCGGGCTCTGCTGGCGAAAGAATTTCTTTCGGATCGGGTGGACCAGGGCCGGGATTTCTTAGCGGCCTGCTATCCTTTCTGTCTTCGCGACCGGGTGGCCGGCTTTGCCTATCTGGAAAAGCATCGGCCCGGCGCGGCTCTCACTGAAACCGACCGGGATATTCTGGCGTCGGCTCTGCCGATTGTCAGAATGCTCACCCGGGAGTGCTCGCCGCCGGAAGAGGTGGTGGTGCAGCCGGATAATACCGACCTGGAGTTTCTCGGGTTGAGCCAGCCTTTTAAGTTAATAAAAGAACTCATAGAGAAAGTTAAAGACGTCAATTCGCCGGTGTTGATCACCGGGGAGAGCGGCACCGGAAAAGAGCTCATCGCCAGACTTATCCACCACAGCGGAAGCCGCAGGAGCGGTCAGTTTGTGGCGGTTAACTGCAGCGCGATACCGGATAATCTTCTGGAATCGGAGTTGTTCGGTTACTGCCGCGGCGCCTTCACCGGGGCGCTCAGGGATAAAGTCGGGCTGGTGGAGGAAGCCAGCGGCGGAACATTTTTTCTCGATGAGGTGGGAGATCTTTCCCTTCCCCTGCAGGCCAAAATTCTCCGGGTGCTGCAGGAGAAAGAAATCCGGCGTCTGGGTGAAAATCGCATCCGCCGGGTGGATGTGAGGTTCATCAGCGCGACCAACCGCTGCCTGGAACATGAGGTGGCAGCCGGGCGTTTCCGTCAGGATCTATACTTCCGCCTGAGAATAGTAACCATCGAAGTGCCTCCGCTCCGTCAGAGACAGGAGGATATTCTGGTGCTGGTCAACCATTTTCTCGATAAATATTCAAGGGAAATGAACAGAGCGAGAGCTTTTTTCTCTCCGGCTGCGCTGGAACTTCTGCTTAAATACGACTGGCCGGGTAACGTGCGGCAGCTTCAAAACGAAATCCAGCGGGCGCTGGTGCTGGCCGGAGATTCCCTGGTGCTGGGGGAAGAGCTTCTTTCGGAGGAAATAAGAAAGTCGAAGGAAAAACCCCTTCCTGACCGCTGGGATTATTCCCGGGCTAAAGCCGAATTTGAGAAAAAATTTCTCGGCGAGGCTCTGCGCCATTTCAATTTTCACCGTGCCAGAACGGCCGCGGCCATCGGCTTAACCCGTCAGGGCCTTTTCCGTTTGATAAAAAAATACGGACTTGACCGGGAAATCAACTGAGTTGAAGCGCTCGCGCTTTTCTGTTAAATTCAGAAGGCCATGGAAAATCGGGGAAAAAAGGAAAAGGCCGGAGGAGTTTTTGAGGTTGTCTGCCCGCATTGCGGTGCACGGCTCTGGGTTAATTCGGCGCTGGAGGAAATCATCCAGTCGGAAAAAGGCCCGAAAAAGAAAGCCTCTTTTGACGAGCTTCTGCAGAAGGAGAAAAAGAAATTAGAAGAGATCGGGCAGAAATTTGAAGCCACGGCTGAGCTGCGCCAGAAAAAGCTCGAACAGGCAAAGAAAGCCTTTGAACAGGCGCTCAGCCGTCTGGATGAGCTGGAAGAAGAGGTCAAAGAGGACAAAGAAACCGAATAGGGCTGGCCATTTCAACTTCCAGGCTGGGTTTCGTCCTCACGAATCCTTCTGGCCATGGTAAAACCGGTGAAGCCGAAAATGGCCAGGATGATTACCGCCAGATAATTGGAAAAAGTCCAGAAGAGGTAGGAAAAAGTCGGCACTCCGAGCGTTCCGGTGATGTAGACTCCAGCCATGCTCCAGGGAATCAGCGGAACTATTATCCCGCCGCTCTCCTCGATTATTCTTGAGAGGTTCTTTGCCGCCAGTCCCTTTTTTCTGTAAGCATCGGACAGAAGCTCGGCCGGGATGATCATCGAGAGGTAAGAGCTGCCGGTAATCAGCGCAGCCAGGATGGTGGTGCCGATGGTGGTCAGGACCAGGCTCCAGACGCGATCGGCGAATTTCATGATTTTTTCCAGGATTACCGCTAACATACCGGTCTTCTGCATGATCCCGCCGAAGCTGAAAGCGGTAAAGGCGACCAGCTGGGTTTCCATCATGCTCATCAGACCGCCGCGAGAAATAAGCCGGTCCACGGCTTCAAGTCCGGTTGAAGCTGAGTATCCTGAGTTGACTGCTTGGGCCACCTGAACCAGGCTGGTTTTCTGGAAAATTACGGCCAGTGCCGCTGCCACCACCGATGAAATCAACATGCCCGGGATGGTGGGCTTTTTGGTGAAGGCGTAGTAAAAAACAATCAGAATGGGTATCAACAGCAGCAGGTTAAAGTTAAAGTTTTTTTCCAGGGTGGAAGTGATCTGCTGGATTTTCTGCCGGTCAAAATCCGCTCCACCATATTGCAATCCCATAAAAAAATAGATTACCAGACCTGTCAGCCAGGCCGGAGTGGCCGACCAGAACATGTGCTTGATGTGGTCAAAAAGGTTCGACCCGGCGGTTACCGCCGCCAGGTTGGGAATATCTGAGAGCGGCGACATCTTATCCCCGAAATAAGCTCCGGCCACTATCGCCCCGGCAGCCGGACCGAGAGGGATGCCGAGTCCCATGGCGATTCCGATGAAGGCCACCCCGAGAGTTCCGATGGTTCCCCAGGAAGTGCCGCAGGCTAAGGAAGTCAGAGTGCAGACGACGCAGGCAGTCACCAGAAAATATTTCGGAGAGATAATTTTCAGTCCATAATAGATGATCATCGGTATGGTTCCGCTGGCGATCCAGGAAGCCACCAGCACGCCTACCGAGAGCATGATCAGGATGGCCGGGAGTGCTTTTCTGATGCTCTCGACAATTCCCGCTTCCATTTCCCTCCAGGAGAATCCGAGTCGGGCTCCAAGACAGGCGGTGATGAAGGCGGCGGCAATGAGCAGCACCTGAGCTTTAATGCGATAAACACCGTAACCGACACCCAGCAGCAGCGCCATCGAAATCAGCGGAATCAGAGCTATCCAGAAGGAAGGTTTCCTCGGGCCTTTCTGGTTTTCAGTCTTGAGTTTTTCTTTTTCTTCCATCGGATAATCTCCTGAAGCGACCGGAAGATACCCGGCCTGAATCGGACTTAAACAGCGAAAGTGCCGCGGGCGAGAAGCTCTCCTTCCCGCATCATCAGGCGACCGCGGCTGAATACATAACGGAGGTTCAACTGATCGTCCAGCAGCAGGAGGTCAGCGTCGTAGCCTGGAAGCAATTTCCCCTTCCCCGGCAGTTTATAAAAGGAAGCCGCATTTCCGCCAAAAACCGCCGCTGCCTCTTCCAGTGTCAGTATGTTGTTTCTTACGACTTCGCGGAAGGTTCTGAGGAAATCTTTCTGACTGGCCACGGTCAGCGCCTTCAACCTGCCTTTTTCGTCAAACACCGGAAGGCTTCCGTTGGCGTCGGAGCTAACGGTGACCTGAGCGAGCGGCAGCCCGAGTGACTTAATCTGTTCGAGCGCTTCCAGCACGCTCACTTCATCCGGGTCATAAGGCTCCGGACCGCAGGTAAAATCGACGAATCCGCCCCTTCGAATCCATTCCAGAGCCTGGGAGAACAGATAGCGGTTGCGGTTGGCGTGAGTGGCAATCACCTGGGAGATGGGGAGTTCGCTCTCTTCCAGCATCCGGAAGAAATAATCCAGACCGCGGCGGCCATCGCCCAGATGGAAATGAGCCACTCCGGCCTTCCCGCCGAGCATCCCCCCGACTCGGCATTCTGCCACCAGCTGCAGGAATTGTTCGAAGGTCGGCTGCGAGGAGCGATGGTCGGACAGAGCGATTTCACCGGCTCCGATCACTTTATCGATCAGCGCCAGGTCGGAGCGGACGCTTCCGGTGATGGTCGGGGTTGGAAGGTTGTAGGCTCCGGTGTAGATCCAGGTGCTGAGGCCTTCGATCTCCAGCGCTCGCGCTTTCGCCAGCAGCGAGCTCATCTGTCTGGTAACGCTGTCGGTGCCGAGACAGCCTATCACCGTGGTGACCCCGCAGCTCAGGCAATCTTCGACCCTGATTTCAGGCGCTCTGGTGGCCGGGCCGCCTTCACCTCCGCCGCCGATGATGTGAACGTGAGGGTCTATGAAACCCGGGATGGCCACCAGTCCGTAACCTTCGATGACCGTGGTCTCTGCACCTTCAATTCTTATTTTTTCAGGAGTTGAAATTGCGGCTATTTTTTCTCCGGCTATCAACAGGTCCTGAAAACCGCTCTCTTGAGCCCCGGCGATTTTTATGTTTTTAATCAAGGTAAACATGCTTCCCTCGCTTTCGTTCTGGCAATAAATTAACATTCTCGAATTTCTCTGGCAAGAAAATTTCTTAAGCCGCCGTAGCGGAAACGAATAAAATAAGGGGGGAGATAAACATTTTTTGCCACCCGGTCGTTTCATAAGCGAGTAAGGTAAAGGGCGAGCGAAAAGACCTCAGGTCTGAAAACCTGAATGATTGATAGAGCCCGGCTTTTGAAACTTCTGGAAGAACAGGGAGGAGGTTTTATGTCCTTTGCTCTGAGTCTCACCGGCAACCGCGCTGAAGCCGAGGATGCCTGTCAGGATATGATTCTTCAGATGCTCAGGCATCTCGACCGGTTCGATGAAAATTCAGACCTGAAATGCTGGGCTTTTACCATACTGTACCGGAAGTGCCTGGACCAGCTCAGAAAACGCCGGCGTTTTCTGAATTTTTTCCGCAGCGCGAGTGAAGTCAGACAATCGGGTGTTGAGGATAGTCCTGTGAACAGACTGGAGGAAGCCATAAGCGAGAATTTTTTGAGCCGCCTGAGCGCCACTGAAAGGACCTGTCTTTTCCTCTGGGCCAGGGAGGGCTATAGTTCGGAGGAAATAGCCGGGATACTCGGCTGTTCTCCGGGCACTGTCCGGGTTCATCTTTTCCAGGCGAGAAGAAAACTTAAAGAAATGCTCGGGAGGGGAAATGAAAAGAGGGATGATGAAAAAAAAGGATTAGTTGCTTTTTCGTCGGGTGTTTCTGGCGGCTGGTCCCGCTGGTTCCCATCAGATACTGGCTTTTGAAGGTTCATCTTGATGGTTGTGAAAGATGCCAGCAGGAGGTGGCGACTGTGGAAGAAAGCCGGATGATACTGGCAGCGTTCGAAGGGGCGCTCTCTGAAAGGCTCCTGGCCATGGCGGAAAAAGGCAGGGTTTTAAAGGAAAATGAAGCTAGAAGGCGCTCCGGACCCTTTTTGAGAATTTATGCCGGAACCGTGGCGGCTGTGATCGTTTTTTTGATGGCCGCTTTTTCCTGGCAACTCATCCGCAGTACTTATTCTGTTAGTTTCCATTTCGCTGAGAATGTCGATAGGCCCGGAATGGTATCACCGGTATCGCTCGAATATGTGCGGGTTGAAGGTCAACCGGCTGATACTTACATCTACCGAACGACAGACCCGGAAATGATCATCATCTGGGCGGTGAAAGATTGAAATTTCAGAAATAAAATTCAGAGAAATAAAGGAGGCCAGTGATGCCTGGAAAAAAATTTGCCGAAAAAACAATCCTTCTGCTGGCAGCCAGTTTATTTTTGCTGTCAGTCTCTCTGCTTGCTGGAAGTCCTCAAACGGAAAAACCTCAGCCTTCACTGGCGGAGGTCAAATTAAAGGTTTTTGAAGGAATAAGAGAAGGACGGGTGGAACCAGTAAGAACGGTTACTTCCTCCTTCTTAAGACACACCTTCTCAGCCAGCCTGAAGACAGAAGAAACGCTGGAGAAGGAAGAAACTCAACTCCGCCGGGTTTTCAACCTGAAGAGCGTCCAGCTTCTGACCGAAGCCAACCTGAGCTGGCCGCAGCTGCGCTCGAAAGATTTTCATATGTTCCGGCTCGACAGCAAGGAATATGCCATCGTGGTAACTCTGCTAAGGATTAACGATGAGAACCGGGTGAGCTGCCGGGTCGAGGTCATGGAACAGGAAGGGGAGAAGAAAAATAGCCTGCTTGACTCAGAGCTTACTGTGGATAGAAACGTGATAGCCACCTTTGGCTTTGAGGATAGAAGCGGCAAACCTTATTTTCTGTCGCTGAAGGTGCAGAAAATTGTTTTTCCGGTAACCGCCGGTTTCCCTGAGGGACAGGTGGGCGGAGTGGTCGGAGGTAGAATTGAGGGCAAGCCGGTTGAGGTGAAAGGAGACATCAAACCGCCGAGACTGATTAAAAAGGTGGACCCGGTATATCCCGAGGAAGCCAGACAGGCCGGAATTGAATGGGTAGTAATCCTTGAGGTAACCACTGACGTTCATGGTCGTGTGGCCGGAATCAAGGTGTTGAGGTCAGTACCGATGCTGGATGCAGCGGCCATAGAGGCGGTGAAGCAGTGGGTTTATGAGCCGGTGATCATTGATGGAGAGCCCAGGCCGGTCGTTTTTACCGTTACTGTTTCCTTCAGGCTGAAAGACAGGTCGAGCTGATAGAGACTGCAAGATCTGAAAAGCAGGCGGGAAATTTCCTGTAACTGTCCGTTAAGAATCATTTTGAAAATCGAGTTTTAGTGGGCTAAAATAAATAGCCCATGCCGAAAACCTTTGAGGAAGAACTCAAAAGTTTTGAGAAAGTCATCCAGCGATTAAGCAGTCTGGCACTCTTCCCGAAAAAACTGGTGGTGAAGGGAGCCGAAAATTTTGTGCGTGAAGGGCCGAACATCCTGGTCGGCAATCACGTCGGCAGTTATAAGGATGTGGCCGTCCTCTTCAAGATTGTCCCGCGGCCGATTTTCTTCACCGCCAACAAAATGATTTTTTCCAGGGATGAATTCAGCTTCCTGGTGAAAAAACATCTGCAACGGAGCCTGAAGAGCGCCGGTTTGCTGGTCCACTTTTTCCTCGCGCCTTTCTTCACACTTTTCGTGCGATATGTTTCTTCCAACATAGCCAGAGTCGGCTACATCCCGGTGGACCTCTACCAGGGAAGGGCGGCAGCCGTGAGAAGATGCCAGGAATACCTGAAGGTTGGCCGGGCTATCGTCGCTCTGCAGGGGCGTGGTCACTTTACTGACGGACATCCGAATCCCTATGTTCCCGGGTTTCGCGCCGGAGCCGCGGTCATGGCCTACAATCTCTATAAAGAGTATGGGATTGATGTTCCAGTAACGCCACTGGCTATATTCGGCACACATATTCCGTTTGGCGTTCCGGCCACCATCAGGGTAAATGTGGGAAGACCGATGTACATCAGCCAGCACTGGGTCGAGAGTGACAGCAATCAAACTATAGAGAATTTTCGCCGGGCTCTTGAACGCACGGTCAACCGGCTTTTCATCGAGCTTCTGACAGGCCGGTAATCGGCCGGTTAGACATAAATTTTCTTAAGCTAATTCAGTCAAGGAGAAGGATTCATGTTCAAAGGTCATCCGAAGGGACTGTTTGTAGCTTTCTTCGCCAACATGGGCGAACGTTTCGGCTTCTACACGATGGTCAGCATCTTTGTGCTGTTCCTGCAGGCGAAGTATGGTTTCACCGCCGGTCAGGCCAGCGTTACCTATGCCACTTTTATGTTCTTTGTCTATTTCTTCCCGCTGCTCGGCGGATTCCTGGCTGACCGCGTTCTTGGTTATGGACGAACCATCAGCCTCGGTCTGGTGGTCATGTTCCTCGGGTATCTGCTTCTGGCTCTGCCCACGAGGTTTCAGACAGGGTTCGCCCTGGTGGTGGCGGCGCTGGCCACGATCGCTCTCGGTACCGGATTGTTCAAGGGTAACCTGCAGGCGCTGGTGGGCAATCTTTATGACGACCCGAAATATAGCCAGCTAAGAGATAGAGCTTTTACCATTTTTTACATGGGCATCAACATCGGAGCGATGTTCGCCCCGTCGGCTTCGGAAGTGGTATCTAATTTCATTCTGAAAAAGAACAACTTCTTTTACGATGCGAGAATACCGGCTCTGGCCCATGATTTTCTCTCGGGAAAACTGGAGGATGTAAACCAGCTGCTGGAACTGGCTCAGAGACAGAATCCGGCCATAACCCCTGACAGCTTGAGACAGTTTGCCGAGACCTATCTGGGGACGCTGAGCAAATCCTACCATTTCGGCTTTGGCGTGGCCTGCCTGAGTTTGATTGCCTCGATGCTCATTTTCTGGGGCTTCAGGAAATACTACCGCCACGCAGATGTCACAGAAAAGCAGAAAGAAAAGTCGGAAGAACTCAAATCTCAGGTTATTGAGCTTACTCCCGAACAGACAAGAGAACGGCTGGTGGCTCTGGGGCTGGTGTTTCTGGTGGTAATTTTCTTCTGGATGGCCTTCCATCAGTCAGCCGTGACCATGACCTACTTCGCTCGCGACTATACAGTGAAACAGGTTGATAAATTGACCAACCTCTGGTTCGACCTGGGCGGGCTACTGCCGCTGTTTCTGGCGATTGTCGGGCTGGTGTTTGCGCTCAGAAAGAGTGTTTCCAGAAGCGGTCGGATTGCCGGCGCCCTGGCTTTTATCATATTCGGCGTGCTGACTTACCTGCGGTATCAGAGCTATCCTGAAGTCAGCCCCTTCCAGCCCCAGAGGTTTCAGCATTTCAACCCCTTCTTCATAGTGGCTCTGTCGCCGCTCATCATCGGACTTTTCGGTTATCTGAACAAAATTGGAAAAGAACCTTCAGCGCCGAGAAAGATCGGCATCGGCATGCTGCTGACGGCCGCGGCTTTTTCCATCCTGGTGATCGCTTCCCTGAGGCTGCCCAGCCCGGCGGAGCTCGGAGGCCGGGTGGCGCCGCCTGAATATCTGGTTTCGGTTTACTGGCTGATCAGCACCTATTTCATCCTGACCATCGCTGAACTTTTCCTGAGCCCGATGGGAATTTCCTTCGTCTCTCGCGTTGCTCCGCCAAAATACAAAGGATTGATGCAGGGCGGCTGGTTCGCCGCCACGGCCATCGGAAATTATCTGGTTGGGGCCGTCGGCTATCTCTGGATGAAAGTTCCGCTGTGGGCGCTGTGGTCAATCCTGGTGGCGGCCTGTCTGCTGTCCGCGGCTTTTATGTTCAGCATCATGCGGCGGCTGGAAAAGGTGGCTTCGAGCTGAGAGCGCATTTTTAGAATTTCAGTTTATTGACTGAAGGAGAGATGCATCCGCAAGCGCGGCCGTTGACTGTAATTTTTAAGAAAACAGGGGCGGTTGTTTTTCTGCTCTTTCTGGTGTCCGGTCTGCTTCAGGCTCAGTTCAGACCTCCGGTTAAGGAGCGCGGAAGCTTTTCTTTTTCCGTCGAAAACGACGTCTGGCTGAAGCAGGATGATGGTTATACCAACGGTGTTCAAATCATGTGGCTGACGCCACGGCTCAGGCGGGATTCCGGGTCAGGGTTTATGCGAACGCTGTGGAAATTGAATAATAGTATTCTCGGCCGTGACGATAAGAGAGATACCGGAGTTAATGATAACCTGAGAAAAGCGGCCATATCGCTGGCTCAGGGGATGTTCACCCCGCGGAATCTGACCGCTGAGGAACTGATACCTGATGACCGACCTTATGCCGGGTTGCTCTATGCCGCTCTGACTCTATTCAGGCTCAACCCGGGTTATCAGGATTCAGCCGGACTGGCTGTAGGTGTGGTCGGACCGCTCTCGCTGGCCGGTGCCATTCAGCGCTGGTTGCACCGGACGTTTGACTGGACCTATCCTGAGGGCTGGGGAAATCAGCTCCGGAATGAGCCGGTGGTGGAGTTCTGGTTTAACCGGCTCTGGATTCTTTCGGCCTCGAAAAATTCCAGCCAGAACTTCAGCCACCTGATCAGGGCAGGCTTGGGCGCTCAAGCCGGGAACCTACTTGCGGCCGTCACCGGTGTTTTTGACCTGAAGATCGGTTTCCGAGCTGACCCGACGCTTGAAGTTTACTCGGCCGGACCGCTGTTTAACCGGATTGTCCTCGGACCGGCAGCCAGAACCTCGGTTTATGCCTTTATTCGGGTGGAAGGTAGAGCAATCGGGCGGAACCTGCTTCTTCAGGGAAACACTTTCCAGGAGAGCCACGGGGTGGATATAAATCCGCTTTACGGTCAGGTTTCTTTTGGCATTGCCTATCATTCTGTTAACGCCGGAATCTGTTTTTACGGAGTCCAGAGAACGAAGGAATTTGTCGGTCAGAAAGGCCGGGACCCGTATTTAGGGTTGGTATTTTCGTTCAACCTGTAAAATACGCGCTGCTACCTGCACCCCGGCTCAGTCTGAAGGCAGCTTATTTCCGGCAAGACGGCGCATTATCAGGAAAAGCGGGATTCCCGCCAGAAGAAAAATCGAACCGAGGAGAGCCTGCTGCGGCTTCGAGGTCAGCACGCTGACGGTGATGCTGAGCAGGAAAAAGATGAAAATGGCTGGAAGCACAGGATAAAAAGGAAGGCGGAAACCATCATAAGGCGTCGAAGATTTTCTGGCTTTTCTCCGGAGGACGAAAATGGTGGAAGCGACCACGGCGATGCCCAGACTGTCCAGGAACATCACGTAATTGACTATATTCTCAAAGGTTCTGAGGAAACCTAAACTCAGCAGGATAAATCCTCCCAGGAAAAGCAGGCCGTATTCCTGGACCTGCGTTCTGGGGTTGACCTTCCGGAAAAAGGCCGGAAGCGTCCGGTCTTCGGCCATCGCCAGGCAGGCACGCGGCAGCTGCATCAATATGGCGTTGAGAAAACCGAGGGCGGAAAGGAAGATGGCTATTGAGACAAATCTGTAGCCGGCCTCTCCAAAAACCACCCGGGCTGTCTCCGCCGCCACCAGGCTGGCCGAACTCATTCCGGGCAGGCCGAGCACCCGCCAGTAAGCCAGGTTGACCAGAAGATAGCAGGAGATGACGATAAGCATGCCATAGATAACCGCCCGGGGAAGGTTCCGGCTGGAATCTTTAAGGTCTGCTCCCAGGTTTATCGTCTGCTGGTAACCGCCGTAACTGAAAAACACCGAAATGAATCCCAGCCCGAGCGCCAGCCACCAGGGATTTTGAACTTCAAGGGCTGCCTGTCTGATTTCCGGTGAACTCTGGCGGCTGAGAGGGCCGGCCAGCGCCAGGACTAAAATCAGGATAATTTTGGAGAGACTCAGGAGGTTCTGTGTCCGGGCGCCAGATTTAATGCCGATGTAGTTCAGCACGAGTAGAACGATAACCATAGAAAAAGCCAGCAGCAGTATGTTGCCGGGGGTGCGGGCTTTCTCCGGCAGGATGATCGGGCTGAGATATTCCGCGCCGATGAGAGCCACTCCGGCCGCGCTGGCGGTGTTTATGATGAAGATGTTGGCCCAGTTCAGAAGAAATGCCGCCAGAGAGCTGTAGCTGACAGCCACAACTCTGTAGTAAGAACCTGGCTGGGGAAATCTCCCGCCAATTTCGGCAAAGGTGAGAGCTCCGAGCATGGTTATCAACCCGCCGGCTACCCAGGCCACAAAAAACAGAAGAGGACTCCGGGTGGCCGAGGCCACCATCGCCGGCGTGCGAAAAATGCCAATGCCGATAACCAGGCTGACCACGATCATGGTCACGTCGAAAGTGTTAAGCCTTGCCCTGATCATGTTTCGCTCGCTCTTATGAACCGCTGACCGGAAGATTGAGCTCGGTCAGCGCGGTTTAGAATTATCTCCGAGATAAAGCTCAAAGGCAACGGAAATTTTCTGAGACATTCTTCCTGACGCTGGTTTTTTTGTCCCGGATGAGTGATGTTTAATCGGCGAAAAGCTGGAAAATCTTTCTTTTTGCCCATAAATAGTAGATGGCCCACAGGCAGAACAACAGACTCGGAATGACGATGCTCACCTTGAACAGTCCTACAAGTCCGGTCACCAGCAAAACATCGAAAAACCACATCCCCAGCCCGACCAGAGCGCAAACGTATCCGGTCTTTTTGAATCGCAGAAGTCCGAAAAAGCTGATGGTCAGAAACACTGACATCGCCAGGTCAGGTATGGCGAAGGCGTTGTAAAGGTTATCCGGAACAGGGAGAGTTTTAGGAAAGCGGTTGGCCAGAAGATGGCCGGCCCAGAAGCCAATAGTCATCAGAGCTACAAACAGATTTATCACCGCAATTATCACCAGCCCGAGCACAAACCTTTTTTCTTTGCCCGATTCTTTTTCCATGACTTTCTCCTGAATATTTTTATGATATCCGCAGAATTTAATCTTCCTTAAGACCCTTATGGAAAACTGCGGTCAGGAAGCGGCGGTCGCGCTCTGACAGGGTGAGTCGTCCAAACAGGTCATAAAGGAGGCTGGTCACGTGTTCCCGGTTGGTTTCATGCATGAAACCGCGTTTTTCCAGCTTGGACAGGATCAACTTTATGCAATCCTCCTGTTCTTTACGGGGAAGAGGTGGAGGGGCCTGAGCAACAGGTTGACTTCCTGACTGGCGGAAGAGCGAATAAAGAGTGATCAAAACGGCAGCGGCCAGATTGTAGGAAGGTTGTCTCTGAGCCTGAGGGATGAAATACACAAAATTCGCCAGGCGCAATTCTTTATCGCTGAGTCCAGTTCTTTCATTGCCGAAGACCAGACCGATTTTTGTTTCCTGAGGAAAGCTTTTTATTTTTACTACGGCTTCGTCCAGTGTGAATATCCTGAAGGCTTTTCTCTTTCTGGCCGTCGACGCCAGCACCAGGTTTAGGTCGGCCACCGCCTCTTCCAGCGTCGGGAAAAACGAGGCTTTTTTCAGGATGTCAGCGGAGTGAATGGCTGTGCGGAAAGCCTCGGGCTCGAGCTTCTCAACACCGGCTATTCTCAGATAAGAAAAACCGGTATTTTTCATGGCTCTGGCCACGAGTCCGATGTTTTCTTGATTTTCCGGGCTGGACAGGACGATATAAAACCGCTGACGGCCCAGGGAATCACCCGAGATCACATAAGGCAGCTTCATGTTTCAATTATAACCGAAATAAAAAAGTCGAGTGAGTTTAAGGTTAATCAGCAGGCGAGACCGTTGCTGACTCCCGGCTTAAAGATGACAGATGGGGGCAGCTGCAGAGGTCAGCCAAGCAGTCTGGCCTGACGATAGATTTTCAGGAGGGAAGCTCGTTGACCGCTTTTTCTATCCTCGACAGAGCTTCTGTCAGTATTTTTCGCGGACAGGCTAAGTTCATGCGCTCAAACCCTTCAAGCTCAGGGCCGAAAATCGGACCTTCATCAAAGTAAACTCTGGCTTTTTTCAGAAAGAATTCATTCAATTCTTTCTGAGGGAGGCCGAGGTCGCGGCAGTCGAGAAGAGCCAGGTAAGTTCCTTCAGGCTTCAGGAATTTTATCCTTCTGATTCTTTCCTCAAAATACTGTCTGGCGTAATCCATGTTGTCTTCGAGATAAAATACCAGAGCGTCAAGCCAGGCTCTTCCATAATTATAAGCGGCTTCGAGAGCGACCAGACCGAAGATGTTGTTGACGGTAAGCCCGAGGTTTTCCAGCTGGGTCTGGTAGAGGTTCATCAGTTTCGGATTCGGGATGATAACCACCGAAGTGGTCAATCCGGCGATGTTGAAGGCTTTGCTCGGGGCGGTCAGGGTGATAGTCCGAGAGGCCACTTCAGGAGAAAGCGAGGCGGTGGGTATATGCTTGTGTCCGCGGTAGACATGCTCGGCATGGATTTCGTCCGAGACGATCAGCAGGTCGTGCTTGATGCAGATTTCAGCCAGCCGCTCCAGCTCCTCCCGTCTCCAGACGCGGCCGACCGGGTTGTGGGGCGAGCAGAGGATGAGCATTCTGGTTCGGTGGTCAATCTTTTTTCTGAGGTCGTCAAAATCCATCGTCCAGCGGCCGTTTTCAAAGCGGAGGGGGTTGCGCACAACCCTTCTTCCGTTATTTTCTATGGCCGAGAAAAACGGATAATAAACTGGACTCTGGACGATAATTTTATCACCTGGAGCGGTGTAGGTTTGAACGCAGATATTAAGGGCCGGGACGACTCCGTGGCATCTTGATAACCATTCGCGTTTGATTTCCCAGTTATGGCGATCCTTCATCCAGTCGATGATGGCTGACCAGAACGATCGCGGGATGTAGGGATAACCGTAGGCGCCGTGCTGAGCTCTCCTCACCACCGCTTCGACCACTTCCGGCGGAGCCGGGAAATCCATGTCGGCCACCCACATCGGGATAACATCCGGAACTCCGAGCACCTTTTCGCAGAATTCCCATTTGAGCGAACAGGTGTTTCGCCGGTCAAGCACTGTGTCAAAATCGTATTTTGGTTTTTCCATTTTCAAATCCTTTATGCCTTTTGATTGACCGTAAAGGGAAAAGATTAGCCTTTATTTTAGTTGAGAAAATTAAGGTTGACAAGGGTTGAAAAATCCATTCCGGGGAGAATCGGTTTTTACCGAGGACGTGCCGATGTCTGTGGAGGGTAAAGGGCCAGATTCTCTGGCGGGATCTGGCTGGAAGCGGGGTCGGCAGGACAGCCGGGCTTGACCTTAAATTCTTGACATCTCTGGCCGGCTGAATTATATTTCTCCGAAATTTAAAAAATTAAGGGCGCCGGGCGACCGGCGCGCCGTCAGCCTGTTCCGGCGGGCAGATCAGGGCAGCCCACGGAAAAGGCAGAGAACAGGTTCTGCGGTCAATTGAATAAAAGGAGGTCAGGCGTGCAGGCGATTGTTTGTATCAAGCAGGTTCCAGAAACCACCGAAGTGAAGATTGACCCGGAAAGAGGAACTCTTATCAGGGAAGGAGTTCCGAGCATCATCAACCCCTTCGATACCTATGCCATCGAGGAAGCGCTGAGGTTGAGGGAGAAGTTCGGAGGAAAGGTGACGGTAATCAGCATGGGGCCGCCGCAGGCGATGAGCGCTCTGAAAGAAGCCATCGCCATGGGCGCGGACGAAGCTATTCTGCTGAGCGACCCGGCCTTTGCCGGAGCCGATACCTGGGCCACCGCTTACACTCTGGCTGCAGCTATCAGAAAAATAGGAAATTTTGATGTGATTTTTTGCGGACGCCAGGCGATTGACGGTGATACCGGACAGACGGGTCCGGGGATTGCCACCCAGTTGCGGATCAACCAGTTAACCTATGTCTGCAAAATAGCCAGCATAGATTTCGAGAAAAAACTGATTGAAGTGGAGAGGCTGGTGGAAGAGGGAAGAGAAGTCGTTCGTTCGGCGCTTCCCTGCCTGATAACTGTGGTGAAGGATATCAACCAGCCGCGTTATCCCACAATCCTCGGAATCAGAAGGGCACAAAAAGTTCAGATTCCGGTCTGGACCTCGAAGGACCTCAATGTTGACCCGAACCTGATCGGACTTAACGGATCGCCCACGCGAGTGGTTAAAATTGAAACTCCGCCGCCACGCCCCGGAAAATGCGAGATTATTCAGGGAGACTCGGTCGAGCAGATGGCAGAAATTCTGGCGGAAAAACTTATCGCCGAAAAAATCATTGTGTGAGGTGCGACCATGGCTTTGCTTCAGATAAACAGAGAACTCTGCACCGGCTGCGGCGTCTGCCTTCAGGTCTGTCCTTTTGGCGCGCTCAGTCTGGGAAGTGACGGAATAATTGAGGTCAGTGAAGCCTGCACCGGCTGCGGCGCCTGTGTTCCTGAATGCCCGACTGGAGCTCTGAGCCTGCCGCAGGTGGAAAAAGCCGAAAAACCCGACCTGGGAGCTTACCAGGGAGTCTGGGTCTGGGTTGAACAGTACGACGGCCATGCGGCTTCCATCTCCTGGGAGATGATCGGCGAAGGAAGACGTCTGGCCGACAGGAGAGGTACAACGCTAACTGCCTGCGTGCTCGGTCATCAGGCGGAATCGATCGCGCGGGAAGCCATCGCCTATGGAGCGGACAGAGTTATTCTGGTGGACGACCCGACGCTTCGGATTTACCGCACAGACCCGTATGCCAGATGTCTGGTGGAGCTGGTAAAAAAATACCGTCCGGAAATTTTCCTGCTCGGCGCCAGCACCCGCGGCCGTGACCTGGCCGGAGCGGTGGCCACCTACCTCTATACCGGGCTGACGGCTGATTGCACCGGGCTGGAAATTGAAGAGGGCAGCAATCTGTTGCTTCAGATACGTCCGGCTTTTGGCGGCAACATCATGGCCACCATCAAATGCCAGAATCACCGGCCGCAGATGGCCACGGTCAGACATCATGTGTTTGAAATGCCGGTTGCTGACCCGTCGCGCCAGGGGGAGATAATCCGGGAGAAGCCGGTGATGTTAGAGGAAGAAATCGCCACCAAAGTTCTTGACCTGATCGTGGAAAAGAGCGAGGTCAACCTGGCCGACGCCCGGATCATCGTTTCCGGAGGCCGCGGAGTTAAAGGACCGGAAGGTTTTAGCGTCATCAGAGAACTGGCTGATGTTCTGGGCGGCGCGGTCGGCGCCTCCAGAGCCGCGGTAGACGCCGGCTGGATATCCTATGCCCATCAGGTCGGTCAGACCGGAAGGACGGTCAGGCCCGACCTTTACATTGCCTGCGGCATCAGCGGGGCCATACAGCATCAGGCCGGAATGCGCACGAGCAAGGTGATCGTGGCCATAAATAAAGACCCAGAAGCTCCGATTTTCAAGATTGCCGATTACGGAATCGTCGGAGACCTGTTTGTGGTGGTTCCGGCGCTGACCAGGGCGCTGAAAAAGCGTCTTAACAGGTGAACTTGCCCTTCAAGCCGGGCGGGCGCTGGAATCAGGATCTGAACATCGAGAAGTTTTCTCCAGATTTTCGCGCGCAGACATTTTGCTGTCTGAACCTTCAGGCTTGACTCAACGCTGGCCCTTCCATAAACTTTTCTGTGGAAAAGAAATTTCTGTTGTGGTTTTGTCCAGATTTTCTATTCTCAAATTTGCGGTCAAGCGAAAAGGAGATCGGAGCGAGGACGATTTTTCTGTTAGAGGAAGAGCATTTTTTAGAATTAAAAAGGAGGGGAGAAGATGAATATCAAGCCTGAAAAAGTAATATGGATGGCCTTCATCATAATTCTGGTGGTGATTCTGATTCTGCTGTTGATTTACTATCTGCTGGGAACCGCTTCGCGAGAAGGTAAACAGGTAAGCATCGTCTGGCATGACCACGACGGAGATGGACAGGACTCCCCCGGAGACGTTATTGAGATGGACAATGGATTGATTTACCTCAGGCTGGATTTTGTTGACGTCTGGAAGGGACATCAGGCCGTCAATTCCTTCGAGAATCCACCGGAAGTGCGGGAGCTTGACCCTCGCTGGAACGGCTATTACCTGCAGGAGCTCCGCTACCGGGGAGAGCTCTGTTATCGTTATTTAGGCTGGGACCGGGCCAGAGAAATGTACCCCACGCTGAGCTCTAACGATGTCATCGGACTGGTCGGACAACCGGAGAGTTATCCCGACAATCCGTTTCTTTCGATGTGGAATGCCAAAGAGTCGGAAAAAAATCCTTCATACAGATGGTATGTATATTTTGAGAAACATGAAATTATAAATGATAAGAAGAAGGGGCAGATTCTGGTGCTCACGGCTGACAAGGGACAGGGTTTGACTCACCGGGTGGAAATAAGCCTCAGCGGGCCGAATCTGTATTTTGACCACACCGTGAAGAATAATCAGGATCAGGAGATCCAGTACATCAACCTGCTGACACTTCCGGCCAACCGGATCATCGACACGGCTTTTGGTCCGCCTGAACTTCTTTGCTCGCGCAATATAGAGCCTCTCGGGTTTACCGACAATTATACTTTCACCGTACGGGGAGACGGTCTGGCCGCCTCCGGCATGCTCCCCTGGAAGATTAAAAGGGACACCACCAGCAATTACTGGACCGGCGGCTGGTGGATTCTCCATCAGCACGGGCTCTTCGTCTGGAAGGCGACGAAGATCAGGCCGCAGGAAGAAGCCAGATTTAATATGGTGGCCACTTTTTCCGATGAGAACATTTATTCCAGGTATGAGCGTTACCTGAAGACCGATGGAATAACTTTTGAGAGGGTTGACCTGGATAAGGTTGAAGAATACCTGGTGAGCAATGTCCCGAGAACCATCACCAAAGAGGGTTGGGTTTACCATGCCTATGAATGGCCGACGAACGACTGGCATAACGAGATGACGGGGAAAGCCTTTATGACGATGTTCTACGTGAGCGGCGACCGTTCCTGGCTGCAGTACACCATAAACGCAAATAATTATTATATGGAAAAAATGCGCTGGAATTCGCCGGACCATCCGTTCTACGGTTATTTCATGGATCAAACAGTGGATGTTAAACAGAGACAGTGTTTCCTCTGGTCCCAGCCTTACAACGTGGAATCGCTGCTGGCTGAATATCCTCTTACCGGAAGGCAGAAAGTCCGCGAAACGCTGCTGGTTAATTTTGAGAAGGTGTATTCAGGTCTGATGTGGAATCCTGATGGAAAAAGATGGTACTGGAGAGCTGTGGTCGACCCGACCACCAGGCCACCAAAACTTATCTGGAAAGACGACCTCAACACCTTTGACGCCTGCGAATTCGGAATAGATGTGATGCTCAGCGCTTATTCTTTTACCGGCGATAAGAAATATCTCCAGCGGGCGGTGGAAGCCATGGAGAATCAACTGCAGGTGCTGGAAAATTACGGCCTGCTGCTGGAAGACCATGCTGGGGAGCCCTCAGTCAACGTTTATGCTTTCGCCGCCAAGGCCCTTTTCCGTCTTTATGATTACACCGGGGAAGAAAAATGGCGCCGCGAAGCGGAGAAAATTCTCGATGCCCTGTTGATGTCGTTTGTCCATATGGATAAATTCCCGCCTGAATTTTACTGGCTTAAAGGAGGAGTGGCCAGGAAGGATGGAGACTGGACCGGACAGTTTGGCGAGCCCACCACCGGGACCGATTCCTCGGTAGCCACCGCACCTACCTACATCCCCTGGATCATGGAGGCCATCGTCGCTGGCTACAAGCATACAGGGAAAAAGATGTATCTGGATTACGCTCATCAGCTTCTCTGGCATTCGCTCGAAGCCAACAAAAAGATGAAGGAGGCCACCGGAGGGAAGTATGAGTTCTGCGGCCATTATAATACTTACAGTCAGAAATTCTACGAGGACGATGATGGGCTGGTGGTAGTTTCTAACCTTTTCGAAATTCCCTATCTGAAGATTTTTGAAAAAGGGGTCCGGGTAGAACATTTTGACCTGCAGGAGATCTGGGACGGGGATGGACGAATAAGGCTGGTAAATCCTACCAGCTCACCCCTTAAAGCCGTGGTCCATCTGCCCTCAAGCTGGTCTCAGGTTGAAGTGATAAGCCTGGGGCCAATAAGAGAATATTTTTCAGGAAATATGACTACGAGCGGTGCTCCAGTGGAATATAGGATGACCGGAAATAAGATTGAGTTTGAAACCGGACCGATGAGTCTTTATAAAATTGTGAAAAAAGAGTCTGACTGAACCCGTCCGTAAAAGCCAGGCGATGGTGGCAGAGATCAGACTGACAGATCCTGAAGGATTAAACCTCAAGCTCAACGGGATAGATAGGCGAGAACCGCGTGAGTGATCGCCGTAAAAAGAAGCAATATCCCCAGGCGACGGTGCCAGGTAAAATTAACCTTGAGCCATTTCTTTCCGGTGCTGACCTGAAAAACCACCAGGATCAGATTGATTATACCTAAAAGCAGTACAAGGGAAATTCCAGCCAGAGTCATGCTTTTCCTCCCTTTATTCTATTTTGATTTTGGCTGAAGCCGGCCCGGCGCTGCCGTGAAGGTTGCAGCTGGCCTCGGCTATGATCTCGGTTTCCTCTTCAATTTTTAGCTTAATTTCCCTGGAAAAATTCTCGTTCTCTGGCAATTGACTGGAAGTAAAGTTCCAGCGGGCTATTTCCTTCTTGTTAGCCAGGACCACCAGACGGTTGGTGTAATGCAGGCGGCTGTTTCCACGGTGGCTGACGTGGATGACTATGGTCACTTCCTCGCCGGCCTTCACCACAGCTGGAGCCTCGATCTTCACAGAAGATCTGTTAGCCAGAAGCGGGAGCGACAGAAAGAAGAGAAGAAGACCTGAAGCTAAAATCTTCAGTATTTTCATCAGCCCTCCTTTATTCTGACTTTTTTTTACTGATTCCGCCAAGAGATATTTTTTTCCTGGAGCTTTTATTGATCTGGGGATTTTTTGGCTTATTCATTATGCTTAATACATTATACCTTAGAAAAAATTTCTATTGAATTTCGACCTCGATCCTGTAGACTCAAAGTCGGTTATAGATTTCAGGGCGGCGGTCCGGGAGAAAATGCCTGCGAGCCGGGCAGCTGTCGATCAGGCTGAAGTCAACTTCGGTCAGCAGAATTTCTTCCCTGTCTTTTCCCGCTCTGGCTATAATCTGACCTGAGGGGTCGACCACAAGCGAACCTCCCTCAAAATCCACCACTTCTTCGCGTCCCACCCTGTTAGCTAAAGCTATGAAATAACCATTCTGAAAAGCTGCCACCTGAAGTTCCGCTTCAAACAAACCTGGCGGCCATTCGCCTTTTGCCCCTGCCTGAGGAATAACCACCAGTTCAGCCCCCTTCAGAGCCAGGACTCTCATGTACTCCGGAAAGTGCCGGTCGTAGCAGATGGCCACCCCCAGCCGCCCGGCCGAAGTTTCAAAAACGCCGGCTCCCAGGTCTCCCGGATGATAATAACCTTTTTCGTGAAAACCCGGTGCTTCCATCACATGAACCATTCTGTTGAGACCGATGAGCCGGCCGTCGCTGTCGATTACCGGAGAGGAATCGTATGTTTTTCCTTCGTGTATCTCCAGCAGGTTGAAGACCACCGCCACCCCGAGTTCAGCTGCCTTCTGCGAGATGATCGCGGTGGTGGGTCCCGGTACTTCTTCCGCCTGGATTTCAAAACCCGGTCTGGCCGGATGCTGCGGCAGGAAAGGGAGGAATGAAAGTTCCGGGAAAACGACCAGACGTGCTCCAGCCCGGGCGGCTTTATCCAGAGCTTCCAGTCCTCGCTTGAGGTTGTGTTCGCGGTCTCCGGTGTTTGCCTGCTGGATGAGCGCGATTTTCATTTTACGGCCGGTTTCCATCGTTCCCTCCTCCGGTAGATTTCTGTGGTTTTTAGCCCGGTTTAATCTATTTCTTCCAGAGAAAGATTTATCGGTTTATTTTTCACCGATAGATTATCGGGTTAAAAAGGAACTTAAAGCTGCCGTGGGCCTGAGCCCGGTGAAGCACGTTGAACCCGAGGAGCACCACCCGGCCTTTTCCCACATCGCAGACCACGGCTGCTGATTTATGCTTCAATTTATCGCCGTTGAGCAAAATTCCGCTGAGCAGCGGGTCGTAAGGCGGATACCAGGCAAGGTTATGAACCTTAGGTCCCGGGTGCGGGGCTTCAGCCTTGAGAATTTCGAACACCGGGCTGAAGTAGGAAAAGATGGCCACTTCTTTATCCAGACCGAAGGCTTCCGGTTTCGAGCTGTCAACCAGAACTTTCAGTATCGAACCAGGGGAATAAACTCTGACCCGGTCAGGGGAGGAAGCCTGTTCGCTTTCCCCGCCTCTCGTCCGTCGAGGCTCGATTATGTTTCTCAGCGGAAGGCCGAAATACTCGATGACAAACTCACCTGAGTTTTCTACGGCTATGAGCTGTCCGCCATTCTGGACGAAGGAAATCAGAGCGGAAACTCCTTCAATGCCGAGACCGCCGGCATATTCGGGAGGAACTTCACCCTTGCGCCGGCCCTCAAGGATAACGCGGCTTGAAATCGACGGCAGGATTATGTGGGTAAAGTTTTTCTCCAGCTGTCCGGCTCTTATTTCAGCGTTATGAAGCACCTGGAAATTGAATTCAAACTGCTCGAGCACCCAGCGTGTCCAGCCTTCATCCATGCTCGCGGTCCAGGGCTGGTAGATACCCAGGCGGTATGGTTTCAGCGGACGGAGGTTCGCCGGTGAAACCGAATCTACGCTTTCAATGCGTAGACCGAGGCCCCTGGCCAGAGAGGTCAGCTGCGCCGGACTTATCCGGCTTCTTTCGACTACCAGGCTTCCGGCCCTGAAGATTTTCCCGCCGGCGGAGAATTCCCGGTCGGCGTAAGCAGCCGGAAGACTCTTTTTCAAGAGCCTGTTAGCCAGAATAACGCTGTTGTTGGTTCCGCTGTCCACCACAAAATATTTTCCGCTGCCGTAAATCTGGCTATCGGGAACTGACACCGGAGGAAGGAGTTTCAGGCTGGCTTCAAATTTGTTGGTAACCTCAATCACCCGCACTCCCATCTGCAGAGGCAGCGTCCAGCTGGCTTCGTCGTACGGGAGGTACTGTGCCGGATCACGGCCGGGGGGCAGCGGATACGATTTGCTTTCGAGCAGATCCTTGACGAACGCACGGTAAGGTTGGGCTAAAAGGATCACGTAGGTGCCTGCAGGGTATTCGAGACCGTCGGCCTTGAAAGCACGGGTGGCCTGATGAACTTCCGCTCCGTTTTTCTGGATGATTTCTAAAAGTTTCAGAGCGGTGGGGAGATCTTTCTGGTCTTCCGGTATGAGGTAAGCGTATAGTGGCTCAGTAAGTCCCCTGTTTATCTGCCGCTCGGCGAACAGACAGAAATTTTCCATGAATCTTTCTTTTTTCTCGGAAACAGTCCGCAGGAAGGACATGGCCACGATGAGTTCGTACTCAACTATGTCGCGCAGCCGCCACCAGCCGCCGGGCCAGGGTTCGAGATTGGTGGAGAGAATTTCGTTTCCGCCGCCCGAGATTCTTATTTCTGAAGGTCGAATGAAAACAGGGGAAGCTATGTTCACGCTGGCTGCTTCTGAAAGTATGCCCAGGGCGTTGTGCCGCAGCGGAGCCGCTCTGTTGGCTGTGTTGTACCAGCCGTCAAAAATGGTGCTGGTGGAAACGCCGGTTTTGCCTTCGCGGGTGAGGCTTATTACGGCTTCACCTGTCAGCTGATAAAGTTCTCTCAGCAGCAGCGGGTCGAGGTTCGGATTGATCGGGTCCTGGTAAGGTGGAAGAAACAGCCGCGGTCCGGTCGATCCCATCTGATGGACGTCATAAACGACCAGCGGATACCATTCCTGATAGAGCACCTTAGCCATCAGCTGAGTTTCTTTCTGGGTGAGCATGAACCAGTCCCGGTTGTTATCATGGCCGGTGTAATAATGATAAAGCCAGGGCATGGAACTGCCTTCGTAAGGCGTTCCCAGCGTGCGGTAGTACCAGTCGGTCACCAGGTCGATGCCATCAGGGTTGGCTGATGGAATCAGAAGCAGAATGACCTCGCTGAGTATTTTTTTGATTTCCGGACTGTTCTCGCTGGCCAGTCGGTAGGCGAGTTCCATCGACATCTGGGAAGCAGCGATCTCGGTGGAATGGATTGAACAGCTTATGTAGACGATGGCTTTCCCTTGCTTTACGAGCTGCGATTTCTCCTCGGGGCTGAGCCCTCTCGGGTCATGCAGCCGCGCGTGTATTTTCCGGTATTTTTCCAGGTCTGGCATGTTTTCTTCGGCGGTTATGATGGCCATGATCAGAGGCCGGCCGAGAGTGGTCTGTCCGAGCTCGACCACTCTGACCCGCGGCGAGGACTGAGCCAGAAGTTTGAAATAACCGGTGATTTTACTCCAGTCGGCCAGTTTGAAATCGTCTCCCGGTCTGAACCCGAGATATTTATCGGGAGGAGTGATTTCGGCGAAAACGAATATCCGGGAGAAGATAAGAATGATTAAGACAAAGGCTAAAAATCTTGAGGCCAGCGGCCTGAAAAAAAATCGATTTTTTTTGAGGACGGTCAAGACGTTTTTCATCAGCAGCTCCTCCGTTGAGCTTAAGAGAGAAAATATATATTTTTCAGGGGGCATATTTCAAATGGAATTTTCCGGAAGGAAGGAGCTGCCCCTTATGGTACATGCTTGAGGAAGGGTCCTGTCACGGTGCGCCTCCTCCCGTGCTCGCTCACCGATCCCCGCGGGGAACCCCTTCCGCTGCGCGCGATTCGGAGACGCGCCGTGACACCCTTAATCCTTTCTCAGATTTTAAAATGGGGTAGATGTCAGCCTGGAATCAGAAATTTCAGAAATCCCACCCGGGCAAAACGAAAAATTGTTGCCTCCCGCTGGTGGTGAATCGCCCGGAATGGCCTGATGGCCCTGATCAGTTCCTGCCGGTTGCTGGTCAGAAAGCAATCAACCATTTCCCCTTTTTCCTGTTTCATCAGGCTGCCGTAATACGTCCATTCATGACCCGAGTAGGGAGCGGCAAAAATAACCGTAGGCTTCTTAAATTTCAGTATCTCTTCCAGAATCGGGGCGATCCAGATGGTCAGATGAATGACCAGGATGCCGTCGGCCTGCTTGATTTTTTCTGCCTGTTGGATGATATCTTCGGACTCGCTGGCCGGGATGTTGACTGTAAAGTCGACGTCGGTCAGCTCTTCTTTCTGGCGGCTGAAGAATTCCTCGTAAGTTCTGACCTCTTCCTCAAGGTTGGGAGAGGGCTTTGGTCAGTGGGGCCGGGGCAAACCCATGTAGATTCTGGCCACTTTTACTTTTGTCCGCCCGCCCGGACTCCCCAGACCCGGCGACAGAGAGAAACTCAGGGCAGACGTTTTGGTTGATTCCCGGACAGGGCTCTTGAGCTCCGGGGTGATGGCCAGGGCGACACCGCTGCCGGCTGAAATTTTAAGAAAATCGCGTCTTTTTAGAGTTTTCATGAAAATTGCCTCCGCAGACGATTCGAAAATGACTCGATTTCATCTGTATCAGACTAACATAATCTGGCTTCTGGATTCATAATCAGGAGTTTGAAATTTTCCAGCAGCGAAATCAGTCGGTTCTGGCTTGCGAGCGAATAAAAATTTCCGGCCGCCGGAGTAGGGTTAACGACCCGGCCTCCAGCCCTTCCAATATATGAATGGTTATTCATATATTGAGTCACCCGGGAAAAAAACAGAAAGAAAAGAGCGTTTAATCTCCGGTCAGACGGAATTTGAGGGAAAACTGCTTCACCGGCAGTTCGGCACGGCTGTGGTCTGCCAGCTTTAACCATTCATCTCGGACATCCGGAAAGTGACCGGAGCCCTTTTATCTTATCGGCTTTCTATTCTGTCCCTGACTGATTTAATTCCTTCAATCATCTCAACCACGTTTGTTTTCAGACTGGCCAGTTCTTCGCCGGATGCCTCTGACCAGTCTTTATGAACGCAGTCATTTCTGGTATTCCACCATTTCAGCATATCTTCCTTGACCTGGTCGCTGATGACCTTTCTCAGAGCGAGTTCTTCCAGCTTTTCGGGCATGTTTGCAGGTTTGTATTTTTTCGGTCCGGATCTTCCTTTTTCTTCTAATAAATTGTTGATGGTGGACTCCATCTCTTTCCCGGCTAAAAAGCCGGCAATTTCCGGGTCGGTTTCCAGGAAGCACTCGGCCAGTTCCAGGTAGGAGATGTTTTCCTGACGGAGGCGGTGCATCGCGTTTCGGGCTGAAATCTTTTTGATCAGGTTTGGATTCTGGAGGTAGTTGGTGTAAATCTCGTGATAATCGGGATTCTGCCGGAGATATTCTTCGTTCAGGAGGCAGCAGAGAGCAAACAGAGCCATGTCCACGTCGGCTATTCGCTTGAAACCGTAAGCTTCCTGGAGCTCGGTCAGGTTGTCGAGGTAGATTAAATATTTTTTCAGCGGGGTTTCCGCTCGGATGGCCAACAAGTTTTCCACCGGAGCGCTGTAAATTCCGTAATGTTGAGGACAGATCACCCGGAGGAGACAGGAAAGAATTTCGATGTTCTTGAAGATGTCAAACAGCTTCTGGATGACTTTTTCATTTTTAGGACCGGGATTCTTGAAAATCCATTTCATGGTTTCCAGCTCATCTTCTTTCAGCTCGGGAAGTTTCCACCAGGCTGGAAAAAGGTGGTCACGCTGCAGTGCTTCGAGATGGCGGCGGGAGAATTCTTCCTGCCCGAGCCGTACCGGCTCCATGTATCTCTCCAGTCGGTCAAAGTCCAGGGTCCCCCCGTATTTCAGGATGGCCACTTCCTGGTACAGGGGTAATAGCTCTTTTAAGTTAAATTCCGGCATATAATGTTACCCCCTTCCCTGATGTTTTTCAGCTTCATCCAGCTGAAAACCCTGTCTTGAATTTACAAATTGTTTATGTTTTGCCAGGGCTTACTCAGCGACCGCCCTCAGATCAAAAATTTTCCGTTCTTCGCTATGTATTTGCCCCTGGCGATGATGGTCACTTTGTCCACCAGCGCGTCGTAATGATGCTTGCTCCTGTTTTTGCCCAGACCGTAGGAATCGCCGATGGCAAAGTGAACGGTTCCGAAAGCTTTTTCGGCTTCGAGCATATTCGGACAGATACGAGCGCCCGGGTTGGTGCCGATGCCAAATTCGCCGATGATGAACCCGGTTTCATCCTTTCCGATGTTTTTTACCACAGCTTCGATTCCCTCTCCCTTCCAGCGCACCAGCCGGCCTTCTCTGAATTCCAGCTCGCCGCGGCCGAGTTTGTCGTCAATCAGGCTGATTACCAGCCTGCCGGTAAAGGTTTTTTCCACCGGGCAGGTGTAGCATTCTCCTGCCGGCAGGTTTCCGTGTTTGCCTTTCTTGCTGATGTCGCCGTTGTCGTTGTGCCATTCGCGTCCCTTAACGCTGAAGGTGATGTGAGTCCCGTCTTCATTCTCGACGATTACCCGGTCGGCATCCTTCATTGCCCGGATGACTTTTCTGGTGAACTCGTCCATTTTCTTGAAGTCGATGTTGACCAGCCTTTCCATCATGTCGACGGTGATGCCGGGCATCATGCAGATCCGGCTGTATTTCATTCCCTGACTCACCATGAAACCGCGGAAAGGCTTCTCTTCGATCCTGGCATCTAACAGGTAAGCGATGGCATCGGCTTTTTCCGTGAGCAACTTGAAAAGCTTTGTCGGTTCGGAGATCGGACGCAAAGTTTCGGTCATCAGATAGGTGGTAGTTTCGGCTCCGGCCTTTTTAGCGTAGAAGGCCAGCGCCTCAGCGATTTCCATTTTCTGTTTGTCTGTTACCAGCAGAAAACTTTCTCCAGCTTTTAGTTTGAGCGACTGGAAAATTGCCTTTTCGGCTGCCTGATAAAGTTTGCTTGCTTTCATGATAGCCTTCCTTTCCTGGTTAATTTTATTTTTCTTTTTTAGCCTGGAGGTAGACAAAACCGATCAGCAGGACAAATGCCACCAGGCTGATGATCTCGCCATATCGGCTGAACCAGAGAGCGGGGGTGCCATCCACCCATTTGCCGTTTTCCAGGATCATCGGAATTCCCAGGCTGAAGTAATGGTCAACCTTAGCCAGCTTGAGGACAGCCAGGACGATGCCCATCAGGGCGCCTCCGGCTATGAACCCGGAAGAAATCAGCATCCCCCGGTTATGCCTTTTTTCAGCCAGCTCTTTATCCTTCGCTGATTTTTTCACCAGATGAGACAGGAAACCTCCGACCAGCAGCGGAGTGGTCAGCGGGAGCGGTAGATACATGCCAAGAGCCAGAGGCAGCGGCGGTATCTTGCAGAGTTCAGCCACGATGGCGATCGAGGCTCCAATTCCGTAGAGCAGCCAGGCTACCGGTTCCCTGGACATCAGAGACTTGATAACCGCAGCCATCAGGTTGGCCTGGGGCGCAGCCAGCGCGCCGCTCTGGAATGAAAAAGCTTTATCCAGAATGAATATGGCCGCTCCGACGGAAAGGGCAGAAACCAGAATTCCGGCAAATTTGAACCTTTCCTGGTTCCTGGGTGTGGCTCCTATCCAGTAGCCGATCTTCAGGTCGGTGATAAAGCTTCCGGAAACTGCCAGCGCGGTGCAGACCACCGCTCCGATCAGCAGGGCTACAGCCATTCCTTCCGTTCCGGAAAGACCGGCCCCGATCAGGATGACGCTGGACAGGATTAGAGTGATCAGGGTCATGCCGGAAACCGGGTTGGTGCCGACGATGGCGATGGCGGTGGCTGCGACCGTGGTAAACAGAAAAGAAAGAACCAGGCAGATAACCACTCCTATCAGCGCGAATTTCAGGCTGGAAATCCATAGAAAATAAAAGAACAGGGCGACGGCCGTCACCAGAATCCCGACGATGATTGTTGACATCTTGAGGTCGCGGTCTGTTCTTATGGTTTCGGAAACGCCCTCCTTGCCCTTAAGAATTTCCTTGAAGCCCAGCGAAAAAGCCCGGGCCATGATCGGCAGAGATTTGATTATGCCCAGCACACCGGCCATAAAAATAGCGCCGATTCCGATGTAACGAACGTAGGTGCTGAAAATCTGAACCTCGTTCATCTGAGATATCGGAATTGTTCCCGGGTAGATCGCTTCAGAGAAATGCTGGCCGAGAAACCAGATCAACGGGACAAAACCAAAATGGGAGAGAAGACCGCCGGCGACGATGATGGCATTGTACCTCAACCCGATGACATAACCGAGACCGAGAAAAGCTGAAAGAGCATCAATCTTCAGAACCATTCTGGTTTTTTCTGCCAGTCGGTCCATAAACGGCAGAAAGCGGAAAGTGATGACCTCATTCCACAGGCGGACGCCGATGGCCAGGAATTCATAAATGCCTGAAATTATTATTCCAAGAATGAGCGGCCTGGCCTGCTCTCCGCCGGCCTCACCTGAAACCAGAATTTCCGTGGTGGCCGTGGCTTCCGGGAAAGGCAGTTTTCCGTGCTGCTCCACACAGAAATAACGGCGCAAAGGAATCAGGAAAAGAATTCCCAGACATCCGCCAAGAAAAGTTGAAAGGAAAATCTTGAAGATATCGATGGGTAGACCGATGATGAAAAGAGCCGGAATGGTAAAAATGGCTCCTGCCACCAGAGCGCCGGAAGCTGCGCCGATCGACTGGATGATGACATTTTCCAGAATGGTGTTGCGCCGGGAATAGGTGTAGCCAATACCCACCGCCAGTATGGCGATTGGAATGGCCGCTTCCGGCACGGTGCCAACTTTAAGTCCCAGGTAAGCCATGGAAAAAGTGAAGAAGAGCGCCATGAACAGGCCCCAGAAGACAGAACGGGGAGTAACCTCTGGAATGATTTTTTCAGGCGGAACCAGCGGTATGTACTTTTCGCCGGGAGCGAGTTCGCGGTAGGCTTCAGACGGCAGAGATTTTCTGGAAGTCTCCATTTGCCCTCCTTGATTAAGTTAAATTTTTTTATTAAAAAAAAGAGGGTTTATTCACTGAATCTGCCGAGCAGGTTCTCCGTGACCCTGTTAAAAAGCTCGACGTTAACCCTGGTTTTCATCTCCTGGCGAACTTTCTGCAGATAGCTGAAGAGAAACATTTCCCGCGCCTGATTCAGAAGAGAGGACATTTCCTGCTCTTTCACTTTTTCAAAATCTTCCCTGGAGACTTCCTTTCTTTCGAGCACCCTGACCACGGCAAAGCCGCTGCTGACTTCAAACGGTTCGCTCGGTTGATTCAACGGCAGACTGAACGCCAGTCTGTCAAGTTCAGTGGTGTCGTCTATCAGGCTCAGGTACTGGCCGCGCTTATGGGCTTCAGCCCGTTTGTATTCGAGACCGTTCTTGCTGGCAAAATCCTCCCAGTTTGCCGCCTGAGCGAACTTGAGAGAAGCGAGCTTTTCTTTGATTTTTTCTTTCTTAAGCTCGCTGATCAGATCCTCCCGGACCTGGTCTTTAACCTCATCCAGAGAAGCCTGGTGCTCCGGATCAATTTTAGCCAGCTGCAGGACAGCCACACCTTCATAGGTGAATACTGGAGAAGATATTTCTTTTTCTTTAAGTTCAAACAGAGTCTGGCTGAGGTAACCGGAAGAATCCACGCCCGGAACCTGGTCTCCGTTTTTCAGCAGTCCGGTCGACTGAATGTTCAACCCTTCCCGGTGGGCGGCTTTCTCCAGATCCCTGAGCTTTTTAGCCGCCCGGGCAAGTTTTTCCATACGGCTGGAGGCCTGATTTCTGGCTTTCTGCTCGAGCAGATTGTTCTGAATCATAACTTTTACTTCTGCCAGAGACCGGGTGATTTCCGGCATTTTTTCTGTGGCTTTCAGAATGGAGACGGCATGCCCCAGGTCCAGCGGTTCGCTGACCTGATTTGCTTCCAGCTGGTTGATGGCTTTGATTTCTTCCTGAGTGAAGCTCTGCCAGTCGTAATAACCCCAGTCGCCGCCGGCGCTGGCTTTTTCGTCTTTGGAGTAGGTGGTAGCCAGGCGGGCAAAATCTTCTCCTGCGTTCAACCTGGCCTTTATATTTCTGGCCAGCTCCAGCGTCTGCTGCCTGTCAGCTTCGGTGTAGGTGAGATAAATCCGGCTGACCCTGATTCTGGCCGGCTCCTTGAACTGGTTGATGTTATCCTGGTAATATTTTTCGATTTCTGAATCTGAGACGGTCAGTTCTTTTTTCAGGTCATCCGTTTTCAAGAAGACCATTTTCCCTTCGCGCCTTTCAGGCACGCGGTATCTTTCACGGTGTTTTTCGAAATAGGCAGCAATCGCCGGGTCGTCTGGCTTTTCAGGAAGGTCAATTTTATCGACCGAAGCTACCAGATACTCTATTTTAGCCGTTTCATTCTGGTCTCTGTAATTTTCCCAGGCTTCCTGCTCGGTTACCACCAGGTGGGCTGTCAGCAACTGGTAAATTTTGTTGAGAAGAATTTCTTCCCGCAGGCTTTCTTCAAATTTCTGAAGAGGAATATGGTTCCAGTCAAGAATTCTCTTGTATTCCTCAAAACCGACGAATTTCCCGTCCCTCTGGAAGACAGGATAGCTCATGATCTTTTCCTGAAGTTCCCGATTGGTGGCTTTGAGTCCCTGTTTCTTCGCCAGATGGAGCAGGAGCTGCTGTTGAATCATCTGTTCAAGAACCTGCTGGGGAAGGTTAAGCTGCCTCAACATGGCGGGGTCGAGGTCGGGGTACTGTCTTTTCATCGTTTCTATCCGCTGCCTGAGCACGTTGTAATAATCATCGGCAGAGATGCTGACCTTGCCGATCTGCACTATGGTGTTGGCCTGACGGGCTTCGCCGAGGCGTCCGGCACCGCCCCAGACGGCGAATATGGCTATGACAAAAGTGGCGATGACGATCCAGAGAACTGGCGCCAGCGATTTTACGTTTTTCCGCATTGTTTTTAACATGGTTTATTTCTCCTGTTTCTTCTCTTCTTTTTCAAAATATGGTTTCAGTCGGTCGTAGGTGCTCATGAGATCTTCGCAGAATACTTTTGTTTGACCGACGATCGGCATAAAGTTGGAATCACCCGGCCAGCGCGGAACCACGTGGATGTGGAAATGGCCGGTGACACCGGCCCCGGCTGCCTGCCCGAGGTTCAGGCCGACGTTAAAGCCATGAGGGCGGTAACTTTTTTTCAGAATGCTGATAACCGTCTGAATCAGTTCGGTCGCTTCCAACACGATTTCTCGAGGGGCTTTTTCAAAGTTGGCCAGATGACGATACGGAGCGATCATCAGATGACCCGTGGTGTAAGGAAAGCGATTGATTATGACGAAATTGTGTTTTCCCCGGTACAGAATTAAAGCCTCACGGTCATCTTTCTTTTTCAGGGCTTCGCAGAAAACACACTTTTTCATTTTCAGAGCCTTTTTAACGTAGGTCAATCGCCAGGGAGCGGTACAGTACCTCATTTAGCTTTGTTGAGCATCTCCTTCAACAGTTTTGATGGCTTGAAATAGAGCACCTTCTTCGGCGGCACCTTCACCGGCTCACCGGTTCTCGGATTACGGCCCGAACGGGGAGCTCTCTGACGGAAGCGAAAGCTGCCAAACCCGCGCAATTCAATCTCTTCTCCCCTGAGGATGGCTTCCTTCAGAGCTTCAAAGAAAAGGTTAACGCCGGCTTCGGCTTCCTGCTTAGAAATGTTAAGTTCCCGGGCGACGAGTTTCACCAGGTCGGCCTTAATCATGATTCACCCTCCTTTTTGCTGTTAGCCTTCCCGGAAAGATTCTTGAGCTGTTCTCTCAAAAGGTCCCCGAGGGTCAGCCTTTCGCTCTGACCTTCGAGATATTTCTGAAATTCTTTCTTCTGAAGGTCAGCCTGAGCCTGACGGAAGCTGAGAGATATCTTCCTGGCTTCCGGATTCAGTTTTATGATTTTGGCCAATCTTTCCTCGCCGATCTTAAACACCTCAGCCGGGTTTTCGATCCGGTTTTCGTCGAGTTCAGAGTTGAAGACAACCCCTTCGATTCCGGGCATGATTTCGACAAACACGCCGAAATCGGCGATGCGGACAATTTTAACCTTCAGGATGTCTCCGACCTTCTGCCGCTCGAAGAAATCCTCCCAGATGTCGCCCTGGAGCTGTTTGATGCCCAGAGAAACTTTCTGTTTTTCCAGGTCCACCTTCAGCAGGACCACCTCAATTTCCTCTCCAACTTTGAGTTTTTCCGAGGGGTGCTTGATTTTTTCCCAGCTGATATCCGATATATGGACCAGCCCTTCGATGTCTTTGTCCACCTGGACGAAGGCTCCGAAATCTGTCAGGCTGGTCACCCTGCCCTTCAGCCGGGAGCCGGGATTGTATTTCTGAGCGAAAAGTTCCAGCGGATGCGGCGTGGCCTGTTTGAGTCCGAGGGAAATCCTCCGGCTCTCTTTGTTGATTTCCAGAACCTGGACGGTGACTTCCTGGCCCACCTGCAGGATTTTCTTCGGGTGAACCATTTTCTTCGACCAGGTAAGGTCTGAGACATGAATCAGGCCTTCCACTCCTTTTTCCAGCTCGACAAAGGCTCCAAAATCGGTCAGGCTGGTGACCTTTCCGGTCACTTTTGTGCCGACCGGGTATTTCTGGTCGACGGTCAGCCAGGGATCGGGAGTTAGCTGTTTGAGTCCGAGGGAAATCTTTTCCTCGTTTTCGTTAAAATCCAGAACCATAACTTCAATTTCCTGTCCGACCTGAAGCACTTCCGAAGGATGGTTGACTTTGCCCCAGCTGAGGTCGGAAACATGCAGCAGCCCTTCCACCCCGCCGAGGTCGATGAAAGCTCCAAAGTTCGTCAGCGATTTTACCTTTCCTTTGATAGTTCCGCCTTTAACCAGACGGCTGAAAACCCGCCGTTTTCTTTTTTCTCTTTCGTCCTGGAGAAGGAGTTTCCGCGAGAGGACCACGTCCTCTTCCCTGCGGCTGAATTTCAAGATCTTGAATTTAAGGGTCTGACCGAGAAGAGAATCAGGGTTCTTGACCGCGCGCAGGTCGGCGTGGGCTTCGGGCAGGAAAGCGTCGAGACCGACATCGACAGTGAAACCGTTTTTCACTCTGGCTTTTATCGTTCCAGTGACCCACCCATCCGAATGATATACCTGTTCCAGATGATCAAGCGCCCGGAGAATATCAGCCTTTCTTTTTGAAAGGATAAAATAGCCGTCTTCCGGTCTTGATTTTTCCAGGATGGCTTCAATTTCATCACCCACCTTCACCGTCTCGAAGTCCTCGGGGCGGCGAAAATCTTCGATGGAAATGGCTCCTTCAGTTTTATGTCCGATGTCCAGGAGCACATGGGTGGAAGTTTTTTTCACCACCCGTCCGCGGATGAGCGTACCTGCTTTCAATTCCTGGGTTGAAACATGGTACTGATCGAGAAGACGTTCGTAGTCTTCCGGGGTCAGTTGTTCGTCATTCTTCAAGTTCTTCTTTGTCTCAATCATGGGTCACCTTCTCCTGATTTTAATTCTGTTTGAAGCTATTCCTGATAGCCAAAACAGTTTTTTGGATAACTTCGGGCGGAGTGGAAGCTCCTCCCGATATGCCGATTTTATTGACTCCCTGAAGCATTTCAGGGGTTATTTCCTCAGGCCTTTCTATCAGATAGGTTCTGGGCAGAAGGCGGCGGGAAATTTGATAGAGTTTGCTGGTGTTGGAACTGTTGCGCCCGCCGATGATCAGCAGTGCCTGAACCTGTCCGGCCAGCTCAGCGGTAGCTTTCTGGCGAACGCGGGTAGACTGACATATGGTGTTGTATACCAGAAGTTCTTCTGTTTTTCCGGCCAGAATGCCCACCACCTGTCCGAAAAGCTGCTCGTCCTGAGTGGATTGTGCCAGAACCGCTCTCTTTTTTCTGAAGGGCAGAGCCAGCGCCTGTTCCTCGTTTTCCACCACCACCGCTTTTCCCCGGCTGTAACCGAGCAGTCCCTGGATTTCAGGATGGTTCCTGTTGCCGACGATGACGATTTCCCGACGCTGGCGACTGAGACGTTCAACTGTTTTCTGTATATTCTTCACAATCGGGCAGGTAGCGTCGACGATTTTTACCTTCTTAACTTTGAGAGATTTAAGCACAGCCGGAGATACTCCATGGCTCCGGATGATGACGGTGTCCCCGGGACGCAGCTGTCTCAAAGAATTTGCCACTTCTATTCCCTTATTCTTCAGGTCAGCAATGACTTCCGGGTTATGGATTATTTCGCCCCAGCTGAAGACTCTTACCCGGGAATTCTTTCCAGTTTTTAAGGCCAGCTTCAGGGCTCTTTTTACTCCATAACAAAATCCGCTGTTTCTGGCTACGATTATTTCCATTGAATGTATCGAAGAATAGCTTTTAATACTATAGAACTCCACACGCTTTGTCAACCCTAAATATAGGTAAAATCTTTACTTAGAGCCAGTTCAAACTGCTGGCTGGAGCTCGTTCCAGGGTTGTCAGGTTTAACTGCCTGGATGTTCCGGTGCCGGCCTGTTTTCAATTCCTCAGATTCTGCTTTTCCTGCTTTTTTCAGAATCTTTTCTCACCCGCGCCGGCCGTTTATGATTTAAAATCAGGATACCGATTGCTTTTCTTCTTCGAGGATTTTAGCAATTTCCTCTTCTTTCGGCAAATCGTCCAGGCTGTTCAGCCCGAAATACTGAAGAAATTTCTCGCTCGTGCGGTAAACCAGCGGATTGCCTGGCGCCTTCTTCCGGCCGACAATTTTGATCAACTTTTTCTGCAACAGAGTTTTGATGCAGTAAGCCGAATCAACTCCGCGGATGGCTGAAATTTCAGCCTGGGTAATCGGCTGGTGGTAGGCTATGATGCTCAGAGTTTCCAGAGCAGCCGAGGAGAGTTTGCTCTTCTTTTCAATCTGCAGGAGTTTCCGGACCCACTGATCATGCTCGGGTTTCGTGGTGAAAAGGTATCCGCCTCCGGACTGGATGATCTGAATGCCGTGGTGAGCTGCGCTGAACCCTTCAATGAGCGATTTCAGGCATTCCTGCAGTTCATCTTCCGGCACCTCACCCAGGATTTCTTTTATTTTTTCCAGAGTTATAGGTTCCTGAGAAATGAAAATCAGAGCTTCGAGTATCGCTTTTAACTGTTCATTCATGGCTGTGTCCATGTTGATGATGTGATCGCGGTTTTCTCAACCAGACCCGGATCGTCTGAAACAGCTGTTCCTGAATGGCTATGACCAGATGGTTTTTCACCAGCTCCAGCAGACAGAAGAAGGAAACGAGCGCTTCTTCCAGTGTTTCCTGAGCGGAGAAGTATTCCAGAAAATCCATCGAGCCGTTGTTTTCAAGGTAATCGATCATCTCTTTCATTTTTTCTTCGACCGAAACATCTTTGCCTTTGATGATACGCAGGTTTTCTTTTTCCCGCCTCTTCATCAGCAGGAAGAAAGTTTCGGCCAGGTCAAACAGGCTGACATCCAGAAGCTCAGCTTCTTCCGGTCTGGCTATCGGCGGCAGAAAGGTGCGGCGCCAGCGCAGAAGTTGATCCTCTTCCTTTTCCCGCAGGAAATTGCAGGCAATTTTGACCTTCTGGTATTCCAGCAGCCGGTCCACCAGTATCTGACGCGGGTCGTCGGACTGGGCTGCTTCCTGTTCTCGCGGCAGCAGCATCTGGGATTTAATGTATATCAGGAGAGCGGCGATCAGCAGAAATTCAGCTTCCCGGTCAAGGTTGATGCGGTCTTTTTTTTCTAAGTATTCAAGATAATCGCGGGTGATGACAGCGATGGGAATGTCGTGTATGTCAATCTTTTTCTTGCGGATTAAATAAAGCAGAAGGTCAAGCGGACCTTCGAAGATTTCCAGCTTCACCTGATAGCCGTCGGAAGAACCGGACCAGGATTCCTCCGTAAGCTGGCTTTCAACGGGCTCCTGCAGTTCCTGCTCCATCACACCTTACCCCGGGATGATTTCCCGCCGGGAAACACCAGCCCCATGGCTTCTCTCACTTCAGCCATGGTCCTGGCGGCAACTTCTCTGGCTTTTTTATTTCCTTCATCAAATATTTCCCACACCAGGTCGGGATTCTTTTCGTAATAGGCTCTTTTTTCGCGGAAGCCAGCAAATTCCTCAATCAGGGCCTCTATCACCACTTTTTTGCAGTCCAGGCAGCCGATGGAGGCCGTCCGGCAGCCGGCGGCCAGCTCTTCTCTTTTAGCCTCAGGCACGAAAGCTTTATGAAGGGTAAACACAGGGCAGTCGTTGGGTTCTCCAGGGTCTGTCCGTCTCTTTCTTCTTGTGTCGGTGACCATAGGAGCAATCTTCTGCCTGATGGTTTCCGGGGAATCTTTAAGATATATGGCGTTACCGTATGATTTGCTCATCTTCCGGCCGTCCGTTCCGGCCAGCTTCGGCACTTCCGTCAGCAGCATCTGCGGTTCAGGAAAGATTTCACCGTAGAAGCGGTTGAACCGGCGAACTATTTCCCGGGCGAGCTCTATGTGGAAAGCCTGGTCTTCGCCCACCGGGACAACTTCGGCTTTGTAAATGATGATGTCAGCCGTCTGGAGCAGAGGATATCCGAGAAAGCCGTAAGTGTTTAGTTCCCGGTCGGCGATTTCCTGCTGCTGTTCCTTGAAAGTTGGAACTCTTTCCAGCCAGGGGAGCGGGGTAATCATCGAAAGAAGAAGATGCAGTTCCGCATGCTCCTTCACTTCCGACTGGATGAAAAGGACGGACTTTTCGGGATCCAGTCCTGCCGCCAGCCAGTCAAGCGCCACCTCAAACGTATATTCCCGGATGACTTTCGGGTTCTGGTATTCTGAACTCAGAGCGTGCCAGGGGACGATGGTAAAAAAGCAGCGGTGAGTGTCCTGAAGCCTCACCCAGCCGCGAAGGGCTCCGACGTAGTTTCCGAGATGCAGAGGTCCTGTTGGCCTCATCCCGCTCAGAACTGTTTTTTTACCCTTTTGACTCATGGCTTCTCAGCTCAAAAAAAGATTATGGCAAGAATTAAATATTGTAAAGGTCTTACGATCACTTCAAGAAAACCGACAGAAATCAAGATGATGACGATCAGAAAACCAAATGGCCGCAGACGGGAATACATCAGGGCCAGACGCTCGGGAAGCAGACCTTCCAGAACTCCGCTGCCGTCGAGTGGATACATCGGGATCAGGTTGAAAGCTACCAGATAAGTGTTTATCAGAACCATGTAAAACAGGATGATAATCAAACCCTGAAGCGGCTGCAGCCCGGGCGGCAGACTTCCGCGAGAAGTGAGAAAATTGTAGAGAGCGGTGGTGGTCACCGGGCTGATGAGTTTCAGTATGACAATGATTATCAGCGCCCCGGTGGCGGCCAGGATGTTTGCTGCCGGCCCGGCTAAGGAAATCCAGAAACCGTCCTTTCTCGGATGGCGGAGGAAAAGGGGGTTTACCGGAACCGGTTTCGCCCAGCCAAAAACCGGAGCTCCGATGATTCCCAGAAGAATCGGCAGTATGATGGTTCCGAACGGGTCAATATGGGCTAAAGGATTCAGGGTTACCCGTCCGGCCAGCCTGGCTGTCGGGTCACCAAGACGCGAGGCGGCCCAGCCGTGTGCGGCTTCATGAATGGTGATGGCAAAAAGCAGAATAAAAAGGCTAATTACAGTCGTTATCATTTTTTTCAGGTCATTTTCTTATACCATAAGAACCGGGGTTAGTCTATGCCCAGGAGTCAATTGACAGCTGAAGGCGAAGGCTGAAAGTATTTTAGACGAAGCTGGTCCAAAAAAAATGGGCCTGACCGCACGGGTCAGGCCCGGCCTTATGGTTAATCGGTGAGGGGGCCTATCAGGAGTTTAGAATTTTTTCCACCTCTTCCCGGTCGATGTCCTGAATGTACTTGATGCCGCTTACCCTGGCTGCTTCCATGGTCAGAGCGCCGATATCGTCTCTGGTTATGTATCCGAGCGAGAACTTGCGAGCTCCAGCCATCAGCTGCCGCAAACCCTGGCTCAGGCGCTTGAAATAGGTATAAACGCCGATGGCCCCGGTCGGGATCTCGTTAAATTTTTCGCCGAACCTCTTTTTGAGTTCCGGAGCGGTGATGAAGATTTCTTCCACGGTATTGCCGAATCTTTCGACATAAACGGGAATCTGGCCGTCTTTGATCCGGCTGCCGATGGTTTTGCCAACCATGGCCGCGGCCAGAGGAGAACGGGCCATTCCGACCACCTTGGTGTAAGGGGCGCCGAGAGCCAGTGCCTTGAAAATCTGGTCTTCGAAGGGGATGCCTCCGGCGAAGGCGATGTCCGGAACGTATTCTCCCTTGCTCGCCAGGTGTTCGGCATATTTATAAGTGAGCGACCAGATTTCCACCCCGGGAATTCCCCACTCGTTCATCATTCTCCAGGGGCTCATGCCGGTTCCGCCGCCGGCGCCGTCAACTGTCAGCAGGTCGATCCGGGCTTTTGAAGCATATTTCACAGCTCTGGCCAGGTCAGCCGGCCGGTAGGCGCCAGTTTTGAGGAAGATGTATTTAGCTCCGGCTTTTCTCAATTCTTCCACTCTCTTCATAAAGGCTTCTTCTTCGACCATGCCGAGACGGCTGTGGCGCTCGAATTCTTTGAAGCTTCCTTTCTCGAAGGCCTGAATCACCAGCGGGTCTTCCGGGTCGGGAAGCACGATATAACCCCTTCGTTTGAGCTCCTGAGCTTTCTTGAGCGACTTGATTTTCACCTCGCCGCCGATGTCCTTGGCTCCCTGGCCCCATTTGAGTTCGACAGCGGTCACACCGAGCTTTTCGATGACGTATTCATGCACTCCGAGCCGGGTGTCCTCGACGTTGGCCTGGACCACCACCGTTCCGTATCCGTCATACCAGTTCTGAAAGGTCTTAACTCTCATCTCCATATCAGGGGAGCGAACGATCCGGCCGTTTCTTATTTCTGCTTCGTCATCCATACCGCAGACATTCTCTCCGACGGTCAGGATCGTTCCGGAAATAGCGGCTCCCACGGCCAGCCCGGCCCAGTTCTGTTTGGCCACGTTGGTCGAGCCCATACCGGAGATGATAAACGGCACCCGGAGTTTGATTCCTCTGTCATGGCCGATAGCGGTCTCAATGGTCACCTTCTCAAAGGTGGCCAGGTCGCTGTCGGCCGGAACTCCCCAGGCTCCGGCTGCCGTGCCCATGATGTTAAAATGCGAAAGGTCTACCGGGTAATCCTTCTCGCAGGCAGCGGTGATCAGCCCGAAAGGCTGCGGATAGAGGACTTCAGTTCCCCGGTAGGCAGACTTTCCGATTTCGCACATGCCGATGCAGCCGTCAACGCAGGTTACACACATGCCGCTGAAGGGGCTGATTGACCCTTCCGTTCTATTTTTGGTTAAAGTGGCGGCGCTCCTGTTGATTTTTGTAAAGGTCATTTTTTTACCTCCTTTTTCCTCGAGTTAGATTTGTTTGATTTATGCTTAAAATCATTGTTTTTTCTCCCGGACGCAGGTGCCGCAGCGACCGGCATCGTACATCCAGCACTGAAGTTCATCGTAAAAATCCAGACAGGTCGGTTCCATCGTCAGACAGGCGTTGCAGATGGCGGTTTCGGCCTGAGGTCCCTGGCACCTGAGCTGACAGGCCGGGCAGATGTAAATGCAGCCTCCGCACAACCGGCATTCTTCCGAGCGGATATCAAAAGGCGTGGAGATTTTCCTCTGAAAACCCCTTTTCTGAAAGCCGATGGCCCTGCCGTCCATCTGTTCCGCGCACATTCTGACGCACAGCCCGCACAGGATGCATTCTTCGTTGCGAATCTTGAAACGCATCCGGGTGACGCCGAATTTAGAAGCCAGATCCTGGATGACCTTCGAGTAGGGGGCAACAGACAGCATCAACTCTATCATCAT
The DNA here is from genome assembly GCA_049659625.1 of Candidatus Saccharicenans sp. Taxonomy (GTDB): domain Bacteria; phylum Acidobacteriota; class Aminicenantia; order Aminicenantales; family Saccharicenantaceae; genus Saccharicenans. The sequence goes on along the minus strand of JBASPX010000078.1, from coordinate 35,955 downwards.
CCGGCGGGCCTGAATCACTCTTCTGGTATCGGTGTGCACCACCAGACCTTCTTCGGCCGGGTAGGTGCAGGAGGAAACCAGTTTGGCTTTCGGGCCCTCTCCTATTTCCACCAGGCAGAGGCGGCAGGCGCCGTAAGGAGTCAACCCTTCATGATGGCAGAGGGTGGGAATCTCCAGTCCGTAAAACTTCGCCGTATCGAGTATGGTCCAGCCTTCCTCTGCCTTGACTTCCACACCGTTAATTTTCAGGGTGATCATGGTTTCACCTCCTGATCGACGACGATGGCCGGGTCTCTCTGGGCTTCGATCGCCTCAAAGTGACAGGCTTCCAGGCAGGCGCCGCACTTGATGCATTTGTCGTAGAGGATAAGGTGAACTTCTTTTCTGGTACCCTGGATGGCGCCGGTGGGACAGGCTCTCTTGCAGGCCTCGCAACCGGTGCATTTTTCCGCAATGACCACATAGCGGATAAGCGTTTTGCAGACACCGGCCGGACAGCGCTTCTCGTAGATGTGGGCTTCGTATTCGTCGCGGAAATATCTCAGAGTGGAAAGAACCGGGTTGGCCGCGGTCTGTCCGAGTCCGCACATCGAAGCTTCCTTCGTGGCCATCGCCAGTTCTTCCAGAAGTTCGAGATCCCCGGGTTTTCCTTTGCCCTCGGTGATGTCGCTGACGATTTCCCACATTCTCTGGGTTCCTTCGCGGCAGGAAATGCATTTGCCGCAGCTTTCATCTCTGAGGAAGTTCAGGAAGTATTTCGCCACGTCCACCATGCAGGTTTTCTCATCCATGACGATCATGCCGCCAGAACCCATGATCGAACCGGCCGAAGTCAGCGATTCGTAGTCAATCGGCAGATCCAGCATCGAAGCCGGCAGGCAGCCGCCCGAAGGACCTCCGGTCTGGACGGCTTTGAAAGCTTTTCCGTCGGGAATGCCTCCTCCGATGTCATAGATTATTTCTCTCAGGGTTATACCCATCGGGACTTCTACCAGGCCGGTGTTGTTGATCTTGCCGACAAGAGAAAAGATCTTTGTCCCCTTGCTGCCGCTCGTTCCGATGCTTGAAAACCAATCAGCGCCGTTGAGGATTATCAGCGGGACGTTGGCCCAGGTCTCAACGTTGTTGATGCAGGTCGGCCTGTTCCACAAACCGCGCTGGGCCGGGAAGGGAGGCCTCTGACGGGGTTCTCCAACCCGACCTTCGATCGAAGCGATCAGCGCCGTTTCCTCGCCGCAAACGAAGGCTCCAGCGCCTTTGGTCAGGTGGAGGTCGAAGCTGAAACCGGTTCCCAGGATGTTTTCTCCCAGCAGGCCTGCCTGATAGAGGCTTTCGATGGCCATGGTCACATGGCGCACGGCCAGAGGATATTCGTCGCGCACATAAACGTATCCTTCACGCGCACCGATGGCCAGCGCGCCGATCATCATCCCTTCGAGCACGCGGAAGGGATTTCCCTCGAGCACGCTGCGGTCCATGTAGGCTCCGGGGTCGCCCTCGTCTCCGTTGCAGATTATGTACTTTGGTTCGCCTCTGGCTTTTCTGGTGGCTTCCCATTTAATGCCGGTGGGAAAGCCAGCTCCACCCCGACCTCTCAGCCCGGAATCTTTCACCGTCTGAATGATCTCTTCCGGTTTCATCCTGGTCAGGGCTTTAAGGAAAGGCCGGAATCCGCCGATGGCCAGGTAATCATTCAGGCTTGTCGGGTCCACGAAGATGTTATCGCCAAGGATGATTCTTTTCTGCTTCTGGTAAAAGGGGATTTCATGGACGTACCAGGCGCGTTCTCTGGTCAGCGGGTCGCGGTGGAGATATTTTTCCACCACCCTGCCCTCCACCAGCGTTTCTTTGACAATTGTTTTGATGTCGGCGGGAGCGAGTTTCTGGTAGAAGATTCCATCCGGATAGATGATGATGTTTGGTTCGGCCTCGCAGAAGCCGTGACATCCGGTGATCTTCAAGGCCACCTTTTCCTTGAGCCCTTCCTGGCGGATGGATTTTTTCAGAGCCTCGATCACCTTGAGAGAACCGCGGGCCTGGCCGCAGGTGCCGTTGGAAACCACGATTACTTTCTTTTTTTCCTGCTGGCGGCTGGCTTCCTGCTTTTCAATCTCCTTTCTGAGTTGTTCGACATTTTTGAATTTCTTGATTTTTGGCATGGCCGGCCTCACTTTCGGTATTTGTTGAGAATCGTCGGAACTTTGCGGATGGTGGTGTGCGCATGGTAATCGCCATCGACCACCACCACCGGTCCGATGGCGCAGCAACCAAGACAGGCCACGGTTTCCAGCGACCATTCGCCATCTTCAGTAGTCTCGCCACGTCGGATGTTCAGCTGGCGCTCGAACTCCTCCAGAATCTTGGGAGCCCCGCGCACGTGACAGGCAGTTCCCATGCAGACAGTGGCCACATGCCGTCCCTTGGGAGTCAGACTGAAAGCTCTGTAAAAAGTGGCTACCGAGATGATGTCGATCAGCGGAATTTTCAGCAATCTGGACAGGGTTTTGAGCGCCTCAGCCGGCAGGTAATGATAGACAGCTTGAATATCCTGAAGGATGGCGATCAGTTTGTTCTTGCTGTAACCGTGCCGCTCAACGATTTCCTGAATGATATCAAGGTTGATCGTTTGATGGACACCCAAATGGAGCCTCCTTTTTTATAAAATTATTAATTTGATGAATGCCCTTATGTGTAAGATTGGAAAAGAAAATTGATGCCCTTCTCCGGATGGGTTCGCTTCTGATTATAGATAGGGGGGAATGAGCGCAAAAATCAGACTGAAATGCTATTAAATTATATAAGGAGTTATGCCCTTCAAAATGAATGATAAAAATGTATAACTCCTTCTTAACCTATAATTCCCAAAAAATTTTATATAAAACCCGAAATTTGTTTGTCAAGAAAAATTTTCTTTCAGGCGAATGAACCGGACTCATCCGGCAGGACCAGGCTTATTGCCTTCAGGTTTTAGAAAATTTTTATGCGTATAATAAAATAAGGCTTATGAATAAAACTCAGATTGTATAATTGAGAAGAGAAAAGGGTCGGGATGAAACCGAGAGAAAGAGTCTGGCTGGCGCTGAATCATCAGCAGCCCGACAGGTGCCCTCTCCAGCTCAGCTTCACTCCCGAGTTTGCGGCCAGGGTAAGGGAAGTTCTGGGGCTTCCGCCTGATGTGCATAATCATCATGGAGGGGGGAACACCTGCGCTCTGGAAAGAGCTGTCGGCTGCGACCTTCTGCTGACTTCAGTCGGGTGGGCGAATTCTTACTATGCTGTGGAGCGATTGAGCCGGGATGGGCTTACGTATGTGGATGAGTGGGGAGTTGGCTGGAAGGTGGTTGAATACGAGACCAGGTTTGGCCGCGGTCGTTATACCGAAATAGTCAGGCATCCTCTCGCTGATGAAAAACTTCTGGATTCTTACCGGCCGCCAGACCCCGAACGACCCGAACTTTATGTTGAAGCCCGGAGGACGGTGGAGCGATTCAAGGATGAATACTGGGTCGTGGGAGTGGTGGTGACGACCATCTTTGAAACGGCCTGGGCTCTCAGGGGGCTCGAAAGAACGCTTCTCGACATGGTGGTTAATCCCGAACTGGTGGAGAAACTTTTCGATATTCCTTTTTATTATCACTCCGCGGTGGCTAAAAAACTGGTAGAAATTGGAGTTGATATGATCTGGCTGGGTGACGATGTCGGAGCTCAGGACCGTATGCTGATTTCTCCGGCCCACTGGCGCCGTTTCCTGAAGCCGAGAATGGCCCGGTTGATTGCCGATTTGAAAAGGCTTAACCCGCGGTTAAAAATAGCTTACCACTCGGATGGAAACATCTATCCAGTAATTCCGGACCTTATCGAGATAGGTGTGGACGTGCTGAATCCTGTACAGCCGCAGTCGATGGACCCTGTGCGTTTGAAGAAGGAATTCGGAGACCGGCTCTGTTTCTGGGGGACGGTTGACCTGCAGTACACTCTTCCTTTCGGCAGCCCTCAGGAGGTAAGGGCTGAGGTGCTCGAAAGATTGCGCACGGTGGGCCGGGGAGGCGGTTTGATCATCAGCCCGACTCATAATCTTCAGCTTGACGTTCCGCTGGAAAATTTCCAGGCGCTGACGGAGACTGTCCTCCATACTCCTTATTCTCAGCTCGATTAGTTTTTCTTCATGTTCGCTGAGAGCTGAACCTTATAGCATCGGCAGGTATTTTTTTATTTCATAAGGGCTGACCTGTTTTTCGTATTCGTCCGGGACGTTTTTCAGGTAGTCTTCTATTTCTTTGTGCTTGTTGGAAATGAACTTTTCAAAAATGTGTTCACCGAGGATTTCTTTAACCAGCTGGCTTTTCTCTGCCAGTTTTACGGCTTCCTGCAGATTTCTCGGCAGAACCTGGATGCCAGCTTTTTTCTGACGGCTGTTGCTCATATGGTAAATGTTTTCTTCCACCGGCGAAGGAAGTTCGATTTTTCTCCTGATGCCGTCGAGACCGGCCGCCAGCATCGCGGCCAGCGCCAGGTAAATGTTGCATCCCGGGTCAGGAGACCTCAGTTCGATCCGGGTGGCTTTTTCTTTACCTGGCTGATATTCCGGAACTCTGATGTAAGCCGAGCGGTTCTTCTGCCCCCAGGCGATGTAGACCGGAGCTTCGTATCCCTCGATCAATCTTTTGTAAGAATTGACCCACTGGCTGAAGATGGCGCAGATTTCCCGGGCATGATGAATGATGCCGGCCGTGTAATGCCTGGCTTCAGCCGACAGATGGTAGGGAGCGTCTTTTTCAAAAAAGGCGTTATGCTCCCCGCGCCAGAGCGACTGATGGACATGCATGCCGCTGCCATTCTGTCCGTTGAGCGGTTTCGGCATGAAGGTCAGATAGAGGTTGTGCATTCTGGCCACTTTTTTCGCCACGTACTTGAAAAGCATCACGATGTCGGCCATCTCTAAGGCGCTCTGATACCTGAGGTCGATTTCGTGCTGGCTGTGAGCCACTTCGTGGTGGTCATATTCTGATTCGATTCCCATTTTTTTCAGGAGAAGCTGGATTTCCTTGCGGATTTCGCCGTGCCGGCCGGCGAAGAAATAACCGCCGGCATCGGTAGGAGCTGGATTATCATCGGCAGGAAAAATGAAAAACTCCATCTCCGGGCCGCACTTGAAATCTGAGAAACCGAATTCTTCTCGCATTTTTTCCAGAGTTCTCTTGAGGACGTAACGGCTGTCGCCCGGGTAATGACGTCCATCAGGAAGATAGATGTCGCCGAACATGATGGCCTCGCGCCAGCTGACTTCAGGGTCAAACCCGCGGTAGGTCCAGGGAAAAACTCTGAAGGTTTTCGGGTCCGGAACTATGACCAGGTCGCTTTCTTCAATCCTGACAAACCCTTCGATTGAGGAGCCGTCAAAACCCTTTCCTTCAGCAAAAGCTCTTTCCAGCTCGGCTGCCGGAATCGAAAAATCCATCGGTCGGCCGAGAATGTCAGCAAACATTATTCTGACAAACTCAATCCTGAGCCCGGGGTCGTAAACCGCCCGCAGCACCTCGGACTCAGTGTTCAGCCCGAAGACTGGCTCCTTTTCTTCTTGCATTTCTTACTCCTTTTCATAAAATATTAAGGGGAAACACATATGTTAATAAACTAAAGCTCTTGCTTATCATTTATAATGAAATTTAATAGATTTATTTCCATTTGTCAATATTTTTGGCCTTAATTATTTCAATTATAAGGAGGACTGAATGGCTACCGATTCGGAAAAAAAGATAGCTGCCTGTTTGAATAAAGATGCCAGGAAAAGCTACCGGGAAATTTCCAGGGAAACCGGCATTTCCGTTCCAGCGGTTATTCAGGCCATCAGAAAAATGGAGGAAGCGGGGGCGATCAAAGGATACATTCCGCTGCTGAACCCTGAGTACTTCGGTTTTGGATTGATGGCAGTCATCGTTTTGCGAATCTCCCAGGGTCGATTGCTGGAAACGCAAAAAAAGATCGCTGAAGACCCACGGGTTCTGGCCGTGTTTGATGTGACCGGAGACTGGGATTCAGTGCTCATCGGTTGTTTTGCCGACCGCCAGGATCTCAACCAGTTCATAAAGAAAGTCCTTTCTCTGAAATACATCGACCGTACGGTGACCCAGCTGGTGTTGAACGTGGTTAAATATGACCCGAGATTGCCGGTCTGAAAAAAAGTTTGTTGACATGAAATCTATTTATGTCATAATTCAACGCGTAAAAGAAATAAAGTTGACGGAGGAGATAAATGGCTAAGGATCAGCACTCCACCATCGGCCATCATTATATTGTGGAAGCCTCAGGCTGCGACCCGAAGATTATCGGCAGCGTGGAGAAGGTGCAGCAAATTCTGGTAAAAGCAGCGGAAATAGCCGGAGCTCACGTCTGGTCTATTTCCTTCAACCGTTTCCCACCGAACGGCGTCAGTGGTGTGGTGGTGATTTCTGAATCTCATATTTCTACCCATACCTGGCCCGAAAAGAACTACGGCGCGCTGGATATTTACACCTGCGGCAATGACATCGACCCGGAAAAAGCCGTCATCTACGCGGTGGAAGCCTTTGGCGCCACCACCTCTCACATCACCGAAATTACCCGGGGCATCGACGAAGGGGACGGAGTGTTCTATCACAGCTTCGTCACCTGGGAAGAGTTTATTAAGAAAGAGCGCAGGGAAAAAGAAGAGCAGAAACAGCAACCCTGACGGGCCGGATGTAAAATTATTTTCCCGCGCTGTAAGCAAGCTTAGAGGAAATAATTCGTTCTGTTTCTCAATTCATTGAGTCTTTCCCGGAGCCATCCCGACTTCCTTTTTCCTGGCGGCCGTCCTGAATTCTGGCATGAAACCTGCTTTTAAAAGGGAGAGGGCTAGAGCGATTAAGTTCATGTATAATAAATCTGTGCGGATAGCCAGGAGAGGCATTGGGGTAACGAGAAGATTTATCTCTTTGATTTTACTGCCGGGAGCTTTCTTTCTTAGTATAAAGCATCTTGCCCATGCTGAGACGTTTTCCGCTGAGCGTTTAAGGCCGCTGATCCAGGCTCTGGAAAGCAGGAACCTTCCTGCCTATCTTGAGTTCTGTCAGCCAGAAATAAAAGAGGAAGAAGAAAAAGCTCTGCAATCTTACTTTTCCCTGCCCGACCTGGAGAGTGTTTCATCCTTTTTTGCCGGAGAAAATCAATCAGAAAACGGGGTGTTTTCTGCTTATGTACAGGTGGTTTTCCAGAGAATTTATTCGGTAAACATCGAATTATGGGAAATGGTCTACTCAGTGTCGCAGACAGGCCCGCTCCTGCGTTCCTGGAGGGTTCTCAACAGTCTTAAGGACCTTTACCGTTTGCGCTTTCCCGGAGAAAGAACCGTTCCGGTCAGGAATGTGCGCCTGGTCCAGCAGGACATACTCATTACCTTTTCTGAGGGTTATATCTTCTTTGATAACCTTCCCGGGATTGATACGGCCGTTATCATAACTGGCAGGGGACGCGTCAGGTTTGAACCTTCTGACCCGATTGAAAAAAATCAGCTGGCCCGGATTTACAGAAATCCCTATTTTGACCAACCGGTGGAGTATGTGTATGTAAGGGGAGGTGATGAATATTTTCGCCACAGCTTGATGTACGAACCCTGTGAAACTTTTCGGTCGGAAGTTCCCGCGGAAGTGATGAACAACCGCGCCTACTCGATATTTTCGCGGAACTATTCCCGCTCGTTTGTTCTGGAAAATTCACTTACCGGGGAATTGCTGACTTTTATACCGCGTGGTGGAGAGACGGTGATCGAGTTCAGGACGGCCAAGAAAGATGAGTTCACCTATGTGTATTCTCCCTTTGCGGAGGAGGAAATTTCTTTCGTCGACCGCACCAGGAATCGTCTTCTTAACAGTTATTCACCGGTGGAAGCCGGGCAGAGAAGAATGTTCATGAGGCTGGGTGAAAGGTATGAGATCACCGGTTATGAAATCGAAGCCAGTTATCGTCCGGAAAATTACCTGCTGGCAGCGATGGCCTCTGTCACCATTAAGGCGACGGGAGATTACGCAGATAGCTGTCAGTTTCGACTGAACCCGGAGCTGGAGATATTGAAAGTTGAGGATGAGGCCGGACGTACGCTCTTTTACAGCCGGGACCGTCTGAGAAAATACACGTATGTCTATCTTGCAGAAAAGTTGCCAAGGGATCGTGAGATAAGGTTGAGGATTTTTTACCGGGGGAAAATAGTGCCGCCCCCTCCGGTAACAGATTCTGGCCCGAGAGCTCAGGTCGAGGAGACGAGAATTCTTTTTCCCATAAGCGAGACTTATCTTTTCAGTCAATCAGCCGACTGGTATCCGGCACCGCCCAGAGAAAAGTATGTCAGGTTTCGGCTGAAGTTGATTGTACCCGAGAGTTATTACTGTCTCTCCGGGGGCCGGCTGGTGGAATCCTATCAGATAAAAGAAGCTGCGGCCGTAACCGAACTGGCCAGCCTGGGCAGTTCAGTTTTTGTTTATGAAAGCAGGAGTCCGGTAAAATACATCAGCTTCTTTCTGGGCAAGCTGGTAAAGCAGAGAAAGCTCGATGAGCCTCTTCCGCTGGAACATTTTGCCACCGACGACTGGCGCCATCAGAACAGGCAGATACTGGATGAAGCGAGTAAAATCCTGAGCTTATACCAGGAGTTTTTTGGCCCGTTTCCTTTCGAAAAACTGACGGTGGTTCAGCGTTACTGGCAGGCCAACGGAGGGCATGCTTCGCCCGGACTGGTGGTTCTGGACAGACTGCCCTATACCAGGACTCCTGATCTGATAATCATTTCCCAGACAAGCCCGGTCGATCTCTCGCGCTGGCCGGAATATTTTCTGGCGCATGAAATAGCTCACCAGTGGTGGGGCCATGGCCTGACCTGGGGCTCATACCGGGACAACTGGATAACCGAGGGATTGGCCCAGCTTTCCAGCATCCTTTATCTGGAGAAGAAATACAGCCGGAAGGATTTTGAAAGAGTTCTGCAGAAACTTTCTTCTTCGGTGCGCGAAAAAACGACCATTGGACCGATCATCCTGGGTTCCCGGCTCAGCCACATTGATTTTGAGGGCTATCAATCGGTGGTTTACAACAAAGCAGCTCTGGCTCTTCTGCTTCTCAGGGAATGGCTTGGAGAAGAGACTTTTTACCGCGGTCTACGGGAATTTTTTCAGGAGTTCAAGTTTCAGCCGGTCAGGACCGCAGACTTTCGCCGCACGATGGAAAGAGTTTCCGGAAAAAATCTCGAGCAGTTTTTCCAGGGCTGGTTTTTTTCAGAAAGGCTGCCGCGAGTCAGGGTGGAGCATAAAGTGGTTTCTTCCGGAACTTCCACTTCCTCGAAATTGCTTCTTTCTTTTTATCAGATGAATCAGCCGCTGGTTTTCCCGGTCCGGGTGGCTGTAGAGAGTGACCGCGAAAGAACTGAAAAGGTGCTGCTTCTGGAATCTTCCGTACAAACCTTTGAAATCGAGATTTCCGGCCGTCTGAAAAAAATAAAGATAAATTCAGATAATATGGTGCCCGGCTATTTTGAATAATTATTCCCGTTTGGCAGACGTTCAGGCCGAGCGGACGTTGATCTTCAGCCGCTTTATCATTTCATTGAGGGTGGTGGGTTTTAACCCCAGCATTTCCGCCGCTTTTTTCTGAACTCCGCCGGATTTTTCCAGCGCTGTCAGGATGAGCTTTTTCTGGAATTCGGCAGTCTTTTCTTTGAGGTTCAGACTGGAATTGTTCAGTTCCTCGTAGATTACCTTTTTCCCGCTCAGGGGGAAAGGAGGCAGCAGGTCACGGGTGATGATTTTCGATTTACAGAGGACCACGGCTCTTTCGATGACGTTTTCCAGCTCGCGGACGTTACCGGGCCAGTCGTAGTCCATCAGGATTTCCATTACATCTTCACTCACTCCTTCGACCTGCTTCTGATTCTCAGCGTTGTAGAGGTCTATGAAGTGTTTGACCAGAAGAGGGATGTCTTCCTTCCTCTGACGCAGCGGCGGGAGCTCAATCTTGATAACGTTCAGCCGGTAGAAAAGGTCCTTACGGAAAGCTTTCTGTTCAATCAGCTCTTCCAGGTCGGTGTTGGTGGCGGCGATGATGCGGACGTCGACTTTGATCGTTCTGGTGCCGCCCAGGCGCATGAATTCTTTGTCCTGCATGACCCGTAGCAACTTCACCTGGGTTTCCAGGCTGAGCGAGGAGATTTCGTCAAAAAAGATCGTTCCGTTGTTGGCCGCTTCAAACAACCCTTTCTTTTCAGTAACCGCTCCGGTGAAAGCTCCTTTTACGTGGCCAAAAAGATGACTTTCCAGCAGGTCGGGGGGCAGGGAACCGCTGTTGACCACCACAAACGGATGGTTTGCCCGGTCGGAATTCTGATGGATGGCCCGGGCCACCAGTTCCTTCCCGGTGCCGCTTTCCCCCTGAATTAGGATGGTTGACCTGGTCGGGGCGGCTGCCTTTATCAGTTCAAATACGTTCATCATCACCGGACTCTTGCCGATGATGTTGGAAAAACTGAATTTTTTCTTGAGTTCGTCGCGCAGCCTGATGTTTTCTTCCTGCAGTCGGCGGTGGTCGAGCGCCCGTTTGATGGTCATCAGGAGCTCGTCGTTCTTAAAAGGCTTCTGGATGTAATCGTAAGCGCCCATTTTTATGGCAGCCAGAGCCGATTCCACTGAAGCGTAGGCGGTGATGATAATCACCAGAGCTTCCGGGTCTATTCTTTTTATTCTTCTGAGCACTTCCAGACCGTCCATTCCGGGCATCAGGAGGTCAAGCAGGATCAAGTCAAATTTATGTTCCTCAAATTTTTTCAGCGCTTCCTCTCCAGAAGCGGAAATTTCTACCCGGTAACCTTCGGCCTCCAGAAGCTGCCCGAGCACATCGTGGATAATTGGTTCGTCGTCGATCAGATGGATCCAGGCATTTTCATTCATGGCGACTTCCTCTTGATTGTAATTTTGGTCGGTTGAGTTCAGAAAGAGTGGTTGGAAGGACAATGGTAAAAGTTGTTCCTTTCCCCACCACGCTGTCAACCAGAATCTGTCCTTCATGTTCTTTGACGATAGCGTAGCTGATCGACAGGCCGAGACCTGTACCTTTGCCCAGACCCTTGGTGGTGAAGAAAGGATCAAAAATTCGCGGCAGATGTTCAGGCCGTATACCGGTTCCGGTGTCGGCGATCTTCACGATAGCCTGACTGTCTTTCTGCTGGCATTCAATGCTCAACCGACCGCCATCCGGCATGGCGTCGATGGCGTTGAGGATGATGTTAATAAAAACCTGCTGCAGTCTTTCTTTCTGGGCGTAGATGAGAACCGGATTCAGCTTGAGTTCGAGCTGAATGTTGAGGCTTTTTAATCGATAATCTATCAGCGAAAGAATTTCTTCCAGACTTTCTTTCAGGTCAACCCGGTGGTAATAATCGTCAGCCGGATTCCTGGCAAAATTAAGAAGATTTTTCACTATGCGGTTCACCCTTTCGGTCTGAGCTTCAATCTTCTGCAGGATCTGGACATAGTGAGCGTCGGTAAGTTTTTTCTGAAGCATCTGAACATAGCTGGAGATGCCGGTTAAGGGGGTGTTGATTTCGTGGGCCACGCCGGCTGAGAGCAGACCGATGGAAGCCAGCTTCTCCGAGGTCAGCAGCTGCTGCTGCAGACGGATTTTTTCCGTTATGTCTTCGAAGACGATAATCGTGCCGTAAGCCTGCATCTGATTGTCGAGCAGCGGAGTCCTGGCCACATCGAAGATTTTTTTCTCACCGGAGGCGGTGGTCAGGGTCAGCTCGCTCAGCAGCTGATATTCGCTCTGGGTTTCAGGAGGAAAAATCGCTGTGAAATTCTCGCGTCCGATGACCTCTGACAGATGACGGTTCAGCGCCTGCTCCCGGCTGAGTCCGAATTGCTTTTCCAGAACCCGGTTCCAGCCGATTACCCGGCAGGACTGGTCGATAACGGCCACGCCGACGGTCAGGCTTTCGATGATGTTGTCGCTGTATTCCTTCAATCGCTGGAGTTCTCTAGACCTGACGAGTTCCAGATTGTAAAGATAGGCGTTTTCCAGAGCCAGGGCCACAGGAGTGGAAATCGTTCGCAGGAGTTCCCGGTCTTCTCCGGAAAGGTAGGATTCGTCCAGCTTGTGGGTGATGGAGAGGAACCCCATCAGCTTGTTTTCAAGCCTCAACGGAAGAAGGTGAACACGGCCTCTTTCCCGCAGTGGCGTGAAAAGATGTCTGTGGTCGGCCGTTTCGCCCGGGAAGGTCAGAGAAATAAACTCGGTCTTCTGCAGGAGATTCATTTCCGGAGGAGAAAGAGTTGCAAGCTGGAGGTCAAAATCCGGGTCTGAGGATTTCAGCAGATAGAATTCATTTTCTACTCCTTCGCGGGCTAAAAACAGGTCTATCTGCTTCACTGACAGAGCTTTCTGGATGGTTTCCACCAGAAAGTTGCTGAGTCTGGTCAGGTCCCGTTCCCGGTTCAGAACGCCGGAAATCATCAGCAGCGTCCGGCGGTATTCATAGCTCCTTCTGTAGATAAGCCTGTCTACCAGTGTCTGCACCAGTTCGGAAAGAGGCGTGAATAGCGTGGCCCCCAGAATTATGGCCAGAAGCCCCAGGAGTATGGCGTTCAGCCGGTTTTCAGAAAAAAGCTGCGTCTGGGAGCTGACGAGAAAATATACCATGGCCAGCATGGCGAAGGAGATTACCAGAGTGGTGCCTTTTTTGAAAAGAATCTCAAAATCCATTAACCGGTAGCGGGAGATGGAATAGGCGAGAGTGATCGGAATAAATCCCTGGAGCAGAACGCTGAGCTGACCGGGAGTTGAGGGCAGGCGGTCAGCGATGAAGGGAACGGTGTAAAAGAGGGCAAAAGGTAAAGTGCCTGCTCCCAGTCCGAGGGCGATCCACTTAAGCTGGTTTTTGAGAAATGGGTTTCTGTTGACGATAAGATCGCGGATGATGATGAACAGAGCCAGGGCTGAAAAAACGGCGAAATGAGCAAGTTCGAGTTTTTCCAGATTTTTCTGGAGAGCGAGCACCTGAGCTTCGTTCAACCTGCCATCTAAAATCACTTGCTGGAAGATGTTTGCCAGGAGCTGAAAAAGCCCGGGAACATAGATAAGTGCTACTTTATTTTTATGGTGGATGATTTTCTTTTTCTGCGGAAAGATAAAGAAAAAATTTAAGAGTAGCGGCGGGAAGGAAAGCAGAGCAACTTTATCCAGCCAGTAAAACAGGCTGTCCAGCCAGTCCATCTGTCCGGTTGGTGAGAATACGTAGAAGGAATAGAGCGAAAGCGAGACCAGATAGAAAAAGGCGTAGGGTCCGGTGAACTGTCTCCGGGTATTGAAGAAGACCATAAGACTGATGGCTAAGGTGGCCAGGCCAAGAAGCATCAGGTAAATGTAGGTTGAGCTTACCCCTTTTTTTGTCAGGTAGAAAGAAGGGGAGAGTATGGTTCCGCCGCGGCCCACCTGATAGAGAGCTTTCTGTTCAAGACGGTCGATTAACCAGATAATCCTGGTGTATTCTATCCGGTTCTTTATCGGCATTTCGTTGATGGAAAAAAGAATGTCACCGGGTTTTATCCCGGAAAGAAAGGCGGGACTGTTTTCTTCTACCCGGGCGGCTATCAGGCCGGATGGATTTTCCACCCAGGTGACACCGTCATAAGGTTCCTTCCACGATAACTTCCGCGATATGTTTATGAAGCCCAGGATTATAAAGATAAGGACAAGAATAAGGAACGGATAGAATAAATGCCTCCTCATTATCCTTCAATAAAATATACTAAATCCAAAAAATTGAATCAATAGCCCAAAAAAAAATCTAATTGAGAATATGCCTGAGGCCGGCTCTGATGGCCCAGGCAGTCTTCGGTTGTTTAAGCCAGCGGCGTATTTCTTCGTTTTCTTTGAGTCCGAGGGGACTGGTCGACCTCGAAAGAAAGGTGCTCATGTAATCGAGTTTTGGCTTCTGGACTTCCTGCGGAGGCATCTGTTCTTCCGTGGTCTGGCTGGTGACTGTTTGTCGGACGGGAGTATCCTGGCTTTCGCCGGGGATGGAAAGCATGAAAGCCAGTAAGGCCGCAGCTGGCAGCGTAGAGGCGAGATACCTTAGTATCTTCATCAATAAAATTATTAAATCCCCGGTTCAGAATGTCAACTGGAATGTTTTATTCGATTGTTATACAGGCTGGTTCATTTTTAGAAATTCAGACTCCATCGTCAGCTTCAGCGGGGGTGTTGTCTTGCTTATTTTATCGGGCTGCACCGTTGGTCAGACAGCAGGTCATTCGCGGTCAAACAGATAGCTCTTCCTCACGCGCAGATGGGGAAAATTATTATCATCTTCATCCTTCAAAATTAAAATCTGACTCCTTCCTTTATTTGTTCCGGCCAGAGAACCCGTTCTTAAAAAATCTCGCCAATTTCTCGCTCTAAAATTTCCGGTGCAACCCCGGCCAGGGTAGCCGCGGCCTGAAGGTCAAGAATTTCCGAGGATACAGCGTAGTGAAGCAGCCGGCGAAATCTCGATGGGTTTTCTTCACCACGGTAATCGACGGGTTCTTTCCAGAGCCAGCCTTTTTCGTTCATCAGTTCCCTGAAGGAGCGAAATCGTCTCTCGGTTACCAGACCCAGGTCCAGCGCACGCCTCAAAATCGCCTGTAGAGAGACGCCATACCTTAATTTTATTTCGGCCAGTTCGCTCAGAGCTATCTTCCGCCCCGCCGGCAGGAAGTATTCCTCGAGCGTGCTGGCTGGAAGCAGGAAAGCGGCGGCGAAGCGGTGGTAAATTTTTATCGATTGCGGGTCATTCCCGGGCCCGAAAAGCACATGGGCGAGTTCAGTGGCCGTCTTAAATCTCATCCTGTCAATCACCAGATGCTCGTTTACCGCTATAAATGGTTGATTCCGGAAAAACCCGCTCAGACTTTCAAAATTTTCCGGACCTTTCAGCTTGAAGGTCTTTATGCCGTGTTCCTCCAGAAAGGCCAGAAGATTGTTGACCGCTCCGGTTCCCAGGTCCCAGCGCTTTCTCAATTCTAAGGCGGCTTTTTCCGCTTCTTCCAGACTGACCGGTCGGGTGGAAATCGGCGGCCGGTAATTTTTTTCCAGCCGCAGGAGCTTCTCCAGCCAGAGGTAATTTTTCATCTTCTCGAAAATGGTGATCTTGAGAGCCACTATCTGTTTTTGCGGCAAGCCCGGCTCTGAGCGGAGAAAAACTTCTTCCGCTTCGTTCAGCGGGTCTGGAATGATTTTTTCGCGCAGCCTGGAAGCTCTGGAAGAAGGTGCAGGCAGAAAATCGTCTGAGGGGACAGGCGGCTCTCTCATGAATGAGATGGTTGATGGCAAAGGTTTGCAGACTTTTACAGAAAATGTTTCCCCTCCCTGAAAATTGAGGGATAATTCGTCAGAGTCATCCTTGAGGTCGATCTCCTCGGGAAGTTCCTCGGGAAAATCAGGTGGAGGAGGGATCTCGAGGACCTGGAGGAGGTGCGCGAGAACTTCGGGGGACGGGCTGATCTGCCCCTTTTCATACCGGGCAATAGCCTGGCGGGTGACCATTCCCCCGAGTTTCTGTGCCAGGTCCTCGAGACTCAGGCCGGCCTTCAAACGGGCTGCTCTTAATCGGATGGGGAAGGTGTCGTCCAGCTTTAATTTCTCTCCGGGATTTCCCATATATCCTTTCTTTCAGTTTACAATATAAGTAAATAAATGACATTTGTCAACTAATTTTTGAAATTTTTCTAAATTTTTTCCCTGGCCGGAAAGCAGATAAATAACACAGCAGAGATCTCCTGATCACGCTCCCCTTCATGGCTTCATACCTGCTCAGACAATCAATTTTCCGGTTTTATGCAACTTATATGAAACTTCCGGCTTTGATAAAAATGGGGGATTAAGTGAGGCTGAGAACGGATGGAGTGATATTCTTGAAATCTCAGGCTTTCTTTCCTGCGGTTTTTGCCAGGCTGGCCTTCGCCGGTATTATTGACTAAGCGCGTTAGGTAATTTAATATAAGCCGTAAAGCGGAGATAAAAACCGATTATGCCAGCATACATCTGCAAATTTGTGACTCCTGATGGACGTACATTAAAAGAGACTCTGGAGGCTCCCTCAGCTGAAGACTGTCGCCGCCTGCTGGAATCTGAAGGGTTTCTGGTTCTTTCCATCCGCAAGGAAATAAGGATTTCCCGCATTAATATCTTCGGGAAGAAAATAAAGCCGGCGGAATTCATTCTGTTCAACCAGGAGCTTGTGGCTCTGCTGAAGGCTGGTTATCCTGTCCTGAGAAGTCTCGAACTCGTCGAAAAGCGCATTACCAATCCATATCTTCTGGACATTGTGCGCAAAGTAGCTGCCGAGGTCAGGGGGGGCAGGACCCTTTCAGAGGCCTTCCTCCCATATGAACCGCAATTTTCCAAAGTTTATACCGCCTCGCTGATGGCCGGTGAAAGAAGCGGCAACCTGCCCGGTTCCTTAACCAGATATATTCAGTATGCTAAGATAATCGAGCAGACGAGAAGCCGCGTGCGCTCAGCCCTTCTCTATCCCACCCTGCTGATCATTTTTTCAGCGGTACTGATCGGTTTGCTGGTGGGGCTGGTTTTACCGCGTTTTGCCACCTTCTATGCGGATTTTGGAGCCCAGCTTCCGGGCATCACCAGGTTTCTTTTAAAAGTGGCTATTTTCATCAGTAACAACATCCTCTGGCTTTTTCTCATATTTCTGGTGCTGATCGGGACCGGCCTTGCTTTTAGAAAGAAAACCTGGTTTGTGGTCTTTAAGGATAGAATGAAGCTTCGCCTGCCTTTTTCGCGTTTTTTGATTAAGGATTCAGCTGTAGCTCTTTACGCCAGAACGCTCGGTTTGCTTCTCGAGGCGGGGATAAGCCTGCTCCCCTCGGTTCAGGTGGCGGCCTTCTCTGTTCCCAATCGTTTTATCTTTTCGAGATTGCTGACGGTGCCGGAAAACCTGAAAAACGGGATGAGTCTTTACGATTCGCTGGAGAAAGCTGGCGTTTTCCCGGCCCTGGCTCTGGACCTTATCAGGATTGGAGAAAATTCTGCCAACCTGCCAGGCATGCTGGCGGAAGTGGCTGATTTTTACGATGAACGCCTGCGTGATAGAATACAGACGATGGTATCGCTGATCGAACCGGTGATTATAATATTCATAGGACTGGTGGCCGCAGGCATGATTCTTTCGGTCTATTTACCTATTTTTAATATTATCAGGATAACCAGATAGAAACAGGGAGGAAAATTTGACCAGAGGCGATCGCAACGGGCTGCTGCTGGCTGAAGAGCTGGAAGCTAAGAAGCTGGCGGAAAAATACCATGTGCCCTACATCGACCTGAGCACTGTGGAAGTAGACCGGGAGCTGGTTCAATCGTTTCCGGTTGAATTTCTCTACAAATATAATTTCGTTCCCCTGAGCGATACCGGCCGGGTTCTGCAGATAGCCATCGCCGATCCTTCAGACCTGGCGGCCATAGACAGTATAGAAGCATTTGCCGGAAAGAAGGTGGAGGTCTTCGCCGCCAGCAGGAGAGGCGTCCAGGAAGCCCTGCGGCGCAGCGAGGCCGTCACCCAGGTGCTCAAGGAGGCGACCGAGGGTTTCGTCCGGCAGGTGGTGGAAAAGGAGACCGGAGAAGAAGAGGATGTTATTACCATAGAGAAACTGACCGAGCAGGACGGCTCGATCATCAAACTGGTCAACACCATCATTTTTACTGCCGTTCAGAAAAGGGCCAGCGACATTCACATTGAATCAAAAGAAAATTTTGTCAGGGTCAAATACCGGATAGACGGTGTGCTGACGGAAGCGATGGAGCCGCTTGACCGGAAATATCAATCGCTGATCATATCACGCATAAAGATAATGTCCGACCTGGACATATCCGAACGGCGGGTGCCTCAGGACGGAAGGTTCCGTCTGAAAATCAAGGACAGGACGATCGATTTCCGGGTTTCCATAATGCCCTGCATCTACGGCGAGGACGCGGTCATCAGAATTCTCGACAAGGAGATGATCACCGAGGCTTTTGCTGAGCTCAGACTGGATCTTCTCGGCTTCTCCGATTATGTTTTGAAGAAATTCCGCCGGTACATCCGTCAGCCTTACGGGATGGTGCTGGTGACCGGGCCGACCGGAAGCGGCAAGACCACCACTCTGTATGCGGCTCTGACCGAAATTAAGTCTCCAGAAGATAAGATAATCACCATCGAAGACCCGGTGGAATATCAGATTGAAGGCATTACTCAGATTCAGGTGAACGAGAAAAAGGGGTTGACTTTTGCCCG
Source organism: Candidatus Saccharicenans sp. (assembly GCA_049659625.1). GTDB lineage: Bacteria > Acidobacteriota > Aminicenantia > Aminicenantales > Saccharicenantaceae > Saccharicenans. The sequence goes on along the minus strand of JBASPX010000078.1, from coordinate 17,633 downwards.
CGGGCTGAGGTCCATCCTCCGGCACGACCCGGATAAAATTATGGTGGGCGAAATACGCGACCCGGAGACGGCCCAGATTGCCATCCAGTCCGCCCTCACCGGTCATCTGGTTTTCACCACGGTTCATGCCAACAACGTGTTTGACGTCATCGGGCGTTTTCTCCACATGCAGGTTGACCCCTACAGTTTTATTTCCGCTCTCAACTGCATTCTGGCGCAGAGGCTGGTCAGGGTTTTGTGTCCGAAGTGTAAGCTTCCCGTTCAGTACGACGAATCCACCCTGGAGCTTTCCGGTCTGGACCCGCAGAAATACCGGGAGGTGGTGTTTTACGAGCCGAAAGGTTGTCCTGAATGTCACGGGACCGGTTACAAAGGGAGGACGGCCATAGCCGAACTGCTGGAGCTTTCCGACAACATCCGGGAGATGATCCTTGCCCGGAAACCTCTTTCTGAAGTTAAGAAAGCCGCCCAGAGTGAGGGAATGATTCCGTTGAGACAGGCCGGGCTGGAAAAGGTGCTGGCCGGGATCACCAGCCTGAAAGAATTGAACAAAGTGACTTTTGTAGAGTAAACCGATGGGAATTGTAGATAAAATCAGGCGTTTTTTTCTGGAGCAGCCGCGGGCTTCTGTGGTTTTTCAGATTTCGCCATCATATCTGACGGCGCTGAAGGTTGGGTCTGAAAGAGAAACTGTTTTAAGTTCTGTCTATCATCCAATACCTCCTGGTGTGGTCGAAGCCGGTCTTTTTCAGAAGAATGTCCTTCAGCCCGGGTTGCTGCTCGGCCTGATTGAAGAATCTTTGAGGGAGCTCAAGCCTGAAGGTGATTCGACCGCGGTGATCCTGCCGGAAATGAGTTCCCGGGTATTCATCCTTCCGCTTGAGAATTCGGGTATATCGGCGGCGGAACAGAAGAAATTCGTTGAATGGAGACTGGGAAGCCAGCTATCGCGTCCTGTCAGCGAACTGCGTTATTCGTACCAGAGCTTCAACTCCGGCCGGCAACGGCGTTTGCTCGTGCTGTGCACCGGCGAACAGGTGGCGGAGGAGTATGAGAAATTGTTTGGCGAGACCGGATTGAAGCCCGGTAAGCTGATCGTACCGTCGATGGCTGTGCTCAACCTGGTCATGCGGACAGGAGCGGTCGCCGGAGAATTTTTGCTGGTGGATGTTGATGCTGATTATTTGAGTCTGATCGCCATGGAAGCGGGCTCTCCCTATCTTTACCGGCAGAAACAGATCTGGTCCGGATATCAAAAAGATCAAACATCCCTCCTGAAGGAGATAGAAAACACGATTCAATATATGGAAGACCGAAACAGGAAAAAGCCAGATTTAATATGGCTCAGGTCGACATTTGATGATTCTCTGGGGCTGCTGGAAGAAATAAAAAAATTGACGGGTGTGCGGGTGGAAGAAGTAAGGGCAGGACAGAAATTTCATGAGCCGCTGCTCGGAGGAATTTAATGGCCATCAAGCAGAGAGCAAACGGCTGGAATCTGACCATCAATCTGGCGCGAAATCCCCTGCGCAACCGCCGTCTGTATCACTTTCTCTCGCTGGCGCTGGTAGCAATAGCCGCTGCCTCGCTGCTGATACTTGTCCTCATTAACCTGAAGAACCTGGCTGAGTTCAGTAAATTGAAGGAATCGAATCTCCGGCTGGCTGAAAAGAAAGCCAGCCTTCAGGCTGAAACGCAGCGTCTCAGCCGCGAGGTGGAGAGCTTCAGCCGGCGTTATAAGCCAGCGGTTGAGGAAATCAACATTTTGCTTGATAGAAAGGCGGTTTACTGGGTCGCTCTTTTCAGCCGGCTGGAGGAAGCCCTGCCGTCCGCCTGCTATCTGCTGGCGCTGAACCCTCCCGCTTCTCTGGAAAGCGGAGAATTCAGGATCAGGGTGGCCATGAACAGCCGGGAGGAGCTCGGTCAGCTCCTGAAAAATTTTCAGCTGCTGAATTTCCGGGACATTAAAGTGCTTAACGAACTTTATCAGGACGGCAAATATCAGGTGGAGATGGTTTTTCGCTATGCCCGGGTTAATTGATTTTTTGAGTTCTGAGGAAAGGAAAAAGCTTCGCCGTCTCGGTCTTCTTGCCGGCTTTCTTGTTTTGCTGACGACGGCCTCTCTATTTTTCTGGAGTCACAGGCTGAATAGCCTGAGGTTTGAGGCTAACCGTCTGACGGAGGAAGCTGAAAAGATAATTTCCCGCATCGGTCAAATTCGCCAGGAATATCAGACCTGGGTGGAAACGCAAAAAGATCTGGAAGAAATGGAAAAGACGGCCTTTTATCAGGCCGCTGATGCTCTGGAAGCATTCCGGCAGGACCTGAAAACGATTTTCCAGCAATCAGGACTTCCGCAGCCGCCGATCAGCTACCAGTATGAAAGTGCCGAGAAAAAACAATTTAAGAGGCTGGCCGCTTCTTTCGCCCTGAGGCTCTCTTACCCCGCACTCAAGAAATTTCTCTACCGGGTTGAAAGCTGGCCGCGGTTGCTGCTGGTTGATCAGATAAATTTTCAGAAAATAGATAATTTTTCGGGAATGCTGGAAGTCAGAATCACCGTTTCAGGTTATTATCATGAAAAAAATATGTAACGGACCGGGAGCGTCCGAAGGACGGAGAAAATTTCCGGGCCTTCTGCTTTTGTTATCTTTCTTTTTCTTTTGTTTTCTGAGGAGTGTTCTGGAAGTCAGCGCGGCGGGGGAAAACCCCGGGAAAGAGAAACAGACTGAAAGAGCTTCATTTATTAAGAAGGAAGTTCTGAAGTATATAACTCCGGAAATGGCTTCAGTCAAACGCGACCTTTTCCGTCCGGCTGCGGTTACTGCGGCCAGAAGAGAGATCGGAGCGGTCCGTCCGGTTGAGCCTGTTGCTGAAGTCACCGGAGTTTCTTCCGTACTGGACAGTTTGAACCTGAGCTGTCCCGGTCTTGTTCAATCCGGCAATAAAAGGCTGGCTCTGATAATCGTTGACGGACAGACGATAACCCTGGCCGAAGGGGAAGAGTTGCTTCCCGGCATCAAGCTGGTTTCCATTTCCGCCGATGAAGTAATTTTCAGAGACGACCGGGGAAATCAAAGAAAGGTAAGAGTAAGGGAGAGGTAAGATGATAAAAAACTCAAGGGCAAAGAAAGGATTGATTCTGTCCCTTATTATCCTGCTGATGACGGGGTTTATTTCCTGCGTCAGCTTCAGCCCGGCTTACAAGCAGGGAAACCTGGCGGAAATCAACAAAGATTATGACCGGGCCATAAAGTATTACGAGCAGGCCTTGATTGAAAACCCAAATGAAAAGGTCTACCGGCTGGCGCTCTTCAGGGTGAAAGCTGCTGCTGCCTTAAGTTCGCTGGAAAAAGCGCGGCAGCTTCTGAGCGAGGGCAAAAAAGAAGAGGCGCTTGAAGCTTATAAAAAGGCGCTGAGTTATGATCCCGGCAACCGCTTTATCCTGGATGAATACCGCCGGGTGGCCGGTTTGAAGCCTGTGGTGGAAGAGAAACCGAAGGAAGTGGTCATCGAACATCCGGTAAAGTTGAAGGCAGCAGGAGAAAAGCTAAAACTTCGTTTTACCGACGCTTCTTTGAAAGCTATCTTTCAATCCATCGGGCGTTTTACCGGTGTGAGCTTCCTGTTTGACGAACAGTATCGCGACCTCCCTGTGACCATAGACCTTACCGATATGACTCTGGAGCAGGCGCTGAATGCCCTCTGTCTCACCGGGAGATGTTTTTACAGGATAATCGATGAGAGGACGGTCATTATTGTGCCGGATAATCCGACCAAACGGAATCAGTATGAAGTCAACGCCATCAAAACCATTTATCTGTCTAACATCAACGCTCAGGATGTGCAGAATCAGCTGACGGCCATATTGAGGACTCAGTATAAGGCGCCGACCATAATCGTGGATAAAACCAGAAATTCGCTGACCATCAGGGATAATCCTCGAATCGTAGCTCTGGCTGAAAAGATGCTCCGCAACTGGGATAAACCGAGGGGAGAAGTCATAATCGACCTGGAAATCATGGAAGTTTCCCGACAAAAACTCCAGACGCTGGGAACTCAATTTGGACAGAGTTATGCGGGAATCAGGTACAGCGGAGCGGAGATACCTGAAACGGGCTGGCTGCCCCTGGGTGGAATTAATTTCTCACTGGCCGGTAATTATCAGATAACGCTGCCTTCTGTGTTGTTGCAGTTTCTGGAAACTGACACGGACACGAAGATTATCGCCCAGCCAAGGTTAAGAGGCGTTGACTCCGAGCAGATAAATTACCTGGTCGGTCAGAAAGTTCCGATCCCTCAGACAACCTTTACCCCGATTGCGGCCGGTGGTGTGAGTCAGCAGCCGATAGTCTCTTACACCTATCAGGATGTGGGCATTGAAGTTAACATTAAGCCCCGCCTCCACAAGGAGAACGAGGTAACGCTCGAGCTGGAGATTAAAATTACTTCGATCGGTGGAAGAGGAATTGCGGACATACCGATTATTTCCACCAGGGAAGTAAAAAATGTTATCAGGCTCCGTGATGGAGAGACCAACCTGCTGGCCGGGTTGCTGCGAGATGAAGAAAGGAAATCCCTGAAGGGAGTTGCCGGCCTGAAAAGTCTGCCCATTCTGGGCAATCTTTTTTCCAGCACTGACCGCACGGTGGAGCAAACGGATGTCATCCTGACCATTACGCCTCATATCATAAGGACGATGCCTTTGACTGATGAAGATGGTCGTCCGCTGTGGATTGATAATGAGACCTTATCTTTCAGCAGCGGCAGGGCTGCTGTTCAGGAGGAAATTACCGCCGGCGAAGAAGAGTTAACTCCGGAGGCTCTGGCTGAAGCCATAACCGGGATGAATGTCGTTGCCTTTGCTCCAGACAGGCTGGAGGTGCCGGTCAGGAACACGTTTAACGTGAACCTGGTTTTGAGCGCTCAGTCTGATATTACTTCGATCGCTTTAAACCTCAGGTTTGACCCGGCCAGGCTGCGCCTGAGGGAAATCCAGCCGGGTGATCTGGTAGCCCAGCTCGGCGCCAGAGGCTCATTCCTGCAGAATGTCAACGCCTCCAGCGGAACCGCCGTGGTCGGTTTCTCTTCACCGTCGCCGGCGACGGGGGTAAAGTCCGGTAACCTGGCTGTCCTGGTGTTTGAAGCTCTGACTCCCGGCGAAGCCAGGGTGACGATTTCTTCCACTCAGGCTCTTGGAGTTCAGGGAAGACCTGTCAGCCTGACCGGTGGTCAGCTGGATGTTGTTATCCGGTAGGATGCTTCCCGGTTAACTGGCAGAATCAGTTCAATCCACCCGGCCCGAACGAAACTTACCCGAGCCTGAATATATAAACATTAACGGAATTCTTTATCCACTATTATCAACCGCCCCGGGTATTTTAATTCGCCGAAAGGTGTGCTCACTCTGGGTTGAACGTCAAGAGCCAGGCGCGAGCTGCTGCCGTTTCGCCCGCCGATGGCTAAAGCTAACTGCAGCAGTCGGTCGAGCCCCTGATTCCCGAAGAATTCAAAAAGGTCAAGGCTGAATTTTATCGGGATTAAGGTGGCCTCTCCGGTGCCTGGAATCTCCACCGGGCTTTCAATCTCACCGAAAACTGTGGGCTGGTTGTCGATCAGCAATCTGGCGGATAGACCGAGCAGGGTGGCATTCACTTTTAACCTGCCGGCAGATCCGTCGTTCGGGTTTCGGATGGCCACTTTAATAACGAACTCAACGGGCATTTGCCTGGACTTGAAGAGCTGAGCCAGCTTCAGACTGTCCTGGAGCGAAAAATCATTGATTCCAGTTTTATTGCTTACTGGTATGCCAGCGATGGAAAAACCTTCGACTCCCTCCAGCTTGAATTGAAGATGGTGCAGCCTGGACAGGCTGTCGGCAAGGTCGGTCAGTGAGGTGCAGCTCTGAAAAATAAGGAATGAAGCTAGAAGAATAACTCCCATGAAGGCAATTCTATTTACCATAACTAACTTCCTCATATCAGTATTAATTTTTAATCTGTTTTTCTTAAAATTTCTAAAAAACGATTTCAGGGCAATATCATAATCCATGTTTTGAAAAGATTAAAGAAAAAGGAGAGGGAAAGAATCAGCGTGGTTATATTTTGATTGTAACGGAAAAGCGCATGCGGCCGGCCGCCATCAAGCCCGTACGTTCTTGCTGTTCCTCTGTCGGCTCTTGTCCCGCAGGGTCCTGTCACGGCGCGCCTCCTCCCGTCCTCGCTCCATCCATCCCCCGTGGGGAACCCCTTTCGCTGCGCGCGGTACGGAGACACGCCGCCTGTCTCCTGAATTCACCGTCCCAACTTACATAAAGGAAGATGTTTCCTGCATGGCACCTTTGAAAAGGCTAATAGAAGCTTTGATTTCCGGGCGTTAACGCTGGAACTCTTTTCAGACGATAAGAGCTCCGGCCAATATTATCGGGATTTATTCTCTGAATTTTTCCTCATCCTGAAAAGGAAACTTAACGGACAGGAGATGAAGGCGATCGTTTATTATAAGAAAGACAGTTGAATGTGATAAAATTCTTCCCGTCTCAGAAATATGGTGGTTAAGAACAAGAGAGACGGTCATGTCCGCAGTCAGAGTAAAGATTAAATTCTTTGCCTACTTTCGTGAAATATTTGGCGCCAGGGAGAAGGAACTGGCGGTGGAAAAGGGCAGTACCCTGAAAGATGTTTTGAACCGTGTGATTGAGACAGAGCAGCAGCGGGAAGAATTGTTTCAGGGTGAGCAGCTAAAACCCCAGGTGGTGATTATGGTCAACGGTTCGGTTGTGCCGGCCGAAGCTCTGAATTCCCGCCGGCTCGAAGACCATTCGGTCCTGGCCATCTTTCCGATGATGGGCGGCGGCTGAGCCCGTTTACCTAATGTGCCCGATACCCTTCAGGATGAGAAAAACCAGGCTGGAGATAAGGGCGCGGGGCCATCCCACGCCTTAGAATATGATACCAGGGCCCGACCTTTCCCTTTTCTTCCAGCCTCAGGCGCTTATAATCCTGAAAATACTTGAAGATCCTGATTGGCTGCAGGAAATAATTTATTTTTACTTCTTGTTTTGAAACGTAATCTGTTATGAAGATGGCAGCAACAATGCCCGCGGCTACGCTGATAAAAGTAAGGATGAATATTCATCATTTTTATTTCTAAAGCCTTTATTAACCTGAAAGCTGATTTATATGAAAATTAGAGGCTCCTATCAGGATAGCATGCGAACGGCAGAACTGTCTTCGGGTTTGGCGCCGGCTTTCCAGGTCTTCATGAATCTTGAAAAATTCTCTCCTTCTTCCAGGCCCGGCAAACGCAGGCCGAACAGCGCCGGAAGCTGGATTAAGTTTCAAGGTTCAGGCCGCCTGCGGTTTCTACCTGTTAACCTCCATGACGCATCCAGATACTCCTTTTGAACTGGATGCTGTGTGATAACTTTGAAAGAAGAATTATCTTGACATATTTCGCCTTTTTTAAAAAATAGGAACCTTAATCGGTTTATATAGTTTAGATTTTTTCTAAATTATCAGGGTCAACCTCAGGTCAAATACAAATTGAGGACTCTGGAGGGATAAATATGAAAAAACATTTCAGATCATTACTGGTAAGTTTGATTCTGCTTCTGGTTTTCTTAACCATCCCGGCTCCCGCTCAGGGAAAGCTTGAGGATTACCAGAGGGCCTGGAGCCTCAGGGAAAAGTATGAAAGCCTTGTCTATAACCTGCCGGAGGCACCGGTCTGGATTGAGAAGACTCCCCGTTTCTGGTACCGCAAGACGGTTAAGGGTGGCCATGAATTCATCCTGGTGGACGCAGAAAAACTGACCAAAGCGCCCGCTTTTGACCATGAGAGACTGGCCGCTGCTCTCAATAAAGAAACAGGAGAGAAGTTTACCGCTCTCACCCTGCCTTTCAGGTCAATCAGATTTGTCGAGGATGAAAAATTTATTGAGTTTGAGTTCCAGGATTCCGTCTGGCGCTGCGACCTGACGAAATACGAACTCAGAAAAGCGGGACCGGCTCGAGTTCGTCCGGGCCAGCGGGACGGCTGGCAGGACATGAGCGGTCTGCCGGCTCAGGCCGCTTCCGCTGAGAGCAAGGCTTCGCCTGACAGAAAGTGGGAAGCTTTTATCCGCAATTACAACGTCTGGCTGCGCTCTACAGAGAGCAAAGAAGAGTTTCCTCTGAGCTATGATGGAAGCGAGGGAAATTATTACACCTATCAATCGCTCCTCTGGTCGCCCGATTCGAAAAAGCTGGTGGCCGTGCGCCTTCGTCCGGGTTTCCGCCGGCTGGTTCATTATGTGGAATCTTCGCCGTCGGACCAGCTTCAGCCGAAATATTTCTCCTTAGCTTACACCAAGCCGGGAGATCCGCTCCCCGTACCGCAGCCGGTGCTGTTCCTTATAGAGAGCAGGAAACAGATTGATATTGATAATTCTTTTTTCCCCAACCCTTACAGTCTCACTGATTTTTCCTGGCGCAAGGACAGCCGGGCTTTCACTTTTGAGTACAATCAGCGCGGACATCAGGTTTACCGGGTAATTGAGGTCGAAGCCCTCACCGGCAAGTCCAGAGTTGTCATCAACGAGGAGAGTCCGACTTTCTTCTGTTATTCCAGCAAAAAGTATCGCTATGACCTGGCTGATGGGAAAGAAATAATCTGGATGTCGGAGCGGGACGGCTGGAACCACCTTTATCTTTATGACGGGCAGACCGGCCAGGTAAAAAATCAGATTACCAGAGGTGAGTGGGTGGTGCGCAGCGTGCTGCGGGTTGACGAAGAACACCGTCAGATCTGGTTTCTGGGAAGCGGGATGTATCCCGGCAAAGATCCTTATTTTCTGCATCTTTACCGCGTTAATTTCGACGGGAGCGGTCTTGAGGCTTTCACCGAAGCTGATGCCAATCATACAGTAATCCTTTCGCCGGACCTCAAATATTACGTTGACCTTTACTCCCGCGTTGATCTGGCGCCCGAGATGAAACTCAGGCGTACCGAAGACAGAAAAGTTCTTCTGGAGCTGGAGAAAGCCGATATCACTGAGCTTTTGAAGGCCGGCTGGAAGGCTCCGGAAGTTTTTTCGGCCAGGGGACGCGACGGCCGCACTGATATCTGGGGCGTCATCATCCGGCCATCCAATTTCAGCCCGAAGAAAAAATACCCGGTAATTGAATACATCTACGCCGGTCCTCACAGCTCCTTCGTTCCGAAGAGCTTTTTTGCCTGGAATCAGATGATGTCCTTAGCCGAGCTCGGCTTCATCGTGGTTCAGATAGACGGCATGGGCACCAGCAATCGTTCAAAAGCTTTTCATGATGTCTGCTGGAAAAATCTTAAAGACGCCGGTTTCCCCGACCGGATTCTCTGGCATAAAGCGGTGGCCGCGAAGTATCCTTATTATGATATCAGCCGGGTTGGCATTTACGGCACCTCGGCTGGCGGTCAGAATGCCATGGCGGCGCTGCTGTTTCATCCTGAATTTTATAAGGTAGGATTTGCGGCTGCCGGTTGCCATGATAACCGCATGGACAAAATCTGGTGGAATGAGCAGTGGATGGGCTGGCCGGTGGGTCCGGAATATGAAGCCTCTTCCAACACGGTTAATGCCCATCGTCTGCGCGGAAAACTTCTGTTGATGGTGCCGGAGCTTGATACCAACGTCGACCCTTCGAGCACTTACCAGGTGGTTAATGCGTTGATTAAAGCAGGCAAAGATTTCGAGCTATTAGTTGTGCCCGGCGCCAATCACGGTTCGGGCGGAATCTACGGTGAAAGAAAAAGGAATGACTTTTTTGTCAGGCATCTGCTGGGGGTAAATCCGCCAGACTGGAACAGGCTGGACATAAAGCTGCCCGAACCACGGCCTTCATTCATGCCCAGATCGCCAGAAGAAATAATCGAGTGATAGCCAGTTCCGATCCCTGTTATTGGCTTAGCTTCACTCAGAGACCTGAAGATTAAGGTGGCGGGTGGCCCGGGTGCCGGTTTTTTTCTCTGTGGCATGAAGGTAAAGGTAGTAATTGCCCGGCGGGAGAGGTTCAGTTTTTATCCTGAGAAGGTAGGTCTGAAGGTCTGATTTTTTTGTGGCTGATACAGGCACCGTATTAGATGGGACAACCGAGGTCACCTTCTCCCCGGCGCGAAGGATTATGCAGTTAAACTCCAGGAGAGGGCTTTCCAGAGCAGGGGAAGCGCAGGTGGTGAGAAGATAAAATTCTTCCGCTCCTGCCTTCAGCTTAGAGCCTGCAGGCAGGTACCGGCTGAGGCCGGGCGGGAAAAAGGCTGGAGTGTTTTCATAAACTGCAATCTGATCATACACAAGCAGCAAAGGCATCCCGAGTACCATTGCTTCCGTCCGGCTTTCGCCCAGAGTGAAATCGGTGCTACCGAGCGCCGATTTGCCGTTTTCCAGATTCCTGATCACCACCCGGCAGCGGTAACTGCCGGCCGGCACTTCCAGCGGGGGCGAAAAATAAACCGAGCCCGCTTCAGCCTCGGGCAGTGAGCTCAGCTTTATCTTTTTCCGCTCAAAAGCCTTAATCTGAGATTCTCTGTCAAAAACGATAAAAATGAGCTCGAGTTTGTTTCCGGCGAGCTTTTCTATCTCGTCTTTGATTAACCGTGTCCAGAGAATCAGGTTTTCCTTCCTCTTTTCGTGGTAAGTGAACCCGCCGCTTTTGAGCGTCAGCGGTTCCTGAAGCATTGGCTTTTCGCTCAGGCAGAGGTCTACGAGATGAAGCTGTTTTTCCACGGCCGACAGTTCGTTAAAAGGTCTGGGGTTGAAATAGCCTTTCTGAGCGTAGACTTTAACCCTGGGTCGGTTAACCTTCACCTTGATTTCGTGATACTGTCCGTCCCATTTTTCATCCACGTAATAACCGAGGACGTAATAACAGCCGGTAATCTGCTGAACTTCTTCCATCCCTTTGCTGTAATTGTGGATGTTGCCGAAATATTTTCCGCCAGAGTAATCAGCCACCTTGCCCAGAGTCAGTATGCCGGTTAATCTTATATCCTGATTTATTCTGGCCGCGCTGTCTTCTGTGTCGAAAGCATAAACCACCAGGTTGGCGTGGCTGATGGCTTTCTGCATGTCTTCAAGATAATGCTGGAGCTGGGTCTGGCCCCAGTCATGCCTCCAGTTTCTCTCGCCCTGGCCCTGGGTCTGAATTCCATAGAACAGAGAATACGGGATGCCGGCGGAAAAAAGGAGAAGATGTTTGATACCCGGAATGTAGCTAAGAGCCCTGGACAGCCTGGTCATTTCTTTCAGGAAGGTCAGGGCCTGAACCCGACTTTCTGATGTCATAAAAGCTCTTTTCATTTCGTCGGAGACGTTTGGCAGGTCTATGATCGGGTCTTTTTCGGAACCGGACCAGATGCCGGCGCCCACGGCTCCCCGCTCGCTGACGTCGAGCGGGTTTTCGTCGTTGGCCTGCCTCCAGTAGCGCAGTTCCAGGTTTTCCACGCTGCTCTGGTAGTTCTTCAGACCGATCGATTCAACAAATTTGCGAATTTTCCGATGGTCGCGCGTCAGGTATTCTCTTACGGCCAGGCCACCTTCCAGGGAGTAGGTGATGATACCGACCTCGTCTGTCGGCTGGCTGATTCTGTCGAGAAAATGAAGGGCGGCTTCGCGGGTGGCCCTGAGTCCCTTCGGGTTGTTGTAAACAAAATCAAAAAGCAGGAAGAATTTGCGGCTGGCAATTTCCTGAGTTTCGGCAGAAGCAAGGGAGACACCTTCCTGCTTTTCCTGTGGCAGAAGGAATGAATGGAGGTGTCTTTCAAATTCGGTGATAGTTTTTCTCTGCCCGTTATCATAAACTTCAAAATCGCTCTTCCCCAGGTCGGTTACCGGATGTCCTTTGCTGTCGGTGACATAAACCTGGATTAACTTCAGTGTTACCGATATTTCGTGTTTTGGCCTGAATTGAATGGTTTCTTCCTGGGCCAGCAGGGCAGCTGAAAGCAGCAGATACAGTAATATCAAGGAGGCAGGAATGAAACCGGCTCGCTCAGTTCTTCGTGTTTTCATGTAAACAACCGTCCGTCTGTCTTTACCTTATAAAGCTCATCCTTATTATAATCCTGTTTTAAGGTCAAATCATCGAAATTGAAGTTATTTCTTTAGCGTTTTTTTCAACCTGAAATCGGGCTTGACTTATTGAACATGATTTTTTAATATGGGCTGGGGTTAGAAAATAACACATTTTCTTACCGCCGAAATTTATCAAGGGAAAGGAAGCATGAAGAAAGTTTTTATCGTGATGGTTTTTTGTGGTCTTCTGGTCCGGGCTGCCGGTTTGGCTCAGGTGGTCACACCGGTTCAGAAAAAAACCGAACAGATCAAAAAAATTGATATTGTTGAACCAACGGCTATTTCTCTGAACAAAAGCCATGTTTATTTGTTCTTGAGAACTCAGGGGCAGAATACCTATAAAGAAGGTTACCAGCTTAAAGCCACCGTGATCCCTGATAATGCCACCAGCAAGGCGGTTATCTGGGAATCGAGTGACCCGAACGTGGTCACGGTGGACAATAACGGAAACCTGATTCCGGTCAAACACGGTCAGGCTGTGATTACTGCCACCACAAAGGCAAACGGGTTAAAGGCCCGCTGTGAGGTCAGGGTTGAATACCCCAATTTTCCTTTCGGTAACAGCTTCAGCCATCTGGCCAACTCAGGGTATATGGCTGTGCAGAATGACTGGATATATTTTGCCAACCCTTCCGATAATATGTTTCTTTATAAAATGAAGCTGGATGGGAGCGGCAAACAGAGGCTCAACTCTGCCGTTACCTCTTACATTAATGTTTCCGGGGGGAAAATATTTTATCTGGCCGGGGATTATTATGTTGAATCCGTTGACATATACGGTGAAAACGTGCGCAATCTGACACCCAATACTCGGTCGACAGATGTTCTATTAGCATATGAAAGGGTGTATTATCGCTCTCTTAATCCCGACGGGGGGTTTGCGATTTACCACTTTAACTTTGAAGGGCAGGATAAAAAGGTTATCGATTGGAGCTCAAGAGCTAACCTTTATAAATTTTACGGCGACGGCAACTGGTTTATATATTCCATAATTGGAAATTTCACCCTGGCTTTTAAGAAAAACAGCCAGGATATGTCGGCTGCGGCTTCGTTAACCAGCAAAGCCAGAATCTTTATTCCTTACGCCATGCTTATGTCGGGAGTTGGCGGTACGGTGGCCATTCCGACCGATGTCTACCTGATTGATGAGACAGAAGATTCCATAAAAAGAGTTGGAGCTTTAAGCGACTGGCCAAAATTAAAGATTGATACACTGTTCAGGAATTATAATCAATCGATGAAAATTAACACGCTGGCGCTGGCGGAAGGATGGCTATTTTACACGACCGAAACTATTTTGAGCAAAATGCGCCCGGACGGAACGCAGAATCAGGTGGTAATTGCCAATCTGCCTCCGGGTCAGCATTATATTTTTCCGGTCAAGACAGGCAGCTCGCCCGACGACCTGTGGATTTACGTTTACACCAGGGCGGGGCAGGGAAAGTTTAATCTGATAAAAGTTCGTCATAACGGCATGGACCGGACAGTCATCGATTGAAAGCCTCTCAAACTTCTTTTGACTCTGGCCAAAATAAGGAATAGAATGATAGTCTGGATTGTTGAATAACCAGGACGGAAATTATTTCTTTTAGAAATGCCACAGGATAATCCTCACCAGATAAAAGTTCTCGGTCTGTTTGAAGATTTAATGGCTGCTCTTTCATCCCGGACAGGGAAAAACGAACCGGAGCTGGCAGAGAAAATTGTTCAAACGGCAAGCCATTTGATTTCTTCCGGGAAGGCCGACCATCTGGATCCTGCTCTTGTCCGGGAGTATCTGGTTGAAACTTCCAGGTCATCTTTTCTGCAAAATCTCAGCTATCCCGGGGGATGCTGGCTCTGGGCTGAAACCTGTTTTTCTTTTATCCAGCAATCCGGCTACAGTTTGCTCAACCTTTTTGAAGACAGGGTCAGGGAAGATCCGGAAAGGATTCTTTTTGTAGATCTCTCGGACGGAAAGGCCACTCGCTGGACTTATTCTGAAATAGCCGGTTATCTCAAGCTTCTGGCCGGAAGTTTTTATCTTTTCTCTGAAAAAAGGGAACCAAGAGTTGCCATTTTCAGCGAGAACCATCTTGATACCGCCTGTGTGGACCTGGCCTGCCTTTTCTACAACATTCTGGTTTCGCCACTGAACCCGGCCTTCAATCTTGACAACCTTGAGATGATCTTCAACCGATTGCAGTTCAACATAGTGGTGACTGATTCCCCGGAAAGAATAAAGTTACTCCTGGCTCTGAAGAAAAAAACCGGACTGGACTTTGAAATCCTGTCGATCCGAAGATTTGATATTCCAGCTGGTCAGATTTCTCTGCTGGGAGAAAGGATCAGAAGCGTCAACCCGGGGGCTGCTGAAAGGATACTGTCCAGAAGGCGGATAAAGCCGCTGGAAGAGGTGTCCACTGTCATGTTCACCTCTGGCAGCACGGGTCAGCCCAAGGGGGTTTCTTTTTCAGAATATAATCTGATATCCAAACGATTTGCCCGGGCCGCAGCCCTGCCCTCGGTCGGGCAGGATGAGGTGCTGCTGGCTTTTCTTCCGCTCTACCATACCTTCGGAAGATATTTCGAACTGCTGGGTTCGATTTTCTGGAGGGCGACGTATGTTTTTACGGGCAACCCATCGGTAGAGACCCTGTTAAGCTTTTTTCCGAAGATTAATCCGACAGGATTGGTCAGCGTGCCAATTCGCTGGTTGCAAATTTATGAAAGATGTCTGGAGGAACTCAAAAAACAGTCTCCGGATAAGGATCCGGCAGAGATTATCAGATCCATAACAGGATCGCGTTTGCGCTGGGGCATTTCAGCGGCCGGATATCTTGACCCCCGGGTGTTTCATTTCTTTGAAAAGCACGGAGTAATGCTGGTCAGCGGATTTGGTCTGACTGAAGCCACGGGCGGATTGACCATGACTCCGCCTGGCGCTTATGTGGACAATACCCAGGGGCTGCCGCTGCCTGGCGTGGAATTAAAACTTAGCCCTGAAGGAGAACTTCTTGCCAGAGGACATTACATAGCTCGCTATCTTGAAGAGAAAGGGCCAGGCGATAGAATTCCTTTCCCGGGAAATGGAGAGGATGACTACTGGCTCAGGACTGGAGATATCTTCCGAATACTACCCAATGGATATTATCAAATAGTTGATCGTATCAAAGACATATACAAAAACAATCGCGGGCAGACCATCGCTCCCAGGAAGATTGAAGATAAATTTAAGTCTGTCCCCGGCATAAAAAGTACTTTTCTGGTTGGTGACGGGCGTCCCTACAATGTTCTGCTGATCGTTCCTGACGAAAAAAGTTATGCTGAGCTGAGCAGCGCGCTTGGTAAGGAGGGAGTAGAACAATATTATAAACGAATCATTGAGGCCGCCAACCTGGAGCTGGCCCCCTACGAACGTATCATAAATTTTGCTCTTCTCGACCGGGATTTCAGCCGTGAGCGGGGCGAGCTGACAGCCAAGGGGTCTTTTAATCGGAAGGCGATTGTGACCGGCAATGCCGGGCTGATAGAAAGCCTTTACAGAAAAAATTATCTGGAAATCGAGGCTGAAACTTTCCGCTTGAAAATTCCTTTCTGGTTAATCCGTGACACAGGAGTGCTCGAAAGCGATTTCAGGTTTGAGGATGGGAAGCTGATGGACCTGGGGCGGGGACTCACTCTTGAGATAAAACCAGCGCCGCAGAAAGGGAATTATCGCGTGGGAGATCTGGTATATGAGGTGGTTGACGGGCAGATTGACCTCGGCCTTTTTGCCCGCCAGCCTTTCCTGTGGTGCGGGAACCAGAGTCTCGTCGATTTTCTGCCTGTTAAAGAAGGCTGGGATACACCCCATCCAAACATTTCCCTGAAGATTAATCTGCCGCCCGAAGAAGAAATGAGGAAACCCAGGCAGATAACTTCACCGCAGAGTATAACCGATTTTTCTCTTATTCGAATACATCAGTTGATCAGCAGGGTTTATTTTGGTGCAGAAGAGGAAATTCCAGAAGCTTTAATTCAGCTGGAAAAGTTGTTTTATGAGTCAGAAAATCTGAGGATTGCCACCATTCTCCGCAACAGGCTGGAAACCATGGCCTGTCATCCGCAGGAGAAAGTGCGCTGCTGGGCCTATCGGCTGTTAATTCTGGATAACCTTCTGCCCGGATACAGCCCGGCCCTGGAAAGATTTGTTGAATCAGGGAAAACCTTTCTCAACAGGGAGTCGATCGAAGAGATTACCTCTTCGGTGTTAGAAAGCGGCCGGTTCGAAGCGCTCAGAAAAAGAATGGCCGGATACAGGACGACTCTTAAATGGCCAGCTTCCCCGGCTACCATCGCCCAGTTCAAGCAGTTGTTTCAGTTGTTATCAGATTTTGCCCGGATGCATCCTGAATTCACTTCCCGGGTAGCGGCGGAACTGGCCAGCTGGGCCCTGCACGATGAAGACAGCGCACTGGCGGCGGAAGCCAGGCGCATCCTGCGAGAGCTTTATCTTGTCAACAGGTTGAAAATAAAACTGAAGGTTCCGGAAGATTTCCAGAATCAGCTGGCAGCAAACATACAATTCTCCGGCGAGTTTTCAGAGCGCGAAAAGGCAAGAATAATCAGGACCTTGAGCGACCCGACCTTCCTTCTGGAAAGCATCAGGTTAGGTTATGATGATCAGCAAATCGCTGCTGAGGCTCTGGCTTCCAGCCGGATCAGAGTCTCCCGGGTTAGTTCGATCTATCCCGGTCTTCACCTCAGAGTATGCGTTAACACCCGGGCTGGAGATCATTTTGACCTCCGGGTGGAGCTTATTAACGGCCGATGGCGCGCTGACATTCAGGAGAAAATATACTGGTATCTGGTGCACTCTGAGCATTATGAGTGTCCGGGCCTTCTGCCGCGCCTGGCCAGCTGGCGGCCGGACCTCAGGGCAGTCAGTTACAGGTTCGTAAGCCGGCTGAGCGTGGATGACCGGGTCAGAGATTTTGCCACGAGTTATTCCTATCCGCAGTCGGCGATCAGCCCTCTGGAATGGCGGATGCTGTACATCCGGGCCATTTCTCTTATCTTTAAGGCGGCTGCGGCTACGGGTTTTAAGCTGATTCCGGGTGAGGCTCTGCCTGAAAATATCACCGTTGATTCGCCCGGCCCGATGTTTATCTCCCTGGGAAACATCAGATTCTGCAGCAAAAAACTCGATCTGATTAAATCGATCGTCGAGAATTTTTATCTAAAAATGGCGGCCGCATATCCCTGGGCCGAAAAAATTCTGGACCCGACCTGGATTTTTGATGCCTGCTTTGAAGTCTGGGACGAGGAAAGAGCTGCGGATTTTCTTGCCCGGCTTCAGAAAGAACTGGAAACAGAAGATTTTGAGGTAGAATGGTTTGGTTCCTTAAGACAGCAGCTGGGGATTTATCTCAGCGAAATACGAAAAGATCCCGTTTTGCCGGTTTCCGTGTTGTGGGCTATAAGGCGTTATAAAGAATGGGAGTTGAGCAGGACCGAGGTCGAAGAAGAAGAAAAGGAGAAAAAGGTTCTGGAACTTATATCAGAATATCAAATACTGCAC
>JBASPX010000077.1:0-17816 GCA_049659625.1 Candidatus Saccharicenans sp. | reverse complement strand
GGGAAGAAGGATTTGCTCTTCCTGAAATTTTTCTTTCGCTCTGTTTGTTAAGGAAAGAACTCTGGTCTAAAATCCAGTCGGAAGGTCTCCTGGATAATGCCCTCGATCTTTACCAGGCTCTTGATCTTTATAACAGAATAGTTACCTTTTTCGATCGGGCTCTGTATTATGCTATAATCGGTTATTGTTCAGGCTGAAAAATACCGGCTTTTTTATGAAGCTCAATCCCTTCTTTCAAGCCGCCCGACGAATGGCGGAAACGGGATGTCAGATTAAGGCTGGTCTTTATATTCATTATCCATTCTGTATCTCAAAATGTCCTTACTGCCATTTCTACAGCCTGCTTTATGACAGCGAATTGCATGAGCTGTGGCTCCGGAGAATACAGCAGGAGATCGATTCCCTGGCATGCTTTCTTGGCAGTTTTCTTGTAATTGATACCATTTATTTTGGAGGTGGAACTCCCTCACTCCTGCGGCCGGAAGAATTGCATCAGCTGATTTCCCGCATAAGACAGAGGTTAGAAGTTAAGGCACGGGAAATTACCCTTGAGGTAAATCCGCAGGCGGATCCTGAGTATGTGCCGGGATGGCTGGAAGCTGAAATTACCAGGTTGAGCATCGGAGTGCAGTCATTTGACCCATACCTCCTTAGAA
Organism: Candidatus Saccharicenans sp.; assembly: GCA_049659625.1. Taxonomy (GTDB): domain Bacteria; phylum Acidobacteriota; class Aminicenantia; order Aminicenantales; family Saccharicenantaceae; genus Saccharicenans. The sequence goes on along the minus strand of JBASPX010000077.1, from coordinate 17,160 downwards.
CGATCGGGCGTTCATATTCACCGGAGGCTGCACTCGACCTTATAAAAAAATCAAGAGAAAGTGGTGCGGGAAATATCGGAGTCGACCTGATGACCGGAATTCCGGGTGAAACTCTGGAGTCAATTGAGAGAAATTTTCAGGCACTGGACCAGATCAGACCGGAGCATGTTTCCGTATATCTTCTTGAAGACCTGGAGGAAACTCCCTTTCGTAAAGTCTGGGAAGAAAATCCTGTTTCTGAGGATCAGGTATCTGAAAGATATGAATATTACCGTCAGAATCTTGAGGATAGAGGCTGGAAGCAGTATGAGATTTCCAATTATTCCAGACCGGGTTTTGAGTGCCGTCATAATCTTAAGTACTGGAAATATCTTCCATATATCGGGCTCGGGCCTGCCTCTTCTTCCCATCTTGCGAATCTTCGGTGGACCTCAGCCGCTGATCTTAAGAAGTGGCTGGAGGTGAGTGAAAGAGACCTGATCAACCTGGAGGAATTCTTAGAGCTCTCTCCGGAAGAGGAATTAAGAGAAAATCTGGCTTCAGGTCTCAGATTAACTGAAGGTGTTTCGCTGGAAGAGCTGTTATGGCGCTATCCGTTTTTCGATTTTTCGTTTTTTGAAAGTAAGCTGAAGCAGCTGATGGAGGAAGGCTTCCTTCTGAATAAGGGCAACAGAATAATGATTCCACCGGGGAAATTTCTGGTGAGTAACTGGATAATTTCCGAATTAATTTTTCCCTGAAGCAGGTGAACGGAAATTTTCCAGAGAAATTTTATGGCTAAAGTTCTTAGATTTTTTACATGCTACTGAAATCGGCTCTTTCCGGTGTTGGCCTCACAATGGTATTGAGGGCTTCTTGAAGTTTTTCTCTTCCGCAGCTATCAGGTGGATATTCGGGATGAGGTCAGGTAGTTTTTTATGGAAATTCCAGGGGCACAGCTTTTTATCTGCCCTTCCAATTTAAGATTTATTGTGTTAATAATTTTTATAAAGGGGAAGAATGGAAACAAAGAAATTAAAAGTAAGCTGTTTTCAATGCGGCCAGACCAATTATTACCCGCTGGAAGCTGAAAATAAAACAGTCGTCTGCGGACGCTGCCACAGTCCTTTACCCCGTCCGGGGGAGATAGTCTCGGTGACTCCGGCACAGGCATACAATTTAATCAGTCGTTCGAGTCTTCCGGTGCTGATCGATTTCTATTCTGATTCCTGTGGTCCCTGTCTGATGATGGCGCCGGTGATTGAAAGACTGGCCAGGAGACGTGCTGGAGAGCTGATGGTAGTCAAATTAAATCTGGATAAATATCCGGAAATGGCTGCCCAGCTGGGAATAAGTGCGGTTCCCACCTTTATTGTTTTCCACAAAAATATTGAAAGAGGGAGGATGGCCGGAGCGATGCCCGAAACAGATCTGGCTCTCTGGGTAGCCAGACTTACCTGAAGATAGATGACGCCGGTCGATTAATTAATGAAATAGCCGGCCCGATGCCTTATCTGAAATTCGCCGCCGGTTTTAATTTTTACCTGAATTTTTCTGAATCTCGAGCCGCGAAACAGCTGATCCGAGCGGTAGGCGATGAGGTAGTAAGTGGATAAGTTTTCAGCCGATTTTCTGAGTCCTTCCACTGGATTGAAGGTGTTATCGGTGATGCCACCTGTAGCCCGGGCCGCTTCGTTCAGGGCCTCGTAGATATCTTCTGACTGCTCGTTCATCACCACTCCGCTTATCCTCGGCGGTTTGCGATCCAGGTAGACAAAATTGAAGACCGCACCCGAATCGGAGAGGACCTGACTGAGAGCGTTTTTGTCAAGGCTGGGTTTGCGGTTGTAGAACTGGAAAAGGTCCATCAACATCTGGATGATGTTTGGATAATCCTGATACATAGACATCATCTGGTTGAGGGCTCTCGGTGTAAGTTCCGGTCGAAAATCCCTCTGGTAGAAAAATATGACCGCTTTTTCTCCGGAGGTCCTTTTCAGGGAGTCGGCGAAGGATTTGAATTTTTCCTGGTCGGCCAGCCGGAGCCCGTCGAGTTTGATCAGCGATTCATAGTAGCGAGCGAGAATATATTCAATGCCGAAGCTGGAGGAGATAGCGTCGGATTCGTTTTCCACGTCCGGGTCGGCTCCGAGGGTTTCGCCGCCGTAAGTGGCCAGCAGCCTGGTTATTCTCTTCAGGTCTCTGAGAACCGAATTGTATTCGCGATTTCCGTTAAGGATATCGGTTCTCATGATGTTCTGGAGTTCCCTGCTCACCTCAGCTGGAGTTTTAGCCCTGAGCGTTTCCGGGTTAAAACGATAAATTTTTACCGGAGTAATCAGCGTCAGGCTATCCCCGGGTTGAAAATAATTATGTACCAGCAGGTTCACAGCTTCTCCCAGTTTTTTATCGTAATCGCTGGCCTGGACGATGATGAAATAATTTCGGTTGAGGTCCGGGCTGAGCGGAGTTTCCTCATGGATCGGCGTCACCTTTTTGTTTTCCACCAGGTAGATTGATTCAATTTTCCTGGTCTGCCCGTCCTCTATGATTTCAAAATCACTGGCCCCGAGGTTTCTGACAAATTGGTTTTTCTGAATAACTCTTACGGTCAGGTAGGTGGTAAATTCAGAGTCTCCACTGGCAGCGGGCTGAGACAGGCCTGAGACCACTATCATCAGAAGAACCAGAAAGTATATAAAAAGAGCTCCTTTTTTCCAGCCCATTAATTTCCCTCCGTTGTGGATTTTTGTTTCCTCAAAAGCATAAAATAAAAAAGAATGCCGAAGAGGGGACTCGAACCCCTACTCCCATTAATGCGGGAACTAGCCCCTCAAGCTAGCGTGTCTGCCAATTCCACCACTTCGGCATTCCTGTATATTTTACTATTTTTTATCCTGATTTTCTGTTGTCTCGGCGGTTTTTTCGGCCGTCGGAGCCGGTGCCTGGGATTTCTGGGTTTCGGCGGCTGCCGGTTTTTCTCCTGCCGGCAGGCTCTTGACCACAGAAGAGGTGCGACCCTGAATCAGCCAGAGCCCGAGAGAGGTCAACATGAAGAGAATGGCGCAAACCGTGGTGATTTTGCCGAGCAGCGTCTGAGCTCCGCGGGGACCGAAAGCTGTCTGGCTGCCAACACCGCCAAAAGCTCCAGCCAGGTCAGCCGCTTTGCCTGACTGCAGAAGAACAGCCAGAATAAGAATGATGCAGATAATAACGTGAATGATTACCAGTAATGTTGCCACTTTTATTCCTCACCTGCCCGGAGGGCCTCTCCCGCTATCGCCAGGAACGACCCGGCTTCAAGAGAAGCTCCGCCGACCAAAAATCCGTCTACGTCTTTCTCCCTGGCCAGGGAGAAGGCATTGTCCGGTTTTACCGAACCGCCGTAAAGAATTATAGCACAATCCGCAGCGTTTTTTCCATACCTGGAAGCGATCAAATCTCTGATGAAGGCATGGACCTCTTCAGCCTGTTCCGGAGTGGCATTTCTGCCGGTGCCGATTGCCCAGATCGGCTCGTACGCTATGATCACTCTTCTGAAATCTTTTTCCTCCAGCGAAAAAACGCCTGTTTCCAGCTGGGCTTTAATCCGTTCGAGCGTGAGATTCCGGTCTCTTTCCTCCAGAGTTTCTCCGATACAGACGACCGGAATTAAATCATGCCTCAGAGCGGCCACAGTCTTTTTTCTTACAATTTCGTCTGTTTCGTGGAAAAACTGCCTTCTTTCAGAGTGTCCGATGATCACAAATTCGCAGCCAGCTTCTTTGAGCTGGAGAGGAGAGATTTCTCCGGTGAAAGCCCCTCTGTCTTCCCAGAAAACGTTCTGGGCTCCAACACTGATACCGCTTCCGGAAACAGTATTCCTGACTTCCCGAATGGCGGTGAACGGAGGGAAAAGGATAAGACTCGCCCGGCTCAGCCGCGAGTAACCGGAAACGATGGCCGCAGCCAGTTCCCTGGCTTCTTCAATCGTCTTGTGCATTTTCCAGTTGCCGGCGATTACCGGCTTTACGGGCATATTCATGACCGTCCTCGCTTCAAACCAGCCCGCGCCGTTTTTATCTTATTTTCTCAGCCTCGCCTGAGGCGCGGTCTCTAATTGCCTGACTATTCGAGAGCTTCAATTCCCGGAAGCGTCCCGTAGGCCACGAATTCCAGCGAGGCGCCGCCACCGGTGGAAATGTGGCTTATTCTTTCAGCCACTCCTGCTTTGTGAATGGCCGCTATCGAATCTCCGCCGCCGACCACCGAAAGCGCGCCGGAATCAGCCACAGCCCGGGCTATTTCCACCGTGCCGGTGGCAAAAGCTTCGACTTCAAACACGCCGAGCGGGCCGTTCCAGAAAATCGTCCGGGCGGAGTTTATGATGTTTCTGTATTCAGCCACGGTTTTTGGACCGATGTCCACCGCCATCAGTTCTTCAGGTAGAGGATAACTGTCAACCACCATGGCTATCTGCTGGCTTTCTATGGAAGTCGTCATCACATGGTCCTGCGGAAGCAGGAACTTCACCCGATTCTCTTCAGCTTTTTTCATTATGGTCAGGGCGATTTCCAGTTTGTCGTCTTCCACCAGAGACCTGCCCACCTGAAGGCCGCTGGCTTTAAGAAAGGTGTAGGCCATGGCTCCGCCTATCAACAGGGCATCAGCTTTCGTCACCAGACTTTCCAGCACCGGAATTTTATCCTCAATTTTAGCTCCACCCAGAATCGCTACAAAAGGCTTTTCCGGCTGATGAGTTATTTTCCTCAGATAATCAACCTCTTTTTTCAGCAGGTAGCCGGCTGCTCTTACCGGAATGTAAGCGGCTATGCCGACAACTGAGGCATGAGCCCGGTGGCAGGAGCCGAAAGCGTCGTTGATAAAGATCTCGCTGCCCTCAGCCAGTTTTTTCGAAAATTCCGGGTCGTTGTCGGTTTCCTGCTTGTAAAAGCGCACATTTTCCAGAAGGAGAATCTCACCTTCCTTCAGCTCCGCCTTGAGCTTATCAACTTCCGGCCCGATGACGTCCGGAGCCATTATGATATTTCTTCCGGGAAGAAGCTCTTTGAGCCTCCGGGCCACCGGCTTCAGGCTCATCTTCGGGTTGAACTGTCCCTTCGGTCTTCCCAGGTGGGAAGCCACCACCAGCTTCGCTCCGTTTTGCAGCAGATAATTGATGGTCGGAAGCGAAGCCCGGATCCGGGTGTCATCCCTGATGTTCAGGTTCTCGTCGAGCGGGACGTTGAAATCAACCCGCAGGAAAACGGTTTTTCCCCTTACCGGTATTTCTTCCAGAAATTTCATCTTTTTTCTCCAGACTTTTATTTTTGCATAATGTATTTAACCAGGTCCACCAGACGGCAGGAGTAACCCCATTCGTTGTCGTACCAGGCCATTACCTTAACCAGGTTCTTCTCTATGACCTTGGTGGACAGAGCGTCGACGATGGCTGAGTGGGGGTTGCTCATGAAATCCACCGAGACCAGCGGTTCTTCGGTGTATTCAATTATACCTTTAAGCTTTCCTTCGGCTGCTGCCCTGAGGGCGGCGTTTACCTCTTCCGCTGTGGTTTCTTTTTTCACCACCGCCACCAGGTCCACCAGCGAAACGTTGGGAGTGGGCACCCTGATGGCGATTCCGTCTATTTTGCCCTTGAGTTCCGGCAGCACGAGTCCGACAGCCTTGGCGGCGCCGGTGGTCGTCGGAATCTGGGAAACGGCCGCCGCTCTGGCTCTTCTCAAATCTTTATGGGGAGCGTCCAGGATTCTCTGGTCGTTGGTGTAAGCATGGATCGTGGTCATGAAAGCTTTTTCTATGCCGAAGTTTTCGTGAATCACTTTGGCCACCGGAGCAAGACAGTTGGTGGTGCAGGAAGCGTTGGAAATAAGATGATGTTTTTCCGGGTCGTAATCCTGTTCGTTAACTCCCATGACGATGGTGATGTCAGGGTCGGTGGCCGGTGCCGAGATAATCACCTTTTTTGCGCCGCCGATTTCGATGTGTTTGATGAAATCGGGTCTCTTGGTGTATTTTCCGGTAGATTCTATGACCACATCGACTCCCAGGTCCTTCCATTTGAGCCCGGAGATATCTTTTTCTGCCAGGACTTTAATCGTCTTGCCATTAAGAATGATGGCATCGTCTGTGGCTTTGATGTCTTCTTTAAGAGTTCCCAGGACTGAATCGTATTTCAGAAGATGGGCCAGGGTTCTGGCGTCAGTGATATCGTTTACGGCCACATATTCTAGTTCGGGATCCATGTATGAAGCCCTGAGCATATTACGTCCGATTCTTCCGAAACCGTTTATACCTATTCTTATAGCCATGATAAACCTCCTTTCTTCTCCTGATATTTTTTATAAAATTTATCACATAAGAGAAACTTCTGCAATAAAAGTAATGATGTTGCTGTGCCCGGATACTGTCAGGAAAATCGAAAGGGAAGATATCTACATGCGTCATTCTCGCCGCTTCCGGTTTCAGCTTTCTACGATTTTTGATTTTTGATAATATCTATTCTGATTGAGGTGAAAAATGAAAATCCTGACAGCCGCTCAGATGAAAGAGATTGACCGGATTACGATTGAAGAGATAGGGATCCCGGGACCGATACTTATGGAAAACGCCGGTCTTCAGGTGGTGGCTGCTCTCCGTAACGAAATCGGCGTGGTGCCAGGAATGAAAGTGGTGGTGGTGGCTGGAAGGGGGAATAATGGCGGGGACGGGCTGGTGGTGGCCCGCCATCTTCATAATCAGGGTGTGGACTGCCGGGTGCTGCTGGCCGGAGCGGTGCAGGAAGTCAGAGGTGATGCCGCCCTGAATCTCCAGATTGCTCTCAAGACAGGAGTTCCGGTGATCGAAGTGCACGACGAAGCAGGGTGGAAGAAAGCCAGGAAGATTCTGGCTGATGCTCCTGTTATCGTCGATGCCCTTTTCGGGACGGGTCTGAGCAAGCCGCTCGAAGGGCTGTATAAACTAATCGTCGAGGATATCAACCGCTCGGGGGCTTTTGTCGTTTCGGTCGATATACCATCGGGACTTTCCTCCGATACTTTCGAACTGATCGGTCCATGCGTCAGAGCCGACCTTACGGTCACACTGGGGGCGCCAAAGGTGGCTCATATCTTCCCTCCGGCGGAAGAATACGTGGGGGAGCTGATCGTGGCTGACATCAGCATTCCACCCTTTCTTTTTGAGCGACCTGAACTCTATTTAGAACTGGTGGAAATCGAATCGCTGGTGCCCTATTTTCAGCCGAGAAAAAGAGACACACACAAGGGCACCTACGGCCATCTTCTGGTGGTTGCCGGCTCCCGGGGAAAGACCGGAGCTGCAGCCATGGCCGGTCGGGCCGCGCTAAAAATGGGTGCCGGGCTGGTCACCGTGGCCACTCCTGCCAGTTGCCTTCCGATAATAGCCAGAAGCATGCCGGAATTGATGACTGAACCGCTGGCTGAAACAAAAGCCGGAAGCATTTCCGAGGAAGCTCTCGGGAGGGTGGAGGAGTTGTTAAAGGGAAAAGACGCTCTGCTTCTCGGCCCCGGGCTCTCCACGCATCCTTCCACCGCAGCTTTTGTGGTTAAATTATTAAAAAAAATAAGCAAATTTAAGATTCCTCTGGTCATCGACGCCGACGGCCTTAATATCATTGCCTCATCTCCGGAAATTCTCTCTGCCCTTCCTGAAAGGACCGTGCTTACTCCCCACCCGGGGGAATTTTCCCGCCTCACCGGCCTCAGCACGCAGGAAATCCTCCGTCGCCGTCTGGAAGTGGTAAGGGAATTTGCCCTCAAAAACAGGGTGTGCCTTGTGCTCAAGGGCTATAGAACGCTTATAGCTTCGCCGGACGGCAGGGTCATGGTCAATCCCACCGGAAATCCCGGGATGGCTTCCGGCGGCACCGGGGATGTTCTGGCCGGGCTGCTGGCTTCTGAAGTCATGCAGGTCAAAGATATTCTGCAGGCGGCTGTCAATGCCGTTTTCATCCACGGGTTGAGCGGTGACCTGGCTGCGGAAAAAGTCAGCCAAAAATGCCTTACGGCCACCGACCTGATTAAATTTCTGCCGCAGGCCATCCGGTTTGTGGCCGGCGGAGGAAACGATGCCAGGTAAAAGGTCAGAAATTGAAATAAAGAGCTTTTCCGAAGAGGAAACATTCAGGCTTGGCGAAAAGATTGCCCGTGAGCTCCGGGGCGATGAATTGATCCTGATAACCGGGGAGCTCGGCGCCGGAAAAACCGTGCTGGTAAAAGGTCTGGCCAGCGGACTCGGTGTTATTGATGTCGACTCTGTCTGCAGTCCCTCCTTTACCTTGGTCAATATCTATCCAGGGCGGGTTAATCTGATTCATGTTGACCTCTACCGGCTGGAAAACCCGGAAGAAATTGCCGACCTCGGGCTGGAGGATTACTTAGGGTCAGGCGTGATGGCGGTCGAATGGGCCGAACGTCTGCCTGAAGATTTCAGGACGGACCGGACGCTGGAAGTTCTGATAGGTATGGAATCAGCAGAAAGTAGATTGATTAAAATCAAAAGTTGCGGGATTTACCTTGAGTTTGATAATCAATAAAATAAAATTTCAAAAAAACGTTTGAAAGGACCCGAAAATGAAGGATATTAAATCGCTCATCGTGGACGTTCCCGATTTTCCCAAGCCGGGGGTTATATTCAAAGATATCACTCCGGTGATTCAGGATGCGGAGGCGTTTAACCAGGTGATCGACCGGATGGCTGAAATAGCCAGAAAATTTTCGCCAGACCGGGTGGCCGCGATTGAGTCCCGCGGCTTTATTTTCGGTGCCGCTCTGGCCAGGGATTTGAGGGTGGGGTTCAGTCTCGTCCGGAAAAAAGGAAAATTGCCCCGGAAAACTCTGACCGTTCTGGCTCCGAATGAATATGCTGTCGAATATTTTGAAGCCCATGTGGATAGCGTGCAACCGGGCGAAAAAGTGGTCGTCGTCGACGATTTGATCGCCACCGGATCTTCCGGGATAAGCGCTATCAACCTGATTCAGGAACTCGGCGGAAAGGTGGTGGCCTTTGAAGCGCTGGTGGAACTTACTTTTCTGGAAGGCGTAAAAAAATTAAACGAGGCTCACCCGGGAGTTCCGGTTTTCACCCTGGTAAAATTCTGATAAATTGTCCGAGGGGATTCAGGAATGGCGGGAAATTCAATCCCGGTAAGGAGGGTTTGATGGAATCCCTGCTCGACAGATGTTTTAAGCTTCAGGAAAATCAGACTACCGTTAGAAGGGAAGTGCTGGGCGGACTGACCACCTTTATGACCATGTCCTACATCATTTTTGTTCAACCGGCGATTCTCGGACAGGCAGGGATGGATAAAGGTGCGGTTATGGTGGCAACCTGTCTGGCCAGCGCGCTGGCCACCCTTCTGACCGGTCTGCTGGCAAATTATCCGGTAGCTCAGGCTCCAGCCATGGGTCATAATGTTTTTTTTGCCGTCACTGTCTGCGGTCTGATGGGCTATTCCTGGCAGGTGGCGCTGGGGGCTAATTTCATTTCCGGATTGATATTTTTAATACTGGCGCTTCTGGGTGTGGCCGGGAAGCTGGTGGAAATAATTCCTGATTCGTTGAAAAACGCCATCGCCGCCGGCATAGGGCTATTGATCGCGCTCATCGGTCTGGAATATGCCGGAATTGTCGTGGCCACTCCGGGAGTGCTGGTGGGTCTGGGTGACCTGGGCAGCAAGCCGGTGATTCTGGCCTTTTTCGGTCTGCTGGCCATTTCCATCCTGATCGCCTGGAAAGTCCCGGGTGCTCTGCTGTGGGGTATACTGCTTACTGCCGCTGCGGGATTACCGCTCGGAGTGGTGAAATACCAGGGGGTGCTATCAGCCCCGCCAGCTCTTGCCCCCACTCTTTTCCAACTTGATATTGTCGGAGCTCTGAAGAGCGGCTTAATCCCGATAATTTTCGTCTTCTTTTTCCTGGATGTTTTTGACACGGTGGGCACGCTGGTGGGCGTCTGCGCGCCGGCCGGATTTTTCAAGGACGGGAAGCTTCCTAAAGCCAACCAGGCGATGTTAGCTGACGCCGCCGGGACGGTCGTCGGGACTCTTCTGGGAACATCAACCGTCACCAGTTACATCGAGAGCTCGACCGGAATTTCCCAGGGGGCGAGAACCGGACTGGCCAACGTCGTCACCTCGGTTATGTTTCTCGGCGCACTTTTCCTGAATCCGCTGGCAGCCATGATCGGCGGAAGTTTTGTCTATAAAGATCAGGTGCTGCATCCGGTGATTGCCCCGCCGCTGATCATTGTCGGTTTTCTGATGATGAAATCCGTCGCCCGGATCGACTGGGATGAAGTGAGCGAAGCCATTCCGGCTTTTTTAACCATCGTGGTTATGCCGCTGGCCGTGAGCATCACCGACGGTATGGCTTTTGGCTTTATCAGCTACACGCTGCTCAAGATGGCTAAGGGCGAGGCTAAGAAGGTACACTGGCTTGTCTATCTTATTTCTGTTCTGCTGGTGGCCAGATATCTGGTAAGGTATTTCGGCTGAAAAGGATGAAATCGTCGGACGGAGGTTGAGAATAAAGTCTATCTTTAATTCAGATCAGATCAGTTTGCACCAGCCCGGAATTAAGGCTGTAAAGACCGGGACACAGAAGAGATGAAAGGAAGATAAACCTGAGATGAGAAACGCAAAAAAATTTTTCAGAATGTTAATAATTCCTACTATTTTAGTAGGTATTATGGCCGGCTGCACTCACCGGATAGAACTCAGGGATCAGACGGCCAGAACAGCTGTTGATCGACAGTGGGTGGAAAAAACCATCAGAAAGATGACTCTGGAAGAGAAAATCGGGCAGCTGGTGGTAGCCCGCTACAGCGGCGAGTTTGTTAACCTTGACAGCCCCCGGCTTAAAAACCTGGAGGAACTCGTCAGGAAATATCACCTCGGCGGTCTCATTCTTTTTGGCGGAGAACCGCTGGAGACTGCCTATTTTACCAACCATTTTCAGAAATTAGCCCGGATACCGCTTCTGATTGCCTCTGACCTGGAGAGGGGAGCCGGCAATCAGGTGACCGGAGCGACTCTTTTTCCTCCGCTCATGGCTCTGGGAGCAGCCGATTCGGAAGAGCTGGCTTATGAGATGGGCCGCATCACCGCGATCGAAGGGAGAGCTCTGGGAATTCACATGACTTACGCTCCGGTGGTCGATGTCAACGTCAATCCCGATAACCCGATCATCAACACCAGGTCGGTCGGAGAGGACCCGGAACAGGTGGCCAGGATAGCCAGGGCTTTCATAAAAGGCTGTCAGGCCGGGGGGATGATGGCCACGGCGAAACATTTCCCCGGGCACGGAGATACTGATCAGGATTCGCACAGTTTGCTCCCTGTGATCAGAGCGGACCTGGATAGACTCAGAAAGATAGAGTTGCCTCCGTTTCAGGCTGCCGTCGAAGCGGGCGTCGATGCGATAATGACCGCGCACCTTTATGTCCCGGCGCTTGAACCTGAGGAAGGTCTTCCGGCCACGCTTTCCCGCCGGATTATAACTGACCTTCTCAGAAACGAAATGGGTTTTAAGGGACTGGTGGTCACCGATGCTCTGGAAATGAGAGGAATCACGAATTATTTCAGCGACGGAGAAGCCGCTCTGCGGGCACTCCAGGCCGGAGCCGACCTGTTGCTCCTGCCGCTGGACCCGGTTAAGGTCATAGAATACCTGAAACAGGCGGTCATCAGCGGCGAACTTCCATTAAGCCGCGTTGAAGAATCTCTGAGGCGGGTACTGCTGGCGAAAACCAGACTCGGACTGCATAAAAATCGTTACGTCAGTCTTGATCGGCTGCCTCTGGTGCTCGGAAAGCAGGAATTCAGGGAGACGGCCAGAAAAGCTTTTGCTTCTGCCCTGACGCTGGTTAAAAACGAAAACAGCCTGCTGCCGTTGAGGAAAAATCAAAAGCCGGTAATTCTTTCGCTGAGCAGCGACCCCGGCGATTATTACGCTGGCCGGCGTTTTGTTTCGGAAATGTTGTCCCGCTTTCCCGGAGCCAGAGCTTTTTATGCCGATGGCGATTCCGGAAGCGAGAAACTGGAAGAAGCTTTTGAGGAAGCGGTCCGGGGTGAACTGGTGGTGGCCGCTCTTTTCTCCAGCCTTCGTTCGGGGAAGGGAAGCGTCGACCTGGACCCGCGGCAGGCTGAATTCATAAATAGGTTAAAGCAGGCTGGCCTCAGGGTGGTGACCGTCTCTTTTGGCAGCCCGTATTTTCTCCGGCATTTTCCTGAAGTTGATGCCTATCTTTGCGCCTACAGAAACACTCCCGAGACGCAGGAGCTGGCGGCCATGGCTCTCAGCGGGGAAATCAGAGTGGCCGGCAAGCTTCCAGTCTCCTTGCCCGGTCTTTTCCCGCGCGGTCACGGGATCATTCTGGAAAAAATCGAGGAGGCAAAATGAGATACAAAAATCTCGGTCAAACCGGAATCAAAATCTCTGAACTCTGTTTCGGGACGATGTCCTTCGGAGCTGAAGCCGACGAGAAGACCTCGGCCGATATGTTTGCTCTCTGCCGGGAAAAGGGCGTGAACATCTTCGATTGTGCTGACCTTTACGCCCGGGGACGCTCGGAGGAAATTCTCGGGCGGTTGATCAAAGACTGCCGGGAGGAAGTCATCATCACCAGCAAGGTTTATTTCCCGACCGGTCCCGACATCAATGCGATGGGAGCCAATCGCCGGCATATTATGTATGCGGTTGAGGGAAGTCTTCGCCGGCTCGGGACCGACCGCATAGATATTTATTTTGTCCACCGTTTTGACGACATCACTCCACTGGAAGAAACCCTGAGAGCTCTGGATGACCTGGTTCATCAGGGGAAAATTCTGTACATAGGTTTGAGTAACTTCAGCGCCTGGCAGGTGGAAAAAGCAATCGGGCTGGCCGCACTCCACGGGTTTGCTCCGGTGGCCTGCATCCAGCCGATGTACAATCTGGTAAAAAGACAGGCTGAGGTGGAAATCCTGCCGATGGCTCAGGCTGAAAAGCTCGGCGTTCTGGCTTACAGTCCGCTGGCCGCCGGGCTTCTTTCAGGAAAATACCGGAGGGGAGAGAAGCCCGCTTCCGGTCGACTGGTGGAAAACAAAATCTACCAGGTGCGATACGGAGAGGAATGGATGTATGAGGTGGCGGAAAAATTCACCGAGTTTGCCCGGAAACATGGTTACCACCCGGTGAGCCTGGCCATTGCCTGGGCTGGAAGTCACCCGGCGGTAACCGCGCCGATCATCGGAGCCCGGAATGTCGACCAGCTCCGGGACGCTCTGGCCGCCGCCGATATTGAGATGACAGATGAACTCCGGGCGGAAATTTCCCGTCTCTCGCCCGAGCCGCCTCCGGCCACCGACCGCTCGGAAGAGAGAACAGAAATTCACTTCCCGATCAGAAAATAAAAGGCTTCTTTCTCCGGAAGATCTGCCTGAAAAATTCATTTAATTAAATTTTGCAGGTGTCTGGCAATAATCAAAAGCAGACATAATGTAAAAAACAAAAGTAGACCAAAAGCAGACAAAAAGTAGACACAGGGGGAAGGAGGTTAGACAGAACCGGGAGATAAGAGAAGGTTCTACCATCATGAAGAATCAGATTCAAGGTAGATTGCTTTTAGAGTTTTTAGTGGAAGTGTTAGAGGCTTTTCAACGATTGTCTGTTGAGCGAAGAAAAAACCTTTAAGCTATCAGGCAGCAGAAGAGCCAGGCCCGCAGTTTGAACTTCGCCCCTGCTGCGCTTATCTTATGACCCGGGCTTCTGCCCAGTCGGCGTGGTCGTAGTCAATACCGTCACCGCCGTCCTCCACCACCAGCCGCAGTTTTTTAACACCCGCAATGGATACAGATACTTTGTGGGGACCTGCCTCTCCTTTGATCAGGCCTCTTTTCCAGAGCAGACGGTCATCGCCGAACACCTTAAACTCGACTGAGCCCTTTCCGCGAGAGCCTGCGTCGAGACCGACTTCTGCCTGAAATTTTTTGAACAGGCCGCCCAGGTCGAAAATGATTTCAGAGCTGGCATGGGTGCCAATGCCCTTCCGGTAAACTTTATTTCCAATCTTCAAAGGCCCGCCGCCCAGAGCTCTGTCCATCTGCGGAAATCCCCAGCCGGCGGTAAGGACTTCAGGCTCAAGGTCGGAGAGATAAATTTCTTCCGCCAGGTGTCCGGCCGGCTGGAATTTCAACGAAGCAGTTTTTTCGCTGGCTGTGCCGTCGAGCCAGACCGTTCTCACTTCAAACAGATGTTCCTTTGATGGGTCGAGACCGGAAACCAGACAGCGGTTGACCGGTGTGTAAAGGTAAAGGTTTCCGTCTACGTAGACATAATAGCCGGCGTTCAGATAGTAAAGAGGATTCCACTCAAGAAATACACTGTTCAGGCCTTTAAGGCTGGCCTGTAATCCGCTCGGTTCCCGTGGCGGAAAGTTGTACACTTCGCCTTTTTCAAAATATACTTCCCAGGAAACCTCATCGGTGGACTGGCTCATGATGGTTACGGTAGCCCAGCCATCGTAATTTTTGAAACTGACAGCATAACCGGGAGCTTCGACTCTTTTTATTCTCAGGTTGCGCTGGTTCCGGGGGAAAGCAAAACGGAGTTCGTAGGGGTCTTTTTTTATAACCTGGCTTTTTCCGGAGATGACCAGCTTTTCGCTGTCGCCAGAAAGCGACCTTAAATCCACCCAGCCCTGGGTGATATGGCGGGAGGTGGAAAGCAGCAAAGGTTCACCGCTGTCTTTCATCAGGGTTAAAACCCTTACCCCCGCCGGCGGAACTTCCACATAGAACCCGGCCGGCCAGCAGCCTAAGTATTCCCGGTTCCAGAAGTCGTAGACGTGATAAAGGCTGTTCTCTTCGAGTCCAAGGTCCTGCCACCGCAGGAGGATTCCGGCCGTTTTATCCCGGTCGTAGTTGAAACATCCAACCACATCGTAAACGCGGCCGAGATGATTTATCTTCAGGTCCCAGATCCGCTTGAACCGTTTTGAGGGGAAAAGGTCAAAAGGTCTGACGTCGACTGCCGGGAAAACTCTTCTGAGTATTTCCACCCTTTCTTCCGGCAGGTCATACATCCGGTCGGACGCCAGGAGGGCCTGTCCGGTGAGCCCCTGAAGTGTGGCCCAGGCTCGCGCCATGTCCAGGGTAAGCGGATAGCGGACGAGCATGACATCCGGGTCGCAATACCAGACGATGTTGTGGAGAAAGTAATAGTTCATCGTGGCCTCCACGGCCGTAAGAAAACCTTCCCAGGCGGGAACGACATCGCCGCCGGTTCGCGAACCGTTCATGATGCCGGCGCCCTCGAGCGGAATTCCCCAGCAGCCAAGAAGATAGCGCTGCGGTCCGATAGCTTCCCTTATGGTTTCGAGAGTCCGGCGGTAAAGGGTTTCGGGGTCATCCGGAGAGTTAATCAGGTTCCTGTGTTTTCTGTACTCGTTTACCACAATCGGCTGTCCATCGATCTTGAAGTACTCATAGCCCCAGTCGCTAGAAAGACGGGTGAAAAGGTCTCTTAAATAGTCATGGGCTTCAGGTTTAGAAGGGTCAAGCAAATATTTCCCTTCCCAGGTGGAGGAGACAGATTTTCCCTCCGGCGTAAGCAGGAAAGCTCCGGATTTCTTTACCACCAGTTCATTGCTCTGCCCGTGGGGAGCAAGCCAGAGTCCGGGAACCAGGCCGAGGCTTTTGATGAATCTGGCCAGGCTGTCCATCCCCTCTGAAAAACGGTCGTTGATGGTGGTCCAGTCGCGATTTTCTCCCAGTCCTCGACCGCTTCCCTGCCAACCGTCGTCAATCTGACAGTAGGTCGCTCCATAGTCCTTCAGATTCTGCGCCAGCCAGATGGCATTCTTTTTCACTTCTTCCTGATTTATTTCCTGGTAGTAATAGTACCATGAACACCAGCCGGAAGGGGGAAGCGGGAAATAGCTCTTGTCTATCGGCCGGTAATACTTGAGGCCGAGTTTTTCCTTGAAATAATTTTTTATTTCGCCACCGTCTTTGAGAACGAAACGGTCCTCGTAAGGATAGAAAGTGCCGCTGGAAAGGGGAGAGTGGACCTCGCCCAGCGTCATAATCATCAGGTCCGGGTTTTTCGAGTCATGAATTCTTGCCGGAAACTGTTCTGGCAATCTGGCTGAGGTCTTTTCCACTTCTGCCGCCGGGCGGGGCTTTTTTTCACAGGCGGGCCCGAAAATAAAAAACAGGGCGGCAAGCATCAGGACAAAGAATGGCCTTAGACTCGCAGGCTTTCCGGAGAATTTTGCTCTCATTTGAAGCCTCTCTTTAAGTTTTCCTGCTAATTATACATTTCACCTGGCAGAAAACAAATTAGCGTCTATTTATGTTGCTCTGAATTTTCCCTTTTTTTGACGATATAGATAAACGCTACTACAAGGTTTTAAAGTAGAACTCATTAAGATCCGAGTAGCGTTCTGTATGCAGGACATATAACTTTTTATTATCGGTTATTTGAACAGTGGATAAAAGCTTGATACTATTTTAGCCTTCGGTGTATGAAGAAGTTCTGAGTTTAAGCTTATCCTCGAATTTCCCCCAACCTCCCTCATTTATGTAGCGAATGTTATCTTAATATTCACCCCAGTTTTCTTAGAAAGTATAACTGAGACCTTAACGTTGTGATCAGTTTTTATGTCGGGTTCCTTACTTCAACCCCGGTTGGTTGCATCATCTTTTTTCCGATTCAAGGGTTCAGTCCCCTTTATATCG
Source organism: Candidatus Saccharicenans sp. (assembly GCA_049659625.1). Classification (GTDB taxonomy): domain Bacteria; phylum Acidobacteriota; class Aminicenantia; order Aminicenantales; family Saccharicenantaceae; genus Saccharicenans. The sequence goes on along the minus strand of JBASPX010000077.1, from coordinate 446 downwards.
GGTCTCTTACTTCAACAATCCTCGGGATCCCGCAATCTGGCTGAATGTTCGTTGTTTCAGTCCCCTTTATATCGGGTCTCTTACTTCAACTCTATGATGCGATGTTCCATCAGCTCGGTCTGAAAGGTTTCAGTCCCCTTTATATCGGGTCTCTTACTTCAACTCATCCGCTTTCCTGTAAATCCTGACCACCGCGGCCGTTTCAGTCCCCTTTATATCGGGTCTCTTACTTCAACCTGCAGGCTGGGCCGAGTCGCTCATCGGAATCAAAACGGTTGAGGTCTCTTCAGAGCACTTCATGCTTGACAGCGATGCCGGGTATTCCGAGCTTGAGGATGCTTATCTCAATGATACGCTGCTCGACCTGCGGTTTACTGTGGCTGCCAGCAAGTTTTTCCGCGGGAAATTCAGGGTCAGCAAGCTTTCGATTAAGGGCCCCTTAAAAG
>JBASPX010000076.1:0-1990 GCA_049659625.1 Candidatus Saccharicenans sp. | reverse complement strand
TGAAGAATATGATTATAATTAAAAAGATAAGGCAAATCAACAACAGTCTCACGGCGTAAAAAAGCAGCGCCCGGCGGCGGAGGCGGTCTGATTTCGAGTATAAATACCTGTCAACAAAGGATTTAACAGATATAAAACCCAGACTGGACAGAATTGCCCCCGCCAAGACGAGCACCCCCGAAGCCGGTTCAACCAAAAAGAAAGCAGCTGCTCCAGAAATCACTCCAAGTATCAGCGTTTCCAGCGGCACCCGTCTTATGGATTTTTCCAGACCGTCAGTCTTCATTTTCTTTCTCAAAAGATTTTACAGACATCTTTAAGGATATTCAATCCGACCGCCGGGAGCGATCTCCCTTCTCCTCAATTTCCTGCAGATATCGCTTTATACCCCTGAACAGGTTCAGCAGGCCGGAGGCTACTCCGAATATAAGCCAGATCAGCAGCATCCAGGGCTCGGTTTTAAGCCAGCGGTCGAGCAGATAACCGATAGCCAGGCCAACGGCTATAGAAGAGGGCAGGATCAAAACCAGCGAGGAGATCTCGGCTAACTTCCGGAAATCGTTAAGAAACGGTCTTCTCAACTTTGATCCCTCTTAGATTTATTATATGCTGGCATAAAGCCATAAGACAAAAAATTCCACTCACCTCGCTGCATTAATTAATGCCCGGCCTGGAGGTAAGATCAGGGAGCTGTCTTTGCCTTGCTCTGGATATCTTTCATATAAAAAAGGCAATTCTGGCGCAGACAGCGGCGCTCAGAGACAAACCTGAGAAAGGCTTTCAACCAGGTTTTTAAGGCGCAGGAATTGGCCATGATCCGGCTCTTGCCTGAAAGCCGAAAATGGATTAAAATCTGCTTGTCTTTAGTCGGGAGAAAGGGAAATGTGCGGCCTGGCGAAAGTGAAAAAGTATCTGATTCCGGCCTCTCCACTTCTGCCAACCCTGTTCATTTGCCTCTTATTGTTTAATATCCCCCTCGGTGCTCAGCAACTGCCAGACGGATCAAAAAAGATAGACCCTTTTTATCTTAACCTTTACGAAGAAGGAATCGAGGCTTTTAACCGGGGTAATTTTGAAGAAGCTTTTGAATGTTTAAAAATCGCCGCCTTCGGCCTGCTGGACGAACCGGACCTCCTCGGTGCCGCCTTTGTTTATCTAACTCTCTCGGCTTACAACCTTAAGAAAACCGAACAGGTTGAACATTATCTTAAAGAAATTTCCCGTTTCAGGCTTGGACCACGTATTTCTGGATCGAGCTTGCCGCGTGAAATAAAAGAACAGTTTGCCCGAATCCAGTCAAAGTATAAAAATAATTTCCCTGGCTGAAATCCTACTTAACGTTCAACCCCAGAGCTTGTGCCAGTTTTCTGTCGGGAATAGCTTTATTCCCCTTCCGGTATACCAGCCCGAAGCTTCCGTCAAACTCCCACATCGCCCAGCTGATCCCGTACTTTTCCAGAGCTGACCTGACATCGCGAACCCAGGCAACGCGCGCTGCCGGAGGGCAGTAGATGCGGTAAGCGCCGAATTCATTACAGATCAGCCGTACGCCATGTCTCGAGGCCCAATCGGCAGCCTGGCGGATTCTTCTCTCTATTCTGGCAAAATCCCATCTCTCCTCTCCATAGGCTTCAAGTGCCTTTTTAAGGTATTCCTCCTGCACCAAGGCCATCGCTTCCTTTACCGCTTCCGGCGAAGAGGGATATGGCACCTTTCTCAATTTCTTCACCAGCTCCGAACTCCAGTGGGCGCCCTGATGGGTAAATATGTGAGGTTCATAAAAATGAAAACAATACCAGATACCGGGGTCCTCCAGCGGCTCCAGCTCCAGCAGGGTTGAAAGGCTGGACCAGAAAGCTCCTGTGGCCAGGATGGTATGACGCGGCAACTTTGCCCTTATCCGGGCGATTAGTACTTTCTGAATCGGCGGCCAGCGGTTTTCCTCTCCAAGAAATACGGGTTCGTTCATCGGTTCCACGATCAGCCAGTC
>JBASPX010000075.1:0-2696 GCA_049659625.1 Candidatus Saccharicenans sp. | reverse complement strand
GGATAAGGCAACCGCGATCGGCGAGCTGTCAAAGGCGGGGCCGGTCGCGATGATCGGCGACGGAATCAACGACGCACCGGCCCTCGCTGGCGCAGACATCGGTATCGCGATGGGCGCCACCGGCTCCGACGCGGCAATCGAATCCGCCGACGTGGCCTTCACCGGCCATGATCTGCGCCTCATCTCGCGAGCGTTCGATCACGCCCGCCGCGGTCGACGGATCATCAACCAGAACATCATCCTGTCGCTGCTGATCATCACCGCCCTGCTCCCGCTCGCGCTCTTCGGCGTCCTGGGACTTGCCGCGGTGGTGCTCGTGCACGAGATCGCCGAGGTGATCGTGATCCTCAATGGCCTGCGAGCCGCCCGCACACGCAAGGTCAGCGCGTGACCGCCCAGGACGTCGCTGGGACGGTCAATGAAGAGTACGCGGACCAGCGGACACGGCCGCGGGAGAGGAAAGCCCTTGGCATCGCCCTCGTTGTGGCCGTGCTCGCTGTGGTGCTCGACCAGGGTTCAAAGGCCCTCGCCGTAGCGCAGCTGACGCCGGGCGAACGGGTCCCGCTGGTCGGCGACCTGTTCGGCCTGTCCTTGGTCTACAACCCCGGAGCCGCGTTCTCACTCGGCTCCGGGACCACCTGGATCATCACCCTCATCGGCTTCTTCGCCTCCGTCACTGTGATCGTGTTCGCCGTGCGGCTGCGTGGTGTCCGTTGGGGTCTCGCGCTGGGGTTGGTCCTCGGCGGCGCGGTCGGCAACCTCATCGACCGGATGCTGAACCAGCCAGCGTTCGGGCGCGGGTACGTGACCGACTTCCTCGCCTATGGCGACCTTTTCGTCGGGAACGTGGCCGACGTATTCGTCGTGATCGGGGTCGGACTGGTCTGCCTGAACCTCCTCGGATCTACCCCTCGCGCGGAAGCGGACAGCGAACGTACGGAGCCCGCTTCATGAAGGTCGAATTGCTGCACATCGTCGACTGCCCGAACACGGACATCGCCGAAGCCAACGCACGCGCGGCGCTGGACGCTCTCGGGCTTGGGGGCGTTCCTGTCGAGGTGGTGACGATCCGGACGGAGGCAGAGGCGGCGAGCACTCAGTTCGGAGGGTCGCCCACGATCCTCGTCGATGGCGTCGACTTGTTCCCGACGGCCCCGGTTCGCTCGCTCGCATGCCGGGTCTACGCGACCGAGAGCGGGTTTGCCGGAGCGCCCACACCGGAGCAAATCGAAGCAGCGCTGCGGGGCGCATCTCGATAGAGAGGGAATGATCGGTGACGCGATCACTGGGTCACACCACGGCACAACGGTGTTCGCCGCAGAGATCGAGAACCCAGAAACACAGTGGAGGGGCAGGGCCATTGGCTTCTGCCCCTCCGGTGCTCGTAGCTTCTCAGACGAGCAGTTCTGCGAGAAGGGTCTCGATGCGGCCCCTGATGTCGTCTCGGATCGGGCGCACCGACTCGATGCCTTGCCCGGCTGGGTCGTCGAGCTTCCAGTCCTCGTAGCGCTTGCCCGGGAAGAACGGGCAGGCGTCCCCGCATCCCATCGTGATCACGACATCCGAGTCCTGCACGGCCTCAGTGGTGAGGACCTTCGGCGCCTCGGCGGTGATGTCGATGCCCTCTTCGCGCATCGCCTCGACCGCGACCGGGTTGATCTGTTCAGCGGGCATGGACCCGGCCGAGCGGACCTCGACGCGGTCGCCCGCGAGGTGGCGGAGGTAGCCGGCGGCCATCTGCGAGCGGCCCGCGTTGTGCACGCAGACGAACAAGACGGAGGGCTTCTGGGTTTCGGTCATTCTTGTTTCCTTCATGCTTGGCTGGTGAGAGTAGTGAGGAGGCCACGAACCCGGGCCTCGATATCGTCGCGGATTGCTTCGATCCCTTCGGGGGAGGCAAGAGCCGGGTCGCCCACGGCCCAGTCCTCGTAGCGGACACCGGGGATGATCGGGCATACGTCGCCGCAGCCCATCGTGATCACCACGTCGGCCGCGCGCACGGCGTCATCGGTGAGCGGCTTCGGGACCGCCGTCTCAGCCTCCTGCTCGCCCTCGATCTCGGTGAGCAGAGAGCGCACGTGCGGGTGCACCTCCGACGCAGGGGTGGAGCCCGCCGACCGTGCGATGACGGTACCGTCAGCGAGCTGGTTGACGATGGCGGCGGCGAGCTGGGATCGTCCTGCGTTCTGTACGCAGACGAACAGCACTTGCGGCACCCCAGAGGAGCGATCCTTGGCCAGGTCGGTGAGACGCTGCCGAGCGAACCGTTCGGTCAGCGGGATCATGTGCTGCGTCAGCTTTGCCGACCGCACGAGCCCCGCGTAGGACTCGCGCACGATCGCGATCACGAGATCCCTGCTCAGTCCGGTCAGTTCATCCGCGAGCTCGTCGGCGAGGCGGGTGACCCGGGCGTCCATCTGCTGCAGCGCTTCGGCTCGTTCGGAGGGGCTCTCAGGCTCACCGGAAACTGCAGCCGGTGCGAAGGCATCGAGGAGGGCGGCGACGGCGCGCTGTTTGCCTGGGGCGATCCGGTACCAAACCCAGGTGCCGCGCCGCTCCGACAGCAGCATCCCGGTCTCCTTCAACACCTTTAGATGGTGGGAGACGGTGGGCTGAGACACCTCGGCCAGCTCCGCGAGGTCGCACACGCAGGACTCGCCGCGCGGGTCGGTCGCGATCGCCGACAGCATCCGCAA
>JBASPX010000074.1:0-21923 GCA_049659625.1 Candidatus Saccharicenans sp. | reverse complement strand
CTGAGGACACAGATGACGATCTCAAAACAGGTGGCCCTCTTTCCAGTAATCCAGCTGGAAAAACTCACCGGCCTGTATCAAAAACTTTTCCCCCTGCCTGGATACCATGTGTCTGCCTATGACCAAATTTTTCAGAGCAATCATATAACTTATTGAATCGTTGAGAATACTGAAGAATACTTTTCCTTACAGTTCATTCAAAAAGCATAATCGAAATAAACTACGACCTCTCTTTCGCTATTTATCTTTAATAATTTTTTTTTTGATTTGCAGGCTCCTTTCTAACAAAGACCTTTCAGCAAATATCTGAATGTCATTTCTCTCCGCCTAAAATTATCGTGTGAAACTTTAACCGATTTTTCTATAATATCCCTGATTTGTGGAAACAAAATTTAGCTCAAGGAGTCAGTCATGCAACTTCACTGGCTGGATCTTTCGGTCTTTATCATTTTCTTCATCGTGGTTGTTTCGGTCAGCATGTACAAGAGCCGTAAGGAAAGAACCGGTACGGAATTCTTTCTGGCTGGACGAGGCCTGGTCTGGCCGCTGATTGGATTTTCCTTAATCGCTGCCAACATCTCCACTGAACACTTTGTCGGCATGTCCGGCCAGGCAGCCGGCATGGCCGGACTGGCCGTAGCCAGCTACGAATGGATGGCCGCCATCACTCTGGTGTTTGTGGCTCTTTTCTTCCTTCCGAAATTTCTACGCAGCGGCATCTACACCATGCCTGAGTTCCTTGAATACCGCTACAACCCGGCTGCCCGGGCCATCATGGCTTTCTACATGGTGCTGATTTACACTCTGGTCAGCATCGCGGCGGTAGTTTATACCGGAGCTCTGGCCCTGCACACGATATTCGATTTTGACCTGGTGAAAGCCGTCTGGCTTATAGGAATAATAGCCGCCATCTACACCACCTGGGGAGGACTCAAGGCGGTGGCCTGGGCTGACCTCTTCCAGGGTTCAGCTCTGATCATCGGCGGAATCGTCACCATGATTCTGGGGTTCAAAGCAGTGGGCGGGGTCGGCGCCTTCATGGCCGCCAACCAGGAAAAACTGCATATGATTATGCCAGCCGACCATCCGGTGATTCCCTGGACCACTCTGGTCATCGGACTCTGGATTCCCAATTTTTATTACTGGGGATTGAACCAGTTTATCACCCAGAGGACCCTGGCCGCGAAAAGCCTGAAACAGGGTCAGCTGGGAATAATTTTCGCCGCTTTCCTCAAGCTTCTCATTCCCTTCATCATCGTCATGCCGGGGATAATTTCCTATCAGCTTTACAAAGACCAGCTCCTGGCCCCCGGTCATACCACCGACCAGGCTTATCCGCTTTTAATCCGCAATTTGGTCGGACCTGGATTGAGAGGGTTTATCCTGGCGGCCATCGCCGGAGCGGTCATCAGCACTCTCGGTTCCCTGCTGAACTCCGTTTCCACCATACTGACGATGGACCTGTACAAACGTCACCTGAAAAAGGACGCCAGCCAGCAGTCTCTGGTAAAAATCGGGCGGGTGGCCACAATCATTTTCGTCCTGGCGGTCTGCCTTCTGGCTCCAAGACTTGGCGACCCGAGATTCAAAGGCATCTTTAATTACATCCAGGAATTTCAGGGGTTCGTCTCTCCCGGAGTTCTGGCTGCTTTTGTTTTCGGTCTGTTCATAAAGAAAACTCCGCCGGCTGCCGGTGTCACCGCACTGATTCTTTCCGCTCCGGTTTACGGCTTTCTCAAATGGCAGTTTGGCCACATCGCCTTCCTCAACAGAATTGCCATTAACTTTGTAGTGCTCGTGCTGGTGATGGCCGTCATCACGCTGCTAAAACCCCTGAAACAGCCCAGAGAACTGCCGGTCCAGGAAAATTTCGACATGCGTTCAACCCCGGTTCTGAAATATCTCTGCGCCGCCATCATCATTATCACTGTGGCTCTCTACATAATCTTCTGGTAAAACAGGGAAATTTCTGCCGGGCTAAATCTGGGCTGATTGCTTAAGAGGTTAAAAAATGAAACCGAGGTTGCAGACGAAAATTCTGTTAATGGCCATAGCTCTAACGCTGATGGTCTTTAGCGCGATGGCCATCAGCCGATTGAGCTTCACCCGACAAAGGGAAATCCCGCTAAAAAACATTCAATTTATTGACCCGGGAGACTCCGTCGAAACCATCGCCCTCAAAGCTTCCAGGGTGGTTCCGACCGACCGCCAGCTGAAATGGCAGAAGAGAGAACTGGCCGCTTTCGTCCATTTCGGAATAAACACCTTTACCGGGAACGAACATGGCAAGGGCACGGAAGATCCAGCCATCTTCAACCCGGTCGACTTTGACGCCCGCCAGTGGGTCCGGGTTTTCAAGGAAGCCGGTTTCCGTCTGGTGATTCTGACCGCCAAACATCACGATGGCTTCTGCCTCTGGCCTACAAGCACCACAGAGCATTCGGTAAAAAGAAGTCCATGGCGTCAGGGGAAGGGAGATGTCGTTCGGGAAGTAGCTGAAGCCTGCCGGGAAGAAGGTCTGGACTTTGGCTTCTACCTTTCTCCCTGGGACAGACATGAAAAAACTTACGGCACTCCGGAATATAACCAGTTTTTTCAGGCGCAGCTGCGTGAACTTCTCACAAATTACGGTCCGATTGCTGAAGTCTGGTTTGACGGCTATTGCGGAGAAGGACCCGGCGGGCGGAAGCAGGTTTACGACTGGAACTCTTACTACCGTCTTATAAGGAGTCTGCAGCCCGGGGCGGTTATTGCCATCATGGGTCCGGATGTTCGCTGGGTGGGCAACGAAAGCGGGCTCGCCCGGGAATCAGAATGGAGCGTGATTCCTTTGAGAGCCTCTGAAGAGGCGCTTGTCCGACTGCGCACCGGCCAGACCTCCATGGAAGAGGTTTTCCAGCCGGCTGACCTTATCGGCGAAGACCTGGGAAGCCGCCTGGTCATCGCCGGGGCAAAGGCTCTTTTCTGGTATCCGGCCGAGGTGGATGTTTCCATCCGTCCCGGCTGGTTTTACCACGAAAGCCAGGACAGCCAGGTAAAAACCCCGGAAGAACTTTTTGAAATCTATCTTAAATCGGTTGGACACAATTCAGTTCTCCTGTTAAACATCCCGGCAGACAGAAGGGGCCTTATAAGTGAGAGCGACATCCGTTCGCTTCGCGGCTGGCGGCTTCTGCTCGACAGGAGTTTTAACGAAGGATACATTCCGAAAGTCGAGCTCAGGGCTTCGAGCGAAAGACCTGGATATGAAGCCCGCCACCTTCTGGCAAAAGAACCGGAAGTCGCCTGGAGCCCGAACACCTGGCGGAAACCGGTCTCAGTCGAGATTTTCCTGAAAACAGAGAGCGTTTTTGATTGCCTGGAACTCGGCGAAGACATCTCTTTTGGCCAGCGCATCGAGGCATTCGCGGTAGAAGTCTGGAAAGAAGGGAAATGGATGGAGATCGCCCGGGGGACAACCGTCGGTTATAAGAGGCTCCTGACCTTCAGCCCGGTAATAGCCGGTCGGGTGAGGTTGACCATCCTTCAATCCAGAGATGTGTTCTATCTTAATAGACTCAACCTGTATAAACTGGCCGTTAAACCTGGAAACCAGGGAAGCTGACTTCCTTGCACAGAAGGCTTCCCCCTTTCGGCCATGGCCGCTTCTAAGTCCAGCTCATACCTTCACGAGAAACACAGGCGCCGGCTGCACTGTCAACCGCTATCAGGCCACTTACATACGCTACTCATACCCTGGATACTATGTCTGTGCCTGAAAGAAAAGAATCCTTGACAGCCATAGCTCCATGAATTAGCATTTACCTGCGCCCCCTGGCGCATTTAATATATAAGGAAAAAATAAATGCCTCAGGCAAAGCTCATGGGCAAAAAAGGAAAGGCAATATTAATCCTTCTTCTAACCTCCTGTCTTCTGATCACAGCCGCCGATAAAGAATCAGACATTATCAAGAAACTCCACCCGAAATATCAGGACTGGCTGAAACTTGTTCATTACATCATCCTGCCGCAGGAAAAAGAGGTTTTTCTCAAGCTGACGAACGATCGGGAAAGGGACCTTTTCATTGAAGCTTTCTGGAAAATGAGAGACCCGACTCCGGGCACTCCGGAGAATGAATACAAAGAAGAAATAATTAAGAGATTTAACTATGTGAACCAGACTTTCCGCCGGGGTTCCACCCGCGAGGGCTGGCAGACTGATATGGGGCGGATTTACATGATCCTCGGTCCGCCTGCCAGCATCGAAAGGTTTGAAGGCGTTCTCGGGCTGGTACCCTGCCAGGTCTGGACCTATCACGGAGATACAAAAAAGGGACTCCCGCCGGTGTTCAATCTGGTATTTTTCCAGAGACACGGCAGTATCGAATATAAGCTGTACGACCCGATGGTGGATGGACCGGCCAGCCTGCTTCAGGACAAACGTGATCTCGGAGGTCTCACCAGCGAGGAGATTTTCGAAAAAGTTCAGGAAATAGCACCAACTCTGGCTTATTCCACCATATCGTTGATCCCTGGAGAATTTCAATTCGACTACTCGGCTTCTCCCCGCTACAATCTCATTCTGGCTGACATACTTAACTCCCCTAAGAAAGACGTCAATCCCACCTACGCCACCCATTTTCTAAATTACAAAGGAATAGTTTCCACCGAGTATCTGACCAACTATGTAGATTCAGAGGGTCTGGTAGAAGTGATTCCTGACCCGGCCACCGGACTATATTTCGTGCATTTTTCGCTGGCTCCAAAAAGTCTTTCGCTGGACTTCTACGAACCAAGAAACCAGTATTACGTTCCTTTCCAGATGGATGTCAGCCTGCGTCAGAAAGATAATGTGGTCTTCCAGTACAACCGGAATATGTCAGCTTATTTTTCTGAAGAGGCTCTCCCCCGAATCCAGGGCAACGGGCTGGCCATCGAAGATAGCTTTCCCGTGGCCGAAGGAAAATTCCAGCTGACCGTTCTTCTGCGCAATCCGGTTTCTAAAGAATTCTCCATTCTGGAAAGACAGATCGAAGTCCCTGAGCCCGGCACCCGCCCCGCTCTGAGCAACCCTCTCATAGGCTACCGAACTGAAAAATTACCGTCCGGTCAACATTTCCCGTTCAAGGTGGGAGAAACCAAAATTCTGGTTGATCCCAAAAACACCATTTCTGCTTCTGATTTTCTGGCAGTAAGCGTCAACATCATCAACCTTACCGAAACACTCAGACAGCAGGGAAAAATAAGGCTGGAAATCAAGGCTATGAATGACAGAAACCAGGAAGCCAGAACCACAGAAATTAATCTCAGTGAAAAGGAATTCAGCCGCATCAACAATTATCTCCGGGAAATATCCATCCGAGATCTAACTCCGGATTATTACGAACTTAATCTCACTCTGGTCGATGGAACTGGACAGGTCATAGATCAGAAAAAAACTAATTTCATCGTTTCTCCAGAAAAAATCATCGGGCATCCAATCGTCCAGGCCAAGGGATTCAACCTGAGCCATCTGTTCTATTATTATTTTGTACTTGCCAGTCAGTACGACCGGCTATCCCAGCTCGATAAAGCCGGTTTTTACTATGAGCAGGCTTTCAGGTTAAATCCGGGTTTTAAGGACGGGATTAAAGACTACTGTCAGTTCCTGATCAAAACTTCTCGTTTCGACCGGGCACTGGAAATTGCTGAAGGACTTAAAGAAGATGACAGTCAGGCGCTCGACTACCACCTGTTCCGCGGTCTGGCTTTTCTGGGCAAACAGAACTACAACCAGGCCCTGGACGAACTGCTGAAGGCCGTTTCCATCTACGACAGTGACACCAGAGTTCTGAATGCTCTCGGGCGTGCCTACCTCCATACAGGTCAGAAGGAGAAAGCCAGGCAGGCGCTGCAGGCATCGCTGCGGCTGAACCCTGACCAACCAGAAATCAGAAAACTGATCACCGAAATTGACAGAAGATAGTCCAGAGCCCAAGCTCCCTCCGGTTTAACTTAAAGAATCGCTGAATTTTTAAGAAAAAAGACCGGCCGGAAATTCCCTTCTATTTTCTGTGAAGGGCAAACAGCTATACTAAAAGATCCCCGGTAATGGAGATAAATAATGAACCAGAAAGTCCACACCACCGCCGCTTCATAAGTAAAGCTTTTTCAGATATTAGCTCCGACTGCTATTATCTCTTTTCACTTTATAGATTTAATCCAGGCAGCAATATCATTGATTACCTCTTCCGAGACATTACCAGCTTTATAAAGATATTCGTCTGGAGTTATCAGACCTTTTCCCTCGATAAAAAGATGATTGCAGGACGGATAAATTTTAAAAACCACGTTTTTCTTTTCACCCAGCGCCCTCTTCCACTGATTAAAGTCAACTTCAGTCACCTGGTAATCCCTCTTTCCCTGAAGAATCAGCATCGGTCGATCAATTTTTCTGGCTTCCTCTGCTGGATTATAACCTCTGAGATCAAGCCAGTAGGCAGGTGCAGCCCCAAGAAGTAACTCAGAGGAATTTCTATCAGCTTCAGTTAACGATTTTATCCGGGCCACCACCTTTTCCAGCTCTTCCAACCTTTTTTTACCTTCTTCGGTTAAGGCACCCTGGAGTGCCAGAAGATATTTCGTCTGCTCCAGGATAGAATCTTCGATAGGCCGGGTCAAACCGGCCAGAATTATAAATCCAGACAACTTTTCGTCACGAAGTGCAATGCGGGGAATAAGCATTCCCCCCAGGCTGTGTCCCAGAATGAAAATCCTGTTCGGGTCTATACCCTGGATATGGCGAAGGAGCTCAGCTGCAGACAGGGCATCATCTACAGTTTCATCGTTGACCGTAAAAGCCGCTATCAATTTCGGGTCAGAGGTTATCCTCTGACCGTAAACCTTTGTTCTCTTGTCATACCTTAAAACGGCTATTCCTTGAGAAGCCAGTCCCCAGGCTATATCCCGGAACGGTTTGTTAGGACCGATGCTTTCATCACGGTCGTTGGGACCTGAACCATGGACCAGAATGACCGCCGGGAAGGGACCCTGTCCCTTTGGCCTGGTCAGTGTCCCGGGCAAAATCCATTCGCCCGTTTTTATTTCAACCTCCTGTTCCTCAAAAAGCTCAGCGCCAGCATAAGCCGGAGGTGGACTTTCCTTGATCTCCAGATGGGGAACAAAACTGAATCCGGCGATTTCTCCCTTATGATTAAAAACCACCCTGAGGTCAAGAATCTGTTTCTCAAAAACGCAGGGTAGATAGACAAAGTAATAAGGCGTCTTCGATTCGAACCGGGAATCCCTGAGTTCCCTGAAAGCACCGGTCTGCGAAATAAGTCCCTCCCAGATCATCTTGAGAAAAGCCGGGGTGGCCTGCTTTTTCATAGTCTCATCAAAATGCTCTCCAGCCTGATGATATTTTCCCAGCCGGAGATTTTCCACCAGATTTCTGGCTCTGGCTTCAAGCTCTTCCAGAAATATCTTTTCCTGGCTAATGGCCGCTCCAGAAACTGCCAGAAAAAGAATTAAAATCGCCAGACAAAATTTTCCCTGGTTAATCCTTTTGGCCATTTCAATTTTTACTCCTTTTATCCGGCTGCTTTTGAATGGCTCTGTCCTTTTCCAGTTCTATGATTTCTATTTTTAGCCAAAGATTTCCCTCAATCTATTATCATATCGCACCAAAAAAATCAGCTTCACTCAAATTTCTACCCGCACCCCCCCTGGTTCCACTGCTGGCTTCCCGGCGCTGTCTCATACAGGCCTGGTTTATGTGAATATACTTTTTTTTGACTGGAAAAATAGAGCCCTGCCCTCCCGAGCCCATTCAGGAGAGCAGGGCTTTGCCTCTCTATCAATTAATAACTGAACTCAGAAGCGGTAATTTATGCCAACCGCTGCATCAAAAGTAGTTCTATTGAAGGTCACCGGGAATGCCGGAACCATGCCGTTAGAATCTGTTTTTTCATATTTTTTGTAGAAAACATACAGGCCACCGATTTCCAGGCTGAGTTTGTCTGTCAGGTTCAGTTTGAGACCGCCACCAACAGAATCGCTGCTCAGCTCATGATTGATGTCATCCTGAAATTCTGGAGCCAGGTCGAACTGGGTTCTAAGATAACCGGCACTTACGGTCACCATGGAGCTTAGATCGTACTCGAGACCCAGACCAAGTTCATAACTGTTGTGGTTGACAAACTGTTCGGCACCTTCCCAGTTGGCGTTTTTATCAAAATAGTAGTTGAAGGAGAGATAGCTACGAAAAACCGGAGTCATGGAATAACGAAGACCGGCTGAGAGAATGGCCGGAATATCATTCCTGAATTTGGCCCCGTCGGGAAACATGCCGGTATCATCTTTTGTGGTTTTGTTAGTCAGTTCAAGTTTAGTCTTGAATTCATATTTCAATGTCAGAGCCAGAGATTCATTCGGCGTAAAGCACAGGCTCAGTATCGGAGTAAATCCAGAACCGGTCTGTTTCACATCAACTTCTTTGTCAGCCACCATGGCCGCATAATAATAGTAACCGTTAAAAGTAAAAAAGTCATAGGCTGACTGCCAGGAACCGGCAATGTTCAGCATCACATCTTTGATCGAACCTTCATATTTGTTGGTGGCCTGAATCAGACGACCTCCGAGACCGAAAGAGAAGCTCGGAGAGATGGCATAAGAGAAATTAAGCTGATAGCCCATGAAGACCGATTTTCCCTTGAAGACAATGTCCACATCATAACCACTGGTCGGAATATCCATATTGCTCAGCAGCGGGGGCAGCATCGAGAAGGGTATCTCAAACGATGGCAAGCCCTGCTTGAAATCGGCCGTCCCGCCGCCGGCGTTAGGTCCCACTCCGAAGGAGACGGCCAGGTTTCCCTTCTTATAAACTGCATAAAGATCGGGGAAAAGCGGAACCCTGACCTCTCCCAGATAATCATGGGCATTAAGTAGAGGGAAGCCGTTGTTAATTTTCTTATCCTGGCTGATGAACTGGTTGTGCAGCGATAGATGGAATCCATCTGACAGCTTCACCAGACCAGCCGGGTTATAAAACACCGCATCCAAATCCAGCGCAGCATTTCGAGAAAGAAGTCGGATGTAAGAGGCACTCTGGTTGTAATTGGTGACGATTCCGGCTGTGGCACTGACTGCCAGCAAAACCAGAATCCCTGCCACAAACCATGCTTTCTTCATTTTCCTACCTCCTTTGAGTTTTGCTATCTATTATCAAAAATCAGAAAAAAAGGCAAATTTTTCTATTAGATCGGAGGTGGTATTGAGAATCCAGATTAAGAGGATTATCTGGAAACGGCCTGCTGGCTGATAAAGTTTTCTCCGATATTGACTGAAATCCTGGAAAGTACGAAAATAAACAATTGAGGGGTTCAGATATGGTCATTGGAAAAGGGAAGGGGTCTTTTATTCTTGCTGAGATTCATCCCTTCAGGTTTTCTGGAAATCCCGGGTTTTTTATAAATTTAATTAAAGGCATTGTATTTCTATAGGATTAGTAGGATAATAGGTTCAGAATGAGTCCGGATGAAAAATATCACCGCCAGATCATTCTGGAACAGGACCTTTCCCGGACAGAACTCATACCTGGAAATCATCTCCTGAATACGGCCGGCCCTTTCTGCCTTTCAAAGCCAGTTATCCCTTCTTTTACTTTATTCATAAAAATCTTTCAGGAGGTTTCCAATGTCTGAAATTAAACCCGATCTAATTCTTGATAACAGCGGGTTATCCTGTCCGATGCCCATCATCAAGACCAAAAAGGCCATGGACGGACTTCAGATCGGACAGGTCCTGAAGATGATCTCCACCGACCCGGGCTCAGTCAGTGACGTTCAGGCCTGGGTTAACAAAACCGGTCACCAGCTCCTCGGGCATGAAACGGAGGGGAATAAATTTATCTTTTACATTCGCAAAACTAAATAATGCCTGGTCCCATGAATCTGAAAAGCAAAAGAAATAAAAACCTTCTTTTTCTACCGGATTGGACTTTGAAGAAAATATGAGCAAAAAATTTCAACCAGGAGGATAAAAAATGGCTGAAGAAAAGAAAAGGATTGCCATCATCGCCAGCCACGGAACACTGGATGCCGCTTACCCGCCTTTTATTCTGGCCACGGCCGCTGCTTCCATGGACATGGAAGCAGCCATCTTCTTCACCTTTTACGGGCTGGAAATTCTGAAAAAAGGTAGAATTGAGCGGTTGAAAGTTTCGCCCCTGGGCAATCCGGCCATGCCGGTGAAGATTCCCAGCATCATCGCCATGCTCCCCGGGATGACCGCCGCGGCCACGGCCATGATGAAATCCTGGATGAAAAAATCAAACGTAGCCAGCTTAAAAGAGTTGCTGGAAATGGCCAGAGAACTCGGTGTTCGATTGATTGCCTGTCAGATGACCATGGAGGTCATGGGAATCAAAAAAGAGGATCTGATCGATGGCATAGAAATCGGCGGAGCTGCCACTTTCCTGGAATTTGCCAGCCAGAATGCCATCACTCTGACCTTCTGAGGAGGAAACCATGGCTGACGATAAAGTCTTAATTATCATGACCAGCGGTCCGGATACGCCCAGGCGTTGCGCCACTCCATTTTTCTTCGCCACTCTGGCCGCAGCTATGGATTATGAGGTAACCATGTTCTTTACGATTGACGGCACTCTTCTCCTTAAAAAAGGCCTGGCTGATACCGTATTTCCGAAAGAAGGAGGAAAATCGGCCGGAGATTTTCTGCGCGAGGCGATTGAAGCTGGAGTAAAAATGACCGCCTGCACCGCCTCTCTGGAGCTGCACGGCCTTTCACCTGAAGACCTGATCCCGGAAGTAAAAATGGTCGGTGGAGCCACCATGTGGCAGATGGCTGAGGAAAGCAAAATGGTTTTGACCTTTTAAATTTACATTTAAGGAGGAAAACCATGGCCATAATCCGGGGATGTAACCTGCCTGATGATCTTTATTATTACCCGGAAAAGCACCTCTGGTTGAAGCCGCTCGGTGGAAATCTATTTCGTGTTGGACTGACGCCGATAGCCGGCAAGCTGGCCGGAGGAAAACTCGCTGCCGTAACCATTCGCTCAAAAAATATTGGCACCGAAGTGCCGCAGGGAAAGAGCCTGGCCACACTGGAAAGCAGCAAGTATGTGGGACCGGTTCCAGCTCCGATCACGGGAATTGTGAAAGCAGGAAACGACAGACTGGCAACCGAGCCGAATCTGGTAATCAGCGATCCTTACGATGAGGGCTGGCTGGTTGAAATCGAAGCTACCAGATGGGAGGAAGAAAAGGCTAATCTGCTCACCGGTCCTGAAGGTCTTGCCGAATACCAGAAAAGGCTCGAGGCTGCCGGCATCTCCTGTGATTAGAGCTTTGGAGGTAAGCTCGTTAAAAATCAAGCCGGACCAGCCATGACAGTAAAAATAATTTTAACTTAATTTTAAAACGGGGAGGGCAAATGAAGGAAAAAACAATTTATGAGCATCTCAGAGACAGAGGGCTATCCCGGCGAGATTTCATGAAGCTCTGCGGAACTATAGCCGGTATGCTGGGATTGAATTTTTCTATGCCGGTAAAGGCCCCCGGTGAGATTTTTAATCTCACTCCTGAAGAGCTGGTGGCTAATGCTCTCAAGACCAAACCCAGGCTACCCATTATCTGGCTGGAATTCCAGGACTGCGCTGGCTGCAGCGAAGCCATTACCCGTTCCAGCTCTCCATTGCTGAGTAAACTCGTTCTGGAAGACATAGCCATCGAGTATCACGAGACTCTGATGGCCGCCGCTGGTTTTCAGGCAGAAAAAGCCAGAGAAGAATGCCTGAAACGATACCATGGAGAATATCTGCTGCTGGTTGAGGGCAGCCTGTCCACGGCTGAGGAGGGTATTTACTGCACGGTGGGCGGAAAGAGCAACCTGGAAATCTTCAAAGAAGCCGCAGCTGGAGCAGCAGCTATCATTGCCACCGGAAACTGCGCCTGTTTCGGAGGAATTCCGGGTGCCCGACCTAATCCAACCGGGGCCACCGGTGTGGCCGATTTAGTAAAAGATAAACCGGTGGTGAACATTCCAGGTTGTCCGGCTATTCCCGAAGTAACCACAGGAACCATTCTTCACTTTCTGGTAATGGGACAATTGCCGGCCACAGACCACCTGAAAAGACCGTTGACCTTCTACGGCCATACCGTCCATGATCATTGCCTGCGCAGGCCCTTTTATGAAGCCGGCAAATTTGCCGAAAGCTTTGACGATGAAGGTGCCAGGAAGGGCTATTGTCTGTACAAACTTGGCTGCAGGGGACCAACCACCTATAACGCCTGTGCCGGGCTCAAATGGGAACGCGGTCTCTCTTATCCCGTACAATCCGGACATCCCTGCCTTGGCTGTTCAGAGCCTCATTTCTGGGATGGTGGCGGCTTTTATGAAGGACTATCTGCTCCAACCATAAGACCCGACAGAGACTCCACCGCGGCTCTGATTGGAGCTGGAGCCGTTCTTGGCGCTGCCCTGACCGGAATTAACGCCGTCAAAAAAATCCGTGCTCGTAAAGCAGCCAGCAAACCAGATCAGCCAGCCTCTCAGGTGGAAGAAAAAAAGGAGGGCTGAAATGAACTGGACAGAAATTCTCAGATTCGCCCATGGTCCTCTACTGCATATTTCGATGATTATTTTTGTGGCTGGAATGAGCTACCGGCTATTCAGAGTAATTCTCCTGGGCTGGGAGAGAGATCGAGCCCCAAACAAGGGGAGCAAATTTAAGGGCGTTATCATCAACTATCTGAAAGGTTTGATCATTCTGCCCTTTATCCCCTGGGTAAGCAGAACCTTCCGCCGGAACGAATTGACTTTTATCGCGGGCGGACTGTTTCATTTGAGCCTGTTTATCGTTCTGACCTTCGATGCCGCTCACATCCTGGTCTGGAAAAGCCTTTTTGGCGTGAGCTGGAAATCACTCCCTACACCGATGATGGCTTTCTTCTCTTCCGTGGGTATCATCTCACTGATTATTCTTCTGATCAACAGACTCACCCATCCGGTCTTAAAGCTGATCACCAGAGCTCCAGTGTGGATTAACTGGGTGGTGGTTTTTTTACCGATGATAACCGGCTTCTTGATGGCCAGGCACCTCTGGTTCAAATATGAGGTTATTTTCAGCCTGCATCTTATTTCGGTAAGCCTGCTTCTTATCTGGATTCCGCTCGGTCGAATCTCTCATTTCCTTTTCTACTTTTTCTCGAAAACAATTCACGGAGCCCAGGCCGGCAAACGGGCCATTGCGCCCTGAAAAGGAGGCGGAAGATGAAAAGTCAGAAAACTGAATCAGCCATCAATACTTATATCCGGGAAACTGGAGGCTGGATCGCCAGTCAGCTCGAAGCCTGCACCAGATGTGGCATCTGCGCCGAAGCCTGCCATTTCTATCAGGCACTGGGCAATCCTGAATACGCTCCGGTATGGAAGCTTGAGCCGTTGAGGCGGGCTTATGAACAGCGATTCACACCAGCCGGAAAATTAAAACTGGCTCTGGGACTGGAAAAGAGACTTACAGACTCAGACCTGGAACGCTGGAGCCGGATCGTCTTCGAGGCCTGTACGGTCTGCAATAAATGTGCCCACGTCTGTCCTATGGGCATAGAGCTGGGCCCCCTGATTCATGAGGTCAGAGCCGGACTGACAGCTGCCGGCGTGGTGCCGTCAGACCTGGCTGAAGCCACTGAAAAGCAAAAAATCATCGGAAGCCCGCTCGGAGTCACCGATGAAATGTGGCGGGAAAGGATTGACTGGATTACCGACGAATGGGAAGTGGAGATACCGATCGATAAAATCGGAGCTGAAACACTGGTGGTTTTTACCTCAATAGAACTCATGAAATTCCCGGATAATCTGGCCGCGGTAGCCAGGATACTCAACCGAGCTGGAGAAAACTGGACAGTGAGCTCCAAGGGCCGTGAGGTGGTCAACTTTGGATACTTTGAGGCCGATGAGGAGCTTACCAGGCTTTTCATGTACCGGGTTTTCAGGGCGGCCGAAGAGCTGGCTGTCAGGCGCATCCTGATCAGCGAATGCGGTCACGCCTATGACGCCTTTCGCTGGACGGCGCCCAATATCATGAAGGTCCCGAAGGGAGTTGAAATTGTTCATATCAGCGAGTATATCCACCATCTGTGGAAAACAGGAAGGATAAAAATTAAAGAAAAGGCCTTTGAGGCAGGAACGATCACCTTTCATGATTCCTGCAAAATACAGCGTCGGGGTGGAATAATCAAACAGCCCAGAGAGCTTCTTCAGACTCTGGCCGGAGAAAAATTCAGAGAAATGACTCCTAACCGGGAACAGGCTCTCTGCTGTGGGGGTGGCGGTGGGGTAATTTCCATCAAGGAAGCTGACGCCAACCGCTACGCCGTCTTTGAAATGAAGGTCAAGCAACTCCAGGAGATCGAAGCTCAGGCGGTCTGCATGGTTTGCAGTAATTGCCGGCTGCAGTTTATCGACAGTCTCGGACATTTTAACCTGCCGATTAAAGTCCATGGTCTGGCCGAGCTGGTCTCCAGATTCCTTATTTGAGGAAAGGAGGGCAACATGGCATCTTTCATTGTTACTCCGGTTGAAAAGGGCATATTAAGATGTCGCCATACCGGGACTTTCACTCCTGAAGATATTCAATCTTTGACTTCATTTTTCCGCGAATATCACGGGAAGCTTCTGATTGACCTCAGCGGAGCAGACCCATCCGAATGCCTGCGTCATATAAAACATATGAGACCGATCATGCCCACCGCCGCTATTTTTGGAGCTGAAATCGACCCGAAAATCCTGGAAATTGACCGGAGCTATTATGCCAACGAGGTTCGCTGGTTCAGGACCGAAGAAGAAGCCCTGGAATGGCTTCGAAACCAGTAATGGAAAGGAGGCAAAGATGTCTAAAAGAATCGTCATAGACCCGATAACCAGAATAGAAGGACATTTAAGAATTGAAGCCAAACTTGACGAAAACCACACCATAACCGAAGCTTATTCGGCCGGTACGATGGTCCGGGGAATAGAGAATATCCTCAAAAAGCGCGACCCGCGGGAAGCCTGGGCTTTCGCTCAGAGAATCTGTGGTGTCTGTACCACGGTCCATGCCATAGCTTCCATAAGAGCGGTTGAAGACGCTCTGGGTATTGATATTCCAAAAGCCGCCAACCTGATGCGCAATATGATAATAGCTCAGCAATACATCCATGACCACGTGATGCATTTCTATATCCTTCACGCACTGGATTTTGTCGACGTGGTCAGCGCCCTTAAGGCTGATCCTGAAAAAGTCTCAGATATTCAGCAAAGCATCTCCGGCTGGCCAAATTCCTCTCCCTCCTATTTTGCCGAAGTGCAGAAAAAGGTTAAAGCCATCGTCGATTCGGGGCAGCTTTCCATTTTCAGCAACGGTTACTGGGGGCATCCGGCTTACAAATTACCACCGGAATTAAACCTGCTGGCCGTAGCTCACTATCTTGAATGTCTTGACTGGCAGTCACAGGTGACGAAGATTCATACCATCTTTGGAGGAAAGAACCCGCATCCGAATTTTGTGGTGGGCGGGGTGCCCCTGCCAATCGACCTGAACTCCGACCAGGCACTTAATGCCGAAAAACTCGCGGTCATAGCCGATTCCATCAAAAGGATGAACGACTTTATTGATCAGGTTTACCTGCCCGATCTCCTGGCCATCGCGCCTTTCTATCTGGAGTATGCCTTCCTTGGAGAGGGACTGGGCAATTTCCTGTCCTGGGGTGAATTTCCGGAAGGAAAGCTGAATGAAATTGATAAATTGATATTCCCCCGCGGAGTCATACTTAACCGCGATCTCAAAAATGTTATCATTCCGGACCCGAGAGACGCCTCTAAGATGAAAGAATTCGTCACCCACAGCTGGTACAAGTATAGCCAGGGCGACCAGGCTGGACTCTTCCCCTGGGAAGGCGAAACCATATTTTACTACACCGGCCCAAAACCGCCTTATGATTATCTCGAGGTGCAGGGCAAATATTCCTGGCTGAAATCACCGCGCTGGAACGAACTTCCGATGGAAGTCGGTCCGCTGGCCCGGGTACTTCTGCTCTATGCCACAGGTCATCAGGAAACCGTCGAACTGGTGCATACTGTTCTGGAAAAACTTAAAGCCCCGGTCAATGCCCTGTTTTCGACTCTCGGACGAACTGCGGCCAGAGCTATTGAAACCAGAGTGATCGGAAGGCTCCTCCAGAAATTCTACGATGATTTAATCGCCGAGATTAAAGCTGGAAACACTGACACCTTCAATGACGAAAAATGGGACCCGCGTACCTGGCCGAAAAGGGCACTGGGTTTCGGTTACACCGAAGCCCCGCGCGGGGCTCTCGGGCACTGGGTGGTGATTGAAAATAAGAAAATCAAGAACTATCAGGTAGTGGTGCCGACCACCTGGAACGCTTCTCCCCGCGACCATAAAAACCAGCCAGGCGCTTATGAAGCTTCGCTGGTCGGAACCAGGCTGATCCACCCGGAACAACCTCTGGAGATTTTGCGGACGATTCACTCTTTTGACCCCTGTCTGGCCTGCGCTGTTCATCTCATAGATGCCAGCGGAAAATCAGTCGGGCAGGCATCCACGGGGTTTAATCTGGTTGTAAGATAAGGTCAGGCGGCAACACAGACGGAGGATGTCCAGAAAAAGGGCTCGAATCAGGGAGAGAACTTAAAAGTGCCCGTTTCATGGCAAGAACCAAAGTGAGAATAAACTGGTTAAAGGAGACCTGAAATTAAGGTAGCCGAGGCAGAAAAACTCATCCCGATATTTCACCGACAGAGCAGGGCAAATATCATAGAATAACAAGCTCAGGAAATATAAAAAATATGAAGAAAAATAAGATCGTGGTTCTGGGGCTCGGCAACATATTGAACCGTGATGAAGGTGCTGGCGTTTTTGCACTGAGGAAGCTGGAGGCTGTTGTTCCTGAGGGATGGAAGCAGAGAATGGAGCTGATCGATGGTGGCGTGCTTGGTCTGGATTTACTGCCGTATGTGGAAAAAGCCAGCCGGCTTTTGATTCTTGACTCGGTCGAGGTCAATGGTGAGCCGGGAGAAATTTTCGAGTTCAAAAACGAGCAGATTAAGACCTTTTTCACCGGAAAAATTTCCTGGCATCAACTGGGTTTCCAGGAAGTTCTGGAAGTGGCTAAGGTCCGGGGCAATTTCCCGCAAGAAGTTTTTCTGATCGGAGTGGTTCCCGGGGATACTTTAATCGGATTCGGTCTGAGTCCAGCCGTAGAAAAAGCAATTGGCAAAATGACCGGACGGGCTCTGGAAGTGCTGTCAGATTGGTTGAAAATGTCTGCAGATAAAACATGAAGTCAGGCTTGCCCGAAAAAAATAAAAAATTTGAAGATCGCTTCAAAAAAATAATAAAAAACGGGGGTAGCCGATAATCCACTAAATAAAAAAATCCTGTAGATAAAATTGAAGAAACATAACTAACAGGAAAGCAAAAAACCATTAAATGGAAGTAAATGAGAGGTAAGTGAATGAATAACTCAAAGAGTAAAATCATCAGATTGATTGACCTGAAACAGGTGCCGGCCGTTAGATCACAGACCTGCTACCATGCGGTCGGTTATGCCTTTACACCCGATACTCAAGATACTATCATCCTGGTCAGCCCCGCTTCCCCCTACGTCAGCGTGGGTTTTCATCAGGAAGTGGAGCGTGAGGTTGACCTGGAATACTGCCGGCAGGCCGGTCTTCCGGTTTACCGGCGCGAGGTAGGCGGAGGGGCGGTTTATCTTGACAGCCATCAGCTTTTTGTTCAGTGGATCTTCCACCAGGAAAGTCTCCCTGAAACTCTTGAAGATAAGTTTCGTTTTTATATCGAACCGATCGTCCGCACCTACCGGGAGCTGGGAATTGAGGCTTACTACCGTCCGGTTAACGATATTCATGTAGCCGGCAGGAAAATAGGGGGCACCGGAGCGGCCAGAATAGGCCAGGCAGAAATTCTGGTCGGAAGCTTCATGTTTGATTTTGACCGGAAAGTTATGTGCCGTGTGCTCAGAGTTTCTTCGGAGAAAATGCGGGATAAAGTTTATCAAAGTCTGGAACAGTACATGATTACCATGAAAGACCTGCTGTCTGAACTCCCTCCAGTGGAGAAGGTGAAAGAAATTTACCTCAACCAGGTAGCCCGTTATCTCAATTCTGAAATTGAGGAAGGAGAAATGACTCCGGCCGAGCTCAAGGAAGCTGAACGACTCGACCGCCTTTTCCAGAGCCCCGAATGGATCTTTCAGAAAGGCACTCTGCTGCGCCCCGGAATAAAAATCCATGAAGAAGTTCAGGTCCAGGAAGTGGAACACAAAACACCCGGAGGTCTGATCAGGATAACCGCCAGGATAAAAAACCAAAATGGCCGGACCATCATTGATTCTCTATGGATTTCCGGCGATTTTACCATGATTCCCAAAGAAGGAGTGGGAATTATGGAAAAAGCCCTTACCGGCGCTGAGTTGAGCTACCCGATCATCACAGAAAGAATCGAAAAGGTCCTCAGGGAAAGGCATCTGGAATGTCCGGGACTTTCCGCGAATGACTGGGCAGATGCGGTGATGAAACTTGCTTCTTCTTAAATAACATCTCTACTGACCCGTCTGACGGAGCAAGAGGATGAGTCTCTATTGTGAATACTGAAAAGTAAGAGTAAAATGTATTTCAATAAAAAAGGAGGTTGACATGATCAGCAAAAAGATGGAGGAAGCCATAAACAAACAGATCAACGAAGAACTTTATTCCGCCTATCTTTACCTGTCGATGGCTGCCTATTTTGCCGAACAGAATCTCATGGGTTTTCACCACTGGCTTTTCGTCCAGTACCATGAGGAACTGGGGCATGCGGAAAAATTCTACAGGTATCTGATTGAACGCGGCGGTCAGGTCAAACTTCAGGCTATCAAAGAGCCAGAGCGCAGCTGGAAGAATCCGCGCGAAGCTTTCGAAGCCGTCCTCAATCACGAGCGCCACATTACCGGCCGCATCAACGAGCTGGTGGAACTGGCTGAGTCCGAAAAGGACCGGGCCACTTTCGCCATGCTGCAGTGGTTCGTCAACGAACAGGTAGAAGAAGAAGCCAACGCTCAGGAAATTGTGGCCAAGCTGGAAATGGTTGGCGACCATAAACAGGGACTGCTGATGATTGACCGGGAACTGGCCCAGAGGAAATAAGCCTGAAAAACCATCAGCGGGGACACCTCGGAGTGTCCCCTTTTTCCTTTTTCCTTCCATTGCAAAAAAAAGATTTTTTAATTTCATAAATCCAGGCAGCAGAAAATCCTGCTTGCTTTTTATACTATCTGCCATTGATTCCTACCCTTAATAATTCGGCTGAATCCCGTCCTCCACGGGAAAAAGGTTTTTCTTAATACTCACCCTCCTCTTTATTTTTAACCTGCAGGGTTATTTCTGGTGGGAAATTAGAAAAAATCCGGCTTCTTCTGAGTATCTTCGACTCGGACGGGAAACAGCCTTATCCTCAAATATTAAGAAAGGCCTGGATACGGGCTGGATTTCATAAGAAGACAGTCCGGCAGAAGTATCTGCTCTCGGGTCCGATGAACTGCGCTGGAAATCGATGCTTCCAGCTCAGCTTTAAATTCAATCGTCCCTGCTTTCAGAACCGCCGAATTTTTCAGACTCACCTGATCAAAACTGAAAATAAGCAAGCAAAAGACAGCGGCCAGCAACAAAGCTGGTAGCGGAGAGAAATTTTGAGGAGATATCTATCAGCCGGAAGCCCGGCGCAGCATTTCCGCGTATTCTACCGGCAGGCCGCTCTGTTCGACCGCCCGGGCCATGGCTTCTACATCATACTCCACTCTGACAATCTCAAAATTAACCCGGCCGTCATGAAATTCCATAATTACATACCCGGCTCTCGGATCTCCATCTTTTGGCTTACCCACACTGCCCGAGTTGACCAGAGTATAAACAATTCCGGCTTTATTCCGGGTTTCATCATTTTCACTGCTGGTAACGGTTTCTTTCTCCATCCCCTCCCCCGCACTCAACTTCAAAACGTAAGGAAGATGGGTATGACCGCAGGTTATTATTTCAACTTTTTCGTTTTCAAACATTCTTATCAGGGAAGCCGGCGGTCGATCGGAATAGAGATATTCATTTATTTTTCTCGGGCTACCATGAACCATAAGAATTCTGTAATCACCGATTTTAAGACTTATTCTTTCCGGCAGGTTTCTGAGATAAGCTTTGTTTTCTGGAGTAACCTTCTCCCTGGTCCAGGCAATTGAGCGTTTACCAAGGGCTTTAGACAGTTCATCGCGGTAAGCACACCCGCAATCATCCAGATCGTTGCCTATGCCCTGGTCATAATTTCCCATGATGGTGGGAATATGATTTTCTCTAATGAGAGAAATCACTTCATTCGGAAAAGCCCCGTACCCCACCAGGTCACCACCACAAAAAATCATATCAAAACCGCGAGCTTTAATATCGCTCAGGACTGCCTGGAGTGCATAGAGATTACCGTGGATGTCGGAAAAAAGAGCTAATTTCATTTTTTTTCTCCCGGATTAAAATTCCCGAACTGAAAATAAAATTCCGATAAGAGTCAATGCCAAACTACAAAACCGCAACCTTACAAACGACAAAGTCGGGCTCATAATTTTATTTTACTTGAGAAAACACCGCGTCGCAGCTTCTTAACAGGAATTTAACCTGTAATATATCTCCCTTCCCTACCATCCTCCTGAGCGTCATACCATCGTCCCGCTGAACTTCTTCCTGTCCGCCTTCGTGGCCATTCTCATCGAGCAGCAGCTCTCCGGCTCGCTGTTGATCCTTTCTCTCTTCCTTAATTTGATTAACGTATTTTTTTTGAATGTTCCAGCGGTTGCTGAACTTCAAGGCAGGCCGGCCCGAGAGCGTTCGAGCCTGGCTTTTTCCGTCGGTAATAAATCCAGCCGCAGCTTTCCATGGCCAGCAGAAGCCGGTCAAGACCGAAAATCGCAACTGACATAATCGCCAGCCGCACCAGCAACTTAACGCTCATTCTGACTCTCTCTGAAGATATTCTATTCTCCCTGATAATTGATTACAAAACGGGGGACACAATATTCATTCCCCAATTGTTTTAATGGCCATTCTGTTTTCCCGAGCCGTTAGTCCACCCGCTGAGCTGCCTGTCTTGACATCACAGAACTCCGTTATTAAATTTTTTACGTCAGAAGCCTTTTCCCTCAGGGAGGGTAATTTTGAGGAGAAAAAACTTTCTGCTGGCAGCTCTGGTTGCCATTCTGCTCCTGGCCACTGTCCCCTCCTGCCGCAATCCTTTCAGCCCTGTTGACGACCTCGATAGAATACCGGAAAAAGTGGTGATCGACGGAACCGTGATCAGCATCCAGGCTTTTATTTACCGGGATTTCATGCCTGGCGTAGAGCCGGGAGGCTCGCCGCTGATCGCGGTGATTACCCTGACGGCTGCAGGGCGGCCTGATTTCCCTGATCGTATAGGTGCCGATAAAATCTGGGTAACCAACCGTCGGGAAACCTGGGAAAGCGGATTTCAGGATGAACTGCGCCCGCGCAGTCCGGCCGAGCTGAACAAAATCGACCTGATAGCCCGCGGCGGCCCGAAATGGGAACCCGAGACTACCGTCGATATCGTTGTCAGAATCACAATCACAGGCGGGCAATATCGTTATATCAAATCTCTAAACAATAAAGTCGGCGTTGTCTGGTAACAGTCACTGAATTTCTTAATGCCCAATTTGAAAGAATGCCTGAATATCTTTTTGACCGACAGCCCTAATACTTTGGTCATAGGCAGACACATGGTATCCAGGCAGGGGGAAAAGTTTTTGATACAGGCCGGTGAGTTTTTCCAGCTGGATTACTGGAAAGAGGGCCACCTGTTTTGAGATCGTCATCTGTGTCCTCAG
>JBASPX010000073.1:0-22309 GCA_049659625.1 Candidatus Saccharicenans sp. | reverse complement strand
CTGAGGACACAGATGACGATCTCAAAACAGGTGGCCCTCTTTCCAGTAATCCAGCTGGAAAAACTCACCGGCCTGTATCAAAAACTTTTCCCCCTGCCTGGATACCATGTGTCTGCCTATGACCACTTTTATTTGAATTCTATTTAATTCTATTTTATTTTATTTATTATAGATAAGCAGGAGGGCAAAGATGAAAAATAAAAAGCTTATAGTAGTCTTTACAACTATACTGATAATTCTTTCTACCACTGCCATACATCTCGAAGCCTTGGTGCCAAATATTGTGGGCTTTAAGATGGGTTATACTCATAATCAGCTTCGCGGAAAAGAAACAGGTGCTGACCTGAACATAAAGAAAATGGCCACCAATGGTTATGCCATCGGACTTGTGGGAAACATAAAAATAAACAGCTGGCTTTATTTCCAGCCAGAGCTTCTATATTTTCAGAAAGGTGGCCGATACGATGTCCAGGTTCCCCTGCCGGTTCAAATCCCGGGTTTCCAGGTAAACGTAATTGATACCAGATCGCTGGAATATTTAGAAATTCCCCTGCTTCTGAAAATCTCCCTGCCACTTAAATTGCCGGTTAGACCAACTTTTTTAACCGGCATGTCTTTTGGCCTGAAGCTAAGAGGTACTCTTGAAAATAAAGTCAATATAAGCATATCCGGTTATCAGATTCCGTACATCAGGACAGATGACATTACCTCTCAGTTAAAACTGATAGAACCGAGTTACGTGATCGGAGGGGGCTTTGACCTGGACCTGGGCCGGAGCAAAATGTCCATAGACCAGCGTTTTTCATTCGGTCTCACCACTAACGACTACGAAACCGTCATCCCGACCTCTTATTTTCAACAGATAGGAATCCCTGTACCTCAGGATATCGTTTATCGAATACAGATGTACAACTATGTCTTTAAGCTGGCCATCACATTCTTCTTTTAAGGAAAAAAAGCCATCAATCTTTTATCTTTTTTTGATCAAATGGAAAACTACAGCCGGAAAATAATGCTGTAATCTTAAGAGAAAATAACTATTTTTACACAGAATTCCGGAAGGTGCGGTTTTCCAGGAAGTAAAAAATCTCATCCAGGCTGAAGCTGACTTTCCGCTCGAGGGCTTCTGCCGTGTTGAAGGCATTGTGAGGGGTAAAAATCACGTTTGGAAATCCCAGCAGTTCAGCCACGATTCTTGCCTGAGCTGCCCCTTCCAGCCGGCCGCTGCGAAGGGCGGTGCCGACTTCCGGCTCGTTCTCAAAAACATCCAGAGCAAGACCACCCAGATGTCCTTCCTTGAGCAGTCGCAACATGTCAGCCAGAGGGGCATGTTCTCCTCTGGCAATGTTTATAAAGATTACCCCCGGACGAGCTTTTTTCAACAGGTCGTAGTTAAAGTAATGATAATTTTCCGGTGTCAGGTTCATGGCGCAGATGATGGCTTCGGCCCACTTTAACCCCTCGTCCCTGTCGACATAATGGACGAAATCGTGCCGCCTGACAATATCCACCCCTCTGACTTCGATCCCGAGTCCGCTGGCTATTCTGACAATTTCTCCGCCGATTCTGCCGACTCCAACCACCAGCAATTTTCGTCCCTTAGCTTCGAGGCCGGTCAGGCCGTCCCGGTTAAAATTTTTGAACTTATTCATCTGCGCAGGAAGTTTTCTCAAAAGAGCCAGCAGCAGAAGAATCGCCTGCTCCGCCACTGCCCGGGTGGCATATTCTTCCAGATAACCGAGGGCCACCGGCCTGGTTATAAGTTTTCTGTAGGCCTTCAGGTTGTCAAACCCGGTGGTCCGGCTGAGAACCCCATCGAGCCTGTCCTGCCAGGCCACCGGAATGATCGACTGAGTGCGGACGCTGATCAACCTGGCTGGAGGTTCGCTGTGGCCGCTTTCCTGAATCGTGCGGTCGGTCAAACCGAATTCCAGACGGCTGCCAATCAATTTTTTTATCAGCCGGGCTTCTTCTTCGAAGGCTTCATAAAAATAAACGTCCATGACTTTTACCTCTGTTTTAACGCTGGAATCCAGATTTTAGAGAAAATGTCCGGGTTTTTCAAACGATGATCTCAGAAGAAGGTTATTTTGTATTTTCGAGGTCGAAGAAAGAGGGAACTGAGTGAGCAGCTCCTTCGCCCCGTGGTAACCTGAAGACTTTTCTGTCTGAACCGAGGGTTCAGGATAAAATTTTATTCATAAAGTTAAGCTTGCTTTAAGGGCAGATGGTTTATAAAATCAAAGCATCAGCCGGTTGAAAACAGGACCCCTGTTTTCCGGGCTGGACTTCTTCTCTTAAAGGAGGGCAAAGACACATGGAACAGAATATCCAGCCGGCTTCCACTCAGAAAGTTTCTCCCCTGGAACAAACTGTTTCTGTGGGAGAATGGCTGATCACCCTGCTTCTGGCTTCCATACCGGTGGTCAACATCGTTATGCTGCTGATATGGGCTTTCAGTGAGAACACCAAACTGAGCAAAGCCAACTGGGCAAAGGCCACTCTGATCTGGCTGATTATTGTCGTGGCCTTTTACTTCTTCGTGGCCGTTCTGATTGTGGGAAGCCTTGGGTTTATCTCGCGCTTCGGTCGATAAACTCAATCTTCTCAGGCTCAATGAACCGGTCAATTCTTCAGCCGGTTTCAACTGAGAGCGTATTCAACGGCTGCTTCCGCGTGAATTATGGTGGTGTCAAAAACCGGTAGCGGGCTGTCTTTTTCTTTTACCAGCAGCCCGATTTCGGTGCAACCGAGAATAACACCCTGAGCTCCGGCCGCAGCCATCTTTTCGATCACCGTTCTGAACTTTTTTCTCGACTCTTCCTGAAGGCGGCCATCACAAAGTTCATAATAGATAACCTGATGAATCATCTGACGATCGGTCTCCTCCGGAATCATCACCTCGAGCCCGTGCTTCTTCTCCAGTCTTCCCCGATAAAAATCATCTTCCATGGTAAATCTGGTCCCGAGCAGCCCCACTCTTTTAAACCCACGAGCTTTTATCCTTTCAGCCGTCGGGTCAGCAATATGAAGCAGGGGGATGGAAACAGCTGATTCGATGGCCGGCGCCACCTTATGCATCGTGTTGGTGCACAGAACCAGAAAATCAGCACCGGCCGCTTCCAGACTCAAAGCCGTCTGACTGAGAATCCAGCCGGCTTTTTCCCAGTCGCCCAGGCGCTGCAGCTCCTCTATTTCGGCAAAGTCAACTGAATACATGATACATTTAGCCGAATGAAAACCGCCGAGTTTTTTCTTGACTTCTTCATTCACGATCCGGTAATACTCGAGAGAGGATTCCCAGCTCATTCCGCCGATCAAGCCTATGGTCTTCATCCTTTCTCCTTTCATGTCATGAACTTAAATAAGCGTTTAAAATTAAAATATCAGCAACAGCCCCGTCTGACAACCTCAATTTTCCCGGAACTGATGTCTGGGTCTATTTCAGGATAAAAAGCTGGAACCTCCGCCTGAATCTTTCTGAGCAAGAAATTTTTTTGACCGGTATCCCGGGTGATAAGAAATTAAAACGGGACACTGTGCGGTGTCCCTGCCTTCTGTCCTGCTTTTTCCCCTGAAGACAGGACAAAAATCTGGCCTGAAAAGGGACACCGTACAGTGTCCCCTGTTTCATTCAGTGAGGGCTTCCTTCAGGCCGGGAATCTGTTCGGCTCCTTCGGGGACCTGAATAGTCGAGCCCTTAAAATCATTTCCGATTTCCTGAGCCCTCCCGCCCAGGTGTCTGGCCAGAAACAGCTCGCTCACCGCGAAGAAAGCCAGACGGTTTTCCGGTCGGGCAAAACCATGCCCCTCATCGGAAAACAGTACATAGGTTACAGGAATGTTTTTCTCCTTCATGGCTTTGACGATCTGATCAGATTCGCTCTGCTTCACCCGGGGATCGTTTGCCCCCTGACCGATGAGAAGCGGCTTCCTGATTCTGTCCACGTAGGTAAGTGGTGAGCGCTCCTGAAGAAGTTTTCTTCCCTCTTCGGTTCTGGGGTCGCCAACTCTGGTGGCAAACATTTCAAACATCGGCTTCCAGTAAGGTGGAATACTCTCAAGCAGGGTAATAAGGTTAGATGGGCCGACGATGTCCACTCCGCAGGCAAATACTTCCGGAGTAAAGGTAAGTCCCACCAGGGTAGCATAACCACCATAACTTCCGCCCATTATGGCGACTTTATTAACATCGGCAATTTTGTTTTCCACCGCCCAGTTGACAGCGTCGATCAGATCGTCATGCATCCTGCCGGCCCATTCCAGGTTGGCCGCGTTAATAAAATTTTTCCCGAAACCGGTCGAACTGCGGAAATTCACGCTGAGCACCGCATAACCACGGTTAGAAAGCCATTGATGTACCGGGTCGAAGCCCCAGGAATCCCTGGCCCAGGGACCGCCATGAACGTAAAGCACCATCGGCAGGGGCCGGTCCGGGCGACCGTCGTTGTCCGGATCCCTCCAGCCGGGAATCGTTAAATAGCTAACAAGATCCAGACCGTCTCTGGATTTCACCACCACCGGGTGCATTTTGTTCAATCTGACCCCTTCCAGAGCTTTTCTATTGGTGAACAGGAACTTTGCTTCCTTATTCTGCCTGTCATATAAATAATAGCGTACCGGCCCATCATCAACTACATAA
Organism: Candidatus Saccharicenans sp.; assembly: GCA_049659625.1. Lineage (GTDB taxonomy): Bacteria > Acidobacteriota > Aminicenantia > Aminicenantales > Saccharicenantaceae > Saccharicenans. Next base: position 17,667 of record JBASPX010000073.1, on the reverse strand, counting down.
GAAATAACCCATAATCTATCATCGAGTGTTCTGTCGGAAATCCTGAAATCTCCATGGCAGACCGTTTTCAGGTAATCCAGGTCTGCCCTGACCGACTCTTCCAGAACTGTCCATTCGGTGCGGAGATATTCAACCGAGACAGCTTCTAATTTTTTCTCCACCGGATGCATCATTACGCCCCGAACGTCAGCTCTGGGGTCTTCGAACATCAGCTTCTTCTCACCGGTGCCGAGATTTACAGATAACAATGCTGCGGTGTTGCGATTGCGGCTGTCAATCATATAAAGAATTTCGCCGCTTTTATCGAAACCAACCGGATTGGTGGTCATCATATCTTCCATCGGGATAGTTTCAAAAGGCGCCCATCCTCCCCTGCCATCCGGTCGGTAATAAACCATTCCGCCATTAGGAGTCATACTGGCAGCAAAGCGGATATTGTAGTCATCGTCAGTCAGGAAGCCCATAAATCCATCGTTTTTCTGAATCAGTTTCAACTCACCAGTTAAAATGTTAAGCTTAAAAAGATCATGAAATTGAGGATCACGCAGGTTCAGACCGACTATTATTTCTTCCGGAAATTTGTGACTGACCGCTTCAATATTGGCCTGCGGACGCAGCGGCTTTCCACCGGGCAGCATTATCGGTTTTCCATCGGGTCCTTTTATTTCCTCAAAGGGAGTCAGGTTCCTGTCCTCCCTGGTTTTGATATCAACCACATGGACCTGCCAGTTTTCATCACCAGCCAGATCCTGAAGGTAGATTATATGGTTGCTGGTGTATGCCCAGAAATAATTTCTTATTCCGCGGTTGGTATCCCGGGTGACAGGCTCGGCTTTTTCCGGGTTCTCAACCGGACCCACCCAGACATTAAGAACATTATTAACCGGAGCCAGAAAACTGATGTATTTCCCGTCAGGACTCAGCTGAACTGAAGCTTTATCAGGATTGCCGAAGAGCAAATCTCTGGGTATCAGCGGATATTCTTTTGCCTTTTGCTTACACCCGGTAAACATCAGACAAACCACCAGTATTCCCAGGAATAAAAGGCTCATCTTTTTCAATTTTTACCTCCTTCCTGAATCTTTTCGCCTGCAACCCATCTCGGGTGCTTTAACTTTAACAAAAAAATTAACACAATAATAAGCCTGTCTGGCTCAATATATATATACGGACAGAAAGAATTCAAGTTTCTTTTTTATTCAGAAGATAAATCAATCCTCCAGGATTCTTCCCCCTTCCCGATTTAGAATATTTCCAGCTTAATATTTCGAGGTCTGAAACCATCACCGGAGAAACTCTCTTCCCGGGATTATTCGCCTTTTCCTTTCACCCGGAAATCGGTACCTATTTCGACCGGCTGAGGGAAATGAGGACCGCTCAGTCTGAACCAGACTTCATAATTACCTTCAGCCACCTCTCCGGTCTGAAGTTCCAGTAACAGCTTCACCAGCTGCCCCTCTCTTTTTTTATCCAGAATAGCTACAGGAACAATTTGGCCATTCTCCTGTCCGGACGCGGTTATTAAGGCTCTAACTTCCATTCCCTCTTCCCAGCCGGCCGGAGAGGCTATCCTCAAAGCGGCATAAATCCGGCGTGTTTCAGGCGGCAACTCTCCAGCTGCCGGGGAATAAGTTCCGGGATTGTATCCATAAACCCCGGCCATGGTCATTGTTCCGGAAGCGAAAACTTCCCTGGCCCGATCATCAAGCCTTAGAATCAACGGTGGATCTAAATATGGCATCAGTGGAAGCTTTTCCGGAACTTCCACCTTAACTCGACCGCGAGCCGTCCTTCCGGTATTCATATTTCTCATGACCACGGCGCATTCATATTTACCCGGTTTCAACGGTAACAGAAATGAGGGCAGGAAAGAATCATTTTCATATTTATCTTTTTCTGAAATAGCTATTTTGAATTTCCTTATGGTTATCAGATCACCACGCTCGTTAAAAATGAGAATGTAAGCCTCGGCAGCGGAGCCCAGCACATCATTAACAACCTGGCCCGAAGCCCGGGCATAAGCCAGAACTGTCGGCCAGCCTCTTTCAATGAGCGTCAGTCCGGAAACAGGCATGTTGATCGGCAGATAGGGCCAGGGCTCCTCAGTCAAGGCCACCTCGATTAAATGAAGCAACTTTTCAAAATTATCATACTCTTTAAAGGGTTTCGGATTAAAATAACCGGCTTGAGAATAAACCTTGTAACCCTTCTTCTTAACATTAACCTTGATCTTGTGGTATTTGCCATCCCACTTATCTTCCACCTTAAAGCCCAGGATGTAGAAATTCTTGGTGGTGTTGACAATTTCTTCCATGGCATTCTCAAGATTGACTGTGCTGGCATAAAACTTTCCACCAGTTTCTGTGGCTATCAGCTTCAGAGAATCTGCGCCCTCTATTTCCCTGATACCTGGCGATACGCCAGTGGAATCTTCCACATCGAGTTCTTTATGAACCCGGGAAATGTCAACGGTAAAAACCTTGCAGTTGGAATTCTTCAGCTCCTTGAGCAGCCTGGTGAAATCGTTGCTCAGTCCGGCATCAGCCTGAGAGGCGTCATAGATGGCAGTTTGAGCTGCATACTCTTCAGGAGTGGTCCAGCCACCGACGGTGGCTCCGCCGGTGCGTCCGAACAGAAGCTGTTTGGCCAGCCCGGCCGAAAACAGGATAATATTTTTATAACCGGGAACATTCTTCAGAGATTTAGCCAGGTTGTTCATGGCGGCCAGGTAAAAACGCGCCTGATCTACATACCCCTGCCTTCGGACGGTATCAATCATACGACCGGTTTGAAGCCTGGCCTGATCTACAAAAAAGCTATCCTCAGGCGAGGTGCTCACCTGATCCCCCTGCATGCTCATCAGAGTATCTGAATAGAAAAAATTTGCCAGGTTTTCCGCTCTCCCGGCCACACTCTTTAAGCCAAATGATTCTATTATTTTGCGGATGCGCTCATGATCCCTGGTCATGTACTCATGAATGGTCAGACCGCGCATGGCGGTATAAGTCAGGAGAGATATCTCGTCGGTGGGCAGAATCGATTTCTCCATAAAATTAAGGGCAGCCTTTCTGGCCTTCATCAGACCACGAGCATCGGTAAAAGCCAGATCAAAAAACAGGATAAATTTTCTGGTCAGCGCCGGTCCCGGCATCTGAGGCAGCACAGGTGACTCATCGGGAAAATGCTTTTCGAAATGAATCAAAGGCACGAGTTTGTTGTTGTCATAAATTTCAAAATCTTCAGCTGTCAGGTCAGCGGCTGGCCTGCCTTCCCTGTCAGTCACGTAAACCTGAACCAGCTTCACGGCCACGGTCACTTCGTGTTTAGGCCTGATTTGAAGCTCTTTCGGCAGTCTGTTATCCTGTTGTTCCAGCGGTTGACCGGCTGACACAGCCACCATGGTCACCAATAAAAAACCGATTAAAAGGCCGGGTGATGATAAAAAAGCATACCGCGTAAACTTCTTCATTTTTCCTTCCCCTGTTTTTATTTTCTACCCATCCATTCACTCCTGTCAATAATATGATCTGCATCCAGAAGGAGAAAGCCAGTAAAGTCTCAAAGTAGAAAAAGTTTCCTTTCCCAACCCGGATTTTTCTTAATTCTTTTAATTCAATCTGGAGTCCATCCTGAATATAAAATAGGACGCAGGATTATTTTTTTATGGCCTCTATAGCAGGTAGATTACCAGCATGTTTTAGAAATATTTCCAGGAAGTCCGGGACTGCGGAGTTTAGGAAATCATTTACGTAAACGCATTTTTCATCACGATCTGGGTTGCTTCAGCCTTAATTTTCAGACAGGTTAAAAATTAGTGAAATCATAAAAGATGATTACCCCTGACCCAGGGCTCAAACTGCCTTTTATAATTTTATGGTTTCCGCGGCTCTCTGTATCCCCGATCAGAGAAAGAAGTCTGCCTGGCACATCATATTCCTGTTTATCTTCAGCTGCCTTTAGAAAACGTCGAGCCGCTTTTTGAACCACACCAGTTCAAGATAATAGCTGTCTCTTCTGACCGGTGCTTTCAGCCTTAAGATCGAGCCGGTCTGCTCACTTAAAAATCCCGGCAGCCCTTAACAGTGTGTCACGTATAATATCGATAAGATGATTTTTTAATCGATTCCAGCTTATCTCCCCATCCTCAATCGGGGTTTAAAAAGTTCACCATCCTAAAAAATTTGATTTTATTTATAGAAGGTTTCCTAAATTCCAGCTCAAAATAGATTCTAGAAATTCAACACCAGCGAGGTGGTAAAAAAGGTATCAACTTTTTCCCTCGGGATGAATACCTTGAGTCCTGTATTCTGGCCCCCGGAATCGAACAGAGGGACTTCAAGGTCGGGCGGTCTGTTGTTCCTCAATATGCGGACACCGATTTTCAGAGCCAGCTTCCTGTTGAGTGGAGCAGCTACGTTAAAATTCCATTCATACCGCCAGTCGCTGATTCTAGCCAGGTTGTCATCAAAAATGAAAGCCGTGGCGAATGATGAATTATCAAAAAGCTTCTGTTCCCAGATAAAGCTGTAACGGAAGCCAAGAAAAACGCTGACCGGCTGCTGGGTGTATTTTCTGACGGTGAGGCTCACCCCGGCCTGAGAGCGCATTCTGGTCTTCTGATTATCGGCCATGACCAGACCGGCGCCAGCAGTCCATAAAGCGCGGCTGAGCACTCCTGAAAATTTATTTCTGTCCCAGACGAATGCCAGGTTGGTCGTCAGACGACCGGTCACCCGGTGATCATATTGTCCTGAAAGAACATAATTTTCTGCTGAAAGACGGCGGGTCTTCTGTTCCTCAACTGAATAATTTTCAGGCGTTCCTACAGCTGTCCTGGTTATGGTGGTCGAATGGCTGCGCAGCAGAAAAGTCTTCAGGGTGTAGGTATCCTTATCGTTTGGAGTTCGCGTCAGGTTGACTCCAAAGCTGAATGAAGAGGAAAGAGTATTACCTCCGGTCACCACATAACTTAACTCCAGCGTCTTTTTCCATGGTTCCAGCCATTCTGCTATTTTCTTTTTTTCCTCGGCAGCCGGCTTTCTGTTTTCGGTTTCCTGATTCTCCGATATTTCCTTTTTTTCCTCCTCCTTCAATTCTTCTTTTTCAATTTCCTGCTCCTGCTTCTCTCCAGCTTGCTCTTTTTTTACCTCCTGTTGTTCCCGGGATTTCTCCTGAATCCGGTCTGGCAGCTGAGCACTCCCGGAATCTGAATAGCCAGGGAAGAGATGACATACTGTATCCACTGGATTAGAAAAAATATCGCCGGTGGCCAGATTTTCAACGGAGGTGATTATTTCCTCACAGCCATTATGGTCATACATACCGGCGGCCGGCGGAACGGCCAGAAAGGTAAAAACACCCGAAACCATGAGGGGCAGAAGTGCCAGTAAATATTTTCTGGTTATCATAATATCGCCTTCCTTCTTTTTGCTCCCGTTTAACAGGCAATTTTTCCAAAACTCTTATTATCCTCATCCGGCTGGCCGGGGAATTTATATCACAGGCCTTCAGCCTGAACTTTTTCGCAGATGTTGAATTTTCAAAATAATTGAAAATTTTTTTGTGTCAATACCTGTATTGATAAAAACCTGAGCAAATAATTACCACCGGACCATAAAATCTATCAGTCAATTTAAAACACAGAAGCCAGGCAGATCGTTTCCAGGTGGGGATGATTGCAGTTTCAATCATCCTTATTAAAATTCGCCGCCATTTCCCTGGATAAAACCATAAAATTCTTATTAAAATTAACTGGTGACAGTATAATCAGTAATATCAATCAGTCAGAAGATGCAGATTTCCGATATGAACTTTTCTTAAATATTTCCTGGCGGCTTTGAAAGCTGCTTCCACCTGTTTTCGTGGAGTTACTGAAAGATCTCTCAAACGGTCCTCCGGATGAAAAACCAGAAGGGAATATGGAAAATCCGGGCTGAGCCCAGCCAGAAAGCCAGCTATGTTTTCAACCTCTTTTTCATCCACATAATAAGGAACAAGAAGAGTGGTGGCGGTCAGCAGATCAGGATCCCGGTACAGATTCCAGACGAGCCTGAGATTTTCATAGGCCCTTTCGATGGATACTCCGCAAAGAACCTCACCGAAGCAGGGACTCCAGGCTTTAAGGTCAAACTTGACTGTTCCCCTGCTCTGCTGGCTTAATTCTGCCGCCTGCCTTACAAGAGAAGGATCCCCGGTTCCATTCCATTCCCAGCAGATATGAATCTTCCGGCGGGATTTTCGGACTATTTCTCGCGCGGCTTCGATAGCCAGCGGAAGCTGGGGTTCGGGAGAACCGCCAAAAAAGCAAACACACCGGACCCCTTCCCGAAACGCTGCCTTTATCAGGGTTTCCAGGGTAATATGAGGTGCCGAACCTACCTGGCGATGAGAAGCATTCTGGCAGAAAAGACAATCAAAATTGCAGCCATAAAGAAAAACTGCCAGATTTACTCCCTTTTCCTTTGAACCGGAACAGAACCAGGCCGCGCAGCAGTTGGTCGGCAGCGGATCATAGTAAAAATCGGCCAGCATGACACCCTCAGGAGCAACCGAACAAACCAGGCCGTTTTTGTTAATTCTGACCCCGCAGAATCCAGTACTTCCCTCGCCCAGACGGCAACGGTTAGAGCACAGGCCGCAAACCAGACCACCCGGTTCACGAGGCGGTGTCTCTGGCAATCCGTATAATACCTTTCGAGAAATATGACTGTTTCTTTTTATTTCCTCAACATTACCAGCCCTCAGGCAATCCGGGCAGAGGCCAAATATCCGGGCCGCTCTCTTCAGGCCACAGGAGAGGCAAAAGAAATCTTTTCCCACCTGGTTAAACATATTTTATTTTTACATTTTTTATAATAATTTCACCAGATAAACAACCCGGTCTGAAGCAGGAGCTAAAAAACAAATTCTTTCCTTATCCTGATTTGATTTAACAGTTAGCCTCATTGAGGGTATCATCATTGTTTTTTCATTTAATCTTAAACCGCCCTGGTTATCGAATTAGCTTCCTTTTTTTCCAGCAGATTCCGCTGCGGGAGTGATGGTAAAAAAGTTCTTGACTTGTACCAAAAATTTTCTTAGGCTATTTATGCGTTATCGTTAACACAATGATTATCGTTCACATAAAAACAGGAGAAAAGAGCAGGCAGAGCGGCCAGCAAGCAGTGGTTGTCTGCTCTTTTCCTTTCAATATAATTAAAAAATTTTCCACTCAAAAGGAGGATCTGACATGCGCAGGTTCAAACTTCCTGCAACTTTTGTGATCTTTTTCGTATGCAGTACCATCCTCCTGGCTCAGATTACCCGCGAGACCGGCACCGTCAGGGGCGTGGTCAAGGACGCCGATGGTCTTCCCCTGCCCGGGGTGACTGTAACCCTGTCCGGTCCCAGCATGATGGGAAAGGCCACCGACGTGAGCCGGGAAGATGGAAGCTTCAGGCTGCCGGCTATTCCCCCGGGTGTTTACACCCTGACCGCTGAACTTCAGGGTTTTAAAACCACCAGCCTTAAAGAAATAGTGGTCAGAGTGGGGGCTACCATTTTTCTGGAGGTTAAGCTTGAACCGGCAGCAGTCGAAGAACAGGTGACCGTGGTGGCCGCCGCTCCTTCCATCGATGTTCAGAAGACTAAAGTTACCACCACCATCACGAGCGAAATCATTCAAACCTTGCCGGTAAACCGGGCGCTGACCGGTATACTGAATCTGGTACCGGGAGCGGTAGGAACTATTTCCACCTATTCAGGAGCCATTCACGGTACCCTGTGGCGTGGCGTGACCTATGAAGTGGACGGGATAAACGCCAACTGCCCTACCACCGGTGGACCGTTCGGTACCCCTCAGTTTGACGCCATCGAAGAAATTGAAGTGGTGACCGGCTCTCTGCCGGCTCAGGTGGGCACCACCGGTGGTGCTTTTGTTAACATCGTTACCAAATCCGGCGGAAACAACTACTCCGGTCAGGTACAGGCCTATTACACCAATAAAGATATGTCCCAGGTACTTTTCCCTGATGAAAAACTCAAGGTAATGAATATCGGCAAACCCACCTTTGCTCTTTACAGTGTGGACACATCTGCCATTCTGGGTGGCCCGATTATAAAAGATAAACTCTGGTTCTTCACTGACCTGGCCTTCACCAAGTCCAGCCGCTGGAGTCCTTTCATTCCGACCACCATCCTGGGCAGGTTCTATGATCAGTATAAAGTTCCCAGCCAGAATTTTAGAGGCAACCTCAAACTGACCACTGAATTCTCCAGACATCTGCGTTTCTATACTTACTTTTCGTACAGCAAGAGCAAGAATATGTATGAAGCCTGGGCTAATAAAACGGAAGAAACCACTTTCTGGTCAAAACCGGCTCAATATGTTGGCACGGCCAACCTTACCTGGCTGGCCAGCCCGAACTCATTCATAGATTTCAGGTTGAATGTCAATCACCTGGACTTCCCCATTACCACCCGGAAGGAATCCGATGCCAACGTCTGCTACTGGGATCAATACACAGGCTATATCTGGAACGGAATTCAATCCTGGCAGAGCTTTATCATCAGACACACCAGCCAGGCTTCAGCACGACTGACCCATTTCCAGGACAACCTCCTGGGAGGCGATCATGAAATCGGAGCCGGTGCTGAATTTCAGTTTGGCTGGGACAGATACGCTTATGCCAGAACCAACCCGATGAACTGGTATTATTACAACGGCAACCCCTACTACTGGCGCGGATATTATCAGACAGATGAAACAACTATTATGGGAGACGGACTGCTGGCTTTTACCAACTGCGGCACCAGCCGGAATGACAGCTGGAAAGACCTGATGGAATACCGGATCGGAGCTTATTTCCAGGACAGCATGACCATTAAAAATCGCCTGACGGTCAACCTGGGGCTTCGACTCGATTACTACAACGGGTGGGGCGGCAAGGCCAGAACCACCGGAATCACCGGCCTGCCCTTTGCCATAGGTCAGACGCTCGAGCCAACGCTTGGTTTTAATCCCTTCGGTCCTTTCGAAGTTGCTCCGATCAAGGGAGTTCTGGAATTCTTAAATTTCTCGCCGCGAATCGGGTTGAGCTATGACCTTTTCGGTAATGGAAAGACCGCGGTAAAAATTTCCTATGCTCATTATTCCGAACATGTTCCGGTTATGTTCTTCTCCGCAGTTTCCCCGGCGGTTATGGCCCAATATGAGTTTAACTGGTGGGATCTCAACAATAACGGTGAACCGGATATGCCCGGAACTGACTGGTACGAATACCGTTATGGTCTTGGCGATTTTACCAGACCCGATCCTGAGTACCTTCGCCAGCTGGTTGATCCTGACTTGAGAGCACCAGTCCACAATGAATATATGGTAGGCCTCGAGCACCAACTGTTCAAAGAAGTTGCGGTTAAGATAAATTATATTCATAAGAAAGAGACCAGAATTTACAGCTCAGCAAAATACGACCCGGTTACCGGCAAATACTGGTACGCCCTGGAACAGGCTCCTGAATGGTACGTGCCCTTCACCACCATAGTTCCTGCTTACGGGATATTCCCTGAACAGGAAGTCACTGTTTATTTCATGACCTATGATTCTGCCTACAATCGTTCAATCAACGTTCAGAAGAACATTCCGGAAAACTTCAGAAAGTACCACGGGCTTGAGCTTCAGTTTGATAAAAGATTCAGCCATGGCTGGGCACTTGGTGGTTCAGCCGTTTTCTCCAGGACCACTTCCATGGAAGTTAACAACAACCCGAACCAGTTTCTTTTTGCTCCTGGCCGCGACAGCCTGGATGTTCCTTTCCAGTTCAAGCTTTATGGAACTTTCAGACTTCCCTACGGTTTCATAAGCTCATTTATATTCCGCTATATGATGGGTTCCCCGTGGGCAAGGACCATTACCATCGTTCCACCTACTTCCTGGGCGCAGGCTCATAATGTTGTTCCCTGGTCAGTCAGCGTTCGACTTGAACCGGTTGGTGCCAGAAGAAGCGAGGACCGGACCTATTTCGACTTCCATATTGAGAAAGAATTCAGTTTCCGATATGGTCGGATTGCCATTCTGGCCGATATCTACAACCCGTTTGGTCTCAGATATGTTAGTTTTGGAGAGAATCCCGGCGGAACCTGGAGACCGGTTGATGAAAACACCTCTTCCGGAAGCTATACCGTTGATTACTATTACGGCAGGGTTACCGGAATCGAGGCTACCAGAACTTATCAGCTGTCGCTGAGATACAAATTCTGACAGCTCCCATATTTTCAATATTATCGGGGGAGGGCTTTAGGGCTCTCCCCTATTTTTATTTATGTTAAAAAATCTCCGTAATTCTCCTGCCAGATTTATTTCTGGTTAGTTTGCCCGGTTAAACCTTTAGCATTACGTACTATAAAGCTCAACTTATTCTGGTGGAGATTAGATTTTACTGGCATTAATGATGAAGATATCCAGCTGCTGCCTGAAAACCTGATTCCCTTATACCCTTATCTGGCTTTATAGGCTAAATTAAGTTTGGTTAATTTCTTATTTCATAACCATAACCATTCTCTTGACAGCAATAAGACCATAGACCGTAAATATATTTAAGTTCCAGCTTTCCATCCAAACATATAAATCAGCACCAGCCCCGGCAGACAATTTTCTCCATTTCTACCGTGTCTCAAACAATTTCTAAATTATTATCTGATCAAATCACCCGGACGTGAATCTATAAAGTGTGAATCTGTAAATCTGAAAATGAGCGTTGTTTTCACCGTCTAGTTTGAGTTAGATTAATTAAGGAAAGGAGAAAGATCATGAAGCACCGAGGAGATCCGATTTCCGAAAGAATATTTTTAACGGTTTTGATAAGCACAATACTCATGCTGCTCGTTTTTTTATATGGCTGTCGCCCGAAAAAGCCGGCCGAAGTCTTATATCTGGATGAACTCGGGGCTGAACAGATAATTTCAGGCTGGGGAGAAAGTAAGGCCAATAAATCAGTCGATGGCCATCCCCTGACCGTGGCCGGTCAGGTTTTTGAGCGCGGTCTCGGTACCCATGCCGAAAGCCAGTGCCGGATAAGACTCGATGGTCAGGCTTTAAGCTTCAAAGCTCTGGTCGGGGTTGACGACGAAATCAAAAAGAGCGAACGGGGTGCCGAACGAGCCTCGGTTGAATTCATCGTCACCGGCAGGGACAAGAAAAACAATAAAAAAATCCTGTGGAAAAGCGGGATCATGAAAGCCGGAGATCCTCCCCGGGAAATAAACATAAGTCTGAAGGGCCTGAAGTATCTTGACCTCGTTGTCTCTGACGCGGGTGACGGCATCGCCTATGATCACGCGGACTGGTGCGAAGCCAGAATTGAATACCGCGGAAGCCGGCCCGAGCTGGTTAAGCCTTATGCCAGCGCCCCATACATCCTCACCCCACCAGCTCCACCGGAACCGAGAATCAACGGACCGAAGGTTTTCGGTGTCCGGCCAGGTTCTCCATTCTTATTTACCATCCCGGCCAGCGGAGAACGACCTATGACCTTTGAGGCTGAGGGACTGCCAGCCGGTCTTAAACTTGATAGCTCTACCGGTCAGATTACCGGCTTTATACATCAGCAGCCAGGCACCTACCACGTCAAATTGAGAGCTAAAAACAGGCTGGGTGTGGCCGAGCGTGAGCTTAGAATTGAAGTTGGAGAGAGGATATGTCTTACCCCGCCGATGGGCTGGAACAGCTGGAATTGCTGGGGTTGTTCGGTGACCGATGAAAAGGTTCGCCAGAGTGCCCGGGCAATGGTCGAAAAAGGTCTCATAAACTACGGCTGGTCCTACATCAACATTGATGATTGCTGGCACGGACAGCGCGACCCGAAAACCGGAGAAATCCGCTCTAATGAAAAATTTCCCGACATGAAGGCCCTGGCCGATTACGTCCACAGTCTCGGCCTCAAGATCGGCCTGTATACCGACTGCGGACCTAAAACCTGCGCCGGATACGAAGGAAGCGAGGGACATGAGGAACAGGACATAATGACCTACGCCAAGTGGGGCTACGATTATGTCAAGATAGACTGGTGCTACTGCGAGAGGAAGGACCCGAGAGTGGCTTATAAACTTTTTGGAGATGCCATAAAAAAGGCGCCCCGGGATATTGTTTTCAGCATCTGCAACTGGGGTCGCGATAATCCCTGGGAATGGGGTGAAAGCGTTGGAGGCAACCTGTGGCGGACCACCGGCGATATCACTGACACCTGGGCCAGTATGGCCGGGATAGGCTTCAACCAGGCCGGACTGTCAAAATACGCCGGTCCCGGACACTGGAACGACCCGGATATGCTGGTGGTGGGCCTGGTTGGATGGGGTCCGCAGCTCCGGCCGACTCGCCTGACACCCGACGAGCAGTATACCCACATCAGCCTCTGGTGCCTGCTCGCCGCTCCGCTTCTCATCGGCTGTCCGATTGAGCAGCTGGACGATTTTACCCTGGGGCTTCTGACCAACGCGGAAGTGCTCGAAGTTGACCAGGACCCGCTCGGCCACCAGGCAGAAAGGATTATCGAAGGCGAAGATTATCAGGTCTGGGCCAAGAACATGGAAGACGGTTCCAAAGCGGTCGGTCTTTTCAACCTGGATGCTTATGAGCATAAGAAAATTAAGGTTGACTTTGGGGCGCTGGGGCTGGGGTCCGGCTCATACCGGGTGCGCGACCTGTGGCGCCAGAAGGACCTGGGAGTTTTCAGCCAGAGCTTTGAGGCCGAAGTGGCCCCGCACGGCGTGGTGCTGGTCAGAATCTGGGGAAAATAGGATAAGATCAAATAATTTTATTTTCTCTGCTCGATAGAAAGGCCTTATAAAGAGAGCGAAAAAGTTTGCCATGATTTGGAATTTTAAGATGTAGCAGTTCGTGAACAATAACCTCGGCCCGCTTGCGGGCAGGCTGCCGGAGAAGGTCAGCGTCAAAGGTCAATCGTCCGCGTGAGGAACAGCTCGCCCATTTGCGCTTCATTCGCCGGATGCGGATTTCACGCGGTTCGACCCCGATGCGTTTTGCCCAAGCTCGAACTTCAGCTCGAAAGAGCTCGGCTGGAATCATCTCTTCCAGTGTTTGCCAGGTCACAGACTTCTTATCGACGTCGTTCATTCAATCGCCCTCTTGAGAAGATTTAAAATCTGTTCAACCCATTTCCCTGCATCTATTTCCTTTGCGCCGGAAAGATTTCTAATAAGCACCTTATACAGATCTTTTCTTAGTTCGCGTTCATGGGCTTCGCTGATAGCCCAGTGTGGATAATTAACAAAAGCTCCCTCCAGCTGTTCACCTATCTGACGGGCACAGTCAGCCTCTACCTGATGTGTTCGCAACCACCACTCGACAGCAAACGCTTCTTTTGAAAGCTTCCTGTCGGTACGTTCAGCTTCTGCCTTGCGCAGCTCATCGACCAGCTTTTTGAGTTCTTCCAGGGCCTGGCGCGCTGAAATTAATCGTTTTTCAAAGTAGTGGCGGATTTCTTCGGCACGTTCGCTAATAGGAATAAGATAGGGAGCCTCTCTGCCTTTTTCTTCTACCAACCGGTAGAATTCTTTGAGCAGGTTAAAAACCTTAACCGTATCAGGTTTATCTTGCCCGAGCAGTGCCCTGAGTGCCTTGCTTCCAACTTCACATACCTCACTTGGCGGGCGCACCTCGGGTGTCTGAGTGTAGCGCTGGACAATTTCAGCAGTCTTTCGCAGGAAGGACCTGTCAATCGGAATGTGTGGTTCGTAGGCAGCACGCAGGAGCCGATACATCCCGATCAGCTGCTCGTAATCATCAAGGTAGGGCCGCAGGAAAGGGTCAGGTGAGATGATTTCATAAGCCTCTTCCACCTCACGGAAAAAAGAGTAGAACTGCTGCCGGACCTCTCTGTCGCGAAAATGCTCGAGCACCGCTTCGGCCCGCTTGTCTTCGGTTGGCCCTGTGGCGATTGGCAGGTATTCTTCCCGCGCCTTTTTCATCAGTTCCTCGAAGCGGTTTTTCAGCACGTCAAGCCCTGTAATAACGCCATTTATATCTTCGGAATCAAAAGCCAGCGCCCGTTCCAGATTCTCGAAAACTCCGACAAAATCAATGATCAGCCCGGCTGTTTTGCGCTGCCCTTCTGCACATTCGTAAGGCCGATTGACCCGGGCTATAGCCTGCAGAAGTACGTGGTCGCGCATCGGTTTGTCAAGATACATCGCATAGAGGATGGGCGCATCATAGCCGGTAAGCAGTTTCTCAGTGATGATGAAGATCTGCGGATCTTCCCCGGGTTTTCTGAAGGCAAGGCGCAGCTGGAACTCATCATCATCACTGCGATGATACTTGCGCATATGGGGAGGGTCATTGTGACCCGGGCTGATGAGCACTGCACTCCAGGATGGAGGCAGAAATTGGTCAAGCGCCTCCTTATAGAGGCAACAGGCTTCACGGTCCACCGCCACCAGAAAGGCTTTGTATCCCATTGGCCTGACATTTGTCTGAAAGTGATCGGCCACAAAAGCGGCTATCTTCTGTATCCGTTCATTATTTTTTAACATATTGGTAAGAGTAACAGAACGCTTGAGCACCCGGTCTAATTCTTCAACATCGCTAACACCTTCGAGCTCTGCTAGCTCCCAGAACTCCTTCTCCATTGCCTCGCGGTCTACGATCAGCTCATTGGGAGCCAGCTGGTAGTAGAGTGGCACGGTAGTTCCATCCTCTATTGATTCGAGTATCGAGTATTTGTCGAGATAACCTTTATCATCTTCACAGCCAAAGGTCTTGAAGGTGCCGCGTCCATAGGCAGTCTTATCAATTGGGGTTCCGGTAAAGCCTATGAATTTAGCATTGGGCAGTGCCCCCATCAGGTAGTTTCCGAGCTCACCGCCAGTCGACCTATGAGCCTCATCAACCAGTACGAAAATATTCTCCCTCGTGTTCAAGTTCGCCGGCATGTTATGGAACTTATGAATCATCGAAACGATAAGACCGCGGGTATCACTTTTCAGCAATTCCTGGAGCTCGAGCTTGCTCTGCGCGAGATGCACATGACCGAAGCCAACTGCCTCGAGATTCTGGAAGAGCTGCTGTTGAAGTTCGTTTCGGTCAACAATCATAAGCACGGTCGGATTTTGAAACTTCGGATCCTGAAGCAGCCGTCGGGCGGCCAGAATCATGGTATACGTTTTGCCAGAACCTTGAGTGTGCCAGACAAGACCGCGATGTTTGTGACGGTCACCAGCCCGGCTCAGCACCCGCTCCACTGCACGCATCTGATGTGGCCGAAGCACAACTTTGCTGAGTTCCCCATCCTTTCGGGGAAAAAGAATACACTCACTCAGGACATGCAGCACGCGTCTTGGTACGAGGAAAGATTTAACCAGAGTCTCATAATCACCCGACTGTTCATCTTTCCAGTTGAAGAGTGTTTTGCGTGAGAGACTCCAGGTGGCACCATAATAAAATTCCACCAGGTGGGTAAGAGCAAAAAGCTGGGTCTGTGCCAGGAATTCGGGCGCCTCTTCATGATAGCGGCGAATCTGGTCGAAAGCTTCGGCTATGCCCTCAATACGAGTTGCGGCCTTGGTCTCAACCACAATAACTGGAATTCCATTGACCAGAAGAACCACATCAGCCCGGATTTTAGCTGAGCCGACAGCAAAGCGGAACTCATCCGTAACATGGAAAGTATTGGCTTCGACCCGCTCTGGGTCGAGAAGGCGGAAGTTTTTCTCGCGACGTTCAACTTCGACAAAGATGGTCTTGAGACCTTTAAGATACTCCCAGGCTTCCAGGTTCCCCTCGATGTTCGGTCGGATGCGGCGAAGTCGCTCGACCACCTCTTCAGCTTTAGTCACTGAATCTACCACATCCGGATTTAGCCGCTGCAATTGCTCAACCAGCACCGTGCGGAGAAAGGGTGAATCTTCGCCTCTCCGTAGGCGCAAAGCCTCTTCCGGGGAGAGATATGTCCATCCAGCTTCTTCGGCGTACCGGATAAAAGGGTTCTGGACCGCGCGGCGCTCAGAGAAAAGAGACATATCTAATTTCCACTTACACGATTTGCTACTTCTTTCAAAAATGTACGTTCTCGAGCCTTGATGAAGGCCCGGAAATCATCCTTTTCCATCGCTTGTTGTGCTTCTTCAGAAATAAGATGGCTTTGAAGGGTCATACGGAGGCGCTTCTTGTCACCGCCATGCTCTTTCAAGAATATTGGCAGATATACAGATGGTTTTTTGCTTCCTTTGATCTGGTTGGATGAAATCAGTGTCCTGTTGAGAATACAGTTCACCTGTGGTTCGTTCTTAAATTCAGATTTTGGAAAAATGTGGTCATCCTGGCAGTCTTTTAAAGAAGCAGCTTGGCCGTTTATAAAGTCCCTGGCACCCGCCAAGGCAACTAGGCACATTAGTCCTCGATAAACGGCCGAGCGTCTTTCGTCAATACTCGTGAGATCAAGCTGCTCAGGATCAAAATTCTCAATCCAGGTTGGGCAGTTTCCCCCACCCAACCATTCTTTCATCTCGCGCATGTCGCGGTAAGAAGTGGAATCGACGGCCTGGTCATAACGTTGGGCAAAGACACTTCCCCAGTACCATCGATCCACCTTCCGATAATGCTCCTCTCCTCCCTTATTCTCAGCTATAAAACATAGTAGCGCAGCCAAAGGAACTAGTATAGTGCTGTAAGGGATCCACCGTGATGCCACAGCTCCATAGCCGTTTGATGAAGTAATTCGTTTATATGCATCTTCAAGTAAAGAACAGGCTTTCGCCCACAATCTCTCGAAATGTGATTTTTCGAGTTGATCAATGATATCCAATAGAGAGCTTTTTCGTAATTCTTTATTTTCAAGGAGGGCGATTACTTTGAGTATAAATTCCGGCTTAATAATATTTGAAAGTTCTTTATTATCCCTGGCAAAATTTTTCCACATTTTTCGTAAATCTAAGCCTTTTAGATAAATACGAGCAGCAACCAGGTCGAATAACGAGAGACTGACTCCGGTGCGGTTGATGCGTTCGAAAATGTTGACAATATTTTCCTTGCCTGTTTCCGGAGAAATAGAGACCACCGGCACCATGAAATCGGCGAAACGGCGATAGAAACTTTCAATGATGTTTCTTTGTTCTTGATTTACATATCTTCTTTGTTTGTTATATAGCCAGTCATAAAAATTTCCAGAATCTCGGAAAAGAGAAAATTTAATAGCTTTTTCCTCCTCGATCATTACCTTCATCTCACCCATGCGTCGGCGGTCATTAACTGAAATCCCAGTAACAGCGTCATCTGGGTTACCATCCATCAAGGCTTCAAGCTTTAAAAAGAAATGATACGGATGTCGACTATTGCTCAAGGGTATATCAGGCTCATATAAAACATAAAAGAGTGAGGTAATGCGTTGCTGTCCGTCCAGGACCAACCGAATTGTAGAGTGGGTTTTGGGATTTGTTTCTCCATGGTCTAAGCCTTCGACAACCCGGAACGGGAATATTGCCTGTTCAGGCGGAGAATCAAGGATGAGGAAGGTGCCGATAAAATATCCATTTAAAATCGAGACAAGCAATTTGAAGTGCTCCCCAAAAACTGGACAGGGGGATAAGGTGCAGATTGGCCTGTCATAACTTCACAGGAGGTGTGATAGAATGACAGGTATTATGAGGAGGAAACAATACGAAGGAGCTTTTAAGGCT
>JBASPX010000072.1:0-2127 GCA_049659625.1 Candidatus Saccharicenans sp. | reverse complement strand
AAATAATTTAAGAGCTATTTGTGGATTCCTAAGCATTACTTGATCAAAAGCTTGTTTGCTCAAGCTACAAATTTCAGTTGTTTCGAGAGCTTCACCAAAAAGTGTCTCGTTTTTTATACCAAACAACTGATTTTCACCCTCATAGCTACCCGGTTCAACAACTCGTAAAAGTTGTTCCTTACCATTCGGAGACAGTTGATAGACTTTCATAATTCCACGAGCTACAATATCTAGTTTTTCATCTCCTGGTTTGAAAATAATCTCATTTTTTTTAAATTGTTGGTGTCTCGCCAATTGATTGATTTCAATCTGCTCATCTTCTGACAGATAATTAAATAATGGTACAAGTGTTACGCAAAGATGTTGAACCATGGATAACCTCTTTCTAATTGACGAAACCTACTCTTGAGATAATTCGACAAATTGTTTTAAGAGCTGATAGGTTTTAGTAAATGTCTCACAAACATCATCTGGAATCGCAAAATCTTTTGTAACATCCCTCAGTTCCGAAAATTCATTTGATAGGTCCATATTATTACCCTGAATTTTATGCTGAATTGTTTCATAAAGTTTGCGAACTTCAAAAACTTCTGGATGATTTTTCCCATGAGCTTTTGTGATAGCATTAGTATATAAATCAAGCATCTCATCATTTGCTTCAAAAAATTGTTTTAACATTACAACTTCCCCCCCTATTATTTTTCTGATGCTTTTAGAACATCATAGCCAATTGCTCGTACTGCATTCGCAATTTCTTCAATATTTGTCAAACTTGTATCAAAATTTGCTTTTGCCTTGCTAGCGTTGAAGAGAACCTTAACACTGTCCTTATCAACGCCTGCCACACTTTTAATGGCTCCCTCAATTTTTTGCATACATGTAGGACAAGCCAGTGTTTCAAGCTGTAGTATAGCTTTTTTCATCATCTTTACTTCCTTTCCTTATTATATCTTTAGTATAGTACAATATTTAGAATAAAAAATTGATTTATATCAAGAATCTCTATTTTCTTTTATATTTTAAAAGCCTCATAGCATTCAAAATAACTAGGAGAATGCTACCTTCATGAACAAACATGCCAATAGCCATATTCATCCACGAACTTGAGAGAACGCTGATAAGAAGAACTACTACGACTAGCAATGAAATGAAGATATTTTCAATCATATTACGTCGTGTAGCTTTAGCCAATCCGATCGCATGAGGGATTCTGTGAAAATCCGAATTCATCAAAACAACATTTGAAGTTTCAATGGCAACATCTGTACCGTTTCCCATGGCAATTCCAATATCTGCCAAGACCAATGATGGGCTATCATTAATACCATCTCCGACAAATGCTACTATTTCTCCACTTGCCTGACGTTTTCTCACAAATTCTGCCTTGTCTTCTGGTAGTAGATGACCATAAGCCTCGGTTAAGCCTAACTGATTAGTAACTAAATCAACTGTGCCTTGATTATCTCCAGACAATAGAATGAGATTTTTTACTCCCATATTCTTAAGCGTCTCTAAATCCTCCTTGACTCCTTGTCTAATCTGGTCGCGAATCCCTACAACAAGAGCTATTTGTCCATCAATAGCAGTTAGGACAATTGAATTCCCTTCTGCTTCCATCCCTGCTATGTCGCTCTTCATCTGGTTAGTGAAAGGAATATTATATTGATTCATCAAATAAGAGTTCCCTACGAGAACTTGGTGATTTTGAATACGAGCAACAACTCCCCCACCTTGAACGACCTCTGTTGAGTCAATTACCTCTACTACAGAACCTGAGTAATGGTTCACAATTGCTTTCGCGAGCGGATGATCTGATTCTCTCTCAACACTAGCCAGTAAGCTCTCAGCAAGACTCCTATCACTGCTATAGTAGATTGTCTGTGCAACCTGAGGGTTACCATAAGTTAATGTTCCTGTTTTATCAAATAGCATTGTATCAACTTTACTAAAGTTTGTAATGACATCACTACCCTTAAATAAAATACCATGTCGTGCGCCATTTCCAATCCCTGACACATTTGAAACTGGTACCCCAATAACCAATGCACCAGGACATCCAAGAACCAAAATAGTAACGGCTAACTCAATATTGCGACTAATAAGCCAAACGAGAATAGCAAGCACCAA
>JBASPX010000071.1:0-3899 GCA_049659625.1 Candidatus Saccharicenans sp. | reverse complement strand
GCGATGATTCGAGCGGCCTCCGGGGCAGTCAGGGAACCGAGCTCAGTTTCTGAATTGCCCACCAGATCTTTAAACCTTGAAGCCCGGGCTTCCCGGCTGAAAAAGGGCCAGCTGGCCATAAAAGCCGCTCCTTTTACCATCAGTTCAAGCGCCTGACGACGGCTGCGGGCAGAATCTTCATTCAATCTGACCGGAAGACCGGGCAGGCCGCGACCGAGATCAGAAAGATCTTTACACTCTGATTTCCGACTTATAATTTTTTTAATCAGATTCATTTGAACCTCCTTTCGCCCGTGTCCAATTTTATTTATGAATCCGCGCTCAAAATTAACTTAGCCACTCTGGACTTATTTTTATATACTTTTTGTAGTAACCAATCAAATTTTTCAGTTCCGGTTTATCAACCAGTTTCCAGATAAGTTCTTCGAATATCACCCGGTAAAACTGGCACATGGGATCGCCATGTTCTATATCCCCGAAATACTCAAAGCACTTATTCAGACAGCCGGCCCCGTGGAACCTTTTCCAGGGGCATACGGCGCAATTAGTTAACTTATCCACCTTCCGCCTTTCAGCGATGCCAGAATTTATTTCAGATTCTTCCAGAAGTCTATCCAGGCGCGGGGCGAAATCTATATGGCCGAGGCAGAAATTTTCCTTACCCACGAGCTCCTCGCAGAGATAAATTTTCCCGTCGGCTCCAAATCCAAGAATGGAATTTCCAGCACCACAGGGAGAGCGATAGCACATATGAGGCCGATCTTTACTCAGCAGATGAGCTAAAAACAGATTAAGGTCATCTATGCTGAGCCATATTCCACTCTGTCTCTGGTGTTCCACAGCAAAATCAATTAGCTGGAGCCAGCAGCGGGCGAATCTGTCGGCTCGCTGTCGGTCGAAATCCAGTTCATTTTTGGCTCTCCCCTCAAAACAAGAATAATTCAGGCGAAATGAAGTGGCCCCCATCGTTTCAACCATAAAGCGGGCCACGGGGAGATAATTCTCCGGATGATGGACGACCGCCAGAAAGCCCGGGTTTAGTCCTGCCGCCCGGGCAGATTTAATCCCGGCCATCACCTTTTCAAAACTTCCCTCTCCTGAGCGGAAAATTCGGTATTGATTATGGATGTCGGGCGGACCGTCGAGGCTAACGCCAACTTCAATTTTGAATTCCTTGAGCAGACTGGCGTATTGAGAAAGAAGAAGCCCGTTGGTCTGGAGTGATAAGGTAACTTCTTTGCCGGTAGCGGCTGCCAGTTCTCTGGCATACTTACTCCCCTCCACCACGCAATCAATATTTAAAAGGGGTTCCCCACCGTGGAAACCGACTATTATTTTTTCTCCCGGGATTTCTTCAATCACCCGCCGGATAATTTTTTTGCAGGTCTCAACCGACATCGATAGTGAAGAATGACTCAGGTGACCTACCCTGCAGTAGCGACAGGCAAGGTTACAGGATTCAGTCAGATGAATATTGAAATAGTGCGGAAATTTCTGAACCGGCCAGAGTTTTGAAGGCTGGTGGTAGCTGTAGCCGTTTATGGTAATCATGTTGTTTATAAAAAGGCGATAAAGCCAGCGGTCAAGTTGTTCCACCGGGTCAGAACTCAGAGCTGCACGAAGGTTTTTAAGTTTTCTCCATAAACGAGTGGACGAGCCGGGGGCCAGAAGCCTCAGATGAATCAGAAATTCTAAATCTTCACGGGTTAAAACCAGCCAGGAGGCACTGTCCGGTTCAACGATGAGAACACGGTTGTTTCGCGGAGAAAAATAAAGGTCAGTAACAGTAGCCAGAATATCTTCGGGAGAAAGCTTTTTTTTGAAATCTTCATAGGTCAGGTCAAAAGCGTAAGTGCTCATCTGACTATTTTTCCAGCCTTACGAATCCTTTCAGAAAAAGAGCCAGCACGAACTGAACGGCTCTGGAACCATATTTTTTTCTGAGATGGCCAAGGGTTTTCTCGCCGTCAATGAGTAAGGCGATTTCAGCACCCCGGTGGCTGAGAATGACTCCGTCCAGGCTTTTTATCAGTAGTGCTCCCCAGCTCTTTTCTTTGAAAGTGTAAAGTGGCACCGGTCGCAGGGAGGAGTCAAGGTTGACTGGTGCTGTGCGGGCTGATTTCAGAGTGGCTTTATTTTCATCTGGAAATTTATTAATTATTTCATTTGCTGGCGTACAGTTATCAGCACTGAATTCATTACGGGAGAGCGGGATTTTCAAATGAGGACAGATATTCTGATCGAAAAGAATTTTCTCCCAGATGCACTCCGGACTCTGACTTGAGAGATTACCAATTACTCTATCCAACCGCCGGCAAATCTTAACCTCGCCCTTATAATTTATATAACAGGAGCCAGAACCACGCCTGCAGTTAAACTCGAAATGGTCAGACCCAGGATTCGGCTCGACGCCGGAAATAGCCGGCCCTGCGGAGAAACATTCTTCCAGAGATACGGGAAGACCGGAACTTTTCAGTTCATTGAGACTATCAAATAAATAAAATTCGGAGCCCGCATCATAAGAACGTGAGATTAATGCCGGGGACGGCCTCAAAGCAATTTCCAGAGCACCTGCCTGACGGAGCTTTCGAATAAAATCTTTAAGCTCAGATGAAGAGACCGCTGGATCCAGTTCAATCAGTACTCCTGGTTTCAGGGAAGAAGAAGCGGCCGCGAACAGAAGTTCGTTCAGCCTGGCAACGGAGGTTTTCTCTGCTGGAGCAATTATCATAAAAGCCACAAGCTTTTTCAACCTGGACAGCGGGTCGAGGTATTCGCTGATAACATGATCATCAGAGCGAACCAGAAGCCGGAGGCAGAATGATGACTGATGGTTATCAAGAAATTGTAAAAGCTTGAGAGATTCTTCGGTAAACGGTCCCACGGCTTCAAGCTGGATGATTGAAGCTGATGCCAGAATTTTTTCAATAAACGGGGCATCTCGCAAGGCGTTGGGATTTAATTCAAGGCGGAAGACAAAGGGTTCGGGTCGGAAAGGAAGGTCTGCGGCGATATCAGATTTCTTCATAAAATTTTATTTATTATACCAGAAAGTAAGGAAAGGGGACACCTTACAGTGTCCCCGATATTTGCTTCGGCCGCAGTTTATAATGCCAGCATCTTATTTGATATCAGATACTTATTTAAGGGTTTGACAGGCCTAAAGAAAAACCCCCAGAAAAAGGGGACACTTTAAGGTGTCCCCTGTTCTTTACTGTTCTTTATTTGCAGGCGCTTAGTAATTTAATTACTATAACTGGTGGAAGAAAAACCAGAGGAAGGGCCTATGAAAAAGTTCATCATTATCTTAATCGTGGTGGCAGCCGGCTATCTGGCTTATAACCAGTTTTTCAAGATTTCTCCAGAGGAAGACCTGGTGAGGCAGCTGGAAAAGGAATTCCAGACGGCCACTCAAAATTACATAAATGCCAATCGGGCGGCATCCGAGCCGGGCCTGGTAGCAATCGCCGACCCGGAGAAAGCCGAAAATCAGGTTAAGTCGGTTCGAGCCAGACTCAAAGAACTGATCCCCACTCTAACCGAAGAAAAAGCAATTACCCGGGCTCGAGAGCTCGAAGGTAAAATCCATTATTTCTGCGAGAAGAACGATATAGAATAAAAAAATCAGCTCGGGGCCATCGGGCGGCAAATTTCTGGCTATTCTGATTTACCGGAAAGAACCCCGGTATCTGGCATCAGTAGATCAAGAATTCAGTGGTTTTTAACCGGGAAAATAGGGACAGAGTATTGGGCCGTGTCAAGTTTTGTTCGAGATTTAGCCATCGTAGTCTCTCCATTTTAAGCCTCAGCTAACAGCCTGAGCCAGCGAACTTTCCAACGCCTGAATGAATCTATCCGGCTTGATATAGGCGTACTCATTCGACCAGTCTTCTGTGTAC
>JBASPX010000070.1:0-145979 GCA_049659625.1 Candidatus Saccharicenans sp. | reverse complement strand
CTCTTCCGGTCCATTAAGCTGCCTGACCAATTTGCCCAGGGCATCGGTGATGGTGATCTGAACCCGGGTTCTTCCGGCCATCTGTCTGAGCGCGGCCAGGTCCATACCGGCCTGCCGGGCAAATTGAGCCATTCTCTCGCGCATCCGGGCAATTTCCTCCGACTCTGGTTCCGGCTGCTCCGCCTTTTTCTCGGAAGGAATGAGGTAATAGGTTATGGCCAGGCCCATTGGTTTGTTTGGAGCCAGAAATTCTCCGTCGCCCGGGCTCATGTAGGAAGTCATCCGACCGGTAATGAACTGGAAGGCATCGTTCACATGGAATAGATGCAGCTTCTTCTTCATCACTTCAGCGGTAATTTCCCTGAGCGGGGAAATATCGTCAAAAATGAAGATTCCCCGACCGTGGGTGGCAACTATCAGGTCGTGTTCCCGGGGATGAACCGCAATATCATAAACAGGACAGGTCGGGAAGCTCCCGCTCCACTTTACCCAGTTCTGCCCGCCGTTGAAGCTGACGAAAAGCCCGAATTCCGTGCCCAGGAAGAGCAAATCTCTGTTCACCGGATCTTCCTCGATGGCCATGCAGTAGCCATCTATTTCTGGTGTGGCCAGACTTTTCCAGGTCCTGCCAAAATCTCTGGTGACAAATACATAAGGAGTAAAATTCGAGCGGCGGTGGTCATCAAAAACCACATAAGCCGTGCTTTCATCAAACCTGCTCGGCTTGATGTGAGGCACCGCGGCTCCGGCCGGGACGAGAGGTTTTTTGCCGCCGGTCAGGCTTTTCGAGACAAGTTCCCAGGTCCGCCCGCCGTCTCTCGTCAGTTGAACGTTGCCGTCATCGGTGCCAACCCAGATTATTCCTTCCCTGAGAGGGCTCGGGGCGATGCTGAGAATGGTGCAGTAATTTTCTGCATTGGTGACGTCCAGGGTCAAGCCTCCGCTATCGTGCTGTTTCTGTTTTTCCGGATCGTTCGTGGTCAGGTCCGGTGAAATTATCTCCCAGCTCCGACCTTTATCCCGGCTGCGATGAACAAACTGGCTTCCAAGATAAATGGTAGAGGAATTGAAGGGATCAACCGCAAAACCGGCATTCCAGTTAAAACGGAGCTTAACATCCGGAGCAAAGGGAACCGCATTACGGCTTGTGCCCAGGTTTACGTCGAAATAATAAAGATTCCCGCCCTGTGACATCCCGTAGCCGCAGCCGGGTTTTTCCGGGTCGGGTGCGGCATCGAAACCATCTCCACCGCCGACATTCTTCCAGTGATAAAAGGCTATGGTTCTCTCATTCAGAACATAGGCCGGACCCATCCAGGTTCCGTTGTCCTGCAGTCCCCCGTACAGATTGTAGGGAATCTGCATATCGTAGTTGATATGATAGAACTGACCGAGCGGAAGGTTCTCGACAAAACGCCAGGTCTGTCCCCGGTTATGACTGATCACCACTCCACCGTCATTACCTACATACAGAGTTTCTCCATCCGGACTCAACCACATTGCGTGAAAATCCGAATGAGCCTGATTGAAAGTCGTAAGAGCTCTAAACGTTTTCCCTCCGTCTTCGCTTACCCGGAGCTGTGTTTGTAACAGGTAGACCATGTTTTCGTTCACCGGATTTACAAAAACCCGGCTGTAATAGAAAGGACGGTTATGTATGTCCGCCTCGCCGTTTACCAGCGTCCAGTTTTCCCCTCCATCAACCGACCGATAAAAACCATTTTTAGCGGCTTCAATGAGCGCATAAACAACATTCGGGCGGGAGGGGGCAAAAGCTATTCCACACCGTCCAAGTTCTCCGGGTGGAAGGCCATTCTTCTCGGTCAATTTTTTCCAGGTTTCCCCGCCGTCACGGCTGACGTACAGACCGCTGCCGGGACCGCCGGAAACAAAAAACCAGGGATAGCGGCGATGTTCCCACATAGCCACGATGATGTGATTCGGGTCTGCCGGGTCCATGGCCATATCGGCTACACCTGTTTTTTCGTTGACATAAAGGACCTTTCTCCAGGTCCTGCCGCCATCGGTCGTCTTGAAAACGCCTCTTTCCGGACTGTCTCCCCAGGTGGCGCCGAGAGCCCCGACCAGAACGATATCCGGATTATCAGGGTGGATCAGGATGTCAGAAATTTTCTCGGTCTTTTCCAGCCCGAGACACTGCCAGGACTGACCACCGTCGAGAGAACGGTAAACTCCGCGACCGACGCTGACCGAATTTCTCGGGGCTGCCTCACCTGTTCCCACCCAGACAATGTTCGGATTCTTCTGATAAACAGCAATCGCTCCAATCGAAGCCACCGGCTGGCCGTCAAACACGGGTTTCCAGGTTAAGCCTCCATCGACAGATTTCCAGACTCCGCCCGCGGCCGCCCCTACATAAATTATTCTGGGATCAGAAGCCACCGCTTCGATCGCTCCAATGCGTCCGCTCATGCTGGCTGGCCCGATATTCCTGGGCTTAAAACCGGCAAGAACTTCCTGTAAGGTCTGGGCCTGAATCGGAATCAAGCTGAAAGCCAGTAAAAGGACGAGCGCCAGGATTAAAGGCTTTCTTCTCATCTTGCCTCCTTCTTTTTTTTTCAATTTTGACGAACAAACCAAATTTTATCTTCCTTTTTGAAAATTTTTAATAATAATTTATTGTATTTTTTCTCCGGGTATTAAAAAAGGCTTAACTTTCAGGAGGCTGGAAGATAAATCCATCAACCGGACATAGCCGCCATAATCGTCTTCTTCCGGTATCTTTTCAAAAGCCTGGAGAAGGAGAAATACAGGCATGATGAATTTATTTTGCCCAGAGAAACAGGTTAAGACTGAAGCCGCCGGTTGCGGGGGGGATGGCAAATATTCCGGTCAGGAAAAGAAAATTTCCCTATCAGGCGCAAAAACCGTAATTCGCTCTGGCTGAAACCGCTGGATTATAAACCTTAAAAATTTGACACTGAACAGACATTCGGGAAAAAATATTTACTGAAATTAAAATCAAGATAAAGAGATTTCCGGATGCCTGCCGTCAGGGCAGTGACCCTTCTTATCGCGGGATATCTGCTGGGATCTGTTTCTCCCGCTTATTTTCTCGGACGATGGCTCAAGGGCATTGACATCAGGGAACACGGAGACGGCAACGCCGGCACGGTAAACACCTACAGAGTTCTCGGTCTGCTCCCGGCCGTGATTACTGCCACCTTCGACCTGGGCAAGGGACTTCTGGCCATGCAGCTCTGCCGCCTGGCCGGTGGTTCAGAGATGATGACTCATCTTACCGGTCTGGCCGCGATTGCCGGTCATGTCTTCCCTTTTTACCTCAGGTTTCGTGGAGGTCAGGGAGTGGCCACAGCCACAGCCATGATGATGTATTACCTTGCAAGCTTCTACCTCCGCGGCTGGTTTCCTCCGGATTCACTCCTTCTCCTGACATTTTGCGTGATCTCATTTTCTTTCATCACCAGAAAAGGCGAATTCGTCGGCCTGGTCATACTTCCCCTGCTGGGTATTTTCTCGCTGATGTTTGTGCCTGAGATAAAATCACTTTTCTATATACTCAGCCTTATTATTTACATCCTGAGCATCAATTTACTGAATCTCAAAAGGCAGAAACCCCTCAGCTGGCAGGCTTTCCAGGAAAAAAACATCATCGGCTGGCGCCTTTTCCTCCGACCGCTGGCTTTCATTCTTCCTGTCTTTTATTTCCTTACCGACAAACCCCGCGCGCTGACCGCTGTCGGAGCCATCGCCCTTTTCTTCCTGGCGCTGGACCTTGCCCGTTTGCTTTCTTCCAGGGTGAATTCGATTTTCTTCCAGAAGGTCAAGAATGTTTACCGATGGCGGGAGCAGAAGAAATTTTCCTCGATAACCATTTTTCTGATGGCCATGTTTCTGACCATTCTCCTCTTCGAAAGAAATCTGGCCATCCTCGCCTGTTCTTTCCTTACCTTCGGAGACTTTGCCGGAAAAATTTTCGGGGTGGCCTTCGGCCGGCACCGGCTTTTCCAGAAAACCATCGAGGGCAGCCTGGCCCACTTCAACGCCTGTCTGATATCTGCCTACATTCTGAGCCATTTTCTCGGAACTTCACCGCCGGTATGGATTGCCGGGTCGGCAGCCTCCAGCATCTTTGAACTCCTGCCGCTCGGAGTAGACGACAACTTCACCGTGGCTTTACTGAGCGCCTCGGTAATGTCTCTCTTCCAGGTGTTTTAACAGAAATCTTCTTATCTGATCAGCACCTGAAAGAAATTTTTTGCTCAGACTCTGGCTGATCGTCTATAATAGACTCATCTGATGCTGGAGGGGGGAAAAAGAATGCCTGCTATCATTGTGTTTGCCACAAAATACGGAACAACCGAAAAAGCAGCCAGCCTGATTAAGGATAACCTGCCGGGAGCCGTGGTCTGCGACCTGAGGAAGAATCCCGCTCCACGGCTGGAAGAATTCGACCTGGTGGTCATCGGAGGTCCCATCTATGCCGGGAAGATTCACCGGGCGATAAAAAAATTCTGCCGTAAAAACCTCGAAGCCCTTCTCAGGAAAAAAACGGCGCTTTTCATCTGCTGCATGTATGAAGGCGAGAAGGCAGAACAACAATTCAGAGATGCCTATCCGGAAAAATTGCGCCAGAACACCAGCCTGAGCGCCATCTTTGGCGGAGAGCTTTCTCTGGAAAAACTCAACTTCCTGGAGAGGTTTGTCATCAAAAAATTTATCGGGGTAAAAGAATCCGCCTCGCGCTTTCAGCCGGAAAAAATACGCGAATTCGCCGACCGGCTGCGCAGCATTTAAATGCGGCCTGAAGAAATTCAGGTTGTTCATAATCAAAACTTCGGAAAAACCCTGGTTTCTCCCGGTCCTTTTTCCAGAAGAATCGATTGTCTTAGAGAGGAAAGCAGCAGGACATTTTATTGCTCCGGCACTCGAACTGGAAGACGGACAGACCTGTAAGCCCGGAAGAGTTTGAATATTTCGTTCACTCCCTTCTGAAAACGCAAAAAATAAATTGAGTCTCGAGCACCATTTTGAAATAATAAAATTTAGCCGGAAGGTATATAAAAAGGCGAACGAGCAGTGTATGAAACCATATCGGTTTTAAAACAACCGCAAAAAAAAATTTATAATTTGAGAATTTCTGTAAAAATGAGAAAGCTAAAAATGATTTTTTCAGGGGATTTAAAAAACCAAATCCGAAAATACACGGTCTCTGTCAGATATGCCTCCTTTGCCTTTTCCTTAAAATTAAAAGCGCTGCTGGTACCAGTGCTGGCGCTGCCATTTTTTTTAGCGGCACCTCCGGCCAGCGGATTTCTCCCGGACGGATCTGTGCCCGCCGAGGAAACTCCTCAGATCAGCGGACTCCCATACCGCACTGCTTCCTGGAACCCCGACTCCGGAGTTGGAAATCATCGCGCCCTGGTCAGGGTGAAGCAAAAAGCTGACGCCGTTTTTGTGCGCCTGCCCTGGCGCCGTCCTGATCAGGATCCGGAGAAAAAAAGAGTTCTGGTCTTCATCGCAGCCAGTGGTCGGGAGGTTAAAAATGTCTTTCCGGTGGCCGTAAACAACGAATACGGAGATTTCGTCTTTCAGGCACCGGAAGCTCCTGCTGACTATTATTTTTACTATATGCCCTACAAAATTGAAGGCCGCAATTATCCGAAGGTTACCTATCTGCCGCCCGAGTACGAAGCTGATCCCGGCTGGTGCCTGCGCAACGGGTTGAGAAAAGACCGACTGGCCGAATTCAACCCGGCTGATTTTCCCCGGGCGGAAGTCCTGGCCTTTGAATGCGTCGACGAATTCAGCGGCTTTTATCCGATGGAAATCATCGCCACCGCTCAGGAAGTCAAAGCGATCATTGAGAAACATGGTGATAAACCTTACCTGATCTTCCCTGAAGACCGGCGCTATCCGGTGCGTCTGAGCGATTTTATCCCCTGCCGCTGGGCGAAAAAGGGACCGTCCGAAATCTTCGAAGGCCAGGCTGACCGTGGAGAATATTATGTTTTCCAGCTGGCTCTGTTCGCCCACCGGGAAAAGCTCGAAAAAATCAGGGTAAAATTTACCGACCTGAAGAAAATCGATTCCGGTGAAAAAATTCCGGAAACCCTGGCTACTTGTTTCAACACCGGCGGAATCGGCTGGGACGGTCGGGAATTTCAGAAGGAATTAAACCTGGAGAAAGGCCGGGGCCAGCCCCTCTGGTGTGGCTGGCAGATTCCCGAAGCAGCCAGTCCCGGCGTTTATGAGGGCTCAGCAGAAATACTAACCTCCGGTCATCCTCCACAGACGGTAAAGCTCAGAATTACTGTTTCCGACAGAGTCATTCCCGAAGCCGGCGACTCAGAACTCTGGCGCCTGTCGCGGTTGCGCTGGTTAAACTCGCTCCTGGCTGTCGACGACGAAGTGGTAGCTCCGTTTACTCCGCTGTCAGTCACCGGGCGAACGATAAGCTGCCTGGGCCGCCGGTTGAAACTCAGCCGACTCGGACTGCCGGAGGAAATCGAGAGTTTCTTCAACCCTGAGGTAACCGGCCTGATCTCAAGAGGTTTCCAGCTGCTGGAATCTCCTTTCCTGCTTCTCGTCCGAAATTACGGCGGGCTCTATCAGGAAGTGAAAAACAGGTCGTTTGCTTTTACTAAAGTAACTCCGGGAACAGTCTGCTGGAGAGCTGAGAACGAAATTCCCGGACTCAAACTGTCCATGGAAGTTAACGGCCGCATGGAATTTGACGGTTACGTCGAATTCAGGGTAAGAATCTCAGCCAGTGAACCGGCCGAGGTTGACGACATCCAGCTGACCTTTGCCCTCAAGGAGGAAGCCGCCAGTTACATGATGGGCCTCGGTTTCAAAGGCGGGCGCCGTCCGGGAAAATTTTCCTGGAGCTGGGACCGGGAAAAAAACCAGGACGCTCTCTGGCTGGGCAACGTCAACGGAGGCCTTCAAATTCAGCTGAGGGCGGAAAATTACTCCCGTCCGCTCAACACCAATTTTTACACTCTGAAGCCTCTTAACCTCCCTCCCTCATGGTGGAACGAAGGCCGGGGCTGGGTGGCGGTGAAAGAGGAATTGAAGAAGGACCGTAAGAGCAAGAAGGTGGTATTCACCGCAGCCAGCGGAGCCCGAAAGATCCAGAAGGGAGAAGAGCTGCATTTCGATTTTAACCTTCTGCTGACTCCCTTCAAACCGATCAACCCGGGACGCCACTTCAGCGAGCGCTATTACCATGCCTTCAAACCGGTGGAGGAAATCGCCGCTTCCGTCGCTAATGTCATCAACGTCCATCACGCCACCGAGGTCAATCCCTACATAAACTATCCTTTCCTGCACCCGGAGAAAATGAAAGCCTACATCGATGAAGCCCACGGCCGCGGGATGAAAGTTAAAATTTATTACACCATAAGAGAACTCAGCAATCGCGCGGCCGAGCTTTTCGTGCTGAAAAGTCTCGGAGAGGAAATTTTTACAGACGGTCCGGGCGGTGGCTATTCCTGGCTCCAGGAACATCTGCGAGGGAATTACATCCCTGGCTGGTTTGTTCCGGAACTTAAAGATGCGGCCGTGATAAACAGCGGGATGTCCCGCTGGCACAACTATTATATAGAAGGGCTGGCCTGGCTCTGCCGTCACTGCCAGATTGACGGCCTGTACATTGACGATGTGGCCTTTGACCGGGTGACCATGAAAAGAGCCAGAAAAATCTTAGAAAAATTGCGCCCGGGCTCGCTCATCGACCTGCATTCAGCCAATCAATACAACCCGCGGGACGGCTTTGCTTCCAGCGCGAATCTTTATATGGAACATTTTCCCTACATCGACCGACTCTGGTTCGGCGAATATTTCGACTACAACAGTCCGCCCGATTTCTGGCTGGTAGAGATCTCCGGAATCCCGTTTGGCCTGATGGGTGAAATGCTGGAAAAAGGAGGAAATCCCTGGCGCGGGATGGTTTACGGGATGACGGCCAGACTCCCCTGGTCCGGAGACCCGCGTCCGCTGTGGAAAGTCTGGGATGAATATGGCATTGATAAAGCGAAAATGATCGGATACTGGTCTTCCGCCTGCCCGGTGAAAACCGACCATGATGAGGTGCTGGCGACGGTTTATCTTAAAAAAGGTCAGGCGCTGGTGGCTCTGGCCAGCTGGTCGCCAAAGACGGAGAAGGTAAATCTTCTTTTCGACTGGAAAAAACTCGGGATTGACCGCCGGCAGGCAATTCTTCTGGCCCCTGAGATTGAAAACTTTCAGCCGGCCCGCCAGTTCAACCCGTCAGACTCGATTCCGGTAGAACCTGGCCGGGGCTGGTTGTTGATAATAAGAAACAAATAACCGGACCGGAATTTCACATTAACTGCATCTGGCGGTCATAACCTGAATTTTTGCTTGACAGAAAAGCGGCAAAAACCTTAGCCTATTCTGGATGCCTGAAATATCAAATATCAGGAGGGCGCTTTGAGAAAAAAATCTATTAAGTTTTTCGCCTTTCTTATCCTGACTTTATGCCTGATTGGCTGGTCTGGAGCTCAGAAACCCGCTGTTCAGGCGAAAAGTCAGAAAAAAGTTGAAAACACAGACCCGGCGCTCCGGATGAAATGGCACGAACAGCACATGTCGATGAAAGCTTCCACTCCGTTCAGGGAACTTCGATGGCGCCACATCGGAGGTGGAATCGAAAGCCAGGGCGGACGCTGCACCGATGTCGATGTCCCCAGAAATAACAAAAAAATCATCTACGTGGCCACAGCCACCGGCGGACTGTGGAAAACAGAGAATGCCGGAGTTACCTGGCAGTGCATCACCGACGACTTCCCCACCCTGTCTATAGGCGACATCGCCATTTCAGAATCCGACCCGAACATCATCTATGTCGGAACCGGCGAAGCCAACATTTTCAGAGCTTCCATCGCCGGAACCGGCGTTTACAAATCAACTGACGGAGGAAAAACCTGGAAGCACTGCGGCCTGACCGATACCAACACCATCGGCAGGATAAGGATTCATCCGAAGAATCCGGATATAGTTTACGTCGCGGCCAGCGGCCATGAATGGACCTACAACTCAGAGCGTGGAGTTTTCAAGACAACCGATGGAGGAAAAACCTGGCAGAAAGTCCTGTACATCGACGAAAAGACCGGCTGCATCGACCTGGTGATGGACCCGAAAAATCCTGAGGTCCTGATCGCCTCGATGTGGAACAGAATCAGACAGCGCTGGAGCGACCCGGTTCCGGAAGACGGCGATTACCTCTACAAAACTACCGACGGAGGAAAAACCTGGAAAAAGCTGACGAACGGTCTGCCTGACACCAGATTTACCGGAAGAATCGGCCTGGACCTCTGCGCCAGCAAGCCCAACGTCGTTTACGCTTACGTCGACAATCATACTCCAACCCGCCAGCCTTCTCCGGGTGAGCGAGATTCTTATGGACGCCCGCGCACCTATCCCGACATCGTCGGCGCTGAAGTTTACCGCTCGGATGACCAGGGTGAGACCTGGGTTAAAATGAATCCTGCTGACCGCCTGTTTGAAAGATTCGGCGGGACCTACGGCTGGGTCTTCGGTCAGATCAGGGTTGACCCGACGAACGAAAACACCGTCTATCTCATGGGTCTCGGTCTTTACAAATCGACCGACGGCGGAAAAACCTGGACCCAGCTTTACTGGGAAAATCTCCACGGCGACCATCACGGACTCTGGATCGACCCCGACGACCCCGACCATCTGCTGAACGTGAATGACGGTGGTTGCAATGAATCATTTGACGGAGGGAAAACCTGGCGAGATTTTTACCGCGGGATTCAGGCCATCCAGTTCTACAACGTGGAATTTGACATGCAGAAACCTTTCACCGTCTACGGCTCGGTGCAGGATTCCGGAACCCACCGGGGAGTGGGCGTGGCCCCTCTCAAAGAAAACGAGCAAAGCGGCCAGAGAAGGTTCCGTCAGGCTCAGAGGGTGCGCTGGGAAAGAGCTCCCGGAGGTGAAGGAACGATAATCGCCGTCGACCCGAGTGATCCCAACGTAATTTATTCCTCGTCATTCTACGGAAGGCTGATGCGCTCGGAATACCGGAACGGCGTCTGGGAAAGTAAAGAAATCTATCCAAAACCGGGTGAGGGAGAACCTGAATACCGTGGACAGTGGCTGGCTCCGACCATCATCTCCCCGCACAATCCGCACATCATCTACCACGGTTTTCAGTTTGTCTTCCGCTCGCTCAACCGCGGTGAAACCTGGGAAAAAATAAGCCCGGATCTCACCGCTTACGACCCGAAAAAGCAGGGCCGGCTGCCTTATGCCATTCCCTACGCCACCCTGACTGCCATCTCCGAGTCACCGCTAAAATTCGGTTTGATCTACGCCGGGACTGACGACGGTCGTGTTCACGTGACCAGAGACGGCGGCGCTACCTGGACAGAAATCACGGCCGGACTTCCTTACAACAAGCACGTCTGGTGCATCGAAGCTTCCAGGTTTGACCAGGGCACGGTCTACATAGCGCTCATCGGCCGTCATGACGACGATTTTGCCCCATACATTTTTAAATCCAGCGATTACGGAAAGACCTGGGTAAACATCAGCAGCAACCTGCCTGGCGGCCCGACGAATGTCATACGGGAAGACCCGAAGAAAAAAGGACTTCTTTATGCTGGAACCGATTACGGCGTCTACGTCAGCCAGGATGACGGCCAGAGCTGGAACTATCTCGGCCGCGGACTGCCTAACGCTCCGGTCTGGGACCTCAAAATACATCCGCGGGACAATATGCTGGTGATTGCCACCAACGGCCGCGGAATGTGGGTGATAGACGATGTCACGCCGCTGAGGAAATAAAACCGCATCAAGCCATCGGGGCAGGTTAAAACCTGCCCCGACATTCCGCTTTTTCCTAAGTCGCAAACTCAACGCAGACGATGACCGAAAAGAAAACGAAGAAAATGATCAGGTCGCACGCATCATTTGAATACCATCATGACCTAAACCAGAAGAAAAGAGCGGACAGCAAATGCTTTCCTGTCATATACATCAACAAAAATACCCAGCCTGAAGAAGAATGTAAGCAGCTTGCGTCCGGTCCAGCTGGCCGATTATCATAGTTGAATCATACAGGGAGGAAAACATGTTCGAGGAAAGAAAAAGCGACAGAACAAAACAGGCCCCGGTTTTAATCCTTATCTTTTTGCCTCTTCTGATCATTTTTTCCCTGTGGCCAGGGCTGCTTTGCAGCCAGGAAAATGTTCGTTTTGAAGACCATTTTCTCAACCGGGCGATGCGGATCAACCTCTATCTGATCGGCGACGCCAGAGAGGAACAGATAATAATTCACAGCATCTACCAGGAGCCCCTCTGGCCTGAAAACCACCATAATCTGACCAATCCGTTCAACTATGGACGCTATTTCATCAAAGTGTATGAGGTGGCCAGCAACAAATTGATTTACGCCAGAGGGTTCGACTGTCAGTCTGGAGAATATCGCACGACCACGCCGGCGCTTAACGGAGTGAAAAAAGTTTTTCAGCGGGCGGTGCGCATCCCCTGGCCCCGAGGCAAAATCAACCTGGTGATTGAGACCAGAGACCGGAAAAATTTACTGCACCCGCTCCTGGTGGAAACGATCGACCCGGAAGACT
The DNA here is from genome assembly GCA_049659625.1 of Candidatus Saccharicenans sp. GTDB lineage: Bacteria > Acidobacteriota > Aminicenantia > Aminicenantales > Saccharicenantaceae > Saccharicenans. Next base: position 134,361 of record JBASPX010000070.1, on the reverse strand, counting down.
ATCATCTTCTGAAAGAGTCCAGTCCTGGCACAGACTGTGCCTTTGAAGTGCTGAAAAACGGCCCGCCCGAGGAGAAAGTTGACCTGGTCTTCATTTCTGAAGGTTACACCTCAGAAGAAAAAGAAAAATTTGAAAAGGATGTCAGACGTTTTACCGGCTATCTCTTTGAAGTTGAGCCGTTCAAAAGTCATCAGGGCAGATTCAACATCTACGGCCTTTTCCGTCCATCGGCTGAAAGCGGTTCTGATGAACCGAGGCAGAAAGTTTATCGCAACACCGCGCTTAAAGCTTCTTTTAACGCTTTTGACCTTGACCGCTACCTGCTGACTGAAGAGGGCTTTCTTCTGAGAGAAATCGCCGCTCAGGTCCCCTACGATACGATCGTGGTGCTGGTCAACAGCAAAAGATACGGCGGCGGTGGCATATATAACGACTACTGCATCACCACCGTTGACCACCAGGCCAGCAAGAGTGTCTTCCTGCACGAATTCGGCCATTCCTTTGCCGGACTGGCTGACGAATACTACACTTCGGAAGTGGCTTACAACGAATTCTATCCGGCCGGAGTCGAACCGCTCGAGCCAAACATCACCGCCCTCCTCGACCCGGAAAACATCAAATGGAAGGACCTGCTCTCACCCGGAATAACTCTTCCCACTGAATACGGCAAGGAAGAAATGGAAAAACTCCAGGCAGAAAGAAGGGCAAATTTTCAGGAGATGAACCGGGCGCTGGAAGAAGCCAGAAAGAAAAATCTGAAGGAGCCGGACATCAAAAAAATCCAGACCAGATTCCTGGAGAAGGACAGAGCCCTGCAGGCAAAAATCCAGCAGGTCCGCGATAAGTACAGACACCTTGAGGATAAAGTGGGAGCCTTTGAGGGTGCCGGCTATGCTTCGAAAGGCCTCTACCGTCCGATGATGTACTGTCTGATGATTTCCAGCCCGAAGATGGAATTCTGCCGGGTATGTCAGAGAGCCATCAAGCAGATGATCGACTACTACAGCCGATAAGTATTCGCAGCCGGACTGATTCTGGCCCGGAGAAAAAAAGCTTAGAGAACCTGTGGAGGGGCGTTTCGACTTCTCCTGGAATCTCTTTTTTGTTTGACTGCCAGCATTTCTCTGAAAAAATTACAGATCAGTTTCTCCTGTGCGGAACTGACAATTTTGCTAGAGAGGCATCGCTTGACCGGCTGGCTTGAACAGGCTTCCGGACGAGATTTAAAAATTAAAACGGCTCTTGACAAATATTAAAATAAATATTATATTAAAACTGTTCTAAATTGATAATGAATACAATATTGAAGAGAAGAGAGTGACGATGGAAAAAGGAAAGCGCTGGAGCCTGGAAGACGTTCGCCAGTATCTGGGTGAACACGATATCAGAACCTCTCTTTATCGTCTTAAGATATTCGAATACCTGATCAACGAAAGAACGCATCCGACAGCCGAAGAAATCTACAATAAGCTCAAGAAAGAAATCCCTTCTCTCTCGCGGGCCACCGTCTACAACACCTTGAGGCTCTTTTTAGAGAAAAAAATCGTCCAGCTGGTTAACGTGGAAAAGAATGAAGCTCGCTACGACGCCACCCTTTCCTGGCACGGGCACCTCAAATGCCTCTCCTGCGGCCGTGTTTTCGACATCCACATAGAAAATCTGAAGCTGAGCGGTCTGGAAGGGTTTCAGATTTACGAAAAACATCTTGACCTCCGGGGTTTATGTCCCGGGTGTGCAAAAAATAAAAAATATTAAGGAGGCAGAATATGACCAAAAAATACGGTATCTACAAATGTCTCAAATGCGGCAATATCGTGGAAGTTCTCCACGAAGGAGCGGGCACCTTAGTCTGCTGCGGCCAGGATATGGTCTTCCTTGAAGCCCGAACGGCCGACACCAGCCAGGAAAAGCACGTGCCTTACATCGAAAAGGTCAGCAACGGTTATCTGGTGAAGGTCGGGCAGAACGTAGCCCACCCTATGGAAGAGAAGCACTACATTGAGTGGATTGAGCTTATTGCCGACGGCAGAGTCTACCGGCAGGAACTCAAGCCGGGCGACCGGCCGGAAGCTCTCTTTCCGGTCGAAGCGGAACATGTGCTGGCTCGCGAATACTGCAACATTCACCTGCTCTGGGAAAATAAAAATTAATTAAAATAAAAAAATTTATGGAGGTAAACCATGGAACACAACGAAACAAAAGGTGTGCTCTTAATCGGGGAAAAACTTCCAGAGATGGAAGTTCAGACCACTCACGGCAAGAAGGTGCTGCCGAAGGATTATGCCGGCAAATGGCTGGTGCTGTTCAGCCATCCGGCCGACTTCACTCCCGTCTGCACCACCGAATTCGTCTCCTTCGCCAAAAACTACGAGAAATTTCAGAAGCTCAACGCCGAACTTCTCGGCCTGTCAGTAGACCAGATTTTCAGCCATATTAAGTGGGTGGAATGGATAGAAAAAGAACTGAAAGTGGAAATTCCCTTCCCGGTGATCGCTGATGATCTGGGCAAAGTGGCCATGCGTATGGGCATGCTCCATCCCGGGAGCGGAGCCAAAACTGTCCGCGCGGTCTTCATCATTGACCCCGAAGGAATCATCAGGTTGATCCTGTACTATCCGGCTGAAGTTGGCCGCAACATACAGGAAATTCTCAGAGTGCTGGAAGCCTTCCAGGTGTCCGACAAACACGATGTGGCCATGCCAGCCAACTGGCCGAACAACGAATTGATCAAGGATCGGGTGATCGTTCCCCCGCCCTCCGACATCAAAACTGCCAGGGAACGTCATAAACAGTACGAATGCTTTGACTGGTGGTTCTGCCATAAAAAGGTGTGATTAAGGGCAAAAGCCTGCGAAAGCCGGGGCTGGCTTCTGCCAGCCCCCTTTCTATTTTCCGTTTTGCCCGACTGCATCGATTTCTCTCAGGGCCAGCCGCCAATCCCGATATATATACCAGGCAGCGGGGATAGCCCCGGCCAGAAATAAAATTAACCTTAAAATAAAAGCTTCCGGGATAAAAAACTTCGGTGCCCCTTCCGGCATCATCAGAAAAGCCGCCGGCACTCCAGCCGCATGAATTACATAGGTAACCAGAGGATACCTGCGACTTTTTCTCTCCGCGATCCAGGTATTCAGGCTCTGAATAAAAACAAGATAAAGAACAGAACCCGTCAGCACTGAAACCATGCCCGCTAATAGCGATAGATTCTGTCCGGCCGGCCCCGGCAGGCTTATCATGACCAGCCTGATGAGTTTCCTGACGCCAGCCAGAACAAAGACTCCCCACGAAAAAAGCACATTTAGCGTAACCGGAAAAAAATTACCCATTAAAAAGGCAAAAGAAACAACCGTCAGGTAGCCAGTCATAAGAAAAAACCTCTTCCGCTTCATCGGTTTCAATCCCATATCTCGAAGCCTGCGGAAACGTGCCGTACCTTTTTCTCCTGGCTGTCGAGATATACTCTCACATGAGTACCCCCTATGTATCTGCGAAAACGTGGCAGCCTGAATTGAACAAGAAAATATCCGAGACAGATGTATTTTTGCCTTTCCTGAATCTTATGAGGCGGCAAATCTTTAATGGCCAGCTCCGTAAGGATATCATATTTTTCAGTATTTCCCGGATCAAACTCAATTTGATAGCGGCAGGGTCCCATAATTTCTATCACTTCTTCCAGCGTCATCCCCTCCTTTATTCTGTCCGCCATTTCCTCAAGAACATCATCCTGCCAGAAGATCACCGCCTGATAAGTCGAAAAAAGGATGGCCAGAAACATCAGAAAAACGAGGGCGCCTGAGAGGATTTTTTTAAAAATTCTCATAAGTTATTTACTATTAAGTATTTTATTAAAACCCCAAAGCAATTCAACTGCCGCTTTCGAGAAACAAATCCGAACCTGATACCTTCAGAGCTCGTTATGCATAATACGAGCCAGAATTAAAGAGGAATTCCTATTTGTTATCGCTTAAGATTCGCTGAGTTGAAACCGTGAAGCCGGGCCTCAGCACACAGGGACTTCGGTGATAATCTACCGCTCCTGGAATCGCTTCATAATAAGGTTTAGAAATATAGCCAGAACCCGATTATTTTCCGGGAAAAATCTGTCTTGACCAGAAACTGATATCTAATATATCTTAAATGAAAATAGCCCTGTTAGAATTTTCTTTTCAGGAGGTAACATGTCCTTTAAAGAAGGAAATTCACATACAGGAAAAAAACGAATGTCCCGGGCGAGAAAATTATTTCTCTACATTTTCCTATCAATTTTTCTGCTGAAGGCGGTCATTCTGGTCTCTCCCCTGCTCTTTTCCGACAGCCGCCGTCCACAGTTGCCGCCGCCGATCGACCCCCAGAGAGTCCAGGACCAGGACGGAATGACCTGGGCTGATTATCGCCCGCTTCCCGGAAAAAACTGGGGCGACCCCTCACTCAAACCAGAGCGCGGCTTCAAGCTGGCGGTGGTAGCAGTTGATTTTCCCGACCAGCCGTTTGTCATCACCAGGCCGAAGGGTTCTGACCCGTTTGGCAACCCACAGATAGACCCTGTTCCACGCGAGCAGGTTCCGCAGTTTTATGCTGACTTTTTTACCAGACCGACTCCCCACAACCGCGGCCTGAACATCCACCATTACTGGATGGAAGTGTCGCGAGGAAAATTCGGATTGACTCAGGTTGACTCTTACGGTCCATACCGCATGCCGAAACCTTACTGGTGGTATGGACTCAACGAATACGGACAGAACAAATTCACTCCTGACGGAAGCGTTGCCGCCGGACGCCTGGAAGTAGATTGCGACCGGCTGTGGATAGAAGATGTCGGCCGGGACCTGAGAAAGGAATACGATGCGATTCTGCGGATATATGCCGGCTACGACGAAACAGGGGTCTGGATGGAATTCGGTATCATGAAATTCAAAAGCAAGGATGATATTCCGCCTGAATGGGGCAACCCGAATCCGGAAATGCCGCGCTGGGTTCCCACCCGTTATGTCGAATGGACCAGCTGGTTAGCCGGGTCCCAGCAATGGGGCCTTTCTTCGATGCGCCAGGGCGAAAACTCCGGCACCATCGCCCACGAGCTGGGGCATTTCGCCTTCCGTCTGCCGGACCTCAACAATAATCCCTACGTTCAGCCCTACCGCCGGGCAGCTGTCGGTCCCTGGGACCTGATGGACCGGGGTTGTTTTAACGGACCCGGCGGTCCGCATATGCGCTGGGTCGTACCTCCGGTGGCCGGAGCTGCCTGCCCGCCACATCTGATGATAAGAAACCGGATGGCTTGCGGTTTTATAAAGGAAGGTGAACTTCTTACACTCAGCCGGGAAGGGCTGGCCGGTTCCGGGCTGGTGGTGGCTGAGGTTACCGCCCGGGAGGTGGATCCCCTCCCTGGAACTTACACCGGAATTGTGGTCAGGCTTGACGGCTCAGACCCGGGCGACCGAACTCCACCCGACGACCCGGCGGCCAATCCTCTTTCCCCGGGAATTCCGAATTATAATTTTTATTCGGTCGAAGTGGTCCAGCGTATCGGTTTTGATTCTTTCTGCCCGGATAGCGGCGTGCTGATAGCTAAAAACAAAGACAACCTCCGCGGAAATAACGGCGGTACCAACGCTTTCAACAGTTACATCTGGGTGATCGATGCTAACCCAGAAGACATAAATCAGGTTGACTACATCAGCCCGTCTGGCGAAAAGGTCATGCGGACGATAGCCGACTATCGCCAGCTGAATGATGCCCTGTTCCATGCCGGACTGGACTCGGGCAGCAGCTACGAATATCGTGATGAACCTAACCGGCTGCATTTTTACGTGGTTGACCTTCATAAAAACAGCGATGGAATTCTCTCCTACACAATCGCTGTGCGTTCGCTCGACGGCTCCGGACCTCACCGCAGAGGCGTGGAACTCAGAGCTGCCTCACCGGTGATCAAGGCCAGAAGGGAAGTTATTCCGGTAACCTTTCGAATTAAAAATACCGGGCAACTGGCTGAAACCGAAAGAAAACTTCATCAGTCAGATGTGAGAAAACACATAAATTATGACCTTTACCGGCTTAATCTTAAAATTGAAGGGAAAGGCTGGCTGGCCCGGATGCCGAACGCTCTGGCCACGGTTCCTTTCGGCCAGGAAAAAGAAATTACTGTCTATGTGCTTCCAGAAAAAAACTGCTCCCGCAGCCTCTCCATCACTCTGACAGCTGTTTCAGAAAGCGACCCGGAAGTTAAAGCTCAGGCTGAAACAAAGATTTCGCTTTAGAAAATTCCTGGCGGCTTTTCCTGAAGAAAAGGTGAAGACATTCGATTTCAGACCGATAACCACAAATCTGGAAAAGAATTCCGGTGTCAAAAACAGAATCAAAGGAACTGAAGAACCGGGGTTGAGGAGAGAAAAAATTTTAAAAAATAATGGTGGAGCTGACCGGGCTCGAACCGGCGACCCCGTGACTGCCAGTCACGTACTCTCCCAACTGAGCTACAGCCCCACGCGCTTAATTAATATACAGAAAAGCCTGTTTTCAGTCAAGATGACCCCCCGCCCCCCAGTACAGCTCTGCGCTTTTTCCCCTGTAAAAAATCAAAAAAACCATCTTTTCCTGACCTGAGTAAAACTAAACCCTGAATTATTCAACCTCACTTGCCGCCATAACTCTGCCTCCCTCTCCTGAGGTGTCCCTTTTCTGGAGAAAGGCTACGTGTAACCCGGTGGAATCTTAAAATTCTTTAAAAAAGTTCACTCCCCGTGGAGATTGCTGACCCGGGAAAATGTAATTCGAGCAAAAGGTCGGCCTTAAAAATCTTCAGGCTTGAATTCATCTCATCCTCCAGATACTCCATCGCATTTTATTTACTTGACACCCGCAGACGAAGTTAAATATAAAAATCCCGGGAAGGATCAAAATCGAATGAATAAAAAGAAAAAAAGCTTTTTAAGATTCTCGTCCGCGCTGATATGCCTGTCCCTTCTGGCCGCCGGCGGTTATTCTTTCTCTTCTGAAAAATTAATAATCAGGGAAATTCACAGCTGGCCACTGAACGGCGAATCAGAACCTGTCTGCCTCTATGTCAAGATCAGTTATTCCATGGACCTTGAGCCTCCGGAGATAAAGTTCCTTGTGAACGGAAAAGAAGCCATCTGCCGGGAAGGAGGTGGCGGCTTCGGCGGTGGCTACTATGACCGAAGCTTTTACCTCTACGCGGGAAATCCGGGTGAAAAGAACCTCGAGGTCATCCTGATTTCAAAAAAGGAAAAAATAAGCAGGAGAATAAGGCATGAGCTTAAATCTTCCGGCGACATCCTCCTTCTCGATACAGCAGACAATCAGATCATCCTGGATAACAGAAACCTTAATTTTTACTCCGCTTTTTTCACCGACTGGAATATTCAGGTTAACGGTAATAAGCAGGCATTTTCCACGAAAGAAATCAGCGAAGGCATTCATCTTCTTTCGATAACTCCAGATTTCAGAAGCGGATGGAATGAAGTGACAGTTTCCGGCCGGGATGCTCGTGGACAGGAAAAAGTAAAAAAATTCCGTCTTTACTTTTCCCGGGAAGGAGAAGTCTTCCTCGGGGATAGATTTTATTTTACCTATGCCGGAGAAGACACTAAAAGTTATCGCACTCTGGCCTATCTGCTGGGAGACTCCTTAGAACCTGACGGTGAGGAAGACAGAGAGGCCAGGCTATTTACCCTGAAAGACATTTTTTTAAGTCGTCTGATCCTGGTCTTACTTCCACTCAAAGCGGTTAAAACCGGTTCTACCACGGTGAAAGTGGTAAGGGCTCACTGGAGACTGGGGGAAGAGGTCTTGAGTCAAACACCTCTTAAAGTTATTGCCAGGTAAAAAATTTTTGAATTCCATATTTTCATTCCAGATTAATGTTGAAAAATTTCCAGACAAATCGGGAATAAAAAGGCCAGGAGGTCAAACATGAAATCAATCCCTGAAAACCGGCCTGAAAAGCCGGTAAAGCTTTGTATTCGAAAAAATGAGCCAGGTCGACATCCGGCTACCTTCCTCCTTTTGATATGCAGCATAATTATTATTTCCCTCTTTCTCCCGGCAGTTTCAGCCGGTGAGACCATCGGTTCTGTCCTGAAAGATGAAAACCAGGCCAGACCTTCCGCTCCCTGTGACCTTCGGGTGGAGTACCTGACGGACCCGCTTGGAGTGGATACTCCCAGACCGCGCTTTTTCTGGAAAAACAACCATCCCCAGAGAGGCCAGAAGCAGACCGCTTTCCAGTTGATCGTCTCCTCTTCACCGTCCGCCGAGCGGGGCGATCTCTGGGATTCGGGCAAGGTTAACTCAGAATCTTCGATTCAGATTGTTTATCAGGGCAAACCGCTCGAAAGCAACCGCTCCTACTACTGGAAGGTGCGCATCTGGGATGCCAGCGGCCAGGAAAGTCCCTGGAGCCAGGTGGCCCGGTTTGACACCGGACTTTTCTCCCCTTCCGACTGGAAGGGCGAATGGATAGGCGGAGAAAATTTATTCCGCAAAGAATTTAACCTTCCCGAATCTCCAAAACGAGCTCGCGCCTTCATCGCCGGGCTCGGATACTACGAGCTGAGGATTAACGGACAGAAAGTGGGCGACCACCTGCTCGACCCCGGCTGGACCACCTATTCCAGAAGAGTCCTGTACGTCGTCTACGATGTTACTCCATTTCTCAAGAAAGGCCGGAACGCCATCGGAGTAATCCTGGGCGAAGGCTGGTATAAATCCCGGTCTCTGCTGTTTCAGCTTTACATCGAAGGTGAAGAAGGCCTGTTGATGGAAGTCCACTCCGACACTTCCTGGAAAACCGCCCGGGGACCGATTCTTGAGGACAGCATCTATCATGGAGAAACTTACGATGCCCGGCTGGAACAACCCGGCTGGGACCTTCCTGATTTCCAGGAGAAGGGCTGGAAGCCGGCGGCAAAAGGCAAAGCCCCCGGAGGAGTTCTCTCGGCTCAGCTGATGCCTCCGATCAAAGTGGTCGACACTATCGTCCCGCTGGTGATGACCAACCCGGCGCCCGGGGTCTATGTGTTTGACCTGGGACAGAACATCAGCGGCTGGGCACAGCTCCGGGTGCGGGGACCGCGCGGTACGGAAGTTCGCCTGCGCTTTGCCGAGCTCCTCTATGATAACGGAATGATCAACCAGGAAAACCTCCGTTCCGCCCGGGCTGAAGACCGTTACATTCTTAAGGGCGAGGGAGAAGAAATCTGGGAGCCGCGCTTCACTTACCACGGTTTCCGCTACATCGAAGTTACCGGATATCCGGGAACGCCGAAGATTGATTCCATCCGGGCACGCGTGGTGCATACCGCCGTCTCCCCGGTCGGAAACTTTTCCTGCTCTAAAAAAATTATCAACGACATTCAGAGAATAATTCTCTGGGGCCAGATGACCAATCTGCACAGCATTCCTACTGATTGCGACCAGCGCGACGAACGCATGGGCTGGATGGGCGACGCCCAGGTTACCGCGGAAGAAGCCATGATGAATTTTGATATGGCCGCTTTCTACACGAATTTTCTGCGCAACATCAGGGATGTTCAGGGTGAAGACGGCTCTATCACTGACACCGTGCCCCATGTCTGGGGTTCCCGTCCGGCTGACCCGGCCTGGGGAACCGCCTATCCGTTAATCGCCTGGTATATGTATCAGTATTATGGCGACCGGAGAATCCTGGAGGAGCATTATGACGGTCTTAAAAAATACGTGGAATTTTTAAGGAGCAAAGCCGAAGGCGGACTGGTGAAATTCAGCCACTATGGTGACTGGGTAGCCATAGATAAATGTCCCGGAAGTCTGGTTTCCTCATTCTATTATTACTACGACGTAAAGATTCTGTCTGAAGCGGCCAGAGTGCTCGGACGTCAGGCAGAAGCTGACCAGTATGAGAAATTGCTGGCAGAAATAAAGGAGGCCTTCAACCGGACTTACTTCGACCCGGTCACCAGAAACTACGCTGGAGGCAGCCAGACAGCCAACGCCCTGCCTCTTTTCCTCGGACTGGTTCCCGACAACCTCCGGGGAAGCGTCTGGGGAAACCTGTTTAACGACCTGGTCTACAAACACGATTCACACCTGACGACCGGGATCATCGGAACGAAGTACATCCTTGATGTGATCACCGCTTTCGGGAACTCTGACCTGGCCTATGACATCCTCACCAGAACCGACTACCCGAGCTACGGCTACATGATAAAAAACGGCGCCACCACTCTCTGGGAACTCTGGCAGAAGCGAGAAGGCCCCTCGATGAACTCCCACAACCATCCGATGCTCGGGTCGGTAGGAGCCTGGTTCTACCGGGCGCTGGCCGGAATCAACCTCGCTCCGGAATCTCAGGCTTTTCGTAAACTGATCATCAGGCCCCAGATGGTGCGGGATCTCACCCATGCCTCAGGGTCAATTTACACCATTAACGGACCGGTAAGCTGCTCGTGGCAGAGAGCAGACCGTAAAATCATCGTCGAAGTGACCATACCGATGGGCAGCCAGGCTGAAATACACATCCCGGTGTTCAGGCTGAGAAATCTGAAACTGAGCGAAAGCGGAGAGCTTATCTGGGCGGAAAACCGATTGAAGAAAAAAGTTCCAGGAATAGAAGATGTCCAGCAGAAGGGCGGGAACTTCATCATAAAAGCCGGCTCCGGTCGGTATGTGTTCGCACTGGAGGGGGAATGAAATTTTCCATCCGGAAACCTGTCGCTGTGGCGCGCATCAGCACCCCGAGGGAAAAGGTCCGGTTTCCGGAACTATAAAAATAAAAAGAGCTTGTTAGCACGCCAACAGGCCGAAGCTGAATCTTTTTTTCAGCTGCCGGTCGGATTCTAAGGCCGGCTAAATTCCAGGCACCGGAGCTTTTCCGCCTGAATACCTTCATATTCATTTCCGACGAAAATTGCCGTATGCGGCAGGCGAGCAATTGGCCCGGGATTTTCGAGCCCTGCCTCGCCTGTCCCCCGCTTCCGGGTTTCATGAAATTAAGAGAGTAAAGTCTTATATCTTCGACCTTTTCCTGACCGAGAAAACGGCGGCCGCGAAATAAACGATGCTCAGCACCAGAAACCATTGCTTAAAAGAAGTCGTCTCGACTTCTCCCTTAAAATGCCACCAGGACAGAGCCAGGCAGGCTACTAAAGCAGCCACAGAAAATATTCTTGAAAATTTAATTAACATCTGTTCTTTCCTCTGCGTCGGTTGACCTTCTCTCTGGAAGGTTCAACAGTACATAAAAAGCCAGCGCAAACAAATAACCCGGCAACCAGCGAAAATAAAGATGGATAGGAAGGAGAAAAGCAAAAATCAGGCTGCCGGCCCAGACCAGCAGAACCTTCCAGTTAAAAACCTTTTTTCGCCTCTCCGCCATATAGCGGGGAATTCCCAGCCGGGGAAAGAGCCAGTGCTCGGCAAAAACCACCGCCCCCACCGGCATAAGCACCAGTCCGTAAATCGCCACATAATCGAGAAGCTTCATGAAAAAGATTGGGAAGCAGGATAGAATCGAGGTCACCAGGCCGGCGCTCAGAGTTATTTTCCAGCGCGGCCAGCCGGTAACCGTCTGAAGAGCCAGTCCCGCCCGGTACAGCGTCGGGTTGGCTGTCGTCCAGCCAGCCAGCATCACAGCTGCGGCTCCGGCCAGCCCGAGGGCATCAAAGGCCATTTTACCCGGATGCATCTCCCGGCCGATAGCTGCCACCATGATGCCCGAACAGATCCAGGCCAGGAAGTGTCCTGAATACATGCCGAAGGCTGAATAAAAACCGTAAGTCCATTTTCTGGCATAGCGGAAAAGAGCCATATCAGAAAGGCCGATGTGCATGGCCAGGTTGCAGAACCAGGCAAAAAACATCACATGCAGAAAATCGAATTTCTCCTGACCCGCCTCCGCCACTCCGTTCCAGATTTTCGTCGTGGCCACTTCCCAGAAATTGGAAAAATCAGTCCTCACTCCCAGTTTCGGCAGAGTGACCAGCGCGCCGGCGATAAAAACCATAAAGATCCAGGGCGAGGCCACTTCAGCAAACCGGCTGAGCTTTTCGAAACCGAGAATCGCCAGCAGAGTAAAAAGCAGTCCGAGCCCAAGACAGACGGCCACCCAGAGCGCCCCCGTCGGCCAGATATCATTGAGGCCCGGGACCTTCAACCCGAAAGCAAGCCCGACGGCTGTGGCTGAAACCGAAATCATCGCGCCGGCCAGGATGCAGTAGAGAAAAGCATTGGCCAGGTTGTAGATGACCATCACGCCGGGTCCGGCGATTTTTCTCAGATACCAGTAAAGAGTCAGCCGGGTATCGACGGCGATCGGTGCGCAGATAGAAGCCCAGCTCAACACCGCCAGCATATTTCCGACCAGCAGGCCGAAAATCAGGTCAGAGGCTTTGATTCCGTGCAGGACAAAAAATGCCCCGATGACAAACTCGGTGGCGGCCACATGTTCGCCGGCAAAGACGCCGGCAAACAGCGCGCCTTTCTTGAACTTATCAGGAGTAACCGGCTGCCGGTCAAACTCATAAAGCCTGTCCAGACGGGAGGTTATATCCGACAGCTTTAAGGCCATACATAACTCCTCATTCCCAGAATACTCAACCGGGCGATAAACAGGCTCCGGAAGAAAAATTATCATCAATCGCCCGCTCAGAAAACTTCCTGAAAACAGCCTTTCCTGTTCAAACGCAGAGCCATAGCCCTTATTATTCTCATCCCCTGTCTGTGAGTCAAATTCAACCCGGGCCTGACCGTTTTCTGGCTGATCCGTCGGCTGACCGAGTGCAGGAAGTTTCAACCTGAAGAATTGCCGGCTTTCGGCTCAAGGCACAAAAAAATTCAGGGTATACAATTTCTGAAAAATTTAAGGTATAAAATAATGAGCGCATTCAGAAACTGGCTGTGAACGCACTGCCAGCATATTTGAGCTGGAGGTTAAGATGGGCAGATATGAAGATTTTGTCCGCTTCCGTCAGGAAATGAACAAAAAAATTCTGGAAGAGGGCACCCTGGAAATTAAAAGATTTTTTGGCCTTGACGAACAGACTTACAAAGCCGGCGCTCTGGACGAAAAAACCAAAGAGTTGATAGGTCTGGCCGCCTCGATGGTCCTCCGCTGTGACGACTGCATTTCCTACCACATTATTCAGGCTCTGGATAAAGGTGCCAGCCGCGAAGAAATCTTCGAGACTTTCACCATAGCTTTAATTGTCGGAGGCTCTATAGTCATTCCCCATCTGAGAAGAGCTGTGGCCTTTCTGGATGAATTGAAAGAAAAGACCGGAGCATCCGCCGGATAAAATCTAACGCCCTGATGCACAGTCTGGACTGTTGACACATCCGAGCGATGGGACTATTCTTAACCTTCTGGAAAACAAGCAATTAAAAAACTCTGAGAGAACATGATGAAACCTGTTTTCAAGAAAGCTGCTGGCTGGCTGCTGCTTATAGCTTACACCTGTCTCCCGGCCTTTGCTTCTCCAGAAGATAAAAAGAATGATCACCGGGTGGCGGAAAAATTTTTGAACGATTTTTCTCTTTCGCTGGCTTCCTTCAAGCGGATGAATTCTCTCCTTGAGCCCGGTGGCCAGGATGAAACACCGGTTTTTTTCTCCCTTTCAAGGAATAACCACGGTGATTCCATCTCACCGCTTCTGCCGGTAACAGAATTCAACCGCCTGAAAGGTATCCGTCCCCGCTGGGGAAGAGCCGGTCTGGAACTGGCCGTGCTGATGAGCTACTCCCAGGCACGATACTGGATAAGATATTCCAGATTTATCGAAGACTGGCAGTTCCGACTGACCTGGGCTGACCAGAGACGCCGGTTTTTCACCACCGAAGCTCTTCGTTTTGATTCGAACGCTTTCTACCTCAACTGGACCCATGCCTTCGCCGGAATGCTCTATTATGAATTTGCCCGGACTAACAACCTGAGCTTATGGCAGTCGTCGATTTTCTCCATCGGCGGTTCGCTCTACTGGGAATACATAGTGGAATGGCGTGAGATAATTTCTATTAACGATAATATTATGACGGCCATCGGTGGCATCTCCCTGGGAGAAGCCTGGTATCAGCTCGGGCGTTACCTCTACAACTCCCCAAATGCCGTCGGTCGTTTTCTGTCCTGGCTAAACCCTTACCTGAAATTCAACGACTGGCTGGACAGAAAAAAGCCTCTATCAGCCTTCCATCATAATTATAACCTGAGCGCCCAGGACGTTTACCTGTTCCTCGGCTACCGCCGCTCGCCGGTTTCCGCCAATCCCACGGTAAACACCGGCAACTTAGCCTTCAGTCTTCACTCCCGCCTGTACACAGATGCAGGCTACGGTCTTCCAGGTCGCATAGACGAAAAATTTACCGAGCCCCTCTACAGCCAGCTTGATTTTGATTTTATGTATCACGGAAAAAATAGAGAAGAAATCGGCGCGACGGCGAAAATCGTTCCCTTAGGACGAATCAAACAGAACATCTCGAGCGATGGACACGGATACAGCCTTTATTATGGACTTGGCTCCTCCTTCTTCCTGTATGTCAAAAGACCGATAACTGATTATGACGCCGGGAAAATACCGGTCAACAAGCCTGACGATTTCCGGTTTGAACTTCCACGAGACTTTCGCGACAAACTGGCAGCTGTCCATTTAGTCGGCCCGGTAATAGAAGCCGCCTGGTACTCAGGCCCCTTTAAGCTGAGGCTAAAAGCCGAAGCTTATCCCAGTTTCGGCATGATCAACTCGCTACCCCTCAACGGATACTCAGCCGACAATGACATACGCTCGATGAAATCGACCCTGAAATTTTACGGGTATTATTATGCCTTCGGTCCCGATTTCGAATCTCTGGCTGAAATACAGTACGGACGGCTACGCTTTCAGGCTTTTTCCAATTATGTTTATTACCGCTCGATCCAGGGCCTTGACCGTTTTCAGAATGAAACCGGAGATGAAAACATACTGCCGGTAACTGACGACTCGGTTCTTTTTGATTCAAGATGGCACTACGGAACATCCATAGAGTACCGTCTCCCCGGAACGTTTTTCTCCATCACCGCTTCTCTTGAAGCCGTCAGAAGATGGGGCCGGATTCATGATTTCGAAGAAAGATCCCTGGAAAAAAGGTTATATCTCGGGGTGAAATACCGGCTTTGATTTCTCCACCCAGAACCGTCCCGGCTTCATCACTGGCCTCGCACTCCTGACTTCCCGGCCGGAAGGGTTTTCCTTTAATTCCAGCCTTAAGCCAGCAATTTTAATCGTATTTCAGTCGCCTCTACCCCGCGATTAGACTTCCCACCCCGCATTCATCCCTTAAAAGGCCCCATCCAGACGGCTTTCTTATTAACAACAGATTCAAAAAATGTTAAAATGAGTTGCAATAAAAAAGAGGAAAACAGATGGTTAGAAAAAATAGATCGTCGAGAAGTTTAATCTTCTGGCTGGTCTCGCTCGCTCTCCTGGTGTTATTGTGGACTCTGTTTCCCACCGGTCCGAAAGCCAGACAGCTTACTTTTTCCGAATTCATGGATCAGGTTGAGCAGAAAAACGTCAGGGAAGTGGTCATTCAGGAAAACCAGGCCGAAGGTAAATTGAAAGATGGAACACCCTTCAAAACCACACTCCCGGCCCAGTACGCCGACCTCATCAAAATCCTGCGAGAAAATGAAGTTAACATAGTGGTGAAAGACACCTCCCGCAGCCCCTGGCTGGCCATTCTCCTGAACTGGTTCCCTATATTGCTGCTGATCTTTTTCTGGTTCATGATGATGCGGCAGATGCAGGCCGGCGGCAATAAGGCGCTCTCCTTCGGCAAAAGCCGGGCAAAACTCTTCACTCCGCATCAGAAAAAGATCACTTTCAACGACGTGGCTGGAGTGGATGAAGCAAAGGTTGAGCTTCAAGAAATTATCGAATTCCTGAAAGATCCGAGAAAATTTCAAAGGCTCGGCGGACGCATCCCGAAAGGAGTCCTTCTGGTAGGAGCTCCAGGGACCGGCAAAACCCTGCTGGCCAGAGCGGTGGCTGGAGAAGCCAACGTGCCCTTCTTTTCCATCAGCGGCTCTGACTTTGTCGAAATGTTTGTCGGAGTCGGAGCCTCAAGAGTCAGAGATCTGTTCGAGCAGGCCAAAAAGCATGCTCCCTGTCTTATCTTCATAGACGAAATTGACGCTGTCGGCCGGCAGAGAGGCGCCGGCCTTGGCGGCGGACATGACGAGAGAGAGCAGACTCTCAACCAGCTGCTGGTGGAGATGGATGGCTTTGATTCGAATGAAGGTATCATCGTCATCGCCGCCACCAACAGACCTGATATTCTCGATACGGCTCTCCTCAGGCCCGGTCGTTTTGACCGGAGAATCGTGGTGCCGATGCCTGACGTCAAGGGACGGGAAGAAATCCTCAAGGTTCATACCCGCCGGGTGCCTCTGGCCGAGGATGTCGACCTGAAAGTAATCGCTCGCTCCACCCCTGGATTTTCGGGAGCGGACCTGGCCAATCTGATTAACGAAGCCGCCCTTCTGGCTGCCCGCAAGGGGCAGGATAAGGTCACGATGAAAGACCTGGAAGAAGCCAAGGACAAGGTGCTGATGGGAGTTGAGCGCAAAAGCATGATCATCAGCGATGAGGATAAAAGAAATACCGCCTTTCACGAAGCCGGACACGCCCTTATCGCCGCTCTTCTGCCCGAAGCCGACCCGATTCACAAGGTGACCATAATTCCCCGCGGGCTGGCCCTGGGGGTCACCCAGCAGCTGCCGCTTTCTGACCGGTATACCTACACGAAAGATTACCTCGAAGCCCAGCTGACCGTGTTGATGGCCGGACGGGTGGCTGAAGAGCTCATTCTGGGAAAAGTAACCACCGGCGCAGCCAACGACATAGAAAGGGCGACAGAAATCGCCCGCAAAATGGTCTGTCAGTGGGGTATGTCGGACCTGGGGCCTCTTTCCTTCGGCGAACGTGACGACCTGATCTTTCTCGGAAGGGAGCTGGCTGCCCACAAGAATTTCAGCGAGCGGACAGCCGAGTTGATCGACCTCGAGGTTAAAAAAATAATCAATCGCTGTTATGAAAGAGCAAAAAATCTTATCGAAAACAACCGGGACAAGCTGATGAAAATCGCTGAAGCTCTGCTGGAGAAGGAAATCCTGAGTTCGGATGAAATAAATCAGCTAATAGATGGCGTGCCAAAGACTAAAAAGGAAGGCGGGGTTGAACTCACCCCCGATGAACTGGCGGTGAACAAACCGGCCGATTGACAGTCAGCCGAAAACAGGAGAAATGTCACTGATTGAGAAGGAAAATACTAAAGCCCAGCCTCAATCATCAAAGTATGTACTCAGGGTCAGAAACCAGAAATTGACTCTCGGACCGGAACCCTGGATCGCCGGCATTCTGAATGTCACCCCTGATTCCTTTTCCGACGGCGGCAGATATCTTGACCCGGAAATAGCGGTCGAAAGAGCGCTGGTCATGGTTGAACATGGAGCCAGGATTATCGACATAGGGGGCGAGAGCACCCGGCCGGGGTCGAAGGGAGTCCCGCTGGAAGAGGAATTAGCCCGGGTGATTCCCGTGGTTAAAAAGTTGAGACCAAAAACAAAAGCGCTCCTCTCGGTGGACACCAGAAAAAGTCAGGTGGCCCGGGCCGCTCTGGACGAGGGTGCCGACCTGATTAACGACATCAGCGCTCTGCGTCACGATCCAGAAATGGCCAGAGTGGTGGCTGAAGCGGAAGTGCCGGTTGTTCTGATGCACATGCTGGGCACGCCGGAGACGATGCAGCTCAACCCATGTTATGAAGATGTTCTGAAGGAAATAAAGGATTTTTTTACAGAAAGAATAAACGTGGCCCTGGAAGCCGGCATTTCCGAAGACCGGATGATCCTCGACCCGGGCATTGGTTTTGGAAAAACGCTTGAGCACAATCTTAAAATTATCAACCGGCTTGATTATTTCTTGGACCTGGGGAAGCCGTTGCTGATCGGACCTTCAAGAAAATCGTTCATCGGTCTTATTCTCGAAGCGCCGCCCGAGCAGAGGCTCGAAGGAACCCTGGCCGCTGTCATTCTGAGCTGGCTCAGGGGAGCCTCGATCATCAGGGTCCACGACGTGCTGGAAACAAAAAAAGCTTTACTCGTAGCTCAATCTATAGTAAAGGAAGAGAGGGTGGTTGGCTGAGATGGTGGAAAATTTGCTGGTTATCCTGAAGCATATGCAATTCACCGATATTCTCGACATCCTTCTGCTGGCCTTTATCCTTTATTCTATCTTCCTGCTGATAAAAGACACCAGGGCTTACCAGGTAACGTGGGGAATCCTGCTCGTCCTGTTTTTCTTCCTGCTGACCCAGTGGGCCAGGCTTTACGTTTCCAACCGGATAATCAAAGCTTTCATCAACTATTTGATCATTGCCATCATCGTTCTCTTCCAGTCGGAACTCAGACGTTTTTTTGCAGCCATCGGTTCCAGAACTTTCCGCCGGCCGTTGAAGTTATACTCCCTGCGGGAGAAGCTGGATGAAATTCTCCTGGCGGTTGACTATATGGGCCGGAAAAAAATCGGCGCGCTTATTGCCATAGAGAAAGAGATTGACCTCTCGCCATTCGCCGAGCGCGGCACCCCGGTGGAAGCGGTGATATCAAGAGACCTGCTGGTCAGCATTTTCTTCCCTAAATCACCGCTCCATGACGGAGCGGTGATCATCCGGGGAGACAAGATAGTGGCTGCCGCCTGCCTCCTTCCCCTTCCCCAGAGCCATACGCTGGGGGAAAATTTTGCCACCAGGACACGACATCTGGCTGCTCTGGGACTGGCCCAGCAAACGGACGCGGCGGTTATCGTGGTCTCCGAGCAGACCGGTGAAATTTCTCTTGCCTCCCGCGGACAGATAAACAAAATTATCGGAAAAGAAGAGCTCAAGGAAAAATTGATAGAACATCTTAACATCAAACAAAAAACATGATTAAAGAATTGCTACTGAGAAACTGGCAACTCAAACTCCTGGCCCTTTTTCTGGCGCTCTTTCTCTGGATCATTCTGATTCCGGAAGAAAAGACTTTTGCTGAAAAGAACCTGACGATAAACTTAGAGCTGGTCAACATTCCGCCCGAGGTGGAGGTGCTGGAACCGCCGGACACCACGCTGAACCTGAAAATCCGGGCCAGAAAACGATTGATCAACGAATTAAAACCGGAAAATTTTACCGCCCGCCTCGATATGAGCCGGGCCAGCGTTTACCAGCAGGAGTACCTGATAGATTCCACCATGATCAAGGCGCCAGCCGGAGTGGAAATTGTCAGCTTCAGCCCGGTCTATGTTCATGTTAAGCTTGACCGGACGAAGAAGCTCGAGATGGAGGTCGTGCCGACCATCATCGGCCGGGTCCCGGAAGGATACCGGCTGGTGAAAACAGAAGTAAACCCCGCACGGGTGATGGTGGCCGGTCCTGAGAGCAAAATCCGCCCGAAAGACAGGGTTATAACCAGTCCGATTGACCTTTCCACCCTGACCGCCAGCACGATCCTCGAAGTGGACCTGATTCTCCCCCGGCCTGAACTCAGATTGCTGACACCCTACCCGAGAGCCAGAGTCACCCTGGTCATAGAAAAAACAGCGGGCGCATCTTCTTCTGGCAGTGAGAGCAAACAAGCAGCAAAAAATGCGCGACCGGAACAGAGCCATTTTTAGCATAACCGGACCGGCAAACCCACCAGCCGGCCGATTTTACGGAGAAAAGGAAGCAAGCCTATGCCCGAATTGTTCGGCACCGACGGTCTGAGAGGTCGGGCGGGAGAATTCCCGCTGAACATGGAATCTGTTTTCCGCCTGGGTAGAGCTCTGGCCAGACTGCTCCGGCAGCAACACCTGCCGGTCAGAATCGTTACCGGGCGTGACACCAGAGAGTCCGGTATCTGGCTGGAACAAGCGCTTGTTTCAGGCTTCATGGAAGAAAGCGGGGAAGCCGTCTCAGCCGGAATAATAACCACGCCGGCCATCTCCTATCTAGCCAGAACTCTGGAATTCGGCGCCGGGGTGGTTATCTCCGCCTCTCACAACCCTTATTACGATAACGGTATAAAAATTTTTTCCCGCTCGGGAATAAAGATACCTGAAGACTGGGAAGAAGAGCTGGAAAAGGAACTGCTGAACGAAAGCGGGAAACAAAGACCTTCCAGAGAAATTCGTCTAAGACCTGATGAATCGCTGAAGGATAAATACCTTGAATTTTTAACCGGGACTGTCTCCATCAGGACCGGCAGAAGCTTGAAGCTGGTGGTGGATTGCGCCCACGGCGCCAGCTCTGAGCTGGCGCCACTTCTTTTCTCGCGCCAGGGTTTTCAGGTTACAGTGCTCAACAATCAACCGGACGGGAAAAACATCAACCTTAACTGCGGCTCGCTCCACCCGGAAAAGATGGCCGAAACAGTAAAAGCCCTCCGAGCTGACCTGGGAGTGGCTTTTGACGGTGACGCCGACCGGGCGATCTGGTCTGACGAGCAGGGTAGAATTCTAAACGGCGACCACACTCTTTTTGTTCAGGCTCTTTATCTCCAGGAAAAAAATTCTCTCCAGAAGAACACAGTGGTAGCCACGATCATGAGCAACATGGGCCTGGAAAAAGCCCTGGAGAAGAACGGTCTCAAGATGGTCAGGACAAAAGTTGGCGATAAGCATGTTCTGGATGAAATGCTCCGTGGAGGTTTTAACCTCGGCGGCGAGCAATCCGGACATACCATCTTTCTCGACCATTCGGTGGCCGGAGACGGTCTCCTCACCTGTCTCAAGATGCTCGAAGTCATGCTGGAGAAAGGACAACTTCTTTCTGAGCTCGTCAGGGATTTTCGGGAATTCCCGCAGATCCTGGTTAACGTCCCGGTAAGGGAAAAAATCCCGCTTTCGGAAATCCCCGGCTATGAAGAGACAGTTGCCAGGGCGAAAGCCAGACTCGGTCAGGACGGACGCCTGGAAATCAGATATTCCGGCACAGAAATGCTGGCCAGAATCATGGTCGAAGGCCCGGATGAACGCACGATCTCGGAGATAGCCAGAAATATCGCCTCGGTCATCGAAAAACATTGCGGGCATGGATAATTGTGGAAAATGGTCTTATTTATATAAATATTCCAGCAAACGGAGGCAATAATGCGATTAGCCGTTAATGTCGATCATATCGCCACGATCAGACAGGCCAGAAAGGCATCCGAACCAGAACCGGTTCTGGCCGCGCTTCTGGCCGAACAGGCCGGAGCTCACGGAATTGTCTGCCACCTGAGGGGCGACCGGCGCCATATTCAGGAGAGAGACCTGAGGCTCCTGCGGGAAACTATAAAGACGAAACTCAACTTAGAAATGGCCGCCACCGAAGAAATGCTCAAAATTGCCAGAAAAGTTCGACCTGATGTGGTTTCTCTGGTCCCTGAAAGTCCGGATGAAGTTACCACCCAGGGCGGGTTGAAGGTTCTCGGGCAGGAAAAACAGTTAGCTGATTTCATCCAGAAGCTTAAAAAAGCCGGCATCAGGGTGAGTATTTTTGTCGACCCGGACGAGCAGCAGATCGCCGCCTGCCGGCAGGTCGGAGTTGACCTGATAGAAATCAACACCGGCCGCTATGCCGAGGCTAGAAAAGAAAAGGAAAGAGAAAAGCACCTGGAAGAAATCAGGCAAGCGGCAGCTTTTGCTCATCAACTCGGACTTGAAGTCCATGCCGGGCACGGACTTGATTATCACAATGTGCAGCCGATTGTCGAAATCAGGGAGATAAGCGAGCTGAGCATCGGGTTTGCCATCGTGGCCAGAGCTGCCATTGTGGGCATATCTCAGGCAGTAAGAGAAATGCTGGCTCTGCTCGAAAGATGACGGAAACTCCGGCGCAAGGAATCTTCGCCTTTCAGATATCCGATGCAGCGTTGACAGAGAAAAGGAAATCAGCCAGACGATGCATTAAGTTAAAAACTCCGGAATCTATAAGGGGGTGAGCATGAACGGCCTGAAGATAAACTTTAACAGATTGATGCAGGAACTGGAGGAACTCGGTCAGATAGGCCGCGACCCGAGAGGAGGAATTTCCCGTCCTTCTTTCAGCCTGCCTGACCTCGAAGCCAGGCGCTGGTTCAAGCAAAAGATTGAGGAAGCCGGGCTGACATTTCGCCAGGATGGAGCCGGGAATATTTTCGGAAGGCTTCCTGGCAATACCGATCAGGTGGTTCTGGCCGGTTCCCACCTCGATACTGTGGTAAACGGCGGTCGTTACGACGGCGCGGTCGGAGTTCTGGCCGCCCTGGAATGCCTGAGAACCATTAAAGAAAACCGTCTCTGCCTTAAAAAGACGCTGGAGGTGGTTTCGTTCACCGATGAAGAAGGAAATCTGGTCGGCGATTTTCTCGGAAGCCGGGCTTTCACCGGACAGCTGGCAGAGGGCGTGGTGAAAAACGCCAGAACGCAGTTCGGTCACTCTCTTGAGGAAATCCTGCAAAAGGCCGGTCTCTCCACAGAGTCCTTGCTCAAAGCCACTTCAGAAAGACCCGAAATCTCGGCTTATCTTGAACTGCATATAGAACAGGGCCCGGTTTTGGAAGAAGAAGGCGCGCCGATCGGATTGGTAACCTCCATCGCCGGAAAACGTTATTATAAAGCAACCTTCGTGGGAAAACCGGGACATGCCGGCACCACCCCGCTGGAACTCCGACAGGATGCTTTTGTCGGCCTGGCCGATTTCACCCTGAAAGCCACCCAGCTGGTCGCCAGAAAATATTACGGCAATACCCTGACCATCGGGCGGGTCATCCTGAAACCGGGGTCTTTTTCCATCATTCCGGGAGAAGCTGATTTCACGCTGGATATGAGAAGTCTTGATGAGGGTTCTTTAAGAGCGATGGAGGAAGAAGTGCTGGCCCTGGCTGCAGACATCGCTTCCACCCGGGGGCTGGCCTTTTACCGTCAGCTGGTTGACAGCACTGAACCGGTGCAGCTTGACCGGAACCTTATCAACCGCCTGGCAGAATTATGCTCAGCACTCGGTTATGAATACCGTCTGATTCCAAGCGGAGCCGGCCACGATGCGCAAATATTGTCGGCGATCTGCCCGACAGCGATGATTTTTATCCCTTCGATAGATGGGTTGAGCCATTCCCCGGAAGAAGCTATCAACCCTGAGGACCTGGAAAAAGCGGCCAACCTGCTTCTTCAGGCGCTGGTGGCTCTGGGTTCGGAGTAGCCTACTCCAGATCGTCGCCGCCGATAAAAACCTTTCTCATTTCCTTCAGCAGCGAGCGGTGTTTTTTCTCAGCCAGCATTTTTTCCCTGGCCCTTTTTGACCTTTTTCGTTTCTGACGCCTGATTTTTTCTATTCTCTGCCGTTCTGCGGTTTCCTGCCCGAGAATTTTCGCTTCAAGTTTTTCCACCAGAATTCTTCTGGCCAGAAATCGGTTGAGCGCCTGCGAACGCTCTCGCTGGCATTTAACCACAATTCCCGTCGGCAGATGTTTAAGGTAAACACAGGTGGCCGATTTGTTTACTTTCTGACCTCCCTTGCCCTGCGAGCGGATGAACTTTTCTTCCAGGTCAGAATCCTTTATGCCCAGTCTGGCCATCCTCTCCAGCAGTTCTTTTTCTTTCTCAGGTCTTACCGGGAAAAGTCCCATGTTAATTCCTCTTCAGTATTTTACTACATTCCCCGGACTTCAGCAGAGTCCGTAAATCAACCTCCCGGGCAGTAATTTCCGCCCGAAGTTTTTGTTGACCGTGAATGGCAATAATAATAAACTTTTTATTCTGATTGTTGAAACTTATTAAGGTTGCGGAAAAACCGGTTATCGTTAATCAATTTAACTTTTAAAACACTGGTTTTAATTCCAGGATAGAGGTTTAAGGATGAGGCAAACTCACTCAAGAACAAAAAAGAGGTCAATTTTCCAGAGCCTGCGGCTTATCGCTGTTCTCTCGGTTTTTTTGCTGACCGCAGCGCTTCCGGAAACTCAAACCGCCCTGGCCGGCCAGCAGAAAAGCAAACCGGAAAACCGGAAAAAACCATCAACCGCTTCCACTGTGTCCACCGCTCCTGTGATTCCGGAAAACCTTCTAACGGTGGCCGAGAAAAGCAACTACACCTCCACCTCTCGCTACCACGAAGTGATGACTTTCATTTCCGAGTTGCAGAAAATAAGCCATAACCTGGTGGTCCAGGACATCGGAAGAACTGCCGAGGGAAGAAGGATACCGATGCTCATTATAAGCGACCCTCCGGTTCACACGCCTCAGGCAGCCAGAAACCTGAAAAAAACAGTGGTCTACATTCAGGCTAACATTCATGCCGGGGAAGTCGAAGGCAAAGAAGCTTCCCTGATGCTCGCCCGGGAAGTATTGTTGACTCCGTCCCATCCCTACCTTAACAATCTGGTGCTGCTGGTCGTGCCCAATTTGAATGCCGACGGCAACGAGAGAATCAGCCCTGAAAACCGGCGCCAGCAACCCGGGCCGGAACAGGGTGTCGGTACGCGGCAGAACGCTCTCAATCTCGACCTGAACAGGGACGCGATCAAGCTGGAAAGCACTGAGATGAAGGCGGTCGTTCAGAATGTCCTTAACCTCTGGGACCCGGCCATAATAGTGGATTGCCATACCACTGACGGAGCTTATCATCAGGAAACCGTAACTTACTCCTGGCCGCTCAATCCAAATTCCGACCCCGAACTGCTGTCTTACCAGAGAGACAGCCTGCTGCCGGCCATCGTCAGAATACTCAAAGAAAAATACCGGACGCTGGCTGTTCCTTACGGTATGTTCCGCGACTGGCGCAACCCGAGCGGAGGGTGGATAACCTTTGAACCGCAACCGCGATACTTTACCAATTACACCGGCCTGCGCAACCGGATATCCATACTGGATGAAAATTATGTACACGCCGACTATCGGGTCAGGGTTGAAAGCTGTTTTCATTTCCTGAAAGCGATCCTGGATTACGCTTCCAGCCGGCCGGGAGAAATCCAGAAAATGATAGAAGAAGCTGACCGCAGAACGATTCAGGCTGGGCTCAATCCCTCAGGGCGAACCTTCGCCGTGGAGTATGACCTTCAGCCGCTGCCACAGCCGATAACCATAAATGCCTACGAACTCGAGGTCATCGAAAGACCGGGGGGAGGTTTTCCCCAGCTTAAACCCACTGACCGGCTGAAACCGGTGACTGTTCCTTACTTTGCCAGTTATGTGCCGAAGAGAACCGTAGCCTACCCCTTTGCTTATTTGATCACTGTCCCTGACCCCGAGGTAAGAGAAAAGCTGCTCACTCATGGATTGCTGGTTGAAAATCTGACGGAAGAAGTCAGCCTGGAAGTGGAAGTCTTTATCCCGAAAGAACTAAAAGCAGCAGAAAGACCATTTCAGGGTCATCGTTTGAATCAGATAAAGGGTGAATACAGAAAAGAAATCAGAAAATTTGCCGCCGGCTCCCTGCTGGTAAGAACCTCACAGCCGCTGGGATACCTGGCCGCTTACCTGCTGGAACCCGAAAGTGACGATGGTCTGGTCGTCTGGAATTATTTCGACCGCTATATCGCCGGACAGTGGCAGAGAGGGCTGTCGGAATTACCGGTCTATCGCCTGCTGCAGCCGGTGAAGCTGCCGGCAGTCAGTCTGAGCAGATAAAGAAAAACGAGAACTCGCTCGATAAAAAAAAGGGTTCTACTGACGTAAATAAAGAGGGCTATTTTTTCGACGGCTTTTTCCTGGTAGCAGTTTCTTTCTGCTTCTTAACCGCAGGCTTTTTCCCGGCAGGTTTTTCTTTTTCGGCTTTTTCGGCCTTTTCTTTGACGGCCTTTTCTTTTCTGGCCGCCACCAGATACTTACCGCAGTTTTCGCAGACGTAAATATCGTTGCTCTCTTCTATGGCTGAAGCCATCTGGGTAGAAACACTCATGTTGCAGCTCTGGCAGACCCCTTCCACCACTTCAGCCACAGCGTATCCGTAGCGTTCCATCAGCAGGTCAAAACGCGCCAGCAGCGATTGGTCGAGTTCTTCCCGGATGAGGTTCCGGTGCTTGACCAGCTCTTCCAGTTTTTCTCTGGGTGATTTTCTTATTTTTATTTCTATATCCTGAAGCTTCTTCAGCAGGCTGGCCCGGTTGATGATTTTATCTTCTCTGGGGAATGAAAAATGTATTTCTGAAAGGACCGAATAAAGCTCGTTCTTATCGCGGGCATTCAGCAACCTGGCCCTGTTTTCTGGCTTGATCAGGAAACGGGCGAGACCGGCAAAAAGATGGTTGAAAAGACCGGGTATGGTCGGATTCCAGACAACCAGAATTATCAGGTGAACCGGCTGTCCGTCCGGAGCTTCGAAATCTATTCCTTCGGCTGACCGGCCGACAGCCACGGCGATCTGACTTTCAGTGTCAACCCGGGCATGAGGCACGGCAATACCGTGTCCGAGAGCGGTTGATTCAAGGTTTTCCCGGTCGATGATCCGGGTGAGCGTCAGGTTTTTATTGTTGATCAGCTTCAACCTGACCAGACTGTCCAGGAGTTCTTCGATAGCTTCCAGCCGGTCGCGGCTTTTCAGGTCAGAGATTATCTGGGATGGCTTAAGGAATTCGCTGAAATTCGTATCTCTAAGATCCATTGTCAAATTCGATTAAAATTCTATCACAAAGAATTCTTTTTTCAACCTTGAGTAAAAAATTATTATTGCCCGCCAGCCGGTCTCTGGAAGGCGCTGTCCGGCCGGAAAGAGGGCGGTTTTTCAGCCTTTCCCAGAAGTTCGATAATCTCCCGGGCCCAGCGCAGAAGCTGCAGAGCTCCTCTCAGGTCCCAGTCCTCCTGGAACTCGTCTGTCACCTGGTGATAATGATTCCGCAAATATTCTTCGGACAATCGCCGAACACGGTCAGGGTCCTGACCTCTGGCCACCACTCCCTCATGCAACCAGATGGCCGGAATTCCGTGGCGGGCGAAACTTAACTGGTCCGAACGGAAGAAAAAGCCGTAATTGCCGCCTCGCTCGGGAGTATATACAAGGCGAAGCTTTTCAGCCGCCCGGCGGCAGTAATCATCAAGCTCCGAGAATCTGGCTCCGATAGCATAAACATCTTCTGTTTCCCCCCAGACGTTGGTCATCTCAAAGTTAATGTTGGCTAAAATAGAAGAATCTGGCAGCGGCAGATGGGCAGCCAGATACTCCGAGCCGAGAAGATTCTGTTCTTCGGCCGTCACCGCGGCAAAAATCAGGTTTACCGGGAGGTCTCCTCTGAACTGAGAATAGTACCCGGCCAGAGCCAGCAGACAGGCGGTGGCCGAACAATTATCCACCGCTCCGTTGTAAATCTGATCCCCTTCCAGGTTGGTATCCTTTCCCAGATGATCATAATGAGCCGAGATGATCACATACTTGCCGGCCGCTTCCGGACGATGGCTGGGAAGCCAGCCGACAACGTTCTCCGCTTCCACCTCTCTGAAGTGAGGTTTCTGTCTGACTTTAAGCTGAAGGCCGAGAGGTTTCGGGGTGAAATCAGGGCTTTCCGCCTCCTCCAGAAGTTTCTGCCGGTCGAGACCGCAGGCAGAAAAGATTCTGCCGGCCAGCTCACTCGTTATCCAGCCCTGGAAATAGAGGGTCCTTTTCTTTTCAGGCAGGAAGAAAGCTTCTTTCGCCCAGGAATTGCGGACGACGCTCCAGCCGTAGGTGGCGCCTTTATCGTTATGAATGATCAGAACGCCGGCAGCTCCGAGTTCAGAAGCCTTTTCGAACTTATAAGTCCATCGTCCATAGTAGGTCATATCCTCGCCGTCGAATAATCCTCCGGGATAATTTCCTGGCTCGTTTATTTCCACCAGGAGAATTTTACCGCGGACATCATAACCTTTGAGGTCATCCCACTGGCGCTCTGGAGCCTGAATCAGGTACCCGCAGTAAACCATTTCTCCCGCCACTTCTTCCGGACAATCCTGCCTTTCGCTTCTGACAACAAAATCTTCAAGAAGAGCCGGCTTTATGATCTCAGCTTCTTTCCGCCCCCGGAGAAGAATCATTTCCATCGTCGCCTGGAGGTCTGGCTGGACGCCGACAACGGTAAAAACCTGACGGTAGCTATCGCCAAAAAAAGGCTGCAGTCGAAACTGACGGAAAAAATCTTCCTGGTAAAGAGCTGCCAGTTCTATCCCACGGCTTCCCAGTCCTCGCCCTTCATAAATATCATCGGACAGAATTCTAATATGCGCCATCAGTTCTGCTGTCGTGATTTCCGCGGGTTGATTGTTAAATCGACAGGAGACGACTGTGATAAAAATTAGTGTGGCCACGGCCGCCAGAAATAAAAATTTTCCCCTGAGGTTATTTTTGCTCCGAACCGGCATTCGTTCCTCCTGCTCTTCATTGAAAATAAAAAGCTCTGCTTCTTCTCATCCGCCGGGAAGGAAGAAGCAGAGCCTAATTTACTAATCTTTCCCGCAGAACTCTACTTCCCGCTCAGTAGCATCTCCCTGATATATAAACAGCCATTCATTTAATGAGCGAGAAAGCAACAATCAAACCGGCCATGACGATCGACACCATGCTCATCAATTTGATCAGGATGTTCAGGCTCGGTCCGGAAGTATCCTTGAAAGGATCGCCAACCGTATCGCCCACCACCGCTGCCTTATGAGCCTCGGAACCCTTGCCGCCGAGATTGCCTTCTTCTATAAATTTTTTCGCGTTGTCCCAGGCACCGCCGGCATTGGCCATGAACACCGCCAGGACAAACCCGGCAGAGGTGGCGCCGATCAGCAGGCCCATAACTCCGGCCACACCCAGCACCAGGCCGGTGACCACCGGCACGATGATGGCTGCCAGTGAAGGAACCATCATGGCTTTCTGAGCTCCTCTGGTGGAAATTTCAACGCAGCGAGCATAATCCGGCTCGGCTGTTCCTTCCCAGACTCCAGGAATTTCTTTGAACTGACGTCTTACTTCATCAACCATCTTTCCGGCAGCCTTGCCCACAGCCTGAAGAGTCAACCCGCAGAAGACAAAGGCCATCATCGCCCCGATGAACATACCGACCAGAACTACCGGGTTCATCAGGTTCACCCGGAAATAATTCATGAAATCGAGAAACCCGGCTCTGGCCGTTTCTACCACCGTGCCGTCCAGCATCTTCAGTGTCGTCTGACCGATACGCAGAAGACCCACCTTCAGCTCTTCCACGTATGAAGCCAGAAGGGCCAGAGCGGTCAGGGCAGCCGATCCGATGGCAAAACCTTTACCGGTAGCCGCCGTGGTGTTTCCAAGGGCATCGAGAGCGTCTGTCCGGCGTCTTACTTCGGGCTCAAGCCCGGACATCTGAGCGTTTCCGCCGGCGTTATCGGCAATCGGGCCGTATGCATCAGTAGCCAGGGTTATGCCGAGAGTAGAAAGCATGCCGACCGCCGCTATACCTATTCCATAAAGCCCCTGGCCGATGTTCAGCAGGTCAAAATGAGAGGCAAAAAGATAGGCGAGAACTGTACCGGCTGCCACCGCCAGAACCGGAATGGCTGTCGACAGCATTCCGGTACCGACACCTGAAATTATAACTGTAGCCGCTCCGGTCGTGGCGCTTTGGGCGATTCTTCTGGTTGGCTTGAAGGAATGGGAAGTAAAATACTCTGTTGATTTGCCGATGACAATTCCAGCCAGCAGACCAACCACCATGGACAGCCAGATGCCCTGCGGTAAACCAAGTAAACGGATGACAAAATAGGAGAAAATTATGATCAACACGGAGCTGGCGTTAATACCGCGGCCGAGAGCGTTGATTAAATCCTTCTGGGTGGCTCCTTCTTTCGTCTTTACAAAGAAAATCCCAAGAATTGATAGCAGGGTGCCAATAGCCGCTATAACCATCGGAGCCAGCACGGCATTCAGCTGAAGAGCTCCCTGGCCAATAAAAGCAGAGGAGCCCAGAGCCGCAGTGGCCAGGATCGACCCGGCGTAGGATTCATAAAGGTCAGCCCCCATGCCGGCGACGTCGCCAACGTTATCTCCGACATTGTCAGCGATAACGGCAGGGTTGCGCGGATCGTCTTCGGGAATGTTCGATTCAACTTTGCCCACCAGGTCAGCTCCGACGTCGGCCGCCTTGGTAAAAATCCCGCCGCCCACTCTGGCAAAAAGCGCCTGGGTGGAAGCTCCCATGCCGAACGTCAGCATGGTGGTGGTGATGATGATCAGATTATGTTCATCCGATAGCGGATAGAAATGTTTCAAAATCAAAAACCAGATGGAAATATCAAGCAGGGCCAGCCCGACCACGGTCAATCCCATGACTGCGCCGCTGCGAAAGGCCACCTTCAGCGCGCTGTCAAGAGAGTTACGGGCAGCGTTGGCTGTGCGGGAAGAAGCGTAGGTGGCTGTCTTCATACCGAAAAAGCCAGCGAGACCGGAGAAAAATCCGCCGGTCAGGAAGGCCACAGGAACCCATCTGTTCTGCACCTTAAGCACGAAGGCCATAAATGCCAGCAGCACGATAAGGCAGACAAACACAATGGCTACCACCTTGTACTGCTGCTTGAGATAGGCCATCGCCCCCTTCCTCACGTAGGAAGCGATTCTGGCCATCTCTTCGGTGCCTTCGCTCTTTTTCTTCATCTGGCTGTAAAACAGCCAGGCAAAAAACAGAGCCAGAATTGAAGCTGCTGGCGCCAGCCAGAAAACATTGTTTAGCATCACCATCCTCCTGGATAAAACACGAGTGGAATAATATTCTTATTTTTTTTGTTTATCTCGCACCCCACAAAATTTAAGCCGTAAATTTATCATAAACCAGCCGCGGTGTCAAAAACAGGCGGCCGCTAATTCAGTTGATTTCTTACAGATAGCCGGATAAGCTAATAAATGTAACCCCATAAATTGATACTGAGATGAAACTGTACATCGGAACTTCAGGCTGGAGCTACCCGGGCTGGCGTAACAGATTCTATCCGCCGGAACTAAAACCCTCCGAGTGGCTGGAATTTTACGCCGGTCATTTCAACACGGTGGAAATCAACATGACCTTCTACCGCTCGCCAAAGCCGGAAACCCTGCACGGCTGGGCCGCCAGAACGCCGGCAGAATTCATCTTTACTCTGAAAGCCAGCCGTCAGATCACCCACCTGAAAAAACTGCAGAAGGTCGAACATGACCTGGAACATTTAGCATTTCTGGCCCGCCAGCTCCGGGGAAAAACGGGCTGTCTTCTTTACCAGCTTCCACCATCGCTCGGGAAAGACATCGCGCTCCTGGATTCGTTTATCAGAAATCTCCCGCCGGGCTTCAGACATGTGATCGAATTCAGGCATCCGGGCTGGTATCACCCTGAAGTCTATGAGTTAATGGCGCGCTCAGGAGTTATATTCTGTGTGGTTTCTTCCAGCCGGGTCCCCCCGGATGCGGTGGTTACAGCCAGAACAGCCTATTTTCGCTTCCATGGTTTAACCGGTGGTTACCGTTACAGATATTCAGATGAAGAACTGAAAAAATGGGCTGAAGTCATCAGGAACTGCGGAGCGGAAGAAGTTTTTGTCTATTTTAACAACGATTATCAGGCGCACGCGGTGTTCAACGCTCAGAAACTCCGGCAGCTGCTGGAAGAAAAAGAATAAGATTGCGCTCACCTGCTTAAGCCGGGCGAAAAAAATTTTTGTCTTTCGGTCGATTTTTTAAAGCTGGTTGATCATGGCCGAATGCCGGGTTGATTTAAGCCGGGAGAAGCCTTAAACTTTCAACAGGTTGAAAAACAGACAGGAAAGGAGTGACCTGATGAAAAAATTAAAAGCGATAGTGTTTGTGCTGACCATCTTCATTTCCTTCAACCTTCTGGCGCAGACGAAGACAGCGAGTCCGCCGGTTCTTCTGACTTCCTGCGGTCAGAGCCCGGGACCGGCCATCATCAAGGTGGTGCTCCAGCGGCTGAACATCCCGTTTGACCTGGAGCCCCTGGCCACCGCCTCCATGCTGCAGAAGAAAAAGGAATCGGGACAGCCTTACGGAACGGTTATCATAGTCATGGGAGCCAGCCTGAAAGGCATGGGCGCGGCCGGGATCTCGATCGACGATGAAATTAAAAGAATAAACGCGCTCATCCAGGAAGCCAGAAAACAGGGACTGATCATCATCGGAGCTCACGTTGAGGGCATGAAAAGGAGAGCCCAGGGAGCGGCAGCCGGGGACACCACTGACGAGCAGAACATCGACGCCGTGGCCCCTCAGTCGGACATTCTCCTTGTTAACAGAGAAGGCAACGCCGACGGCCGTTTTACCACCATCTCCAGAAATCGGAACATCCCGCTGATTGAGGTCGAAAAAAACATCGACCTGGTGAATGAACTGAGCAAAATTTTCGGAAAATAAACAGCCCGGGTTCAGAAACTACTTTTTCCTCAGTTCAACCAGCCCGGCTTTTTCAAGTGCCAGGAAATACTTCTCCAAATCCAGCAAGGGAAGCGGTTCGTACTCAGCCGAAGCGGCATTACGAATATCAAGTATGGATTTTTTCCCGTCAATAAAATTGCGCAGCTCAAACTCTGCCCGGAAAATCAGCGGGGAAACCTGAAGGTTCATTTCCCTCAGCTTGATCATTACCGCCCAGGGGTCCACTTCAGCAGCGGGTTTTCTCACCGGGATCACCTGGCTGAGTCTCGCCTCATCCGGCGTCAGCCCCGGTTTTTCCGGCTTTATTCCGTAACGCCGGCAGCCCTGCTTATAAAGAACCTCCAGTTCATTTTTCCAGGCAATTCTGAGCGTTTCCAGACTCTTCAGTTTGGCCTGAAGCATCTCTGAAAACTCCCGGTCATTTCCGGCAAAAAAGCTGGCTGATTTCAGAGCTTCCTGTTCTCTGAGAATGGCCTGTTCGATAATGTTGCCCGCTTCTTTCCTCGCCGTGTGCAGACTGTTCCGGTCTGCCTTCAGGATCATTTCCGCCGCCCGGCCTTTTTCCTGCCCCAGACGCCAGAAAGCTCTGGAACTCACCTCATTCAGGATTTCACGGGCTTCTTCAGGTCCGGCGTTAGCTAGAAACAGAGCTGAAGCCACCGTCAGCGTAACCACCCTTTTCAGCTGGGTTGAATCCGATTTGTCTGGCAGGTCGCCGCTGGTGTGATACCACATATCCGGCCAGCAGATAAACATCACCGCCGGCACTTTCACCGAGCCGTCTATAAACACAATATGGTCGCTTCCGCCGGAAAAGCGATCTATCGAATAATAGAATGGGTCCCTGCTTCCCGCGGGCGACAGCACCGCGTATTCTGACCAGCCGGAATCCTGGGAAATTCTCTGGCTGGCGCCCATCCATTCGACAAAAGAGGCCACAACGTCGTTCAGATAGGTTGGAAGCGAATAAGGAGTGGTCTCGAGTCGAAAGGCGCTCAGGTTTTTCACCAGGGCTTCGCCCACCATATCCTCATTGATGTTGGCAAAAAACCTTCGGGCAATTTCCGGATATTTCTGGATATAAGCTCTGGTCCCGGAAATTTCCGGCACAAAGAGAAAACGGATTGACCTTTTGATCGGCGGGATTTTACCTTCGGCTATCATTTTTTTGATCACCCGGCCGGCTTCGAGAATGGCCACACAGCCGGAAGCGTCATCGTTGGCGCCCTGTTTGGCGAAGCCTTCAAAAAGATGGGCGGTCAGGACGAGTTCCTCCTCCGGCCTTTCCGCGCCCTTTATCAGCCCGACGGCCATTTCTTCCCTGTAAGGCACCTGTTGAGTTTTGACCATGGCCTTCAGTACAATTTTTATTTTCCTTTCGAGCGCCATTTTAAGTTCGAAATAAGTTCTCTCGGATACCATGAAGGCAAAAGTGGGTTTCTCGCCAGTTCCCGGCCTGATGGAGTTCCAGCCGATCTGGTCGCGGTCAAACTCCGGATGGCTGGAAGAACAGCCAACGAGGCCAACCGCTCCGTATCTTTCCACAGCCAGCCTTCTGGCTCTTTCCGGGGGACCGTAGACCAGCACGATTTTTCCCTTAACATCTTTATTTTTATAGAAATCTTCCAGATAGCCCGGACCGACATCAACCAGTTCCGCTGTCACCTCAGCGGAGGAGCTTCCAGAACAGAGAACCGCAGGTATTTCCTTGAGGTCGGCGATTTTCTTCTTCACCGGTTCAACCATCCAGAGTTCAGCCTCTTCCGCGTCCCAGGTGGTCTGGCTGCGGACGGGCAGCTGTATAATCTGTGCCTCATCGAATCCGTATTCCTTAAGCTTTTCCAGGATGAAAGCGGTTTCATAATAACCGCTGGAATATTCTTCCGCCCGGCGATTGCGGTTAACTCCAGTCAAAAAAATTTCATTCTGCAGCGCCAGCTCGCCGTTAGCTTCATTTATGATTTCCTGAAGAAGCGAAAGCGGCAGAAGCGTGCGCGGCAGTTTCTCCTGCGGCTGAGCCAGCGCCATGGTGGCCAGAAACACAAGAACCAGCAAACAGATGGTTTTTAATTTTCTTATCATCGCTCACTCCTTGAATTTTATAAGATATCGATATTACATCCTGTAAAAAGATTTTGTAAAGAAAAAGTTTGCCAGTCAGATTCCGTCTGTTAATTTTTTCGGCCTTTTGATAAAATCGGACTGAAAAGAGGGATAAAAATGATCGACACCTCAACTGCCATCAACGTCGTGACCGCCCTGCTGGCCATCTGTGTTATCTGGCTGATATACATTCTGTTCAGGGGGCATACCGAGAGCCTTGTCAGGACGATTGTGGCCATAGTTATTTTAGGCATCATCCTGGGTTATCTCCACAACACAAAACTTACCATGCTCAGCTTCAAAGCGATCAAGAACGACCTGTTTCCGCCTAAAATGCCGCAGTTTCAGCACACAGTTACCGAAACAGAGGGGCTTTATTCGCGCCGAATAATTTACAATTTTATTCTTGGCGATCAGCTCGACCCAACATCACCTCCGCCTCCACCTCCCGAACTTAAAGTGGTCATGGATCCAGGCGGACAGACGTTCACCATAGAAGACCCTGAATCTCTCAACCTGGTGCTCGACCAGTTGCACCTGCCCCGCGTCACCCACGGAGCCAGGGAACTGGTTACCATTACCGGCAATCCCACCGATGTCGGCGTTTACCGATTCGACGACTACGCGCTGGGCACTTTGATTGTCGAAAGAACCGTTTTCCAGAACAGAAAAACTCTGCAGAGCTATCATGCCATTTCCAGAATCATCGTTGACCGGGTTAAATAACATCGAAACAGCGAGGAGAAATTAGCAGGTGTCGGCCACTTCAAGCACTCTTCTTATACTTTCTGCCATGATCGCTGTCTATGTGACGGCGAAACTGCTGCGGGTATCGACCGAGCTATCGCTTTTCTTAGCGGCCGCTGGTGGAGCACTTGCCGGCGGTTACGGAATCCCCGCAAGACATCTGGCTGAAGGCGCCATCACCTACCTCGACATCTGTCTTATCTTCCTGACAGCTACCCTCTTCATGAACGTGATTAAAGAAGCTGGTGGTGTCAGTTTTGCCGTCAGGACCATCCTGAAAAATTTTCATGGCCGCCGGGGGCTGCTTTTTCTTCTGCTGGCGGTTCTGCTTCTCATCCCTGGAGCCCTCACCGGAGCCGGCAGCGTTACCGTCCTGATTACCGGTTCTCTTGTGGCCGTTGTGCTTAAATACATGGGTTTGAACGAGGTCAGGGTGGCAGCCATAATATTCATAATTGCCGGCCTCAGCGCGGCCGCTCCGCCGGTAAGTCTCTGGGCGATGCTGACCGCCGCCGGAATCAACATGCCCTATGTCGGCTTCTTCCTGCCGCTTCTTATCCCCTGTGTGGTTGGATCTCTGCTCACCATTTTCATCCTCGGGCGAAAAGCTCAACCTGTAAACCTGGAAAAGGCTCTGGAAGAGCTGCCGGTCCCGCCGGAGCGGATGAACTGGTGGCGGCTGGGTTTGCCCTTTCTGGTTTTTCTCGCTCTTTTGCTGGCTGGCAGAATTTTTCCCTTTCACTTCCCGATACTCGGACTGCCGCTTATTTTCGCCCTGAGCGCCGCCGCGGCCATTCTATGTTCACCGGTAAAAATTAACCTGTGGAAAACTTCTCTGGAAACCGTCGAACAACTGCTGCCGCTGGTGGGGACTCTGACCTGTGTGGGAATTCTGGTTCAGATTATGACCCTGACCGGGGTAAGGGGTTTGATCGCCGTCTCGGTGGTCACTCTTCCGGCAGCCGCGGTTATTGCATCGCTTTTTCTTACGCTTCCTCTCTCAGAAGCGGTTTTGATGTGGGGAGCGGCTCCAGTACTCGGGGTCCCGCTGGTTCTGCTATTTAACACCCGGGGGCTTGACCCGGTGATAGCCCTGGCGGGAATGAGTCTCATCTGGCCTCTGGGCGACGCTCTCCCGCCGACAGCCATCATCGGGCGGTTGACCATGACCACGGTAGGGGTCCGCGAGCGCTATTCACGCTTCCTGAAGATGTGTCTGGTTCCGGCAATTATAATTGCCATCATCGGCACCCTGATGGTGATTTTCAGTAAAAAACTTTCTTTTCTTACAGTGTTTTAGAGGGACCTGATGGCGACGATAATTACTGTCCTCTATTATTTCATGGTAGGATATTTCGCTCTGTGCTTCATCTGGAATTTTCGCCGTTCAAAAAACTGGCAGACTGAGGTTCTGTATCTGCTGGCTCTTCTGCCTTTTCTGCTGAGATTGTTTCGTCTGAAGTGAGGAAGAAATGCCTGAAAGATATATGTTGAGAAAAATTATTTTTACAGCTCTTTTCCTGCTGCTGTTTATCTTTTCCGGACTCAGTTTTTACCGCAGCCGCCACCTGAAAGAACCGGTGGTGGCCGGTCCGGGTGTCCTCGAAGTAAGAAAACTCAGCCACTACTTTCCCGGAATTAAAGGCAGCATAAATGATGCCAGCGTTTATCTGCTCGGAAACGGAGGTTCAGGTCAGGGTTCTGTCCTGATCCTCGGAGGGTCGCATCCGGAAGAACCAGCCGGCCGTCTGGCTGCCTGGATTGTCGTCGAAAACGCCGTGGTGAACGCCGGCCGGGTGTTCGTCATCCTCACCGCCAATCCGAGCGCCTCCACATCCACCCGACCCGGCGGTGCCTACCCGCCTGATTATTCGATAAAAACATCCTGGGGAGAGAGGAAATTCCGCCAGGGGGATCGCTGGTCAAATCCGCTTGACCAGTGGCCGGACCCCGAAGTTTACATCCACTACCCTTCACGCCAGCAACTGGCCTACATGGACATCCGCAATCAGAACCGCACCTGGCCGGGGCGGGCGAACGGCACGATGACCGAGAGAACCTGCCACGCCATGACCAGGATGATAATCGAAGAGAATATCGACCTGGTGATCGACCTGCATGAGGCTGAACTTCAATATCCGGTGATCTCCACCATAGTGGCTCATCAGAAAGGGGAGGATATAGCGGCTCTGGCTTCGATGATGATAAGCGCAGAAGAGGGCTTCCAGATCGGTGTTGAATATTCGCCGGTTGCTCTTCGAGGACTCTCCCACCGGGAAATAGGAGATCATACACAGGCAATTCCTCTGCTTCTGGAAACTCCGGAACCGTTTCTCGATGCCACCAGGGGAAAAACCGACCAGGAACTCCTTCTCAGCGGAAGGGATGAATTCGTGATGAAGGCCGGAAAGCACGGCCTTCTGTTCGAAAAAATAGACGAGAACGGCTGGCCGATTGACGTCAGGGTCGGCCGTCATCTTTCTTCTATAATTCAGATACTGAGAGTGTGGACCGAACTCCACCCGGAAAAACCGATCGTCATGACCGGAGTTCCCCGGTATTCCGAGGTCATTGAGAAGGGCACCGGTTTCTACCTTAAGAATCCGTCCGAAGCGCCCGTCGACCGTGTTTTTTACGAATAATCCCTGCAAGAATCAACCAGATAAAAATTGCCGTCAGGTAACCCGCGAACAGGATCAACCGTTTGCTCCTGGGCGGTAAACCTGCCACTTTTAAGGCCGGAATGCTGGCTGGATTAAGAGGCCGGGGATCCCAGGGAAGCCCGTAAGTTTCCGCCAGGCGGCGGATGTTCAAAAGATGAATAACCGGCACACCACGTGCGGCCATTTCCTGAATCAGCCCTCTTCTTCCGGCAGGCGGGATGTGTTTCACCCGGCCGAGCCCCGGCTCGAGCTTCAAAATAGAAGAATCCGACCCGAGATTAACCGAACTGCCTCCGATGTTTATGAAAGCCTTAATCCTGCGCCGGCCGGCCGCTCTCTGAAATAAATCAAGATGAGCTCTCACCCTTTCTTCCAGACTTCCCCCGGGAAGAAAAGAAAGTCCGAGCTGTGAAGCTTTTTTAACCAACCGCTCTTTTAATTCATCAGGATATTCTCTGCCTGAATCATCCTCTCCTCCCCAGGCCACAGCCAGAAGTCTCTGCCGGGAAAACCCGGCCCGGCGCAAACAATCCTCCATATCGAGCCAGGAAAATTCCGGATTGTTGGCCCCCCATTGCGAAGCCCCGACAGAAATTATCGCCAGAAGCTCGAGGTCGAGCGCCCGGGCAGCGGAATAGGCCGCACAGATGAGCGCCGGAAAAGAAGCCGAAGCGCCGAGAGCCACCATCTCTCCCCGTCTGACACCGGCTTCCTTCAAAAGGTAAACCAGCAGCGAAGCCATGGCCGGATTGCAGGTCGTTCTCTTGGCTTCGAGGTTACCAACAGTGGTAGTCAGCGGGCTGTGTTCCAGACCGATCAGGCCGGTGCGGTTGATGTCAAACCTGTTGTCTTCCGGAGCTATTCCGCTACTTTTCTGACAGCTGCGAACAGCTTCTATGGCTTCAGCCATCAGTCTCGCAGCCGTGAGTTCTGTAGCTCCAGGCTGCAGTGATTTCCAGCCATCCCGCCCAAACACGGCATACAGGCCCAGAAAAATGAGGCTTATAATGGCCAGTCCGATCAGCCTGAAATTCCAGTCGCTGTTCATCAGAAAACCAGCCTGACTGTCAGAAAAGTTAAGACGGAGACAAACACCAGCGCCGCCAGCGTCGGCAGGATTTTCTGCCGTTCCAGGTTTGAAGCCAGAAGTCCCGGCACGACCCAGCCGATCACTTTGAGCGAAAGAGGTTCCTCCATCAACCCGGGCAGCAGCCAGTTCCAGCCCTGAGCCAGAAGCACGCCCGTAAGTATCATAAAAACAAACCGGCGCCGGCCGAAAAGAATAAAATAATTAGAAGCCAGCTTATAAACTCCAAGAGTCAGAAAAGCTGCGGCCAGAGTAATCAGCGGACGCCCGGGCTGGTCAAGGTAAATGGCAAAATATCCGGGAACAATCAACCCGCCGGGCGAGATGCCGGTAACTTCGGCGAATATCAGCGCCGCCACCAGTCCGAAAAATAGCGAACTATATTCTGAGGTCATGGTTAGTCCTTTCCAGATAATCTATCAATCTCTCGCCGGACCCGCCGATATTTCCCAGGGCAAAAACCAGCCAGCTCTCACCGGAGATTTTACCGGTTCCCTGAAATCCCGAAACTATCCTTTTAATTTCCTCCATATCTTCTTCCGGGGATTTCCCCTTCAAAACAAAAAAGGGACGGTCAGAACGCAAAAAGCGTCCTTTCAATTTCCTGAGAAATGCCCGGGTACCCGCACCGGTCACCATCAGACCCTCGAGGAAATCAGCCTGACCTGAATTAAGAAACTCAGCCCACTGCCAGGTTCTGTCACCCCGATCACCCCGGAGACTTATCAGTCCGAGCATTCTTTTTTTCGGCCAGCCTGCCCTGGCGGTCAGTGACTCGATGGCCAGCCGGCTGGATTCAGGGTCGTTCGCAGCAAACAGGCTTATAAAGTAAAAATGGCTTCCATTCCGGTTTTCTATTTTCCAGACCCTCATCCTCCCGTAATCAGGATTAAGAGCGGACCATCCGGAAATAACCTGATCTTCGGATATCCCGAAATGCCTCAGGACCGAAAGCGCCAGTCTGGCGTTAGGCTCAAATTCAGGATAATTCAACATCTCGCAGAACCTGGCTGTTTCTCGATTGCCGGAAACGATTCTCAGTTCGAAACTTCTTTTCCTGGAAAAATCCGTCATCCAGGGCTTCCATTCTTCCTCAGGCAGAAACACCAGGGTTCCAGAGGGGACAACACCGAGTATCGCCCGGGCGATACTTTCCCTGTCTTCTCCGAGATATTCAACATGATCAACCCGGAAATTGGTCAGAACCAGGATTTCCGGTTTTACCAGATACCGGAGCTCCGCGCGCAAACACTCCGGTTGAATGCTCATCAACTCGCTCACTAAAAAATCGACCTTTTCCCGAGCGGCTTCAGCCATCAACTTTTTCTGCTCGAGAATGCCAGGCCTTCCGCTCCGGCGAATGACCGCCTCCCGACCATCCGGATAAATCAGCATCGGGCGCGAACCGGTGGTTTTGGCCAGAACTCTGAAGCCAGCGCCTTTCAACCCGCCGGCAATTAACCTGGTAACGCTCGATTTTCCCCTTATCCCGCTGACTGCTATTCTTCTGTTCACCAATTTAAGTTTTTGACGGAAAGGCACAGCTTCCGCCGCAAGATAAAGAAAATAAGCGACGGCGGAAATCACAGGAATCAATTCCATCGTCTCTACGGTCTCCTCTTCGACTGTTTCGCTTTAACCGGAAGCTAAAATTTCCTCCGGGCCAGCAGGGCTTCTATTTCCTCGATTTCTTTCGGGACTCCCGAGGTCAGAATCTCGCAACCGTCCCTGGTGATGAGCACGGTATCTTCAATCCGGATCCCCAGGTTTTTTTCAGGATAATACAGGCCGGGTTCGATGGCCATGACCATTCCTTCCTTCAGCACCAGGTCCGGACTCTGAACGTCGTGAACGGACATTCCGACCAGATGACCGAGTCCGCCCCTGAGACCGAGCGGGTCTATCCCCTTCTCCTTCATCTTTTTCTCCACATAGGCCTGGACCTCACGGGAGGTAACTCCGGGTCTAAGTGCCTCCAGGCAGGCTTTCTGCACCTCCAGCACCACCCGGTAAATCTTTTTCTGCTCTTCAGTAAATTTACCGCTTACCGGCCAGGTTCTGGTAATATCCATGGTTAAATAATTAAGATCCCCACCAAAGTCCATAAGCACGAGTTCGCCAGCCTGCATCTGACGGTTATTCTTATCGTAATGAAGAATACAGGTATTCGGACCGGAGCCGACTATCGGCGGGTAGGCTGGACCGCGGCAACCGTTTTTTAGCAGAACTTCAACCGCCGCCGCTTCAAGCTCGTACTCCATCGCCCCGGGCCTGGAGGTCAGCATGGCCTTTTTCACCGCTTCCGCCGATATTCTGGCGTTCAACCTCAATATGGCTATTTCCTCAGGGGACTTGATCATCCGGAGAGCATCTATGTATGGAGTTACATCTTTAAGTTCGAGCGCCGGGTACATCAGACGGAACTTTTCTGCCCGGAATTGATTGAGACTTATCAGCGTGTTGTAGGGATTTCGGTGCTGGCGCGCCAGAAAAAGAGCTCTTTCCGAGCGCGCTTCCGAGACAGTGTCTTCCGGCGACAGCCGGAGATAGAGTACCGGTTTCTGGCGGGCCGAGATTCTGGAAAGGAATTCATCAAAATAGCTTACCGGATAGACCGCCCTCATCCCGAGCCTTTCTCCGGCTTTCGGGTCGTCCAGACTGTTTCCGCCTTCCATCCTCTTTTCCCCTTCGGTTTTCTGCGGGACGAAAAGAAAACTGCTCCGGCTTTCGGGAATCATGACCAAAATGGCGCCGGCGTCCTCACATCCGGTGAAATAAAAGAAATCGTTGTCCTGACGGAAATGGGCCGCCCCGCTGTTTCCGGGAGCGGCAAAAAGAACGATTATCCCCTGACCCACAGCCTCCATCAGGGCCAGTCGGCGCCTTTCAAACTCGGATGGAGAATAGCCCGGAAGGTCCGCGGAGCGAAGGGGAATATTCGAAATAAACAGAGTCAGAAACAACGTGAATACCAGTTTTTTTCTCACGACCATCTCCCTTAGAAAATTTTCAACTTTATGAGTTTAATAAAAATGCCCGCCGGTGACAACAAAATAAACCGGCCAGAGTTTAACCCGGAAAAAAACCTAAAAGGCCCGGCAGCTGAGGCTTGTTTTGACAGCCGTGGCCGGATATTCTTAAATAGCCACAGAGTGGAGAATTTTTAAGAGGAAATGGTGGCGAAAAACCTGAAAATACTCATTACCGGTCTTCCCGGCTCGGGCAAGACCACTCTGGTGGAAAAAATAATCAAACAGCTGGGCCCCAGAGAGGATATCGGCGGGTTCATTACCAGAGAAATAAGAGAAAAAGGAATAAGACAGGGTTTTCAGTTGTTAAGTCTGGACGGGCAGCAGGCGATTTTAAGTCACGTAAACCTGAAGACACCCCATCGTGTGGGCAAATACCGGGTCGACCTGGCCGCCTTCGAGAATTTCCTGGAAAGGTTGAACCTGCTCTCTCCATCCATCCGACTGGTGATAGTGGATGAAATCGGCAAAATGGAATGCCTCTCAGCAAAATTCAGGGAAACAGTGTTGACTCTTCTGAGCGATTCCCGGCTTTTTCTGGCCACTGTGGCCCTTCATGGAACTCCCTTCATCGAACGGGTAAAAAGTTCATCAGGTATAAAGCTTTTTGAAATTAACGAGCTAAACAGGAATCAGGTGGTGGATGGGATTATGGAATTATTGAAAAAGAAACTGTGAGGGATTCCCCTTCCCTTCCATGCGGATAGGGAAAGTTTTCCTCGCCCTTTTAAGAAATAAAAAAAAGAGGGGTGCCGCCGTGCACCCCTCTAAGTTAATTGAAGGAAGGGGGAATGGAAAGAAGGGCAAAGAAGGGCAAAAAGGAGGCATTTATTAATTGATGGGTGCGCTCATCGCCCATCCTGTAGGCAAAGAGGGAGGGAGAAACTGGCTTAAATTCTCTCTTATTAAATCTCAATGTCTCCCTCCCCGGACCAGCATATATATAAGGGATGTGTTCGTGCTTAATTTCTGCGCTCCTGACTCTGCTTTCCATTTCATCCACCACCTTTTAAATAGCAAATTTCGTGCCAGATCGTTTCAGGGGAAAAGATACCCCGGATTGAGCGAAT
This sequence comes from Candidatus Saccharicenans sp., assembly GCA_049659625.1. GTDB lineage: Bacteria > Acidobacteriota > Aminicenantia > Aminicenantales > Saccharicenantaceae > Saccharicenans. Next base: position 91,313 of record JBASPX010000070.1, on the reverse strand, counting down.
TTTTACAAAAAATTTAATATATCTGTAAAAATCTTTTACAGAGGACCTTTTACCGGACGCAGAAATTCCAGCCGTATGTCCCTTTGTGGTAATCAGCAGACAGGAAAATTTATGCTTGAAACACCTTAAAGGGAAACCTTTTCCCGGTAGTTTCTCGACCTCATAAGAATCAGGCTCCCCTGAGGGACCTGAAGATACCGGGAAACCACCTGGCATTTTGCCTTCAGCAGAAAGTAAAACGGACCGGGAACCTGCTCCAGACATTCGAAATTCCCCTGCCCCTTGCTGATGATAAGGTCCGCCTCTTTCAAAAGTTTTTGAAACTCCGGAGAAGATTTTTCCAGCACGGTTCCGGGAGCGGTGGACCCGCTGGAAATGATTTCAGCCACCTCGCCGAGCATGGAGAGTCTGGCTTCCTTCAGGGTGGCATCGTTGATTATCGGCTTTTCTCTCACGGCATAGATAACAGGCTTTCCAATCGCTTCGATAAACAGACGATCAAAAACGGTTTCCCCGGCATTATCTCCTAATATTAAGATCTTCTCAGCTTTATCCAGGTCTTTTCGCAGGAGATCATAGTGGTCTATAGCCAGGGAGGAAGCCTTGAGAAAATCTTCTTCCCCGAAGCAGTCTGCACAGGAATTTGCCCCGAAATCGATGACATTTCCGGCCAGCGACAATTCCAGCGCCCGCCGGATGGGGTCAGCGGCCGATTCAACCTGGGTTTTCAGGCGGGGATAAAGCTCCAGGGCTCGCCCAATATGAGTTATTTTCAGCTTTTCATAGGGGTCAGAATAACCGGTCAAACTGGCTATCAGCCGGTAAAGGTCTTCAGAAATCTCCGGTGGAGTCCGGTCAAAATCAGTCTGAGCCAGAAAGCCGCAGGCTGCTCTCATAAGTTCGGCCGCCTTTGACTCCTCCAGGCCGCAAACCCCGGCTGTCCGGAGAACCTGACTTAACAGACAGAGATAGCATTCTGATGCCGCTTTCATGCCTGAAGTTTATCATTTTTAGAAGAAAAAATTAACCAGCCGCCTGCCGTTTTCAGTTTCTGGAGACCGGGCTCCTGTACCCGGCTTCGATATTTTACTGATCCTTTAATGGGTGCGCCCGGTTTTCAGTCTTCTCTCAATCTCCGAGAAGCGCGTCTATCGTCTCATTAAGAGAGTTCAGGTCGAGCGGTTTTAAAAAAATCCGGTCGACTCCGAGCCCTTCCAGCTCTTCCCTGGAAACCTGTTCAGCCCAGGCGGAAATTAAAATAATTTTTCCCTTATAACCGGACCGGCGGAAATCAGCCAGCATCTGAAGGCCGTTTTTCCTGGGAAGACGCAGGTCGGCAATGATCAGGTCAATCGGAGCCTTTTCAAACCTGGCCAGAGCTTCCTGGCCGTCGCTGGCTAAATCCACTTTGTATTTTTTTGAAAGCAAAAGGAAAAAAGTCTTCCTTATAAATTCATCATCATCGACAATAACGATTCTCTTTTCTGGCATCATAGAATAACCCTCTCCATCGATAAGCAGGTTTTGTGCCAGAAAAAAGGTTGATTTTCAGGGGAAAAACCCGCGCCGGACAGCCGCCTGGTTAATAAAATTTGCCCGGGTGTAAATTAATTTACAGTAGAAAAAACTCTCTCAGTCGGTGGTTTCCACCCGCAGATTATAATCTTTGATCTTCTTATCGAGCGTTGGCCGGCTGATTCCGAGAATCTGGCAGGCTTTTGTTTTGCTCCCTTTCGTCGCTTCCAGAACGTACTGAATGTATCGCTTTTCTACCTCCCAGAGCGGCACCAGCTCCTTCGGCATCTGGAAGCCAGGTTCGCCTGCAGGTTTCTCTTCAGGTTCGAAAGGAAGATTTTCCTTAAGGATTACATCCCCCTTCGCCAGGATCACGGCCCTGGTCAGGGCGTTCTCCAGCTCTCTCACATTACCGCGCCACGGCCTGTTAACCAGGTACTCCATTACTTCAGGGGGAACCTTCTTCACGTTCTTCTTGAGTTCCCGGTTGATCTTTTCCAGCAGATAAGCCACCAGATCGGGAATATCCTCTTTTCTCTCCCTCAAAGGTGGAAGCCAGATTTCCACCACTTTAAGGCGGTAGTAAAGGTCTTCCCTGAACTTTCCCTGATTGACCAGCTCCTTCAAATTCTGGTTGGTGGCGGCGATAATCCTGGCTTCGGTCTTCAGAATCTTTTCTCCGCCCACTTTCATAAAATCTCTGGTCTCGATTACCCGCAGAAGTTTCGACTGCAGGTTGGGAGAAATATCTCCGATCTCATCGAGAAACAGCGTCCCCTTGCCGGCAATTTCAAACTTTCCTCTGGTCTCGGTGACAGCGTCGGTAAAGGCTCCCTTCACGTGGCCGAAAAGCTCGGATTCGAGAATGGTATCAGGAAGAGCGGAACAGTTGATGACGATGAAAGGCTCGTCGCGCCAGGGGCTGTTGTAGTGAATGGCTTTGGCTACCAGCTCCTTTCCGGTGCCGCTCTCTCCCTGGATCAGAACGTTAGCTCTGGTGTTGGCCACCGAACCTATGATCTTGAAAACTTCCCTCATCTGGGGCGAGCGACCGATGATGTTATCAATCTGGTATTCCTTCTGCTTTTCTTCAATCAGATAGCTTACCTTTTCCTCAAGAGCTTTAAGCTGAAAAGCTTTCTCCATGGTCAGGTCAAGCTCGAGATAATCCAGCGGTTTCACCAGATACTCAAAAGCTCCGGACTTGATCGCCTCCACCGTGGTCTTCATATCGTCAAAAGCCGTCATCACCACCACAGCCGCGTTTTTGTCCAGCTGTTTGAGCTGTCTTAAAACTTCCAGGCCGTTGATATCAGGCAATTTTATATCCAGGAGCGTCAGGTCAGGCCTGAATTCCCTGTACAGCTCGAGTCCTTCTTCACCACTCTCAGCCAGCTTTACTTCATAACCTTTCTTTTTCAGGTGAGCGGCTATCGTCCGGCTGACAAGAGAATCGTCTTCAATCACCAGTATACGGGTCATGTTAAATCCTCCTGGCCGATTTCCTCCAGAGGCAGGGTGATTAAAAAGCAGCTTCCCGGTCCTTCCTTAGGAATCACCCTGATGCTGCCCCCATGCTGCTCGATTATCCTCCGGGCGTTGGCCAGACCGAGCCCGGCCCCCGAGCTTTTGGTGGTAAAAAGGGTTCAAAAATATTTTCCCAATCCTTTTCCGGAATGCCGCATCCATCGTCGCTGATTCTGATTTCAAAACAGCAACGGTCTTCCTGACGGTTCAATTCTATCGACACTTCGATCTCACCCCCATGATCGACCGCCTCATAGGCGTTGCGTAGAACGTTAAGAAAAACCTGCCGCAGGCGGTCAGCGTCGACATAAGCCTGTGGCAAACCGGCCTGATAAAACTTTCTCACTCTTATCTCTTTTTCTTTAAGACTCCCCTGAAGCATCTTTATCGATTCTTCCATAATCTCTTCAAGCGAAAAGTAATCCTTCTGCAGGGTGGAAGCCCTGGTATAGCTCAGCAAATCCTTGATAAATTTTTCAATCTGTTCAATGCCCGCCCGGGCAATCTCCAGATGTTCTTTTTCAGTCTCTCCCAGGTCAGAAAGTTCGGCCAGCTTCTGAATGTTCAGTTTTACTGAAGTCAGAGGGTTCCGGATTTCATGGGCGATGGTCGCCGAAAGCCGTCCGATCGAAGCCAGCTTTTCAGCCTGAACCAGCCGGCGGTTGGCTTCCTCCATCTTCTCCCGCGTCCGGGCCAGTTCTTCGGCCATTTCGTTGAAACTCCTGGTGAGGTCGCCTATTCCATTGGACGAGACCACCGGGATGCGATAGCTGAAATCCCCGCGGGAAAGACGTCTGGTGCCTTCCACCAGATTCTTTATCGGCCGGGTGAGCTTCCGGGCCATTATGTTGGTAGCCAGAAGAGTCAGCAGAAAAGCTCCGAGTCCGAACCCCAGGAGCAGCATTCTGGTCTGTTGAATTCTTCGATAAACATCCTCCAGCTTCAGCCCGATCTTTACCGAGCCCCATTTTTTATCAGAGCCGGAGACAAATACCGGAATCTCTATTTCCATAACTTCCAGAGAAATTCCTCTCAGGGCCACTTTGAAGTTTTTTATGAACACCTCACCGGGAAAGACATCACCGGCACAGCTGGTGCGGTTAATGACTTCAGGATTGTCGGCGATGCTTTCGCTGACCACGACCGGTCGGCTGTCGGCATCGTAGAAAATGACATAAGCCAGGTCATCCCTTATCAAACCTGATATATTTTCGTCGATCGACTCCAGGTCCCAGAGAATCAACCTTCGGAGGTTCATTTCTGAGATGTATCTGGCCATCAGCAGACCGCGATCTTTCTTTTCCTGATAGATAGCTTTTATTTCGCGCTCCTGAATGATGTAAAGAACGCCGGACATTATCAGCAGAATGATCAGGGAGGTCCAGAAAACCAGCTGTCCGTAGATAGAAAACCTGGGCCGCGGCACTCTTATCATCTGACCATCCAGATCTCGCGCAGATTCAGGCAAAAATAACCGAAAGGCAGCGTCTTCAAGCTCCTCAGGTAAGGTTGAAAAGCCAGTCTCTGTTTATGGTAGAAAAGAGGTATGGCCGGCAGGTCGTTTTCCAGTATCTTTTCAATTTCCTTGAAAAGGCTGACCCGCCGTTCAAAATTAATTCCATTCCTCTGAGCCTCTAAAAGTTGATCAACCCGGGCATTCCGGTAATGAAACCTCTCCCGGTTGACTGAACCCTCAGAGTGAAACAGCGGCCAGAGGACGAACTCCGGGTCGGGCAGTGCCGGCCACCAGTCAAGGTAAAAGAGATAGGGAGTTTTTTCCCGGCTTAAATCCTCAGCCGAATAATTTATCTTCAATTCCAGCTGGATTCCCGCCGGCTTCAATTCATCCCTGAGGAATTGATAAATATTGTAGATAAGGTCGCGATTTCCGACCTCCAGATACAGATTGACCACCAGGGGCTTATCCGAACGTCCGAGACCGGCTTCTTCCAGAGCCTGAAGAACCTGGCTGAAATTCTCCTCTGCCCTCCCGCTCTCGGGCAAGAAACCTGGCAGAAAGGGCGGAATAAAGCTATTCATAACCTGGCAAAAATTAGAGGTGGTTGAAGCCAGTCCAGCCAGCTGTCTTTTCTCAATAAAGGACTGAATAGCCCGGCGCACCAACGGCCGGTCAAACGGCGGAATATGACAGCTGAAGAAAAGATAGCTGAGCTGCATCAGATGGCTTTCGAGGATCTGGTATTTCTCTCTGGAAATTTTATAGGTCAGATAAGGAATCACCTGAATTTCATCCCGGAAAAAATCTTCAAGGGTAAAATAAGGACTTATTTCCACCGCTTCCAGCAGGGGTTTCCGGTCAAAATAATTCTCATTCCGCACCAGCCTGATGCCGATAACTTCCAGACGCCTGTTTCTGAGCCAGTAATCAAACTTGAAAGGTCCTGCCCCGACCGGTTTTTCAAAAAACCTTTTCTTCTGAGAGCGCATAAGGCTGGCTGGCAGAACCCGGCTAAAGCCGGCGGCCAGAAAATAAAAATTGCTGACCCCCGGCCGCTTCCAGTTTATCTCCAGCACCTTTTTTTCAACCACCCGGAGCCCGCTCACTTCCTGAGCTGCTCCCTTCCAGTATTCCTCTCCGCCTTCAATCCGGCTGGCCAGCTCGTAAAAAATCGGCTGCGTCTTAAGCTGAAATAGCCTTTCCAGCGAAAATTTGACATCTTCGGCCGTGACTTCCTGACCGTTATGAAATTGGGCGTTCGGTCTCAGATAAAAAATAACCTTCTTTCCGTTTTCAGAAACTGACCAGTAATTGGCCAGTCCGGGAAGCAGATTGAAATTCTGGTCCAGCCGAATCAGCCCTTCATACAGATTTTCTATGACCAGCGGATACCCCTCGCCGGCCGGATCCAGGTCAGTATTGAGCCTCTGGCCGGGAGCGCGTACCCTCAATTCCCCGCCAGGTCTGGGAACAACTGTTTCTTCCAGCTCTGGTTTCAAGGGATACGGGAAAAGAGACGAAACCGCAAAGATCAGCAATAAAACCTGGATCAAACAGCGTTCGAAGTTCCGCCGATGGGCTATCATCACATATAAATAATAGCTTATTAACCGGCTAAAATCACCTTTTCTAAACCGGCGCGTTCATCAGCTGCCAGCACCGGGCTTTACGGGTTTAATACTACTGACCGCCTCAGGAGCGGTGGAGGCTTCTGGCCACCTCCTGCACGCGGTTGAACACACGGAAGAAATTTTTACCCCAGATTTTCTCTATATCCTTCTCGCTGTAGCCGCGCCGCAGCAGCTCGACCGTGACGTTGACCATCTGACTGACATCGTTGCAGCCAATCACACCGCCTCCGCCGTCGAAATCGGTTCCGATGCCGACATAATCAACGCCCACCAGCTTCACCACGTGGTCGATGTGGTCCACCAGATCCTGCACCGTGGCCAGGTCCTGCGGGAAGCGTCGGTTCAACTCTTCCCATTCTTCCATGATTTTCCGGCGCTTTTCCTCATCCTGAATATTTCTCCAGCTGCCATATTTAGCCCGGAATTCAGCCAGAGCTTTATCTCTTTCCGGATTGGGTCGCGGAGTTTTAACATAAGCCGAAAGGAAGCAAATCTGGACAACCCCTCCACGCGCGGCCAGAGCTTTTATCATCTCATCGGTCAGATTCCGGGGATTATCGCAAACTGCCCGGACGCAGGAATGGGAAGCGATAATCGGCGCCTGGCTTACCTGAAGCACATCGTAGAAGCTCTTATCGGATGCATGAGAAACATCGATGATCATCCCGACCCGGTTGCATTCACGCACCACCTCACGCCCGAATTCGCTCAACCCCCGGTCCTCCGGATCGCTGCGGTCGGTGGAAGAATCGCAGATATCATTGTCGGAAGAATGGCATAGGGTTATGTAGCGAACTCCCAGGTCATAAAAATATTTAATGAGGCTGAGGTCGCGGCCGATGGCATAGCCGTTCTCAATGCCCAGGAAAGCCGCCAGTTTTCCTTCCTTCTTCAGCCGGTAGGCGTCTTCAGGCGAAAGAGCCAGCCCGATCAGCGAACGGTTGTCATCGACCATCTTCTTGACAGCTTGAATCAACTCTTCAACCCTCTTTCTGGCCTGAGCGTAACCTTCTTCTGTCCGTGGCCCCTGAGCCACGAAGGCAGCAAAAAATTCTGCGTCGAGCCCGCCTTCCTTCATCCGCGGGAGGTCTACTTTCCCGCTGCCCGGCAGGCTCGGGTCGTGCCTCTCCGCAGGATTCCAGTTTCCCCGGAGAAGCATCATGGCCGTGTCGCAATGGGTATCAACCGTGAGTATTTTTCTGTGTATTTCCCGGGCGCTGACTTCCAGAGATTCCGGAGTCATTTTTACCTCTGATTTTTTGCAACCGCTCGATAAGAAAAAGATTAAAATCAACCCGACCGAAAGAATCAGGCTGTTCCTTAAAAATCTGTTCTTCCTGAAGCGCATCATAGCCTCCCGATATTCCTGGAATATAAAAATTCTTCCATTTTCGTTGACTCTTTCCGGCCTAATCCTTTCGCGGCTTCAGCCTTAAGGATTAAAAGGTAAGATTATAATTCCGGGTGGCAGAGTTTGAAAACACTTTTTTCAAACCATCATCCTGACCTCATCAGCAGATAGCAGCACTGGTGGGGTTCGCCGTCAGTCTTGAGGAAGTCAACCACCCGGAAACCGCGCTGAAAATAATGAAGAAAAACTTCTCTTGTTTTCATTCGCCAGTCTACCGGCAGCTTCCTTATTTCAGGCTTCTCCACGTCGGTCAGGTTGAGCATCAGGTAAAAGTCGGAAGGAACCGGAACCAGCAGAAATTCAGATTCAAAATTAAGAACTGCTCCCTCCGGCACCTCCAGAACAGCCTGTCCTTTTTCTGTCGTCACCTGCTGATAGCTGACCTCAAGGGTCCGGGGATAGCTTCTCAAAAAAATTTCAACTCTTTCCCGCGGAACAAAAGGACGGTGTTCCTTCTGGAGATTCCAGGACATAAAAAAACGGTCTGAAGGCACATCCGGCCGGTTCAGACGACCTCCATACTCTCCGTAGGGAGCCACGCGGTATTCAACCACCTCCATTCCGAAATGACGGATGTTACGGTAAGCGTTAACCGCTGTTAGCGGGTCGTAGGTGCAGACCACGGTGTCAATTTGCAAAACACCCAGCAGGACTTCTCTCTGAAATTCTTTAATCATAATCCCCAGGCCGTAATTCAAACGGTCAGGCCTGACGCCGAGAAACTGAGAGTAAAACCAGAGGTTTTCCGGACGGCTGAAACCGAGAGATTTGTCCTTCAACCCGACAAAACCGTAGCTGAAGCCAACCAGATGCCGGTCATCCAGCGTAAAATTGCCGTTTTCATCCTCTTCAAAAACCCCGATGAACAGACTGCTGCCCTCATGCAGGAAATTTTCGCACAGAAGGTTTCTGGTGCCGGCCAGGTGATCCTCGGCAAACTGCCAGACGGTCTGCCGCAGGTCCTCATATTTTTTGTAATCGGAAGGACGATCGCTGTCTTCCACCCGGAAAAGAAATCTCCGGTCCCTGACAGTTATAATTCTTTTCGGCAGGCTGATCATGGCCACAATATTTTAGCATTTAAGAAAAAAAAATAAACTTATTCCGGACATCATTTTTTGTTAATATGTAAACGAACACAGGGAGGAGGTCATGCTCAGCTGGAAGAAGGCAAAAATAATCTTACTGGCGAGCCTGCTTTTCTGGATTCTGTTGACTTCGGTTGAAGCGGCCATCGACCTGAAGAAGGTTAACCGCCCGGAGGACCTGCCGGGCGAGTTGAATTCCATCGCCAGAGCAGGCGATTATCTGATTAACGACGGCCGCTATCTTTATCTCATCGGAGAAAGACCCCGAGATTTCAGGGAAATAACCTATCACCCATTCCCCGAGGGTCAGGGAGCCATTCTGGCCCTGGTGCCAGCGGATTTCCCCTCAGGCAACAGACTGATTGCCGGGCAGCTCCAGATAAGAATCGGTTTTGATTATTATTATCCAGGTTACCAGCTCCTGAAAACCATCCTCCCGAAGACCAGAACCGCTCCGCTTGTTCTCGAATTCAAAGCGGATTTCACCGGACGCCACCAGGAAACCGGAGAGATCAGAACGACCTACTCTATTTACCCGGAAAAAGGACTGCTGAAGATAAAAAGTGTTTTCCGCAACAGCGGTCAGAAGGCGATCGACGATCTGACCCTCTCGGTCTATTTCAACGCGCTTCATTCTTACCATTTCAATCCCTACCATCAAAAATATTTTCCAGACCTTAATTTCCGCGTTTACCAGAAAAAAGACCTTTATCTCGCCTGGGTGAACCTTGGCAGCCAGCCGCCAGCCCTGCCTGACCGGCTTCTCCCCGGACAGCAGGTCGAATTCAACTATGCGCTGATCGTTCGCCGTGAAGTGTCCGAACTGCTGGCAGAAATTTATTCTCTGTTGAAGAAAGAAGTCAGGCCGGCAGAAATTATCGTTGGAAACCCCGGCGAAAATGAAGCAGAAATTGTCGTTGAGGAAATTCTGTCCTCTTCTGTTTTCTTCCGGCATTACTGCCGGGGAGGAACACGTCTGAACCTCTGGCTGCCTGAAGGCATCTATCGTCTGCGTGCCTCGCTTTTCCCGGCGGTGGTGGAAAAAACAATCCGAATAACCGGCACCGGAGAAAACCGCTTTGAAATTTCCCGACCGGCCACCGGACAGTTAAAAATTCGTCTGCTCGACAGAAAAGGAGAGCCCCTTCCGGGAAAAATCACCTTCTTCGGCCTCGGAAACACCAGAACTCCCTATTTTCAACCCGAAAACCCTGTTGCCAGCGGTCGCAGCTGGGAAAGGTTCAAGAACGTCGTTTACACTCATCCGCAGCCGCTGGAAGTCGAGCTGGCTGCCGGGCAGTATCTGGCAATCGCTTCCTACGGGCCTTTCTACACCACCTCCGAGCGAGTGATCGAAATCCTGGAAGGTCAGAAACAGGAAATTTCTTTCCGGCTGGAAAAGGCGGTTGAGCTGAAAGGATACCTCTCTGTCGACCCACATCTTCATACGATAAATTCCGACGGCAGCCTGGGCATCAGAGAAAGGCTTAAATCGATCGTCGCCGAGAATATCGACGTGGCCATTTCCACCGACCACAATTATGTCACCGATTACCAGCAGGAACTAAACCGGCTTCGTCTGAACTCCCGCCTGAAGGTGTTTCCGGGGGTGGAAGTCACGCCGTTGAACTCCTATCTCCATTTTAACAATTTTCCGGTAGAGGTCAGGTCTGAGGAGAAAACTGCCGGTTCGATAATCCCGGCTTTTGAGCGAGTTGAGGACTTCTTCCGCGCCTGCATAAAGAAAAATCCAGCTTCCCTGCTTCAATTGAACCATCCGCGAGCGGGCAGGCTCGGCTATTTTGAAAACATAAAACTCGACCCGGAAAGAGCTAATTCAGCCGAGGGCGACCTGGACCTTTCCTTTGACCTGATTGAAGTTATGAACGGTGCGGTGTATTACGGGGGAAACGATCAGGCAATCAAGGACTGGCTTAACCTCCTCAACAAAGGCTACTTTTTTGCGGCCGTGGGCTCTTCTGATTCCCACGGGGCAGCCGGCAGCGAACCTGGATATTCCCGGGTGGTTGTCCGCTATCCGGGCAAATTGAGCGACCTCAGCCAGGAAGAACTGGCCTCAGCCTTGAAAAAGGGACAATCGTTCGTGACCAACGGGCCGGTGGTGGACTTAGTGGTGGACAACCTTTACCGCCCTGGCGACCTTCTGACTGCCCGAAAGGGTCGGGTTAAAGTCAGGCTCAGAGTTCTATCCGCTCCCTGGGTGGAGATTGACGAAGTCCGGCTCATCGTCAACGGCGAGAGGAAAATCATTTTCCCGGTTCCGGCTACAGCCACGACCTCGGAAAAATTCAACAGAAAATTTGAGGTCGAGCTCCCGGTTGACTCCTATCTGGCGGTTGAAGCAATCGGGTTTAAGTCCCTCTATCCTGTTGTCCAGCAACCGGCCAGAAACAACAAACTTGAGGAGGCCGCACTTCCCTATGCCCTGACCAATCCGGTTTTCGTCGACGTCGACGGAAACGGCCGTTTTGACGCCCCGCGACCGGCAAAAATAAAGACTGCAGGATCAGCCGGCGAGTGATTTTGACACCCGGCAGCGGTCGTGATATAAATACAGGGATTTTAGCAGGGAAAAAAAACTCACAACCATGACCGAAAAAAACAATCAAAATAGAAGAATTGTCTGCCTGATCAACCCGCTGGCTGCCAACAAGCGCTGGAAAAGAAGAAGAAAACTGCGGGCCGAGTTGATAAGAAGATTGCCCGGAAGCTGCCTCGACACTCCCCGGACGAAAGAAGAAACTGTGAAAATGACCCGGGAAATGTGCTCTTCGGCCGACATGGTGGTGGCTGTCGGGGGAGATGGGACCATAGCCGACGTCCTCCAGGGTATATTTGAAGCCGGCCGCCAGGACCGGGTGGTTTTCGGAGTGATTCCTTTTGGCAGCGGCAACGCTTTCCGTAAATCGCTCGGCATCCCCAGGAATCCGTTCAAGTCCATCGACTATCTTTTTGAGGGCGACATTTTCCCGATCGACCTGATCCAGGTCGAAGACCGCATCGCCGCTTTCGCCAGTGTCGGCGCCACCGCTGCCGTCACCGGGGAAAAAACCAGGCATTCAGTGCCCGGACTGATCGGCCATCTGCTGGCTGCTCGCAAATTGTTTTTTTACAGAAGGAAGGAAAGCGTTCTGGAGCTTTTTGAGGCAGTCGACAGAAAAGGTCGAGAATATGAACATTTAACTATCAGCAGCCGGTTTCTCGACTGTGTCATCGGCAACAGCAATTATTTCGGCTACAGCTGGCTGGTCGCCCCTCAGGCCAGACTCGACGACGGCTATCTTGATATCATCCTTTTCGAAATGCCGGCTCTTCTTTACATCCTTCTTTTCCCTCTGATTTATTTTGGTCTGCTGCAGAAAAAACTCCGGCATTTCAGAGCACGAGCGGTGGTCATCAAGGGTGAGAAGCTCGAGGTGCAGTACAACGGAGAATATCTCGGGGCTCTCGATGAGGTCAGAATAAAAGTTCTCCCCGGCGCCGTAAAAGTCGCCGGCAACAGGAAAAAAGCTGCCCGCTTTCTTTCAAAGAAAGAAGAGCCGCCGGAAGTTTAATCCGACTATTCTTTCAGCGTTGATCCCCAGAAACCCCTCTAACTCAGGCCAGGGGTTATTTTTTCTCTTCCTTTTTCTCGTTTCCCCAGAGTTTTCCGCCGCCCTGAGATTGCCTCCAGGCTTCCCGCCAGCGATGAATTTCCACCACCCCGACCGGTGGCATATTCTGCCTCGCTTCTTTCGGCCTCAGAGCCGGAAAAGGTTTGTGCGGTTCCTTCTGATACCAGTAAGCCACCGTGACCAGGTCCAGAACCAGACAGTTGTTGTGACCGTGTTCGATGGTAGCTCTTAAAGATTTTTCAAAAGTGATCGGCGACTCCAGGAAAAAACGATAACAGTGGGTTCGCCCGAGCCAGCCGGTTTCATTATTAACCCTGGCGTAACCGAAAAGCGGATGCTGGTAAATCTCTTTTGGACTCCAGGAACTGTTGAAGAAATCTTCAGTGCCTGTCCCGTGAAGCGACGGCGGCCATTTTTCGCCGTCGATAAAAAACATATCATCGCCTTCCCCGTACCACATGGGCGAGGGATTATCCACATAATAGTTGATCCCGATAAACTGACCCTTCCCTTCGATGTCAGCAATCAGATAATTCCTCAACCCGTCGACATTCGGAGCCTGAGGTCCAAGGACCGACCATTCGTTCTCTCCATCCTCTCCCGGTTCTGTCAATTCCCGGTTCCAGAAGGCATGGAAACGGCCGAGATCCGCCGGAATAGATTTATGCTTCTCGTAATCGATGTAATAGTAAAAAGCGTTGATCGGCTGGTCTGATTGATTCTCCAGAGTGATCAGAGCTCCGTTGCTGAAAGGCATCGGGAAATAGCAGTTAAGGGCATTACCGCCACCCGGTGCCGCAGCCAGCGGCAGGCTGATGAAATTGTACTTTTCACCCCAGCCCTGACCAAAAAAATCCCCGAGCGGGCATTCGACGCTCGGATTTTTCTCCCCATCCCAGTACATCCTGAGAACAGCGTTGCGTCTGATCATCGGGTCGGGCGAGGAGAGCGTTATCCAGATGTGAGTGATGATTCCGGCACCCTCGATCCTGGCCAGTTCGGCAGTTTCCCCTGGCTGTATCCTTATAAAATCAGCGTTTTTGCCAGAACGATCATAACTGGAAATTCTCATCCGCTTGTAATTTTTCAGTTTTGCCAGATCGCTCAGAAGAGAACTTCCAGAAAAATTTTCCTGGGCCAGCCCGGAAACGGCCATGATCAGAATGGCGGTCGACAGGATGGCAAGAATTCTTCTGATCTTCATCTTTTCCTCCTCTCTTTATGTTTGACTCTATGATTATTAAACAGATTCTCTTCCCGCGTCCAACCTTAAATTTGCCCGTAGAAATTATTATTCTTATAATCACAGAAATAAGGAGGCGCAGGGAAAAGATGATAACGGCCATCACCGGCGGAAGCGGATTTATCGGCCGGCGCCTGGTTGAAAGTCTGCTCCGGGACGGAGAAAAAGTGCGTCTGCTTCTGAGAAACCCTGAAAGCAGCAAGCGAGCCGAAGATTTTCCGCTGGAGCCGGTTAAAGCGGACATTCTAAGAAGAGATGAGCTGCGCCCGGCTCTTGAAGGCTGTGACAGACTCTACCATCTGGCAGCTTACGCCAGAAACTGGGCGCCAGACCCGCAGACTTTTTACCTGGTGAACGTTGAGGGATTCAAGAACATTCTTGAGGCTTCCCTGGCCGCCGGAGTCAAACGCCTGGTTTTTGTCAGTTCGGCCGTGGTCAGCGGACCTTCAGAAAATCAACCGGTCGTGGAGGAAACCAGACGGGAGCACCTCCCCTTTCTCACCGATTACGAAGCCAGCAAAGCCCTGGCCGAAAAGCTCGTACCTGAATACATAAACCGCGGCCTGGAAATAGTGGTGGCCAGGCCGACCAGAGTTTTTGGCCCGGGCTTGCTTTCAGAAGCGAACTCTGTAACCCGCCTGGTCAAATATTACCTGCGGTACCGGCTGTGCCCGGTTCTCGGCAATGGCTCTCAGCTCGGAAATTACGTTTTCGTTGATGATGTGGTCAACGGATTAAAACTTCTGATGTCCCGCGGTCGGTCGGGTGAAGCCTATTTTCTGGGCGGAGAGAATATTTCTCTTTCGGGTTTCTACGACCTTCTGGAAGAAACAACCGGCCGGAAAGCGGTCCGTCTGAAAATTTCTCCGGCGGCAGCTTTTGCTCTGGCCAGACTTGAGAGCTGGAAGGCCCGCTCCTTCGGAATTTATCCGCTAATCACCGAAGGCTGGGTAAGAACTTTTCTTCTCAACTGGGCAGTTTCTATCGATAAAGCCCGCCAGGAACTCGGTTATTCCCCTCGATCGCTGAAAGAAGGTTTAATGCTTACCTGTCGCTGGCTTGGCTGCCGCATCAGAAGATAGAATTGATCTTCTTAAAACCCTGACCCTGCGTGCGCTTGACAGATCGGACGGTTTTCAGGCCTGATTTACCGGCTCCTTTTTAATTTTCTTCAGACCGGCGAGCGGAGGCGACCCTGACCGCCAGAACCGCCAGAAATCCGGTTAGAATGCCGGCGATGACGTCAACTCCGTAATGGTACTGTCCGTAAACCGTGCTGATAAAGAAAAGAATGATAAGAGGAACGACCACCAGCGAAACTTTCCTTCCGGCCTTCAGAGCGAAATAAAGCATCACCGCGCCGGCGGCACAGTGGGCTGAAGGAAAGGAGCCTCCCCGGTACTGGGCGGAGCTCTCCACCAGCTCCATCACCCGGCGAAAAAACAGACCTTCTGCCGGCGTCGTATTTTCAAAATAAAACCTCGGGCTTGAGGCCGGCACCAGAAGGAAAAGCAGAAAACAGCTTACGTAGGCCAGCCCAAGAGCAAAGATATATTTCTGAAGCTCGAGCTGTCCACGCTGGCGGTAAAGCATTAAAGCCAGCCAGACGACCAGAGGCAGATAAGCCATATATGCAAACATCATCAATTCGGTCAACCAGACCGGTCGCCAGGTTATGATTAAGTTCGGGTTGAAACCGAAAACAACCCGATCGAGCCGCGCCAGAAATTCATCCTTCCACCCGATACCGGGAAGATTAATAACTGCTCCGGCCAGTTTATAGAGATAAGCATAACCGCCAAGAGACAGAGCTGAAAGAACAAAAAAGATTCCGGGCTTATGGTGGTACTTCTTTCTCAGCGCCGGCAAAACTGAAAACAACAGAATCGCTGGCAGGCTCAAAGCTGCGAGATAGACCTCCCGGTTACGGTGAAGAAAATGATCGATGACAACCAAGAGAGAAAAAAAACTGATGGCAGCTATCACCAGCTTTTCAGCCGGAAAAAGCCGGTTTTCGGGCAAGCTGCCGGCTGATACTTCCATGCTCACCGAACCGCCGGCCATCATTCATCAACCCTGAACCGTCACCGTCTCAAACACCGGAGGTTTTTCTATATGGGCTTTTACCGCACACTGCTCGGCCGCTTTGACCACGGCTTCGCGGTACTTTTCCGGAAAATCGGGCGGCAGATGTATCTCGATTCTGATTTTTTCAACCATTTTCGAGTCCTTCCCTTTTTCCATCGACATCGTCAGATAGATTCCTTCTGTGGACAGACCTCTCTGCCTGCAGAAAGCCAGAGTGTAAAACCCGGCGCAGGTAGCAATCGAGGCTAAAAAAAGGTCAAACGGAGAGGGCGCTGCCCCTTCCCCTCCGGCATAGACAGGTTGATCAGTAAGAATGCTGTATCCCCTGTACTCGGCTTTAACTTTCAGGTTTCCTTCAAAGGTAACTTTTATTTTTCTGTCGTCCATACCAACCTCCAGTCAATATTTTCATCTATTTTACCCCTGAAATTGCCGCCAGGCTACCCGTGCCCCGGAGAAAATCCCTCAGGCCCCTCCTCCTGACCTCCTTTCAAAATAACCTTCATTTTCACCCCCTGAGGCTATATCCTGAACGCTTAGTTGAAATATAATCTAATTGTAACCTTGAAAGGAGGTTCGCATGAAAAGACTTACGGCTATCCTTTCGGTCGTGCTGCTTCTGCTGGCTTTTCAGACCAGCGCCCTGGCTGGAGTGCAGCTCGGTATTCGTGGGGGGCGCCAGCGCCGCCAAATTGACCGGTGCGGACGTCCAGGATCTGGAAGGGACCATAAAGAACAAGCTCGGGTTCACCGCAGGCATCTTCCTGGCGATAAACATCGGGAAAATAATTACCATTCAACCTGAAGTTCTCTACACGATGAAGGGCTCTCAGATTGAAGACCCGCTGGGTGAATACACCGGCAAACTTTACGGAGATTATGTCGAAATTCCTCTGCTCCTTAAAATAAGAATCCCCACTCCTGGAATTCAGCCGGCCATCTTTGCCGGACCGTCTGTGGGTTTCAAGCTGAAGGAAAAACTCCAGATCAACGGAGAGGATGTTCCACTTGAAGAAAGGCTCCTGGAAAACAACGACTATGGCGCGATTTTCGGAGCCGGTCTGGATTTCGGACGGCATTTCATGATCGACGTCAGATACAGCCTCGGTCTGAAAAAGGTCCTTACAGCCATCGAGGAAGGCACACAACCTGACGTTAAAAATGGCGTCTGGTCAGCCACCATCGGCATAGCCTTTTAAGATTCGCCTGCAGCGAGAAGCAAACACTCGAAATTAAAAGCTCCTCTATAAAAAGAGGGGCTTTTTAATTTTTCAGGCAGAGACTTTCAGATGTTTCAGGGCAGAAAAGTTCTCCTCCGGCTTCTTTCGCGATAATTAAAAAAGTAACGATACTACGACCTCAACGGAAACACCTCAGGTTATGGTTATCAGATATCTGGTGCCGGAGGTTCTGTCCACTTCCAGCCGGGCGCCGAGTTGATCCCTCAGAAGTTCTATCAGCTCCATGCCAAAACTCTTGCTCGTTCCCGGGCTAAAATCTTCCGGAAGCCCCACTCCATCATCGCTTATTTCCAGCTTCATACCTGAAGGTTCAATTTTACTCAGAACAACCTTAAGCTTCCCGCGCCGCTCCCCCGGGAAGGCATGTTTGAAACAATTCGAAATTATTTCGCTGGCCATCAATCCGAGGGGTATAGCCTTACCTATATCCAGTTCGACCGGCTGCAGTTGAGTTTCGATGGAAACTTTTTCCTGACTCTGACGGTGAGCGTTGTAAAGGTGGACCACCAATTTCTCCAGATAACCGGCAAAATCAATTTTCGCCAGGTTGGCGGAACGGTAAAGCTGTTCATGCACAATGGCCATCGAACGGATTCTGCTCTGGCAGTCTTTGAGAATGGAAGTAAGTTCAGAGTTTTTCGAGTGGTAGGCCTGGAGGTTAAGCAGGCTGCAGATGACCTGCATGTTATTTTTTACCCGGTGGTGAATTTCCCTCAGCAGCGCTTCCTTTTCCTTAACTGACTCCATAAGCGCCTGTTCCATCCTCACTCTTTGAGTTATATCCCTGGCAATGCCGCATAATCCGTAAATTTCTCCCTCTTTGTTTCTCAGAGGAACCTCAGTAACGCTGAGTATTATTTTCCTGCCTTTATAATAAAGGCTCACGTCTTCACGGACAATTTCCCCCCGAAGTACCCGCTCAAATCTTTCCCGGGCGGATGACCAGCTCTCAGCTTTATATAACTCGGCCAGGACTTTTCCGATCGCTTCTTCCGCAGAAACCTCGAAATATTCCTGAGCAGCCCGGTTTAATAGCAAAATCCGGTAATTTTTATCAAGTATAAAAATAATGTCTTCAGCACTATTTAACACCGTCTGAAAGAGTTCCTGCTGAGCCCTAAGCTTAACCTCAGCTTCCTTTTTCTCTGTAATATCTTCAACAACTCCTTCATAATAGAGAGTATTACCATTTTCATCTCTTATTGCCCGGGCGCTTTCCCTGACATAGATAATCGAACCATCTTTTCTTCTCCAGGCGGCTTCCAGGCCCCTTAATTCTCCATATTTTTCTATTTGCTCGATGAATACTCTTCGTGGATAGGAAGGCTCGAAGCCATCTTTTTCCAGATTTCTGGCCGCCAGTTCTTCAAAACTTTCATAACCGAGCATTCTAACCATAGCTGGATTGGCCAGCAGAATGCGTCCGTCAGGAGAAGTGCGGTAGATACCCACAGTGGCATTTTCAAAAAGGCTTCTGAAACTTCTCTCGCTTTCCTTCAGCCGTTCTTCAGCTTCTTTCATACCGGTGATATTCCGGCTTATCCCTACTATTCCGATGAGATTGCCGTCCTTATCAAAAACCGGAGATTTGATGGTCTCAAAATATATTCTCCGGCCGCTACTATCGTTAAGGCTTTCATAAAATCGCAGAGATTTTTTCTGTTTTAAAACCTCCGCATCCGATTGCCGGCACTTAAGAGCCAGCTCGGGCGGGAATATTTCTTCATCCCTTTTTCCGATTATTCTTTCCCGGGTTAACCCGGTCAGCTCTTCCATCGCCCGGTTGACGATCAGGTTTCTGCCCTCCAGATCCTTGAAATAGATTACATCCGGAAGAGCTTCCAGCAGGGAGGCAAACCGGGCGTTGGCTTCCCTCAGCTCCTGCTCCATCCAAACTCTATCAGTTACATCATGTACTATTCCATAAAATCCGACTGGCTCCCCCTGCTCGTTTCTGATGAGAGCAACTGAAAACTCGATGATGTGAAGCTGTCCATCGACATCCCTCACTTGAGCCTGAACTCCCAGCTTGGCCCGGCCGCTTCTGAACACTTCATTGAAAACGCTGAAAACCTGCTCCACACTTTCAGGTAAGAGGAAATCCCGGTAGCTCCTTCCAATCATTTCTTCCCGGCTGCGGCCCCAGGCTCTGGCCAGAGCTTTATTCACAAAAGTGAACCGACCTTTCAGATCCACTTCATAATAACCATCTCGCATCCCGTCAAGAATCAAAGTGGTCTTTTCTGCCTGAGTGGTCAGGGCTCTGGCCTTCTGTCGCTCAGCCAGAGCCGAACCGAGAAAACGGACCAAAAAGCTCAGAAAATCTATCTCCTCTTTTTTGAAAGCCCTTTTTCTCCGGTCGATAATATCCAGCAGGCCGAGAATCTCATTCCGGAAGGTTATCGGAAAGCAGGCTTCTGAACCGGCTTTAAGTCCGGGAACAGGAATAAAATCCTTATCGCTGGAAACATCCTGGACGACAAGCGGCGAGCGGTTTCTGATGGCTTTACCCATAAGCCCCTGAGTGATTTTCTGTCTGTAGCCGGTCGGAATTTCTCCCCCGTCATTTATCCATCCCCGCAGATAATACAATTCCTGCGTCTCTTCATCATAAAGAAAAAACGTTACCCTTCCGTGACCGAAAGTCTGGCCAAGAAGCCTGGCCGTTTCTTCCAGAAATTTCTCTAAATGATTCTCCCTGTCGGCCACCTCCCGGAGCCCGCGGAAGAGCTGGAGAAGGCGGCGGTTGAATCTTACACCCGATTCTCCAGCTTCTGGCGTATTACTGCTGCGGGATTTTCCTCGCATCAGCCAAACTCATCTATTCCGTAATATAATATATAAATTCCAACCAAGGCAAATTTTAACTCAAAGAAACGGGTTCGGGCCGGATGAAGCCTGACAAATCATTGACCTCGCCCTTGCTCCAGGGGTAAGAACAGAAAATATCTCCGGGCTGCCAGAAAATTTCGCCCGGCGCCCTTAATTTGTCTCAACCCCCGAAAATGGTCAGAAAAATAAGCCGACGCGGTTTCAGGGTAAAGCTGAAAACTTAATGAAATCGGCATTAATCAGAATTACCACCGGTCTCCCCTCAAACATAACTCATTCTTTTTTTCAATTTCTTTCTCCCGGGTCAACTTCCCTTTTAAACCGTGAGGTGGCAAAGAGCGGGAGCTGCCAAACAATTTAATTCAATTTGCTGGAAAATTTTTAAGTCTGTCTGATAAAGCAAATAAGCAAAAAAAGCGTCTGACTTCAGGAAAAAATCGCTTATTTATTCTTCGCCCTTAAATTCATCGCTGGCGCTTTTCTCCTCCAGATAGTTAAAAGCCTTATCCATTGCCTGATGGTCGCCGACCAGCACCAGAATATCACGCTCGAGCAAACGGAAATCGGCGCCGGGACCGCTGTGGGTCTTTTCGTTCCTGACCACAGCTATCACCGTCACTCCCATTTTCCCGCGAAGGTCCAGCTCGCCCAGGGTTCTGCCCGCCAGCCAGGAACCGGCCGGAACCAGAAAAGTCTCCACCACCCCGGCTTCCAGGTAATCATAAATTTTCTCCGTAAGGCGACGCGACGACGACCGGGCTCCCCTCAGCAGGCCGTATCTTTCGCTTCGTATGATCTGAACCTGGGTGTTGATGATATTCCGCGGCAGATGGTATTTTTCCAGCACCCGAACAAAAATTTCTATCGAAGTCTCAAACTCTTCCGGAATGACGTCGCTGGCTCCGAGCGAATAGAGCTCTTCGATTTCCGAGGCAAAACGCGTGCGAACTATTATGAAGGCCTCGGGATTCAACTTTCTGGCAGTGCTTACCGTCCGCCTGGCGGCCGCCGGGTCGGAGACAGCCACCACCAGAGCTCTGGCAGAAGCTATGCCAGCTTCTTTCAGAATCAGTTCGCTCGAGACGTCACCAAAAATGATTGGCTCTCCTGCTTCCTGAGCTTCCCGGCAGGTTTCCGGGTTGAGCTCTATCACCACGTAGGAAATTCCCGTTTCCTTCAACACCCTGGCCAGGTTCCGACCGTTCAGCCCGAATCCGGCGATTATCACGTGGTCCTTAAGTTTTTTGCCGTCTGGAACTGGAAAATCGGACAACACCGGACGAAATGCCCGCCGCTGAATTTTTTCCACCGCTTCCACCAGCCAGGGACCGCAAGCCAGAAGCAGCGGGGTGGCTAGAATGGTCAGGACCGATGAAGCCACAAAAACCTGAAAGATTTTCCCTGCGAGGAGACCGTTTTCCCGGCTGACACCGGCCAGAACAAACGAGAATTCTCCTATCTGCGCCAGTCCGAGAGCGGTGAGAAGGGCCACCCGGGAATTAAATTTCATCAACCTCACCGTCAGGAAAACTACCGCCAGTTTGATAAGGATGATACCGGTCACCACCGCCAGCACCGACCATCTTAATTTCCAGGCCAGGCGGGTGTCGAGCAGCATCCCGATGGAAACGAAAAACAGACTGTTGAAAACATCCTTGAAGGGCAGAATGTCGGAGACCACCTGATGGCTGTAAGGCGATTCAGAAATGATCACTCCAGCTAAAAAAGCTCCAAGCGCCAGGGACAACCCGAGCGAGGAGGTTAGGTAAGCCATTCCGAGACAGGCAAAAAGAGCTGACAGGAGAAATATTTCCTTTATCCTGGTTCTGACGATGATGGAGATGACCGCCGGCATTACTTTTCTGGCGATGAAAAACACCAGAACCACCGCTCCCAGGCTCAGCAGAAAGCGCCCTCCCAGGTCGACGAAGAGACAGCTGCCAGATTGGCCAGGAGAGGGATAAGGGCGAGCATCGGCACGATTGCCATGTCCTGAAAAATTAGAATACCGAGAGAAATCTGTCCGTGCGGAGCCTCGAGCTGTCTCCTGTCAGCCAGCAGTTTCATCGCCACCGCGGTCGAACTCAAAGCCACCAGAAATCCGAAAACCACCGCTTCCTCCGCCGCCGCCCCGAGCAACCTCGATATGGCAGCAACAACCATCACGGTCATCAAAAGCTGCAAACTCCCGCCGACCCAGAAAAATCGCTGGATTCTCTGCAGCCGCTCGAGCGAAAACTCGATGCCGATGACAAAAAGCAGCATCATCACTCCGACCTCAGCCAGAGCACTTATCATCCGCAGATCTTTAACCAGCCCAAGCCCGCCAGGTCCGATCATAATACCGGTAATCAAAAATCCGACCACCGCCGGAATCCTGAGACGATGGAAAAGAACGATGACTAAAATTGAAGCCAGCAGAACAATCAGCAGCTCGGCCAGCAGAAAAAGGCTCATGTTAATTCCGTCGAAACAGTCTAATAAGACTTTTCATAATTACAATAAAAGCGTACAGATAGCAAACGGTTCAAAGAATCAGGTGCGGTTATTTATGGCAAAAAGCGCGGTGATGAAACGATTGACCTCCAGCATATCAGCCAGTTCCACCTCAACCTTTTTGCCGCCGGTTCGCTTCACCCAGGGGAGATAGGCGGTGGTTTCGGCATCAAAAATATTCTTGAAGGCGATTTCCAGGCGAACCGGAGTCTGCACTTTATAAGGTTTCAGCTCCTTGATTCTCCTCACTGCCAGCTCGGCTTTCTTTCTTATTTCAGCCTGAACCGCTTTCGGATGGGGAGACATGGCTGAAAGGAACCCGAGCGACTGTTTCGTCATCACCGTCTCCACTCCGGGAAAATTCTCCTTAGCTTCCGCCACCACATTCTGGTCGCCGCACACCAGAATAACTGGAACGTCAAAATGACCGGCCACCGCCGCGTTGAACAGCGCCTCGGACACCACTCTGCCGTTAATTTTTATTTCCTCAAACTTTGTCCCCCAGATGGTATGAGCCAGGTTGCCCTGAGAAGTTCCTTCTTTCGGGTGATAACCGATAAATATCACGCCGTCAAAGCTAGCATCTATTCCTTCCATCTGAAGAAGCGGACGCGGAAATGACCTGATGAGAAAGGCTTTCTCATTCAGGTCTTCAGGAATGATATTCTGGGCATTCCCGTGAGAATCCGAAACTATAATCTCCCCGGCCCCGGCTGCCAGGCAGCCTTCGATAGCAGCGTTGACTTCGGCCGTCATCAATCTGCGGCCGCGCTCGTAATCAAACTGGCCGGCAGCGGTCTGAGCGTTAACCACATGGGCTATGCCTTCGATATCGACCGAAATATATATCTTCGGTTTTTTCACCTGGGCCGGCGCCGGCCCGGCCAGAAGAAAAATCAGAGCCAGGAAAACCATTATCAGGAATAATTTCTGCCTCATACTGACCTCCTCCTTCATTATTCTGTTTTTCCTTGTGGAGCGGCAATAAAATCTTTTTCCCGGAGTTCCAGGCGAAGCGGCCAGGGGTCTTCCCACGGTTTTCTGAAGGCAAACCCGGCCACCACCCAGATAACCCCGGGTTCGGGCTCAAAAACGTAAGGATAGCTCAGCTGTCCGCCGGGCTGTTTAGCTATGACCACCGGCTCGGACCAGTGAAAGCCATCGTCGGAGAATGAAATACTGAGCTCCTCGCGATGCCAGGAAGCCGGAAGTTCAGAGTGAAACGGAGTCGGTCGGGTTTTTGGCCAGAGGCGGCCTTCCGGGTTAAGCCTGTTCCAGACGAGAACCAGCCGCCCGCTTCTGAGCCTCAAAAGATAGCCGGGCGAACTGCTGGCGTCTATCGATGAAGGCTGAATCGTCCGCCAGTACTTGCCGTCATCCGAGATGGCCTGCCAGAAACGGTCAAGGCCGGTCCGGATGAGCATCAGCAACCGTCCGTCAGGAAGCTCGGCCACCGTCGGCTCGAAGGCGCCGTCGTGGTGGCCATGACCGCCGAGGTCAATCCAGTTGCTGCGCCGCCAGCTCTTCCCGTCATCGTCAGAATAAAACGAGCAGACCACCAGTCTTCCCGGGTCAGAGACCAGATGCTGCAGCGGCACGACAATCCGCCCGGACGAAGTCTGAATCAGACCGAAGAAATTTGGGTTATAACCTTCAAGAATCCGCTGATGGTCAACCCAGGTGCGACCGCCATCGAGACTCCTTACCGACCAGACCTCGAGCCGGCAGTCTCCGGGTTCGTTTTTCTCGACATCCCAGCTGAATTTTTTACCCTCAAAATTCAGGTAGACAAGGATAAGAACATTATTCTTTGTCCGCAAAAGATAATAAGAGGCTGGCTCAGCCGGATTGAGACCGCGACAGACAAAAACCGGCTCTGTCCAGGTTTTCCCGCGGTCCCGGCTGAGGTAAAAACCGCGATCGTCAATCGTGGCCAGACTGCCGTCAGCCATCAGAACGAACGGACCCGGTTTTGTTACTTCCAGAGGCTGGCAGACCGGATGAGTCCAGCGTCCTGATTCAACTCCGTAGATGTAGGCCGTTGATATCAGCAGCAGAGAAATTAAAAATAACCATGGTGACTTTCCAGATTTTTTGCCCATATCCTCTCCTTTTATCTTTACGCATTCATACCATCATAAATAATATAATTTTGTCTTTAGCTCCAGCAAAATTTATCTCAGAAATGACTATTGCCAGACTTATTTCCAGAAAGGGATTTTCAACCTGCAGCCGGAACTTTTTCCGAAAACGGACGATCTTGCTCTTCTGGACATAAAGGCCAGGCAAATTTCTATACCTTCCAGCTCTCAGTATAAAAGCCTGCAAAGATTCAGGTCAGATACCATCCTGAGCTAAGATTCGAGTTTCTGGCTTACAATTTTGCTTAAAGCATCTTTCCTGTTTTTCGAAACTCCGACACCCGGGCGACTAAATTTTAAGGAATGTGCTGACCAAAATAAACTTATTGTCCTTAAAGAATAAAAAATTTAAAATGATTAAAAAAGGAGGCGACGATGAAAAAGACGCTTTCTATCCTGCTTTTGTTTCTTCTTGTGACAGCCTTTTCTATCCCGGCCAGCGCCGGTATTACCCTCGGCTTTAAAGGCGGCCTGAACAGTTCAAAAATAGTGTTCAGCCCGGCTCTCGATCTGTCAGGACAGAAATACCTTCAGGGCTACAGTTTTGGAGCTTTTCTCAGCCTTAACCTCGGGCCCATCGGATTTCAACCGGAAGTCCTCTACTCCCGTCGCGGACTGGAAGCCCAGACCCTTCTGGACCCCTGGAATCTGGGTTCTCTGGCTCAAATAAAGATTATGCTTGATTACATCGAAATACCCTTGCTGGTCAGATTGAATGTTATACCGGCCGGGCCGGTAAAACTTTACCTCTTCGGTGGTCCCTCTTATAATTTCCTTCAGAAAGCCAGAACTAAAATCACCTATATGGATTGGTCAGAAGAACAAGATGTAAAAAAAGATTTCAAAAGCAGCTGCCTGGCAGCAGTGGGCGGGGTAGGTCTGGACATTAAAATTCCCCTTCTTTTCAAAATAACGGCTGATGTCCGTTATCATTATGGACTTGGCAACATTCTTTCGGAAAATTCAACCATTCCAACCGATAAAGCCAGAAATACCGGTTTCTCGCTTCTGCTGGGAATCGGCTTCTGATAAACAAAACCTGATTAAATTTTTTATTTAATAACAATCACACAGACATCAGACTTTAGAAAAGACTCATCTATAAACTTCAGGATAATTTTGATTGCGCTAAAACCTGGAAGTGCAGGGACTCATATTGAATTACATCCCGCACCCAAAAAAGCGCCTGGATAAGCAGGAGGTCTCCTCTCCTACCTCAATACCAGCTTACCTCCCTTCAGATAAGCCACCAGCTCTTTTTTCTGACTCGGACAGCACATCGGGTCATCGGGTCCGTGTGTCAGCATCATAATGCGTATTCTCTGATCTTCAATCTCCAGACTTTCTATGTTTACCCGATCTCCCAGCTCCAGATTATTGGCCTGTCTTAAGGAACGGCCATCGTTCACCAGCGCGGTGAGTTCGTAAAAATGACCGCTGCCGCCGAAATTGGAAACCAGCACAACAGTCACATCCATCTTCCCGTCTCCGTTGAGGTCGCCGATGGCTAAATCAGCCAGTGTCAACCTGACGTAATCTTCCAGACTGTCGTCTGCCTCATACTCGCCGTCTTCCAGCCTGTAGCGTGAACCGTCACTCAGGCGGTATTCAAAGTTCTTCGCCAGTTGAATCAGATCTTCATCTGACAATCCTTTTTGTTGAAGTTTTTCGGATAAAACCGGCCCGACCGAGATTAAAGTCAGCCCCAGGAAAATACAGAAAAATGATTTCAGCGGATTCAAAAAAGATGATTTTTCCACCATGGTTTTTCTATTCCCCACTTTTATCCTCCAGTTTTTCATTTCCAGACACTGTTATAAACAGAAATCAAGATTTTCTCAAGCGCCAGAAGCCATTCACTGCCGGTAACCTGGAATAAACCAGCTAACCAATAAGAATAAATCCTGTCCATACTGAAATTTCTCCGGAACCTCTTAAAATGGCCGTTCGTATAAAATAATGCCATTTTATTAAAAATGCTGCTATGATAACTGCTCTTTTTGATACAGAAAAAAATTCTTACTCGAGGAGTCAATCATATGTTCAGACTTCTTCCAACAAAACTTGCGTTTTCATTTTTCAGAATTCCTTCTGTAATCAGAGTTTTGTTCAAATGTCTCAGATACTCTGTTCTTTCCGGCCTCATCCTGCTCGTTCTGACAACCGAAATCTTCAGCCAGAGCCTTGACCTGCCCGCAAAAAAGTGGGGGCTGAGTTTTGGAAATTCAACAAACTTTACAGGGGTTCGGTTAAACTTCCGCGACCGAAACGTTGAAAGAATCAACGGCATAAACATTACCCTCTGGAAACCATACCGGGAAAACAGGAATTCAGTCATCAATGGCTTATCGCTTGGCCTTCTCCCCGGGGCTGGAGAATTTCGCGGCCTGCAGATCGGTATCCTCGGTGTGGGGGCAGAAAAAAGCGCTTCTGGAATTAACCTGGGAATCCTGGGGGCCGGAAGCGGACGGAACCTTTACGGACTTAACTTAGGCGGGTTTGGAGCTGGAGCCGGCGAAAACCTGGCCGGGATAAACGTCGGAGGAATTGGAGTCGGAGCCGGGAAAAATGCAACTGGCCTGAATCTGGCAGGACTGGGAGTCGGTGCCGGCGCCGACCTGACCGGTATCACCCTGGCTGCAGGCGGAGCGGGCGCCGGAGCTAATCTGCGCGGGCTTGCCCTGCTCGGGTTTGGCGCGGGCGCGGGTGAGAACATCTCCGGGGTGGCGGCGGCCGGACTCGGTGCTGGAGCAGGTGAAAATATCAAAGGCTTTGTTCTGGCGGGGCTGGGCGCTGGAGCTGGAAAAGCTATCCGTGGAATGGTGATCGCCGGACTCGGAGCGGGAGCCGGAGAAAAAATAAGCGGAGTAGCCGTCGCCGGGCTCGGAACCGGAGCACCCGAAGTTAAAGGAGCGCTCATCTCGGGCATTTTCGCCGGCGGGAAAAATTTAACCGGACTCTTCCTGGCCGGGGGTTCCGTCAGGTTATCCAGGGAAGGGAACCTGCGGGGTCTGGCCATAAGTTCTTTTAACTACCTTCCGGGCAATCTCAAGGGCCTGTCCCTCGGCCTGGTTAACTATGCCTGGAAAGTGGAGAAAGGATTTCAGCTTGGTTTGATCAACATAATCAAGAGCAATCCGAGGGTCACCAGAGTGCTTCCGGTAATCAACACCAGCTGGTAGCTGATATTTCAAAAAGAAAATCGTCGTCTTCGCTGACGGGATTATCCCGGGTTAATAATTAAAAAATTTACATCCAGTTGTCTTTCCCTCTGACTATCGTCGGCATCCCCGGAGCCCTTTATCATTCTGGCCC
Organism: Candidatus Saccharicenans sp.; assembly: GCA_049659625.1. GTDB lineage: Bacteria > Acidobacteriota > Aminicenantia > Aminicenantales > Saccharicenantaceae > Saccharicenans. The sequence continues at coordinate 63,691 of JBASPX010000070.1, read as the reverse complement.
GAAAATCGGACCAATTCTTTGAATATACGAGAAAATATGTATAATTAATATTAAATTATGATGGATAAACCAACTGTTGTCATCAGCGCCTGTCTCAACGGCCATTTTAACCGCTACAACGGCGGAACTGTCAGTGACGATCAGGTGAATGCCCTGAAATCGAGATTTGAATTAATCGACGTCTGCCCGGAAGTGGAGATCGGGCTCGGAATACCAAGGAAGACTCTCAGCCTTTTCAGAACAGGAAACAGAATTCAGGCCATTCAAAAAGAAACAGGTCTTGACCTCACCGAAAAGCTCATCGAATTTTCGGAAAAAAAGATCGCCAGTCTGCCCGAAGTCGATGGGTTCATTCTAAAAGCTAAATCCCCGAGTTGCGGAGTTAAAAGTGCCAAGGTTTTTGGAAATCCTGAAGGGACTCATATTCTGGGTAAGGATGACGGCCTTTTCACGGCCACCGCGAGGAGACTTCGGCCTCATCTGGCTTTAATCGATGAAGGCCGCCTGAACAACCGGGAACTGCGCTGGGAATTTCTGGCCAGAGTATACCTGCACTTCTTCTTTCGAAAATCAAGTCAGAATATAAAATCGCTGATCGATTTTCATTCAAAAGCAAAATATCTCCTGATGTCAATCTGCCAGAAGGATCTCAGGATTCTTGGTCAGATTCTCGCCGGGCACCGGAAAGGAAACTTTCAGGAGACACTGGCCGCTTACCGAAAAACTTTCTATCAGCTGCTCAGCCGGCCGATAAGAAAATCCAACCTGATCAATGCTCTCAGCCATATCTTCGGCCATGTTTCTCCTCAATTGACTCCGGCTGAGAGAAATCATTTCATCAATCTCCTTGAAAAATACCGTTCAGGCAAATCTGATTTCGTGACCATTATAGAAATCCTCAGGGGCTACGGTTACCGATTTAACCTGCCCTATATCCTGGATCAGTACCTGCTGACGCTGGAGTGAGAAAAAAGCCTGCAGGCCGCGAAAATTAACACTATTTTTATTAACTCCCGGGGTAGCGGAATCTGTGACCGGGGAAGAAAAAACAGAATCAAGCGTCTTTATTATAATAAATTCTATATTTGAAAAGAGGAATCTTTATGAGGTGGCTTTCACAGATTCCCCGGCGTACGGAAAACATCTTTCTTTTCCTGCTACTGATCCTGATCTCTGGCACCTGCCTTTCTTTCTCCCAGGAAAGATCTAAAGTCCTCGAGATTAAGAGGACCGAAAATCCTCCCCGCATTGACGGAATACTTGACGATGTCTGCTGGCAAAACTTAGAACCGGTCTCGGGTTTCATTCAGTATGACCCGATTAACGGTGCACCGGCTTCCGAAGAGACTTACGTCTGGGCATGCTATGATGACAAATACCTGTATTTTGCTTTTCTTCTAAAAGATTCCCAGCCGGATAAGATCTGGGCCGAACTCACCCCCAGAAACGAATTCGAAAACAACGATTCCATCCAGATTATTCTGGATACTTATAACGATCAGCGGACCAGTATTTCCTTCACTGTTAATGCCAGGGGTGTGCAGAAGAATTCGGTCGAGACCATCTGGACATCAGGAGCCAGAATAAGGGATGACGGCTGGTCGGCTGAGATGGCTATCCCTTTTAAATCGCTTCGCTTCTCCCCCGCTTCAGAGCAGGTATGGGGGATAAATTTTCGCCGATATATCCATCGTTTGAACGAAACAGATTACTGGACAGAGGTCAGAAGAGACCTGCCACGTCTTCAGCAGATGGCTGAATTGAGAGGTTTACGCGGAATAAAAACCGGGCACAATCTGGAAATTTTTCCTTACGCCGGGGTTCGCTCTTCCCGCTGGTCGGGAGAAAAAAATGACAAGCTGGCCGCCGGAGTTGATGTTAAATACGGTATCCAGCCTAACCTCTATCTCGATATCACCGCCAGTCCGGACTTCAGTCAGGTGGAATCCGACCCTTTTATTTACCAGCTCTCCCCCTATGAAAATTATTTAAGAGAAAATCGCCCGTTCTTTACCGAGGGCAGCCAGTACTTCAGCCTGGCCACCGGTACCCGTGTGTTCTATTCCCGTAGAATCAGCAACCCGAGGCTGGCTGCTAAAATTTCGGGAAAAACCGGAGCCTACTCCTTTGGCCTTCTGGGTGCCATTAACAAGACCGATTATGGTTCTTCCAGATTTGGAATCTTCCGTCTGAAGCGGGATATATTCAAGAACTCCCAGGTTGGCGTCTATTATACCGGAGTGGATGAGCTAACCTCAACCAGCCACAACCTGGCCCTCGATTACAGCTTAAACTTCAAGCACTTTTATTATCTGCGTGGAGCCAGCATTTTCTGTTTCAACTCAGCCGCAGATAATTCCAGAAACGGTATTCACCAGATTGAATTTCAGCGCAAGCCTGACGCCGGGCTGCAGTTCCAGACCAATTTCGAACGAATAGAAGACCGGGCCAGGCTTCGGGCCGGTTACCTGAATCGGGTAGATTTCCAGTCGCTTGAAGCCAGGCTTGGCTACGCCTGGCGCTATAATAATGGAACGATTAAAAGAATGAGCTGGGATATAACCGGCAATCTGGGTCAGGACTCACATGGCCGGCGGGTGAGCGAAAAACTGGAATTCATGATGTTCTGGAACTTCTTCAACCGAGTTGATCTTTATTATGGAGTATTTGCCGGTCAGCGACAATATCAGATCCGCTCTTCAGAGGGTGAACTTATCTGGAACGGAGATTTCCTGAAAAATTATGGCCTCTATGGCCATTTTGACTGGGAAAGGGGCGGCTTCCTGAAAGAATTGAGCCTTGAGGGCGGCTGGCAAAAGAGAGGCATCTATAATGCGGATTTTACCGCCGTACTGCCGGGCAACCAGCTCAGCCTGGAAGGTAATGTCTCGTTAAAACCCAGCAGTAATATTGAGCTGTCCTTGGGAGCTGATTACATCCGGCAGCTTCTCTCGGTCACCGGAGAAAAAGTATTTGAAGGTCTAACCTACGAAGCCTCTCTTCATTACCAGATTACCCATAAGCTTTTTCTAAATACCATACTTCTTGGCGAAACCAGAGAGAACCAATACAGCTTCGATTTTCTGGCCGGGTATTACCTCGGCGCCGGGAGCATAATTCAGCTGAGCTTTAAAAAGAGCCAGCGCCGGGAACTTCTGGAAGCCGAAAAGGGACATACCATCATCCTAAAAGTCTCATATTTATTCAGAATCTGACCAGACGGGCGTTATTCCCCTGTTTTCATGCCCGGGAGGTCAGGCCCTCGAGACAGCAAAATCAGCCAGAAATCCACATCGACGTTAGAAGGACCTTTATTCTTTTTCGAAATCTGTTCCTTTCGTCTGTTTTCAGCTATTTTCCTTACCTGAGCCGGTGCTTTTCCCGATTACCTCCAGGTGGCATGACAATTATCTTTTTCCCCTTCCCATAAAGTTCAGCCTGATCCTGAATATACAGCAGTCCGACCAGCGCCGCAGCAACTGCGTCCAGCTCGTCGGCCGTCATTTCCAGCCAGGGAGTGGCACCCTCCTGTAAACGCAGACTAAATTTTTCTGAGGCAAGCTTTTTGAGCCCCAGGGCCAGTGCTTTCCTGTCTCTTCGAGCCCTGGGTAATCCCCAGATATCCTGCGCTCCGCCGGGATAAACTTCTATCACCCGACAGCCAGCTTTTCTCATCAGGCGCGCCAGATGTCTTCCCCGTGTTGTCAGCAGCCTCATAGGTCCTAGAGTGATCGGAAAAAACCTTATCCCCTTCTGCCTTAAAGCCAGGTCGCAGCTTCTGAAATGACTGCCTCTTCTATCCTCGATGTGCCGGCGTCCGGGAGGAAGGCTCAAGGGAGCATCGATCGCCACAACTTCAGGCCTGGCGCTCTTAACCGCCTCCAGAATTTCCAGGTCAGAAAAAAGAACCGAAGTGGTGATGACACCCGCACGCAAAAGGCAAAAACCCGTAGCTCTGCGCGGAGAACCGGCCAGGTCGATTCCCACAATGCCATCTGCTGCGGTCAACATACTGAAGGCTGTAACCGGAGACAAATCAATAAACCACCAGGAAAAACGCCTCGACGACTGTATCAGGAAAATATCTTCCCTTAAGTTTGCGAAAATCTTCCAGCGAGGCAATTTCCTCAGTACCGACCTTTACTTTTCCCTGCGCCGAGAACTTAACATAAAGCTCAGCCAGAGCGATGATGGAAGCCCCGACTGGAATGGAAGAAAGGCTCTTTTCCAGCTCGCCTGCATTCTGTCGATAATGAACATAATAACTTTGAAGAAGCGGTTGAACCTCACTCAGAATCAGGGCAGCGCTTTTGAGCATCACTTTTTCCCGGTCGTTCAGTTCTAGATGAGATAGACTCTCTTTTTCCATATACTCTGCAGTCCGGCTGAAAAGCGGCAGGCAATTTTGAAGTTCCGGGATATCGCTCAGCAGCGCCGCTGATTTGATGTTTTCAACTTCAGCTTTGTTCAATTCAAGAACCGAGGCGATTTTCCCGGCCAGGTCAGCCACTTTTTCTGCTCTCGATTTCCCTTCCTCGCCGAGTTCGAGATATTTCAAAACGATGGAAAGAATCCCGACATACGCTCTTTTTAAGTTGTAAACTTCTTTTTCTCTTTTCTCGCTCAAAATTCCCACTATCCAGGCGGTCAGCACCAGAAAAAACGCCCAGGAAATCAGAAATATAAGGTCATCTCTGGTTAGGGTGAATTGAACTCCAAAAACCCGCCGGGAAAAAATAAGGTAGAGTGCCTCCAGCAGCACACAGCTCAGCGCAATAAGCACCGCCCGCCTGTACCCCAGATAATATCCGGAAAAGATAACCGGGAGAAAGAAAATATTCAGAAGATAAAATTTGTAATGAACCAGAATTCCGGTGGCCACTATGGCCAGCACGATGACGATGGCTATTATGGTCTCAAAGCGCTGGCTGGATGAATAATTTTTGCCCGGACGCATCTTTCCTCCAGAGCCTTCTTCCAGACTCGAAAGTTTCTTTTATTAGCTTAATTTAATAATATTGCGGGGTCAACTGAATTTTTTTCAGGCGAAAAGAGCTGCCCTTTCGAGAAGGGATCATCCGGAAGCTATTCAGCCCGGTAATAACATCCCCCCTGAAAGAGGAATCAAAAACCGGGTCTATTCATCTGACAGGAAATATTTTTTCTCTCAGAATCTGTACTTAAGACTGACCGAGATGCTGGGCCCGGTCAGTTCCCAGTTAAAATCCTTCTCCTGTCCGTCTTGGTCGATAAAAGTGAGTTTCTGGCCAATCGTGCTCGAGTCGAGGGAATCGCTCTTTACCTTAAAATTCTTAACGCTTCCTATCGGCACCCGGATATCCCCGCTCAGATAAAACCTGGAGGAAACTTGCAGGTCGGCACCAACATTGGCGTGCGGGAAAATATTCCGGGCGGTAGCCACCACCTTTCTGCTTCCCTCAGAAATCATCACCAGGTTTTCCTTCCATTCCCATTTCTCAGTTATGACCGCACGGTTGTAATAATATCCGAGCCCGCCACCTATGTACAGGCGGAGGTTCGGCACCGGTATGTTCACCCTGAATGTCAGGTAAGCCGGTATGGAAGAAAGCGCCACCTTGCCATCCTGCGTGACTTCGATGGCAATACTCTCTACCACCCCCGATATTTTAAGCCCGCTCGTTAGCCTCTTGTATACAAATTCGCTTCCAAGAACCAGATAGAATTGAGGACCTGTTCTGAATTCCAGTTCGCCTCCGGCGGAGATTATCCCGGTAATTTCGCCCAGGTTCTGACTTAATCCAGAAAGTCCCGAATTTGATAGAAATGTGGACAGCTGTTTTAGATTCTCGTTGACCGCGGGTACATATTCTTTATTGAAAGTGCTTGAAACAGGCACATAATAAGAACCTTTTAGAGAAAATGTCCACCTGGAATCAGCTCCAACGGCTGCCGTGGTTAGCGCCAGAAGAACGATCAGTAGTGTTTTTATCTTCATCCTGCCCTCCACTTTCATCGATTCATTTACCTAACTTATTCTTGATATTTTCAGCCAGCCTCTTCACCTGAACTTTCTGCTCCCCGGACCCGGTATCTGATCCTGAAGACTGGCCGATCGGACCGAACACAATCACGTTATTATCCTCATTCTTTTCTTCAACCTGATTTTCCGGGTCGAGCACAGCCATCAGATACTTTCCGAGAGGGTTAACATTCTGGCTCAGATAAAAAGCCACAGCCAGAATTCTCGTGCCGTCAGGCGCCAGAGCATAGCCGAGCCCTCTGGTCTCAATAAGAGTGCCAGGAGCCTGCCCGTCAGGAGAAAGATAATAGGATATTTTGTAGTCTCCTTTAAGGTCGCCATCCCCGTCATTTATCAGCTTGAAGAAGCCGCTGAGGAGAACCGTCGACCCTAAAAATCTGGAATATTTCAGGCCGACCCATTCGCCGGTGAGGTCAGGGAGTGGATAAGGCCCGAAAACGGCCACCACCGTTTTGTCTCCATCCATCAGGAAGCTTATGGTTTTGCCGGTTCCGGAAATGTCGCCCGCCCAGCTATCGAATCCCGAGAATTCGTCCGGAGTGGCGGTCAGAGTGACCAGCGTTCCGGCGGGATAACTTACGGAACAGACTTCGCCACAGTCTATTTTCTCGTCCTCGCTGGTAACTTTACCGTTTCCCGGCCCGGCTTTAACCACCGTCAGAGTATAAACATCTTCTGCCGGAACGAATCTGGCGGTAACCGCCACGTCGGAATTCATCTGGAATCTGATCGGATTATCAGGGCTGAAAATGTCACCGCTCCAGCCCCCGAACACCGACCCTTCATCGGGAGTGGCGGTCAGCGTGACGATGAATCCTTCATCATAAAACTCAGAACAATCCTGTCCACAGTCGATCCCGCCATCGGATGTGGAGACAGAACCGCTCCCGGTGCCTGAAAGCGTGACCGCCAGCCTGTAATTGTTCACGGCGGAGAACCTGGCCACAAAAACATCCGTCCCGTTGAGAGTATTATCATAGGTTCCCTCTGGCACCGGGAATTTTGAAGACTGCGTGTACCCGGTGACATAAACATTACCCTGCGGATCAAGTGTTAGAGCGGAAGCCAGGTCGTCAGCCGTCCCGCCGAGGAAAGTTGAGGCCAGAAGAGCTTTCATCCGGGAAGCAAGCTTCGTCACCACCGCATCCCAGCCGCCGTTGTAGGTGGTGTCGTAGGTGAAACCGGTTACCGGATAAACATTGGAATTGCTCCAGCCAGCAATGTAAGGGTTTCCGTATGCGTCGACCGCAAGAGCCCGGCAGCGGTCATCAGAACTCCCGCCAAGATAGGTTGAAGCTATCAGATTGCTCAGTGAATTATCAAACCTGGTAACAAAGATATCTGTTGGACCCGAAAGGACGCTTCTGTAAGCACCGTCAGAAACCGGAAAATCAGTCGAGCTGGTATATCCGGCCACATAAACTTCGGGATTATATTCCCCGTAAAGAGCCAGCGCATAAAGAAAATCAGCGCCGCTGCCTCCGATACAGGTCGAACGGTAAATCGTATCAAGCGAGGGACTCAGGCAGAGAACAAATCCGTCATAATCTCCGTTGTAAGTGAGATCAAAAGCTCCAGCCGTCACCGGAAAATCTGAAGATTTCGTCCTTCCGGCCAGCCAGATATAGCCTGAATGGTCCACGGCGACAGCCGCGGCGATATCATAATTGCTGCCACCGATAAGCGTGGCTGCCTGCAGGTGGCTTAAATTGTTCGAAAGCACAGCCACGAAAGCATCGTGCCCGCCGCGCAAAGTTGTTCCCCAGGTGCCGGGTGTCAGCGGAAAGTTATCTGAACCGGTCATTCCGACCGCCACCACCGTATCATCGGCGATCGTGGCGGGAACCAGGCTCAACCCGGCAGCATAATCCACACCGCTTCCGCCAAGATAGGTTGAGGCCAGAAGCTGATCGAGTCCGGGAGAAAGTCTGGTCACAAAGACGTCGTATTCTCCGCCCTGATATTGAGTTTGCAAAGCTCCGGAAGTCACCGGGAAATTCCTCGAAGCGGTGATGCCGGCAATATACACACTGCCGTCGGCAGCCAGGGTCAGGCTGTAAACGTAATCATCGCCCTGTCCGCCCAGGTAAGTGGAGGCTTCAAGATTCTTAAGATCATTGTCGAATCGAGAAATAAAGATGTCATAACCCCCGTTCGGAGTGGTGTCGATGACGCCTTCGGTCGTGGGAAAACTCGAGGAAAGAATGGAAAAGGTGTAACCGGCAACATAAACTTTACCCTCAGAGTTAACCGCAATACAGTATCCGCGGTCATTGCCGTTTCCACCAAGATAGGTGGAGGCGTCCAGGGTGTTCAGCGCCGGGTCAATAACCAGCGGATATTCAGGCAAATAATCTCCGTTAATCCGGAAGCCGTATTCATTCTGACCGATAAGTTCATAGGCCATTTCCACACTCTGGCGACGCCCGTCAATTTCCTGGAACGCGACCGGCCTGACCATTTCCAGACGACCGGCCTCTGTTTTTAGAACCAGGTTTCCTTCTTTTGAAACTTCAAGAGAGTCAACCCCCTCAATTTTTATCCTGATGCTCCCGGCATCGGCACCGGGCTGAACGTAAAATATCTTTTCCACATTCCCGGCAGAAGCCAGAAGTTCAACTTCAATTCCGGGATAGACCTGGCCAAGACTCAACCGGCGAAAAGCCGTAAGCTGAAGTCTCCGCGCGGAAGAATTATCACCCTGGAAAAAGAATATGCTCGTCGGGACGATTTCTTTTCCCGATGGGGAAAAGGAGAGGCTTTTGCCCTCTGAAGAGAGAAATTTCTCCCTGAAAATCAGCGACCTGAATTCAGGCCGGCGGCGAACACCGGGGAGCTCCTCATCAACATTACCCGGGTCTTCCGCTTTTACAGAAACCAGCGTATAGATCAATTCCCGCTCGGTTATTCCGAGGCCTCCGGAAAAAAGGTCTGCCCTGAACTGCAGCTGGCTGTCCCACTGTCCTTTATTCTGAATAAAAGGAAGAGAAATACCGGCCAGGCTCACCGACCGCGTTCCGGCTTTCTCGAACGAAGGAGAAAGCGGCCGGTCAATTTCAAAGCCGATAATTCCAAGAAAAACCGCCACCGCCGCCAGAAGTAAACCTGACAGAAGATGAAGGTTTTTTCTGTTTTCCGGTCTTCTCTTTCCTGACTTCATGGTCATCCTTCCTGTTGCTAAGTGGGGGGCTAAGCGCGCTGCCGCCAAGCCCTTATATTAAATAACTAAATTCCAGTCGCGTGGATGCAACCGCACTTTGCTCTCCTGACGGAGAGCCGTCTCCACCGACCTCTTGAACCGATATTATATCCATTTTTGGCAAAAAAATCTTTCTTTCATTTACATATCTGAATTTCTGAAAAAGAAGCCCGCGGAGTCCGGGCGCTCCAGAACTGCCTGCCGCCGCTTCCGGTCAGACAACAATTCCCGTCAGAAACCTGGAAAATAAAACTCTTTGATAAAAAAATTGATTCGCAGCGTCGTTTTAAAATATGATAGAAAAAGCACGGGGTATGATTATGAGCAAAAGGAAAAGAATCTTAATCTTTATCCTGACTGTTCTGGCTGCCGGGATTTTGATAACCGGCGCTTTACTGATCACCAAAAAATCAACGCGAAAACAGACGGCAGAGGAACCAATTTCTCAGGCATCAGGCTCCGGGCCGTCTCAGACTTCTCCCCTTCCGGTTAAGGTGACCGCAGCTAAAATTGCCGAACTGGAAAAAAGAATCAAATGTCCGGGAGAAGTCTTCACCGAAAGAAAGGTAACCCTGAAAGCTGAAGTCAGCGGTACTCTGAAAAACTTGAAAATTAAAGAAGGTCAGCAGGTGAAAGCCGGAGAGTTGCTGGTGGAGCTCGACGACACCCCGTTCCGGCTCAGGCTTGAACAGGAAGAAGCGGCCAGACTCAAAGCTCTCTCCGAGCTTCTTCTTGACCGCCTTTTTCAGCAGCCCGAGTTAGGCCGGAGCGCTGAAGAAATAGCCAGATTAAAACAGGCAGAAGAAAACTTCCTTAAGGCAGAACAGGCGTTCAAAGCGGGAATGATCAGCCAGGAACAGCTGGAAAAAACCCGCCGCGATTATGAGCTGGTGCTGATCGGAAGCGGCCTCAAACGGGAAGAAATAATTGCCGCCTCGAAAGGTCTGACCCAGGCCGAAGTAAACGTAAAAATTGCCAGGATGGAGCTGGAAAAAACCAGGATTACTGCCCCTTTTTCCGGAATTATAACCGGAATAAAAGTCGCCCCGGGAGAAAAAATCGAGGCTGGCCGTGAAATCTGCACTCTGGTGGACATAAGTCAACTCAAAGTTGAAGCCCGGGTGCTGGAGACTCTCATCGGGAAAATAAGGGTGGGCCGCGAAGCAGACGTTCGCTTTACGGCCTATCCCGGTAAAGTTTTCAAAGGAAAGGTGACCGCTGTCAGCCCCCTGGTAAACCCGGCAGAAAAAACCTGCAGCGTGTTCATCAGTCTGGAAAATCCAGCGGGAGAAATCAAACCCGGTATGCACGCCGAAGTGGAAATCGTCTCGGAAATTTTCCCCGGCCGGCTCCTCGTGCCGCAATCGGCGGTCCTCGTCAGGGGCGGTCGGCCGCTCGTGTTTGTGGTGGAAAACGGACTGGCCAAGTGGCGGTACATCCAGATCGGAGAAGAAAATGAGCTCATGGTGGAAGTGCTCGATGGAGTTCGGGATGGCGAGCTGGTAATTGTTGAGGGACACCTGACGCTGGCCCACGATTCCCCCGTCCGGGTTATAGAATAAGCTGGAGAAAACCGGAGCGATTGCGATGAACCCGGCCCGATTCTCGATCGAACGACCGGTTACCACCCTGATGTTTTTTGCCGCCATCATCCTGCTGGGAATAGTCTCTCTCAGCCATTTAAGCATAGACCTGCTGCCGTCGATAAGTTTTCCGCGTCTCTCGGTGGTCACGATGTATCCGGGAGTGGCGCCGGAAGAGGTAGAAATGCTGGTGACGGTGCCGCTGGAAACCTCTCTCAGCCGGATTCCCGGGTTGCGCCGGATAGAATCGGTCTCGCGGGAGGGCTTTTCCTTCATCAGCCTGGAATTCAGCTGGGGAACCGTCATGAATTTTGCGCTGCTCCATACGAGAGAGAGGCTGGATTCTGCCCGCGACCTGCTCCCTGAAGGCAGCGAAAAGCCGGTAATCATCTCGCTCGACCCGCAGAGCAGCCCGATCATGACCCTGGCGCTCACCGGCGATCGGAGCCTGCTCGAACTGAAAGAGCTGGCGGAGGAGATGATCAGGCCAAGGCTGGAACAAATTGAAGGCGTGGCCGCGGTGGAAATAACCGGCGGGGTGGAAAGAGAAATTCAGGTTGAGCTCGAACCCGAGAAACTCGTCCATTACGGCCTGAATCTCGAGGTCGTCTCGCAGAAAATTGCCGGATTTAACCGGAGCCTCCAGGGAGGAACGATTCGCAAGGGCAAATTCGTCTATTCGCTGAGAATCTCCGGTGAGTTCGAAAAGGTCAAAGAAATCGAAGAAATCCCGGTAAAAGTAACGGCTGACGGCGGCGTGGTCCTGCTGAAACATATCGGCCGGGTGGTCGATACGATCAAGGAGCGCGAAGGTTCCACCAGGTTGAACCGGCATGAAAGCATCGGTCTCCTCGTAAGAAAAGAGTATGGAACAAACACGGTGAAGGTAACCCGGGCGGTGCGGCAGGTTATCGATCAAATAAAGAAAGAAAACCCCTCGATAAACCTTGAGATCATCTCCGAACAGGCCGGTTACATCCAGAGCGCCATCGATGCCACCAGGGAAGAAGTAATCCAGGGAGCGATCCTGGCTTTTCTGACTTTGCTCCTTTTCCTGCAGGAATGGAAATCCCCGCTGATCATCGGAACAGTGATTCCGATTTCCATCATCGGAGTTTTCAACGTACTCTTTCTCCGTAACATAACGATAAACCTGATGTCTCTGGGAGGACTGGCTCTTGGTGTCGGCATGCTCGACGATACCGCGGTGGTGGTTTCAGAAAACATTTACCGCCACCGTCAGCTCGGAGTTCCGGTGAAAGAAGCAGCCAGCGCTGGCACGCGGGAAGTCATCGGAGCGATTGCCGCCTCGGTTCTGACCACGATAGTGGTCTTCCTGCCTGTAATCTACGTTAAGGGCCTGGCCGGACAGCTTTTTAAGGATACCGCGCTGACCGTAACCTACACCCTGCTTTCCTCTCTGCTGGTTTCTGTTACCCTGCTGCCGATGTTAGCTTCGAGAGAAAAACTGTTCTCCTGGCCGGAAAAAATTTTCAAGCCGTTTCGTCCTTTAAGCTGGCAGAAGATTCAGGAAATTTCAGGAACGAAGAGCTGGCTCCTTATCCCCTGGCAGGGATTCAGGTTTCTGGTTTATAATCTGATTTTTTTGATCATCTGGATATTAAAAACTATCTCAGGCGCGGTCGGCTGGCTTATCGTCCGACTGTTCAGGCTCCTGTCGAGATTGACCGGGACGGCCACCCGAAGCCTCTTCGGCCAGTTCAACCACTATTATCATAAATTTGCCGGAACCCACCTGAGGCTTCTGGAGAACACTCTTAATCATAAAAAGACAACATTCTTCCTGGCCGCGCTAATCTTTTCGACGATTGTTATTTTTGGCCTCATTCTGCCGCGCGAACTGATGCCGCCGCTCAGAACCTCAAGTTTCACCATCAACCTTAAAACACCTGTGGAATTCTCTCTGGAGCAAACCGAACAGATAGTCTCTCTGATTGAAGACTGGCTGCAGAAGCAACCTGAGGTGAAAAGAATTTTTTCCCAGACGGGAATAATATCCACCACAGAATCCATAAGGCCGGAAGTTTCCGTTAATTCTGCCACCATCTCGGTTGAATTGACTCACCCGGGCGCGGTGGAAAAGACGATGGTTCGCGCCAGAGAATATCTATCGGGAGTTCCCGGGTTAAACTTTTCCGTAAACAAAGAACTCACGCTCATCGGCGAATTCCTGGCTCTCACTTCAGGCGAGGTAGCGCTCAAAGTAAAAGGACAGAACCTCGACATCCTGAGGCAGATCGCCCGGGAACTGGCCAGCCGGCTGGAAGAGGTTAAGGGTCTTACTGACATCAACCTGAACCTGCAGCAGGGAAAACCGCAGCTCCTCCTGAAAATCAACCGGGAAGCGCTGGCCAGATATCCTGACCTTTCGGCCGCTGAACTGGCCTCCTTCCTGGTTCAGGCCGTAAGGGGCGCCCAGGCTACCAGATACCGTGAGCTGGAAAAGAAATATGACGTTCGGGTCTGGCTCGAACCGGAAACCAGAAAAAAGCTCGACCGGGTGCTCGATTCTTTCTATCCATGCGGTAAATCCTTGATTCCCCTGAGGGAGCTGGTCAGCTACGAACTGGTGGAAGGATTGAACGAAATCCGCCGGGAAAACCGGGAAAGGGAAATACTGGTCACCGCCAACCTTAAAGGTCAGAAATTCAGTCAGGTGCTTCCGCAGATTCAAGCGCTGGTCAGAGGGATGAACCTCCCGCCTGAATACCGCATCCTGATCGGCGGAGAAAGGGAGGAAGTGGCCACCAGCTTCCGTTCTCTGCTGCTGGCTTTTCTGATGGCCGTGATTCTTATCTACATGATCATGGCCGCCCAGTTTGAATCTCTGCTTCATCCTTTTCTCATAATGTTTACTATTCCGATGGGACTGGTAGGAACAGTCATTCTGCTTCTGGTCACCGGACAGAGCCTGAATGTCATCTCGCTGATCGGAGTGGTGGTCCTGGTGGGAATCGTGGTCAACAATGCGATAGTGGAAATAGATTACATAAATCAGCTGCGCCGTGAGGGACAGGAACTGAGGAAGGCGGTAATGAGTGGCACGGCCACCCGCCTGCGGCCGATAATGATGTCAACTCTGAGCACGGTAACCGGACTCATCCCGATGGCTCTGGGGCTTGGCCGCGGAGCCGAGCTCCTTCGTCCGCTGGCCATTGCGGTGATTGGCGGTCTGCTGTCTTCTCTCTTTCTAACTTTGATTCTGATACCGGTCCTGTATGAATTTGTGGAGACGAGAATCAGAAGAGCCTGAAGCCCGGACAGGTTTTTAGATGAGTAAAAAGCGAAAATGAAGTTCTTCATAAAACGTCCGATAGCCACCCTGATGATCTACTTAGCTCTGCTGTCTCTGGGTTTCTATTCCCTGTTTCACATACCTCTCGAGCTGGCGCCGCAGGAAGAATTTCCGCGGGTGGATATCACCGCCAGCTGGCCCGGAGCCTCCCCTGAAGTCATGCAGGCTCAGGTCACCTCAATCCTGGAAGAAGCGGTTCTCAGCGTCCGGGGCGTCAGGGACATAAGTTCGGTCAGCGATACCGGCTCCTGCCGGCTGACGGTTGAATTTGACCCAAAGATTAACCTGGAATTCGCCAACTTAGCGCTCCGGGAAGCCATCGGACGCGCTCTGGCCGAACTTCCTTACGGCGTGAGACCCGTGGTTGAACCGTACATTCCCGAAGATTTCCGGGTCAGGCCGTTTCTGACCTATACCATTTCCGGAAATTACCCGCTGCAAACCCTCAGGGAAATAGTCAAGGATAAGCTCGAAAACGGGCTCGGCTCGGTGCCGGGAGTCTCCAGGGTGGAAGTCATAGGCGGCTCAGACCTCAACGTTCGAGTCAGTCTTGATCAGGAAAAACTTCACCAGCTGGGAATTCACCCTTATATGATTGTGCAGAGTTTAATTCAGGCGGTCAGGGTTTATCCTTCAGCCAGAGTGAAAAAAGGGCAGGATGAATATCTGCTGCGTCTGGCCGTGGCTCCGAAGGAACTCGAAGAGCTGGGGGAATTAGTCGTCCGCCACCAGGGGGGCGTCCCGGTAAAAATAAAAGACGTGGCCAGCCTGAGCTTCGAATACGCCGAAATTTTTGCTCTTAACCGGATAAACGGTCAACCGACGATCATGCTCCAGGTTCTCAAAGAAAAAGGGCGCAATACGCTGAAAGTGGCGAGAGAGGTAAAGCGGCGGCTGGAAGAGGTGAAGAAAAACCTCCCGCCAGACCTGATCTTCCGTGTAGTTGACGACGAAAGCCAGGAAATTCTCGACAACCTGCGTCATCTCTATCTTCTGGCGGTCACCATTACCCTGCTCATCTTCCTGCTGATTTTCATCATTCTCAGAAGACTTTCTCCCTCGCTTCTGATCCTCTCTTCAGTTGTTTTCTCGGCGGTTATTTCCTTCAATTTTATCTACCTCTTTAAGATCTCCCTGAACATGCTTACCCTGGGGGCTCTGGCTCTGGGATTTGGCCTCTTTGTCGACAATTCGATAGTGGTGTTTGAGAATATTTTAAGACACAGAGAATCAGGACTGGCGCCGGAAGAAGCATCCATCCGGGGTTCGAGAGAGGTTATCATCCCGGTGCTGGCTTCCACCCTGACCACCATAGGCGTCTTTTTCTGCTTTCCGTTTTTCCAGGGGAGGCTGAAAATCTACTACCTGCCGCTCGGGATAGTTATGACCCTCGGCCTGACCACCTCGCTTCTGGTTTCTTTTTCTCTTATCCCGGCTCTCAGCCCGCGCCTTCTTTACCTGAGAGCTGACAGGAAGAAAAGCCGGATTCTGGCCGCTCTGGAAAAAATCATCCGCTTTACCTTAAAACACCCGGTCGAAATATTGTTGATCATCGCGCTGATTTCCGTCGGGAGTTATCGTCTGTTCCGAAAAAACGTAACCATAGGAGAATTTTTCCGCTGGTACGCTCGCGACCGTTTGAACGTTTACGTGTCGATGCCGGCCGGGACCCGGATTGAAGCCACCGACGAGCTCATCCGCAAATTTGAAGAAAAAGCTCTGGCTTATCCCTGCGAAAAACAGGTAAATGCCAGAGTTTACCCTGAGCGAGGATTCCTGGATATAACCTTTCCCTCCCGGGTGGAACTCTCCGCCCATCCCTACATTCTCAAAGACGAGCTGATTCGCCTGGCCACTAACTTCGCCGGGGCCAGCATCGGGGTCTATGGCTTCGACCCGCAGGGATATTATTCTTCGATGAGCGCCGGGCGTTTTCTTGATTCCTACATACGCATCTATGGTTACAATCTGAAAAAACTCAAGGAAATAGCTGCTGACATTGAAACCCGGCTCCGAAAAAACCCCCGGGTGGGAGAAATAAAGTCAATTACCGGAGAGTACTTCTGGAGGGACGTCTCCGCCACAGAGTATGTTCTGAAAATAAAAGAAGAAGCGCTTGCCCGCTATCGTCTGGACCCGAACTATCTCTTCTATCAGCTGCAGAGCATGGTCAGGGGCACAACCGGACTCAGACTTCAGGCAATAATCCAGGGAAAAGAAAGACTCATAGAGATAAAGTTCCCCGAAGCTGAAAATCGGGAACTCAACCAGCTGCTGGAAATGCTGCTGGTCACACCGGAGGGTGAACAGCTTCAGGTGAAAGACCTCCTGGAAGTTCAAGAAAACGAAATCCCCGGGTCCATTTACAGAAAAAATCAGCAATTTCAGATTACCGTCATGTGGGAATTCAAGGGACCTTACAAAGCCGCCGAGAATTACAGAAAAGCTGTTTTCTCTTCGCTCAGCCTGCCCCCGGGTTTCACTGCTACGATGGAATACGGATTTCTTATGACCACCGAGGAAAAATCCCAGCTGAAATACGGCCTGCTGGCGGCTCTGGTCATCATATTTATGATTCTGGCTGCGCTCTATGAATCTTTTATTCAGCCGTTCATCGTCATCTTAGCGGTTCCGCTTTCGCTGACCGGAGTTTTTCTGGCCTTCGTTCTGGCCGGCTATCCCTTCGATTCTTCCGCTTACATCGGGTTGATTCTTCTCGCCGGCATCGTCGTGAACAACGCAATCATCCTGGTCAATCATCTGAACCTCACTCGAAAAACATCCGGACTCAGTCTGAGCGAAGCGGTGGTAAAAGGCTCCCTGGAAAGAACCAGACCGGTTTTTATGACCACAGCCACCACGGTATTCGGCCTGCTGCCGCTGCTGCTCATCCATCTGGAAACCGGACGCAGACAGATCTGGTCAAGCCTGGCTCTGGCCACCCTGGGCGGGCTGACCGCTTCCACTCTGTTCATTTTCTTCGTCATCCCTGTTTTTTATTATTATCTGAGCCGCAAAAAAGATTGAAGCCCGTCTCCGGAGGCTGGCAGGAAAACTTAAAAGCCGACAAAAACACCGTGCTCTCTTCTATAAAAAACGAATAAAAAAATATATAATTTTCTGGCATCAAGATTTTTTAAAAACAAGGAGTAAAGCCATGTGGTGGGAGGACAAATTAGTAAGAACTCTCCGCTGCCGGCTGCTGCAGAAACCCGGAGTGCTCGGAGGCTTGCTGTCAACCATCGGAGCAGAGAAAGCTTACATCGGAGAGATCAAAATCGTCCATATGGGCAGCAATTACATGGACCGTGACATCACCATCTTCGTCGATGACGACGTCCATCTGGAAAGAGTAATCCTGGCGGTAAGGTCCTGCCCGCAGGTTCAGCTTCTGGAGGTAAGAGATGAAGTTCTGGAAATGCATCAGGGAGGAAAAATCGCCGTACGTTCCCGGTATGAGGTAAATAACATCAGCGTTCTGAGGAAAGTTTACACTCCCGGCGTGGCTGAGGTTTCTCTGCTAATAAAAAACAATCCGGCGCTGGCCCGACGATACACCGCGATCCGGCATCTTGTGGCCATCGTCACTGACGGCAGCGCGGTGCTTGGACTCGGCGATGTCGGCCCGCTGGCGGCCATGCCGGTGATGGAAGGCAAAGCTTGCCTGATGGAAACGCTCACCGGTCTCTCAGCCGTGCCCGTTCTCATCAATACGAAGGATCCCGAAAAAATCATCGAAACGGTAGTAAACATCGCGCCCACTTTCAGCGCGATCCAGCTCGAAGACATCTCCGCGCCCCGCTGTTTCTACATAGAAGAAAAGATCCAGGAAAGAGTCTCTATCCCGGTAATGCATGACGACCAGCATGGCACCGCCTGCGTGGTGACCGCAGCCCTGCTGAACATTTCCAGAATAACCGGCCGGGACCTGAAAAAGAGCTGTATCGGAATCATCGGTCTGGGAGCTGCCGGGTATGCCATTTCCAGGATGTTGATGTTCTATCTTGAGAACCCGGTTAAAGGAGCTGACATCAACGCTGAAGCCTGTGAACGTCTTCGCCAGGCCGGTGGAATCGTCTCGGACCTCAAAGAAATAATGTCTTCCTGCGAGGTCGTGATTGCCACCACCGGCGTGCCCGGCCTGATCAAGAAAGAAATGATCAGAAAAGGACAGATTATCCTGGCTCTCTCCAATCCAAACCCGGAAATAGAGCCGGAAGAAGCCCTGGCCGCCGGGGCGGCCTACGCCGCAGACGGCAAGGTGATAAACAACATCCTCGGCTTTCCTGGAATTTTCCGCGGAGCGGTTGACGCCAACGTGCCCCGTATAACCAGAGAAATGCTGCTGGCGGCGGCCAGAGCCATCGCCGATTACGCTTCGCCGGGAGAAATCGTCCCGAACCCGCTAGACCGAAATCTGCACCGGAATGTGGCCAGGGCCGTGGCCAGGGTGGCTCTCGAGCTTAAGCTGAATCGCGATGACCTTACCGGCTACTTCGACTGAAGACAGACAGGCAGCGGCTTAATTTGACATAACCAGGACGATCTAATATATAAATAGAGTCAGGTTCTTGAGGATGAAATCGCCAATCTTCAAGGAGGGAGAATGATAACCGTCAGACAAATTCTCGAAGAAAAAGGGCATCAGGTCTGGACCATCTCGCCCGAAAGCACGGTCTATGAAGCGCTTAAAATCATGGCTGAAAAAGAGGTGGGTGCGCTGATCGTGGTCGATAAAGACCAGGTGGTCGGGATAATCTCCGAAAGGGATTACGCTCGCAAGGTGGTGTTGAAGGGAAAATCCTCCC
Source organism: Candidatus Saccharicenans sp. (assembly GCA_049659625.1). Taxonomy (GTDB): domain Bacteria; phylum Acidobacteriota; class Aminicenantia; order Aminicenantales; family Saccharicenantaceae; genus Saccharicenans. Next base: position 44,763 of record JBASPX010000070.1, on the reverse strand, counting down.
TGGAAACCCCGGTGAAAGAAATAATGACTTCACAGGTTTACTTCGTCAACCCCGAATTCACGGCCGAAGAATGCATGGCTTTGATGACCGAAAAGAGAATCCGACACCTTCCGGTAATAGAAAAAAATAAGCTCGTCGGAGTTATTTCCATCGGAGATGTGGTTAAATCGGTCATCGCCAGCCAGAAAATTCAGATTGAACACCTGCAGAATTACATCATGGGCAAATATCAGTAAGCCCCGCTTATCTCAGTCTTAAAGTCTTAAAGTTTACTCAAGAGAAAGGTGCCGCTTTAATAGAGTCCAGTAGAACCAAAACCCCCTTCGCCACGGCTGGTGGGGTCAAGAGAATCCACCTCAACTATTTCCACTGACTGAACAGGTTGAATGAGCATCTGGGCTATTTTCATTCCCGGGTTGATTTCAAAAGGTTCCTTTCCCAGGTTTGTCAGCACCACCCGGACTTCACCGCGGTAACCGGAATCAACCACTCCGGCCAGACGATGAACCCCGCGCAGAGCGATACCGCTTTTATCCCAGATAAGTCCAACGTAACCAGGAGGAATGGCCATCTGCAGGCCTGTCGGAACCACCGCTGTTTCCCCGGGATTGATCACCATATGGACGCAGGAAAAAAGGTCGAGTCCGGCATCTCCTGCGTGGCTGTAAGCCGGAAGTTTAGCTTCTGGAGAAAATCTTTTTATCAACACTTTCATGATTCAAGCTCCCTCAACAAGAACTTCGCCAAAAAAAGGCCTGAGCTTTTCTGCCCAGTCCTTGAGCATTTCCTCCGGGTAAGGCTGAATTTTAAGGTAAGAGGGGTCGATGGTGTTATGCGGAACAAATTGCTGCAGCTGAAAGCAGGCAGCACCGTTCAACCACTCACCGATTTTTATCAGCTCATCCTCATCGTGCAAACCGGGAACGACGGTTGTTCTGAAAACATAATTCAAACCGGAGCGGCGAATGAGCTCGACGCTGCGCTGAATTTTTTCAGGGTCGACCGGAGCCCTGACCACTTCCTGATACCGGTCAAGCGAGGCTTTTATGTCCATCGCCACCCAGTCGACCAGCTTTTCGTTTATCAAATATTCAAGCCTCTCCGGAAAAGAGCCGTTGGTGTCGATTTTCAGGAGATAACCGCGGTCCTTTATCACCCGGGCCAGCACTTCGATATCTTCGTGAAGCAGAGGCTCTCCGCCGCTCAGACACAGGCCATCGAGCCAGCCCTTCCTGGAATCTAAATAGCTTAAGAAAAAATTGAGGTCGAGCGACGGAAGCCGGCCCGGGTTTAATACCAGGTCAGCGTTATGGCAGAAGGGGCAGCGGAAATTACATCCGCCAAGAAAGACAGTCGAGGAGATATAACCCGGAAAATCCTTCGAAGCAAATTTTTCTAAACCCTTGATTTCAACCACAGGTCGAGCTCCTCGGCCGAGGTCAGCACCGCGGTGGCCAGGCCGTTATTCTCAATGATAAGAGTGGGAATGATGACGCTGCCCGAGCTGTCGCGCCGCAGCATTTTCGCATACTCCTTAATCTTTTCGCGACCGGCTTTCGTGCTGACGTCAAATTCGCTCGCCTTGATACCCTTAGCCTTCAGCAAATCTTTAATCTTATCGCATTTGGAGCAGCCTGGCAGGGTAAACAGCAGATAGTTCATCCTTTCCCTCTCCTCCTTAAAATTTCTCGGGATAACGCTTACTAATTATAAATAAAAATTCCTGTTTCAGTCGAGCTTCGAAAAAGGCAGCCGGTCACGGAATTCCTGTTGCTTTCCGTCGTTCCAGGTTTTCACCGGCCGCAGATAACCGACGATTCTGGAATAGACCTCTGTTTCAGAGCCGCATTCCGGACAGAATTCCTGTTTTCCCCGAAGATATCCATGGCTATCGCAAACGCTGAAAGTCGGGGTAATGCTGAAATAAGGAATTTTCGTCTCAGAAATTTTCTGCACCAGCCGGCGGCAGGTTTTCCAGTCGATGGCCTCAGGCAGGAAGGCATGGAAAATAGTTCCTCCGGTGTAGAGCGACTGAATGTCCTCCTGATGCTTCAGAGCTTCGAAGATGTCTCTGGTAGCGTCAACGTTGAGCTGGGTGGAATTCGTAAGATAGGGAAATTTCTCCGTGCCGGAAGTGTAGATGTTTTTATATTTCTCCCGGTCGAGCCTGGCCAGACGGTAGGAAGTTGATTCGGCCGGAGAAGCCTCCAGGTTGTACAGATGACCGGTTTCCTCCTGAAATTCTCTAAGCACCTCGCGCATGAACATCAGAGTCTCGATGGCAAACTCTTTGCCCTCGGGAGTTCCTATGCCCTTGCCCAGGAAATTCATGCAGGCTTCGTGCATGCCGCAGACACCGATGGTGGAGAAGTGATTTTCAAAATGGCCCAGGTAAACTTTGGTGTAAGGCATCAGGCCGCGCTCCAGCATATTGTTAACCACCTCTCTCTTCGTTTCGAGCGCTTCTTTGGCTAAAATCATCATCTCTTTCAGCTTATCGAAAAATTCCTGCCTGGACTGAGCCTCATAACCGATGCGGTTCAGGTTGATGGTCACCACGCCGATCGAACCGGTCTGGTCGCCCGCGCCCCACATATTGCCGGGGCGGCGTCTCAACTCTCTCATATCAAGATTAAGACGGCAGCACATGGCCCGGATGTCTCCGGGGTTCAGGTTGGTTCCGCGATAATTCTGAAAATAAGGTATGCCATATTTCGCCGTGGCTTCAAAAAGCAACCTGGCGTTCGGATGATCCCAGTCAAAATCCTTCGTAATGTTGTAGGTTGGTATGGGGAAGGTAAACACCCGCCCCTTCATATCCCCTTCGATCATCAGCTCAAGAAACGCCCGGTTGATCATATCCATCTCAGCCTGAAACTCGCCGTAGCAGAAATCGAGCTCCTCTCCTCCGACGACAACTTTTTTGTTCTTAAGGTCTTCGGGCACCGTCCAGTCAAAAGTCAGGTTGGAAAAGGGCGTCTGCCATCCCCAGCGGCAGGGGACGTTCAATCCGAAGATAAGCTTCTGGATGTCCTGTTTCACCTGCTCATAACTCAGGTTATCAATCCGGACGAACGGCGCCAGATATGTGTCCACGCTGGAAAAGGCCTGGGCTCCGGCAAACTCTGCCTGCATCGTGCCGATGTAATTGACCATATGCAGGGTGGCCGTTTCCAGGTGTTTAGCCGGATGGGAATGGACCTGGTTCGGAACATGCCCGAACCCTTTGCGGAGAAGGTTTTCCAGCGACCAGCCGGCGCAATAACCCACAATCGGGTAGGACAGATCATGAATATGAAGTTCGCCCTCAAGATGGGCTTTTTTGATTCTCTCTGAATAAAGGTTATTCAGAGCAAAGTTAGAGAGCACCTCTCCGGCGATTCTGGCGTTCAAACCGGAAAAGCTGATGACTCCCTCGTTGCTGTTTTCCCTGACCTTCCAGTCGTGGTCGTTGATGTAATCCTTGATCAATCTCTCAAGGTTGATGCCGGTCTGCCTGGCTTCCCGGATGGTCTTGTGTTTCTCACGATACAGGATGTAGGCTTTGGCCACTTCATGGTAACCCTGCTTCATCAAAACCATTTCCACTATGTCCTGAATCTGTTCCACCGAGGGAATGGTGTAACCGCCAAATTTCTCCTCCAGGACAAAAACCACTATGTCCGAACAGTGCTGGGCGGCCATCCAGTCGTTTATCCCCTGCGACTGCATCGCCTTGTAGATGGCGTTGGTGATTTTGTCCTGGATAAAATCGACGATCTGTCCATCTCTTTTCTTGATGCGGGTAATTTTGCTGGTCTTGACCATCCCTTCTCCTCCCTATAAACAAATTTGCCTTATTTTTTGCTTCATAAAGGCCGATTTTATGCTATCATTCAGATGAAGGCTTAAGCGGCTGAAAAAACAATATTTAGTGCCCATGATGGTTGATGGATACAAAATCTTGTGCCTTCGGCGATATTTATACCTGCTTCCACAGCCGTTTGTCAAGAAAAAAATTAAATTTTTTTTAATTTATTTTTTAATTTTTTGTTTAGGGGAAAAAAATGGTCCAGCTCAGCCTGTCAACCAGCCGTAAGGAAGAATTTATCGATATCACCGGACGGATCCGCACGCTCATCAGGGAATCTGGAGTAAAGAGTGGCCTGGCGGTGGTCTTCTGCCCTCATACCACCTGCGCTCTGACCATCAACGAACATGCCGACCCTGATGTCCGGGCCGACATCATGATGGCCCTCAGGAAGCTCGTGCCTGAAAATATCCCCTATGCTCACACCGAAGGCAATTCCCCGGCTCACATAAAGTCCTCTCTCCTGGGCAATTCCCTGACCCTCCTGGTGGAAGACGGAGATATAGTCCTGGGCACCTGGCAGGGAATTTTTCTCTGTGAATTCGACGGACCGCGCCGGCGTCAGATATGGGTCAGAATCATCGAGGGCGGAAAAATCTGATTGCGTTTGCCAGTCCAGTCGCTCGGACAGAGCCGAAACCCTCCTGCGGGCTAACCCCCGAGTCAGACCGATCAACCTCCTCCCGCAGAAAAAGGCATCCCGTCCTCCTGCAGCTCAGCAGAAGACCGACTGCCCGGAAATTCAGGCTTTTTTTACTGTTTTCTCCAGGATGTGGTTTTCCTTAGCGTCGGCTCTTTTCAAAAGTATGGCGAAGATCAACCCAACCAGACCGAGCGAGGCAAACATGATGGAAGAAGCAGTGTAAGAATGAGTCCGGTCGCGCAGAAACCCGTTAATCAGCGGGAAAAGCCCGAGACCGATATTCTGTATGGCCGTCATCAAGCCGAAAGCCGTGCCGGTCCTTTCCTCCCTGACGACCATCGGAACTGAGGGCCACATGGCCGCCGGCACCAGCACAAAAGCCAGGCCGAGAAAAACCATCGGATAGGCCGGATAGATTCTGGTCAGTCCCATAAGCAGGTGGCAGGGGATGAGAATAAGGGAGCCAAAAATCATCACCGTCGCCCGGCGCCCGAAGCGGTCAATCAGGCTGCCAGCAAACGGGGCAAAAATCATCGAGGCAAAAATTATTATCGAGCTGATTCCTCCGGCCGTGCTGAACATATGAAGGAAATTGTTGAAAACCTGAGCCAGAAAACCGCCTGAGGCTTCTGCAGCCCTGGCAATCCCCCACTTGTCAACAAAAAAGTCCGTCGAAAGGGCGGTGAAAGGGAAAATAGCTGAATAAAAGGTAAAGCAAAGGGCGGTTATGTACCAGAAGGTTGGCTTGAATTCTTTTATATCGCGAATGTTTATTTTTTCTGTTTCCGTTTCTTTTTTGAGGTCGAGAACTTTTTCCGCCCGACGGTCAAACACCACGTAAAGAATGTTGCCCAGCAGCGAAACCCCGCAGGCCAGAACAGCCGCCAGCAGGGCGTAACGGAAACTTCCGTAATACCTGGAAATCAGCTCCCCGGTATTAAAGGCAAAAAGCGAACCGAGACGGCTGACGGTCAGGGTGGCCCCGAAGGAAAAAGCCAGTTCCTTGCTCCTGAACCAGCGGGCCAGCATCGTGCTCTGGGCCACGATCAGCGGCTCGGAACCGGCTCCAAAAATGAAACGTCCGAGAAAAAATATCGGTATGCTTTTAGCCTTCCAGACCATGGCCGCACCGAGAAAAACCAGCAGGGAGAAGAGCAGACTGGCTTTCCTGGTTCCGAGCTTATCAACCAGAAGTCCGCCCACCAGAACGGCCAGAATGGCCGCCAGACTGTACATGGTAAAAAAAGTGCCGACAGTCGAGCGCGATGCTTTCAGCTCCTCCACCAGGGATGGAACTATGGCCGAGACGATGTCATAGGCGAAGTAAGAACCAAAAGAAAGCGAGGCGATAAAGGCCAGCATCAAGAATCGGTAAAATCTGCTCTGTGGACTTAAAAGGCCGGCGCCCATTTCCTCTCCTTACAGTTTCTGAATTATTACCGAAGAGAAAACTTTAACAGGCAGCAAAATATAATAAGGGGAAAAATAAGTCAAGGATGAAAGCCTGTCCCTTCAAAAATGTCCGGATTCCCGTTGACTTTTGCCTGGTTTTTTGCCGGCGTTTTCCTCGGCAATGAACGGCCAGAAATTTACAGTCAGCAGGGCCGGCAGAGGGCGAAAATCTTAGAGCTGCCGGCTTCTGCCTGCTCCAAAAGAAAGCATATTTAATCGTTGACCGCAGCGATTTATTTGCGGTTAAATATCATACATCAAGGAGGAGGCAACCATGCGCCGTTCAGACATTTCTGGAAGAATAAACCTGGCCGCCATAGGTCTGGCTTTAAGCTTCATCCTGGTCTTCGGCGGAGCTTTTGCCCTCTATCAGCTGAAGGGGAAAAAAATCACGGTTCAGGACGTGGAAGCTGCGAGCAAGATTTCGGGTCTTGAATTCACCCTGAAAGAAAAAAAGCTGATGATGGAAGACCTGGAGACAAACCTTAAAAATTTCCGGAGGATGAGAGAGATTCCGCTGGAAAATTCCGTTCCGCCAGCCCTGCAGTTCAACCCTCTGCCGGCGGGCTTTGACCTTGAGCGATACCGCGGTCAGAATGAACTGGTCTTCGATGAACCGGAAGAGGTTAAGCTTCCTGCAAACCCGGAGGATCTGGCTTTTTATTCTGTAAGAGAACTGGCCTGGCTGATCAAGAACCGGCGAATTGGCTGCGAATTTCTCACCAGGCTTTATCTGGAAAGGTTGAAAAAATATGGACCAAAACTTCGCTGCACGGTCACGCTAACAGAAGAACTGGCTCTGAAGCAAGCGCATCGGGCTGACCTGGAACTGGCAGCCGGAATATACCGCGGACCGCTCCATGGAATTCCTTACGGTCTCAAGGACCTGCTGGCCACCAGGGATTACCCGACGACCTGGGGCTCACCCATTTATCGTGATCAGGTTTTGGATGTAAATTCCACCGTGTATGAAAAGCTGACGCAGGCGGGAGCGGTTCTGGTGGCGAAGTTGAGTCTTGGAGAACTGGCCTGGGGAGATGTCTGGTTCGGTGGACAGACCCTGAATCCCTGGGATCCGAAACAGGGGTCGAGCGGCTCTTCGGCCGGGTCGGCCGCAGCCACCGCCGCCGGTCTGGTGGCCTTCGCCATCGGCAGCGAGACGTGGGGATCGATCGTCTCCCCCTCAACCCGCTGTGGAACCTCCGGGCTTCGCCCGACCTTCGGTCGGGTCAGCCGTTACGGGGCGATGACCCTCAGCTGGAGCATGGACAAGATCGGGCCGATTGCCCGGAGTGTTGAAGACCTGGCGATCATTTTCAGCTACCTGACAGGACCTGATGGTAAAGACCTGACCGTTTATGACCTGCCTTTTTCTTACAATGCCCGTCAGGACCTGAAAAGTATCAGGGTTGGCTATCTAAAAGAAGCATTCGATCAGATAAAGAGAAATAAAGAAAAATATCTGGCGGTGCTGGAAACGCTGAAATCCTTAGGGGTGGAACCGGTGGAAATAAAACTCCCGGCCATCGACCCGAACATCATCAGCTTCATCCTGAACGTGGAAGCAGCCGCCGCCTTTGACGAAGTCACCAGGAAAAACCTCGACGACCTCATGGTCAGACAGGGCCGGAACGCCTGGCCCAACGTTTTCCGGCAGGCCAGATTTATCCCGGCGGTCGAATACATCCAGGCAAACCGGCTGCGAACCCTGTTGATTGAAGAGATGGCCAGGATTCTGAAAAATGTCGATGTTTACGTCGCGCCCTCTTCCGGGACGAACCTTCTTCTGACCAACCTGACCGGGCATCCGACCGTGGTGGTGCCCTGCGGGTTTGACGACAGCGGGCATCCGCTGAGCATTTCCTTCATCGGGAATCTGTTTGAGGAGGGAAAAGCGCTGCGCCTGGCAAAAGCCTACCAGGAAGCCACCGGCTGGCATCTGAAACATCCAGACCTCAGCCAGCTGGAGAAACTTCCTGACTGAAATGATCTTCCTGACTGAAATGATCTGAAGAGTGAAAACTTAAAGCAGTAATCAGGCCGGAAGAAAAGACCGGCTTCTTCAGGATGATTTTTTCCCCCTGACTGGCACCGCAACCTGAATTTCATTGTTGTAAACTATTCCGTCCATCTCCTCTCCTCCGACTTCAAGTTCAAAGGTCCAGGTGCGGGTGGCTCCATCGGGTGGAGAGGGAACGGTCAGATTGAAGCTGAACCTGTTGTTCTCCAGTTTCACTTCAGTCGCCGGAACGTCGGAAAAACTTCCATAGGGATCAGAAATCTTCACCGTGAGGTTGCCGTTTTCCAGACCGATCGTGAGGTTTAAGTTAAAAACCATCTGCCCGGCATCCACCACAAGTTCCCAGGTTCCGACAAGATTTTCAGGCTTGACTGCCGGCTTGTCCTGAGCGGCCAGAAAGGCAGAAATCAGCCACAGGAACATCATCATGGCGCTAAAAACTTTTCTCCCCATCGATTAAGCTCCTTCCTTCGATTAAAATTTTTTAAATCAAATACAATTAAAACGAAAAAAAATCAACTTTTCGCCTGAGAGCTTTCTGTGTAGTATAATCATCGCTATGAGAGTGGAAACTTACAACCTTGAACGCTGGCAGAAAAAGCTGGATGAAGGTTTCTGCAGCCTTCAGAAAAACAATTTTATCGAACGCCTCTGGAAAAAAGACCACACACTCTGGAAAGAAGAGGACCGTGAAATATCCTGTCGCCTCGGCTGGCTCGACAGTCCGCGCCGGATGGTGCCGCTGGTGGAGTTTTATCGCCAGAAGGCTGAGGAAATCAGGTCTTCAGGGATAAATTTTCTGGCGCTCCTGGGGATGGGCGGCTCCAGCCTGGCCCCGGAAGCGATAAGCCGCATCCTTGGCTCCCGATCCGGCTGGCCGCAGCTGAAGATGCTGGATTCGACCAGTCCGGTGGCCGTAAACTCTCTGACCGGCCAGATAAACCGGCGTGGTATCAAGCCGCTTTTTCTGGTATCTTCGAAAAGCGGCACGACGGCAGAGACCCTTAGTTTTCTGAACTACTTTTATGCCTGGCAGAAAGAAACAGCCGGTTCAGAGCCCGGCAAAAACTTCTCAGCCATTACCGATCCCGGAACTCCGCTGGAAAGACTCGCTTCGGAGCTTGGTTTCGGTCTTACCATCCACGGTTTTCCAGACGTCGGCGGACGCTTCTCCGCGCTTTCGCCTTTCGGACTATTCCCCGCTGCTCTCATCGGGCTCGATTTAAGAACATTCCTCAAGCCGGCTATCGAGAGTTATGAACTGCTGCTTTCCGGCAGATATGACCACCCGGGCCTGAAGCTCGGGACCATTCTTGGAGTGCTGGCTGAGAACGGCCTCAACAAGCTTACTTTTATCATGCCGGCCGGACTTTTCAGTCTCGGAAGATGGCTGGAACAGCTGATAGCGGAAAGCACCGGAAAGGAAGGGAAGGGCATTTTGCCGGTTCTCGAAAACTTTCCGGTCTCCCTGGAAAGTTACACTCAGGATAGAGTTTTTGTCGTTTACGAAGTTGAAGGCGCGGCCGATATTTTCTGGAAGGGAAAAATTGAAGACCTGAAAAAATCAGATTTCGCGCTGATAAGGATTTCATTCGTACCAGAGCAGCTCTCCGCGCATTTTTACCTCTGGGAGCTGGTCACGGCGGTGGCCGGTCATTTCCTCCAGATCAACCCTTTTGACCAGCCTGACGTTGAACTCACGAAGAAAAAAACCCGAGAACTCCTGGCCTCCGGCAAGCTCAAAACAGCTGACCTGATGGAGAAAACTTCTGAGCGCGAGGAGGTCGGACTTGAAGCTCGCCTGAGAGATTTTTTCGATAAAAAGGAGAAAACACCCGCCTACCTGGCGATTCTTTGTTTTCTGCCACCTGGAGAAAGCCTGGATGTGGCTCTTAACAACCTGGCCAGGCTGGTTTCAGAAAAATACCATCTCCCCTGTGTCTGGAACTATGGTCCTGCTTACCTCCATTCGACCGGGCAGCTTTACAAAGGAGATTCAGGGGAGGGGTTGTTTCTCGGCCTGGTTGACAGCGGTTCCTTCGACCTTCCGATTCCGGATCTGCCCGGCTGTCCAGCTCCTGCTCCCTCTTTCCGACAGCTCTTCCTGGCGCAGGCCAGAGCGGACTTTGCCGCGCTCAGAGAAAAAGGGCGTCGGGTGCTGGCTCTGGAAATTGGAGAGAACCTGGCAGAAAAAATCTTTGTCTTGAGTGAGATTATAAGGAATCTCTGAAAGAGTTTTCGACCATCAGGCCGTTTTTTAAAAAATAAAAGGGGAGAAAATTTTCTCCCCTTTTTCTATCTCTTGATTAATTAAAAGCTGGAAAGATTAAAACAGACCGCAGAAGACCACGTCGCCGGAAAGAATTTCTTTCGTCCTGGCTCTCACCTTTTTATCCACCTGTCCGGTGACATTTACGTAGAACCAGAACCTATCGAACAGTCTGAGCTTTTTAAGGTAAAAGCTGGCATAGTCGGTAATATTGTTAACGATTATTCTGGCCAATTCCTTGCCTTTATTATCGAAAATCACAATATGTTTGACTTCCTTCTCCTGTCCGCCTTCTTTAACTTTTGAAGTCTCCAGCTTCCCGTAAACTTTAATCTTTTCTTTGCCTTCCCACTCTTCCGGTTTGTTCAGGCTGGTGATGTTCAGGGCCTGATATTCTTCACGAAGGTGGGGGTCAAAGTAATCAGCAAAATCAGGCTCGGCTGTCCTGGTATAAACCTGGGTATATCCAGTTCCCTCTTTTACCTCAATCGACTCGGCCAGAATCAGGTTGGCTTTGTCCGGAAGCAAACTGGCTTTTACCCTGACCTCTTTGCCGATCAGGCTCTCGATACCGGCCGGAATGTTTCCGGCTACGTAAATATCGAGCCCCTGTGCCTGAGGTATGTACATATAATTCCCAGCTGCTGTCTTAACCACTCCCTCGAATTCTTTAATCTGCGACTGGGCGCTCTGAGAGAATGCCACTGCGGGAATCAGCGCAACCAAGCAGATGGTCAGTACGGTTAAACTGAATAAAATCTTACGAGAAGACATCGACTATACCTCCATATTTTTTCTAAAACAAAATATCCATTTTATCTTTCTGCCCCTTCTATAGCGGCAGATACATCAAGGAGACTTTATACCACTGATTTAGCTAAAAGTAAAGAAAAAATTTCGGATTAACGGCAATCAGACATGAGCAGGAAAGTAAATCCGTTATGTTATCCGGAGCAAACCCCTCCCTTCTGCCTTCAGACCGGAGAATTGTTCTCCAGTGCCATAAATTTCCCTAAAAAATGTAGAAAATGATGCAGACTTTTCCTGACGTCCGGACTGATGGCTGGAAAGTTCATCTTCCTTAATCTCAAGCTACTAATTCAAAACAAAAATCATTTCTTCTTAATTACAGGAGCTGGTGGTTTTTCATTTTTAGAGCGGTTGCCGGAAGAACCAGGTACGGGAGACCGGGTCGGAATGATTGCTCCTGAATTCGGCTGCTTTGTTTCCTGGCTCCTTACTTCAAGGAGAAGGCTTTTTTCGGCAGGCCGCTCTATGACCAACAACCTGGAATCGACCGGGGACTTCAGGTTTTCGCTTTCGGAAGGATTATTTCTGGAATAGCCTGTCCGCAAGGTTCTCAGTTCGTCAGACCTGTCACCTCTGGATGAATAATTTTCTCTGAGCTGGCTCTCCATCCGGTCATGCATCCTCGATCTGCCGGGACTTTCTGCCGGCATTTCCACCCCGTTCCTTTCTTTAAGTATGCCGCTTGAGATTTTTCCCGCAGGATAGCGATTTGAAGGGAACCTGTTGTATTCGGTCGCTGTCACGGGATTCCTGAGCAGTGAGTTCCTGTCTTCTACGGGTGCTTCCCGGGTAACCGCAGGTCTCAGCCGGCTGACGGAAGCTTTTTCTGGAGCCTGCGCCTCCCCGGAAATACTTCCCGACCCGAGCGATTTTACAGAAGACCGGCTTAAAGAAGGTGGTTTTCGTTCCTGTATATACTTTGGATCAACCCTTAAGCCAGGGACTTTCGGGGAAACGTTTGTTGCAGGCTTAATCTGGGGCGGACGGGACTGAAGCCTTATCTTTTCAACTCGAAACACCTCCGGCCGCAGATGGAGCCGAACACCATGATGAGCCTGCAGTTGCTCTCTTTTCACTATCACCAGAGCGCGGGAACGAACCGGATAGAAAACATCATCATACCGGTCATAAAAATAGTTATTTATAATCACCACCGGTCTGTTCCAGTAGCTCAACGGACACCAGGCCACCACTTCGCCATCCCAGTACCAGTGGACCCAGGCCGGTCCCCAGTGCACGGTCGGAATCCAGTACCAGCCGAGTCCCGGACGCCAGTGCCAGCGGCCATAGTGATAGACCACCCAGCCCCAGGGTTCAGCTGAAACCCAGGTCCAGCCAAGCCTCGGATACCAGACCCACCGCCCGTAATAATAAGGCAGCCAGTCAGCCTGAGCCACCACAGGTACCCAGACATATCCGTAAGGGTGCTCGTAAACCCACCGGCCGTTCGCCGAAAGTTCCGGTTCATATTCTCTGATTTCTTCCGGGAGACAGGATCCAGCCTGATAGGTTATTTCTGATAGCCGGTAATCTCTTTCTCGATTCCAGTCTTCAAACTCATCTTCAGGCTGACTGAAATAACCGGAACCCGCCAGACGTCCCCGGTCAGCCAGCAGAAATTCTCCCTGGTTGAGAATCACAGATTCTGTCTCGCCCGCCGCTTCCAGGATTCCTTCAAACACCGCAGCCTGTGTCCGCCCGAACTTATCCACTTCAAAGCGATAAAGTCCCTCTTCCAGCACGTAGAAAGAAGCGTCGGGAGTATGAAGGCTGAACTCCTTTTCCCTCTCCAGATAGCTTACCCTCAGATAAAAACTCCCGTAATGGAGATAAATCGAGATGTCTTCATAGCCGGTCTCCGGTAATCTTGCCACTTCGGCCATTGAATATCTGTCGATGCGGAGATAATTGTTTCGCCCGAATCCGACTTCTGCCAGGCCTTCTTCTGTCAGCAGCCGGTCACCGGAAATGAGCATCAGGTTAACCTCGCCCGCCTCCAGGCCTAGTCGATTGGCTCTTTCCACCTGAACATCACCTTGAACGTATGTTAACCGGGCAAAGGTTGCATAATATCCGTACGTTGAAATCGGAAGATAGACCGAGAAGAAGAAAAGACCGCAGATAATCAGCGCAAATATTTTTGCAATTTTCATCTTCTTCTCCTTCCATTAAAAACTATGCAATAATCATGCCAGCAAATTACCAGCAAATAAGGGGAACATCAGGAGGCGAGCGTTCATTTCAGGATAATATGTCCTTAAAAATGGACAGAATCCAGACTTTTCACACAAAAAATAAAAAAGGGGTTACCTTCCGGCAACCCCTATTTCGCCGCCTTTTTGATTCCTGTTACCGCCAGCAGCCTGCCGGCCATCTGTGGCGCATCATCATCCTTCCTCTCATCATCATCCGCCATGGCAACGGGAGCAGTTCCTGGCGCAGTCTGAAATCTTTTCTCAATTCTTCCAGCTTCTGCAGCTGCTCCGGTGTCAGGATTTTTTCCCACTCTTTCCTGTGCTTGAGCATTGCCTTCATCCGCTCAGCTCTCAGCCGGCTCATCTCATCGATTAGATTGTTGAGCTTTTTCTCGTCCGCTTTCGGGTCGGCCATCAGCTTTCGGAATTCATCCCGGAGTCTGGCCATATTTTCCTGATGAGCTTTAGCTTCATCCAGCCTGGCCTTCCGTAATTCCTCCAGTTTCTTTTCCTGTTCAGGAGTTATCTTCAGATAATCCTTGAGCAACTGATAGCCGTCGTCAGGCCTGGGCCCCCACATCCTGCGCCCGAACATCGGCTGGGCGTTAAGACTGGCCGCCAGCAGGCTTCCGGCGAACACCAGCAAAATCAGAATTAGCAGCGTTCTCTTTCTCATAATTACCTCCTGCCTAGTTTTCTTCAACGTCTATAAATATTTGACAACCCGAGAGACCGATCCTTGGAAAATCATTCCTACAGGTTCATTCCTGGCGGTGGCGCAAACGGTCGAGGGTGACGGCCGTTATGATGATTATACCGATAATTATCTCCTGAAAATAATTCGGCCAGCCCATCATGGTGCAGCCGTTCCTGAGAAAAGACATGATGAACACCCCGACCAGAGTGCCGAGAACGCTACCTTCTCCACCGCTCAGACTCCCCCCTCCTATGACCACAGCCGCAATGATATCGAGTTCAAGCCCGATGGCCACCGTCGGATCTCCAACGGTGAGACGGGAAAACTCCATCACTCCGGCCAGTCCGCACAGTAGACCGGAAATGGTGTAAACCAGAACCTTCACCCGGTCAGTCCTCACTCCGCAGAGTCTGGCCGTCAATTCGTTTGAACCCACCGCCTGGGCATGACGGCCGAAAACCGTCTTTCGCAGGAGGATGGCCATCACCAGCGAGAAAAACAGCATCATCCAGATGCCCGGAGAAACCAGAAGCCAGGAAGGTTTCGGGCTCCGGAGCATCAGGTCGTTCAGCCAGCTCAGGGGAGCGTCAATTTTTTGATTCTTAGCGATCCACTTGGCCAGCCCGCGGGCAATTCCCATCATTCCCAGGGTGACGATAAAGGGAACCATCCGCAATCGGGTGATCAGGAATCCATTCAGAAATCCTATCGTCCCTCCGGCCACTATTCCGATGAGCGCTGCCAGCAGCGGCGGAATTCCCTTATTTATGGCATAAGCCACCAGAACGCAGCTGAGAGCCAGATTGGAAGCAGCCGAGAGGTCGATGCCGCCGCTGACGATAATCAGGGTCATTCCGAGGGCGCACAGCGCCACAATCACCGACTGGGTGGCCACATTCTTGATGTTGGCCGGGCTCAGAAAACGCCCGGAAATTTCCGGCATCAGGGAGAAGATCAGGATAACCAGGATAAGCCCGATAAAAGGGCCAGCCAGACCGGTTAATTTTCTCAGGTTAAGCTTGCGGGGGTTCAACGCGGTTCTCCTCAACAGACTCTTCGCCGGTTTTTCCGGTAATAGCCGCCCTCATCAGCGCGGCCTCGGTCCAGCCGGAAACCGGACGGACTTCCACCAGCTTCCCCCGGTGAAACACGGCAATCCTGTCGGCCACACCCAGAAGTTCAGGAAAGTAGGAACTCACAAAAATCACCGCTTTGTTTTCTGCAGCCAGTCGGTCGATCAATTCATAAATCTGCGCCTTGCTCATGACGTCGATGCCTTTTGTCGGTTCATCCAGCAAGAAAATCTCGGCTGATTGATGAAGCAGCCTGGCCAGAGCCACCTTCTGTTGATTTCCTCCAGAAAGAGTCCAGACTTTCTGCTCGGGGGAACGGGCTTTTATACTGAATCTATCAATCCACTCTGAAACAACTTTTCTCTGCAGCCTGGAATTAAACAAACGATGCCGGCGGTAAAAAGGCAGCCGGCTCAGCGTCAGATTGTCCGCCAGGCTCATTCTTAGGGCCAGTCCCTCTGTCTGACGATCCTCGCTCAGGAAGCCAAGACCGGCCTGAATGCTGATTGAGGGATGAAACGGCTTAAATTCCCGCCCGGAGACCACCACCGTGCCTTTTTCCAGACGGTCAAGACCGAAAAGCGCTCTCAAAAATTCTGTCCGACCGGCTCCGACCAGGCCGGCCACGCCGAGAATCTCTCCTCGCCTGACTTCCAGGCTGACCGGTTGAGCCATCCTGGAACTCATGACCGACTGGCTTCTGAGTATGATTTCTCCAGGCTGGCGCGGTCGCCGCGGGTAAAGCTCAGAGAGCCGTCTTCCGATCATCAGCTGGATAAGTTCCTCCACGCTTGTTCCGGAAACCAGCCCCTGGCCGGCCACCCGGCCATCTCTGAGCACAGTGAAGCGGTCGGCTATTTCCAGCACCTCTTCCAGAAAATGACTCACGTAGATAATTCCGACGCCTTCCTGACGGAGTTTTCTGATAATCTCAAACAGCCGGCCGGTGTCTTCCCGGGAGAGACTGCTGGTTGGTTCATCCATCACTAAAATTCTGGCCTGGCTGACCAGCGCCCGGGCAATCTCCACCACCTGCCTGGCGCTGACCGATAAGTTCCTCACCGGAATATCGGGAGCGATTTCCGGATGGCAGAGAAATTCCAGCACCCGCCTGATTTTTTCGCGACTGGCTTTTCGGTCGACCAGTCCAAACTTAGCCATCTCCTGTCCGAGCATGATGTTTTCTTCAACCGACAGGTGCGGGGCTACTGTCCGTTCCTGATAGATGACGGCTATTCCCCTGCGCCGACCGTCAAGTGGACTTTCCGGTCGGTACTCTTCCCCGGAAATAAACATCCGTCCGCCATCAGGTTTAAGTGCTCCGCTGAGAATCTTAATCAGTGTGCTTTTACCGGCGCCGTTTTCGCCAAGCAGCGCGTGCACCTCGCCCGGCCGCAGGTCAAAATTAACTTCATCCAGAACGCGGTGACCGCCAAAACTTTTGCTTATCCGCTCAAGGTTCAAGATCGGTTTTTCCTGCATGGCGACCATTGAGTCCAGGAAACCGGATTAAATCCGGCCAGTGTCATACTATTTAAGGTAGCGGGAAAAATCAGGCTCAAGCAATCTTCTTATCTCTGGCAGCTTCATATTTTCCGGCGTGGCCAGACTCACTCCGGTATCTATTCTCTTTTCCACCGGTTTGCCCTGAAGATACTCCACCAGAGTTTTGACTGAAAGATAACCTATGTTCATCGGGTCCTGCAGCACCAGTCCCTGAATTTCATTGTTCTCCAGCGCCTGGACCAGTTTGCTGGAGCTGTCAAAACCCACCAGCTTGACTTTGCCGGCAAGACCAAAATGCTGCAGAGCGCGCAGGGCGCCGAAAGTGCTGGATTCGTTTGGAGTGAAAATCCCGTCAACCTGAGAATAGCGGCTGAGAAGATTTTCTGTCAGCTGGTAGGCGCTTTCGGTGGTTGTCCCGGCGAACTGATCCTTGACCAGGATTTCTATCTCCGGATATTCCCGGGTGACCGTGTCGAGAAATCCCTGTTCCCTGAAGGTGGTACTGGCCGAACCTTCCTGGTAGCGGATGAGAAAAATGCGGCCTTTCTTCCCCAGCACCTCGGCCAGCCGATGGGCGGCGATCACTCCGCCCTTATAGTTATCGGTGGCCACAAAACTTATGTAATTATCTCCCTGGAGGTTGGAATCCATGATGACCACCGGGATTCCCTCTCGCATAGCTTCATCCCCCGGTCTCATCAGAGCCCGGTCATCCAGCGGAGCCAGGACGATTCCGTCGACCCGGCGGCTGATGAAATCTTCAACCACCTGGATCTGCTGCGCCCGGTCGTCCTCTTTCTGCGGCCCTTTCCATAAAATCTCCACCCCGAGTTCCTGACCGGCCTTCAGCGCTCCGGCCTGAACCGTCTTCCAGAATTCATGAGTGGTGCCCTTGGGAATTACCGCAATCCTGAGCGCGCGCTGTCCGGGAGCCTGGCTCTTATCTCCTGAGCTCTGACAGGCTGTCAGGAAAATAATCGCTGTCAGAAAAAGAAGCAAAGAACAGGTCAAGTTTCTTTTCATTGTTTTCATAGCTCAAGTATAAATCAGCCGCAGGAACACGGTCAAACCGGAAATTAAAATTAAAAAAATAAAGGAGAACGATTCATAGCGAATCGCTCTCCTTATTTTTTAGTCGAGTTAAAAAAAATCAGACTCTGAGTGTTTTCAGGCTTTTTTCAGAATGGGCATTCCGGTTCTGGCGGTTTCCACCACCTTGTAACCGGCCGGCACTTCATCCAGCGCGCCGGGTCTAACTTCTCTGGCGAAATAATAGATGGTCTGGACTTTACCTCCCCGCAGCTTCACTTCACGAGAATGCAGGTAGTAAACAATTCCCTTTTTGTTGGTGTAAGAGTACGGCATAAATCAAACCTCCATAAAAAATTTTTCCCTGGAAAACCCGGTTCGCAGAACCGGTGAGAAGAAACAAAACCGGAAATTCTCAAACTCAGGGATTGAATTCCCGGAAGCCACAACTGTCGATAACAATTTTCTGATCCTTTCTCTTCCTTCAACCCTTTCTCACTCTCGCCTTAGTATAGCTCAAACGATGGTCAAATACCACCTGGCTTTCAGCGCTTGAGCCCTCTTTCCTGCCGTCCTGAGTTTATGCTCTTTAAATAAAAACTCTGAATCTTTTTTATTAAATTTATTTAGCGTTGTCAAGCCAAAAGGATTTCCTTAAATCCATCGGTGCATCATTGAATAAAGCCGACACCCGGCGGAATGTCCGCCGGTACGATCGGCCCGAACATTTCTTCATATCTCTTTATATTCTCCTGAAGAGCTTCGGAAAAACGCTTGGCGTGAGCCGGACTGAGAATCACCCTGGCCACGAGCTTCCCCAGCGGACCGTCGGGAAAGATAAAAGCAAAATCGAAGATGAACTCTTCGCGGCTGTGTCTGATGGCCGCCAGGTTGGAATAAGTGCCAACAGCAATATGTTCGTCAACCTTGATGTCAATTTTTCTGTCTTTCAAATCATCCTGTTTCATTACCATCCTCCTTTAATAAATCCGGGCTACATTTACCTTTATTTCAATAAGATTTTAATTCTTTTTTTCTACGGCTGGAATTCAGGAATAAAAAAGCTGGATAAAAAATCTCGAAGAGAAGCTTCCTCAGTTTCATAAGTTTAAGCTGGATCATATACTTATTTTAATAAACATTTGTGGTGTACATAGATAAAAACTTCATAAAATTTCCAATCAGATGACAGAAAGCTCCGGTCACGATCAGCCACATAACATAAACGAAAATTAAAAACCGGGTGGGAACAGCCAGCCAGTTTGAATAGTAAAAATCTTAAAAACTGAGCGAAAAATTATAATCGTTAACATAATTTTAACAAAAAAATTTCATAAATCATTGATTTTGCTTGAATAATAAAATTAAAAAAAACTTGATTTTTGACTGTTCAGAAAATATAATTTATACGGCTTTCCTGCGCGGGCTGGGGAAAGCCCCCACCTTTTTGGTTCCCATCATCAACCCCCCTTTTGCTGACAACAGCCCGCAAATTTTTTACGAAAAAAAAAATTACTCAACAGAAACTGTTTTTGATTTTAACCAGGTACTTTATTATCAAAGTCTTATCGTTAATTTTCCCAGCATAAACGAAAGGAATCATTCTAATCGCGGAAAAAGAAATCTAATATCTCAAACTAAGAACAACCTGAGGCTGGAGTCTCCAGCACCTGATTTATAGAATGATCTAATGATTCAGTCTTCTCAGGGTCAGCCTGTTGACCACACTTAACGGCAGTAGAACTCAATCATCTGCTTCACCGCTTCCTGGCAAACCGGACAGTAAGGTTTCTTGCCCTTGGTGAACATAATGCAATCAACCGCCGGACGGTAAAGTCCGGTGGAAGAATAACCGGCTCCTTCAAAGGCCCCGACTTTTCCGAAGTATTTGCTCCGGGCCAGGAATTCGTCGATTTTTCTGGCATGCTCCAGCGACAGCCTTTCGCTTTCCTGTTCCAGCCTGGCAATTTCTTCCCGCGATGCCCCTTCCCTCTTCATCCTGGCAATTCTCTCGTTCAACTCTGACCTGATTTTCTGGTATTCAGTATCCATCCGGTCAAATTCTTCCTTTTCCCAGGGGGTCGGAATTTCCAACCCGGGTGTTACCAGATGCTTCCATTTCAGCTGCTTCGGGTCCAGAAGGGCTGTGATGTTTGGCTCCACCGGTTCCACCCCGCGCGGATAGAATTCGTTGTAAGCCACCTGGGAGGTGTAATACTCATCGGCCAGGCCGGTGAAAGAATGGCCAAACTCATGGAGCATCAGATATTCATGCCACTGATTATCCGTGGTGAACGTGCAGTAAAGGTTGTAAATGCCTCCGCCTCCGTAACGTTGATGATTGACCATAATCATGATCGCATCGTAAGGAACGGCCGCGGCTATGTCGCGCACCCGCCTGTTGGCTTCGGTCAGCAGATAGCGCTCGGAGCCGAAAGAATCGAAGCTGCAATCGAGCGCGGTCTGCTTCCAGACTCCGTGAGAGGGCTCATCACAACCGCTTTCGGCTGAAGGTTTAAGCACTCCATAAACGTTAAATCTTGGGCCGAGGCTCCGGTATGGTTCCTGACTGAAGAATACTCGCGTGAACCTTTCCAGGTCTTTTTTGAATTTTTTCTCCTCGGCTGCGGTGTATCCTTCACCCAGAAAAACCAGGTCAACCCTGTCGTGATGAGAGCCATTCTTCAGCAGCTCAAAAATTTTTACTCCAGTTTCTGGCCTCTCCTTCACTATGTAGATCGATGCCGGGTCGATTTCTTCTGAAAAAATTTTTTGAAACCTGTTCTCCCGGTCACGAACTTCCAGGGTAAAAATAATTCTGTTTTTCGGATAGGGAATCAGAACCGACTCGTGGAAAGTACGCTTGATGCCTTTCAGCGCTTCATCCGTCGTTTTGTATTCTCCGAACAGGCTGTCGAAAGCCCGGGCGTAGATCAACCTTCCGGAAGCCGCATCGCATATCCGGGCGCAGTATCTGCCTCTGAGAAACGGGTCTATCAGGTTACCAACCGGACCGGCCCAGACGCCCTGCTGATAAACACGGTCAATGGTGATCGACTCTTCCCGACTATCGCCGCTGTGGTAATAATCTATCCTCATCGTGCGGTCGATAAAATAACGGTCAAATTCTGTTCTCTCGCCGGCGGCAGGAGATAAAAACATGCCTCCCGCCACCAGTACCACAAACAAAAACATAATTGAGTATTTTTTCATTTTCTCCACCTTTATGGCCGGACCACCTTTCCGGCAATTTCCTTTACCAGCTTGAAGGCTAAGCTGGCCGTGATGCCAGAAACATCCCGTGAAGGATTCAGCTCGACAATATCAAAAGCCACAATCTTAGCTTTAAGCCTCTGGATTAAATCAATCACCTGTCTGGAGGTAAGTCCGCCAGGCTCATGATGGGAAACACCCGGGGCAAAAGCCGGGTCAAAAACATCCAGGTCGAGCGAGATATAAAGGGGATTTTCGAAGGCGAGCTCGAGTTTCTCCGGAAACTCCCGCGCGGTTATCGTTTTCACCCGATGCTTTCTCGCCAGCTCTTCCATTTCCGGAGTGGTCGCTCTGATGCCCACCTGAACCATATTCTTCACCAGGCCTTCCTCGAGAATCCTGGCCATCGGGCAGGCGTGAGAGAGCCGGTCGCCGTAAAGGTCCTCATACATATCGGGATTGGCATCAAGGTGAAGCAGGTCCAGTTCTCTGAAAGTGCTGGCCACCGCTTTGACTGCCGGATAGGTAATCGAGTGGTCTCCGCCGAGAATGATCGGAACAGCCCCGGTCATAACCACCTCTCTTACCTTTTCCTCAACGGCG
Source organism: Candidatus Saccharicenans sp. (assembly GCA_049659625.1). Lineage (GTDB taxonomy): Bacteria > Acidobacteriota > Aminicenantia > Aminicenantales > Saccharicenantaceae > Saccharicenans. The sequence goes on along the minus strand of JBASPX010000070.1, from coordinate 23,403 downwards.
GCAAAAGTTTTAAGCACATCGCCCGAGGTGTCGACATCTCCCAGGTCGACCAGGACAGTATCTTCAGCCAGGTTCACGCCGAGCTCGGTGTCGGGATTGTAGCATTTGCCGGTGGAAACCCGGCGGATCGCTTCAGGACCGCCGGCTGCTCCCCGGAGAAAGCTCGATTTTTCGTCAAAAGGAACCCCGATCACCGCCAGCTGAAAATTTTTTACCCGGGCATAATCTTTAAGCGCTCCGCCAAAATCGGTCATCTTTATCCTCCAGAATCTATCTTCTTTTTCCTGAGAATTATACAGAATAGGGGCGAAAAACAGAAATCAGAAGAAAACCAGCGAGGCGAAACTCACGGCTGAACGCGTGGCCGGCTCGTCCACCATCTCCTAACCGAGGAAGATCCCCCTTTTCACCTTAGCTATCTCCAGCAACAGGGCCAGCGAGGAAAACCCGCATACGTTAAAGCGATCCCCGCCATTCTGAAATAATTTCCAGAAATTTTCCGGCTCCCATCTGAGAAGAGTTTCAATCAGCTTGCGGTCAAATTCGGCCGCCGCTCCCCGCAGTTCCGAGGCCGGCTGCTGATGACCGAACTTCAAGCCGATATGGCAGAGGTCAACTCCGGCCACGGTCAGAGTATCGGGCTGACAGGCCGCCCCGGCCAGGATTTTCAGAAACTCCTTGAGACCGGGAATCTCTGAAGCCCTCCCCGCTGTCCTCAACCAGGGATCAAACAGTCCGGCTAAAATCGGTACCAGAGTAAAGTCCGGGCCGAGAGTATGCTGGAGAAACAGAAGCTGGAACTCAATCGAATGTTCGTTCCGGTGGGCAAAATCATCAGGCGAGATCAGTCCGCGAGCTGCCCGGCGCAGGCTTTCCACCAGGTCATTTTCGGTCCTGACAGGACCGAGCGGAGTTAAAAAATTTTTGGAAGTGAGCGAGATTATTCCGTTTTCCACTGCATGGCCGGTTCCCAGCAAAATCACCCGGCGATATTTCCTGCCGGCCAGACAGCGGTAAGCCCGGGAATAAAGGCGACAACCCCGCTGGAAGTCAATGTGGGGAGAGATCAAAACCAGCGGCTTTTCTTCGCTCAGAGCTTTTTCCACCTCGGGCGGAAGCTTTTCCATTTCGAGAATCTGATCGAGAAACTGTTTGAGCTCTTCCGGGTCTGCCGGATAGGCACCCCCGGCCAGAGCCGGTTCTCTCACTGTGAGCGCGAGATAATCTTCGATCATCTTCTGCTTCCTGGACCTGATCTCCGGAGTGTCCAGCAGACCGAGCTGGTGAAAAGTCTGGAGAATCTCATTTACCAGCGATGTCCCTTCAAGGCTGTAACCACGATTGCGCAGAAACTCAAGCTGGATGTCCCTGATTTCCCGGCGTCCGTCTATCAGCGCCAGCACTTCCAGAGCCTCGCCCTGAAGCATCACCGGGTTTTTAATCAAACCGAGCCGGTCGCTTACCAGAAGAGCCCGGCGGCCCTGATATTCGATTGGCTGAAATTCCAGGTCATTGCGCAATCTCGGGGGAGTATTACTCTGATGCTGCCCGTTCATTTTCATTTCCCGGTGTTATTTACCGGCACTTCTACCGTTTCTTAAATTTACGCCCTGGATGAATTCAGGATATCAGAGAAAAAAAGATTTTTCCACAGGCAAAGAAAACTGGGGTTGATAAAAAGCCGGATCTACCCGTTAGAATTTTCCATTCAGATTCTTCCGGTTGACCCTGCCGGAAAACCTTTCAGGCCATAGCTTCCAGAAGCAAAAATTCACCATTTGAATTTCCCGCCTGAAAGGAGTGCTCGAAGAAAAGTTTTTTGAAGGAAAAATTCATAACTTCCCCGGAAGATTCAAAAATCGGCAGGCATATACAAAAAAGAGGCATCGGGTTGGAGGAAGAATAAGGAGGAAAGAGGAGAAGGATCTTCCTCCCCCTCCCTTTCCTCAGCAACCTTGGCCTCGCCTCAATCAGAGGCGCTTCCAATTTGGCACGGGAGCAAAAAGCTGACAATCACCCCTGCGGATGTTTGTCGGGGTGAAATTTCCGCCAGGCTGGAGCCTGTTTCTCACCCCCTCTCAGTTTATCTTCTTGAAAATAAATAATTTATCCAGCCAGGATAATTGTTCGGAAGTTTCCGCTCCAGCGTTCGAATATTAAAAAGCTATAATCGGGCTAGAGACCGCTTTTTTCAGAACATTTCCTTTATTCCGTAAAAGGGATAACGTTTTATCCTCCCCGGCTATGCAAAAAGAGCTTTAATGAGAAATTTCCTCTTTATAATTAGTTGAAAAATGACTTATATTATTGATTTGAAACGTTGCCCCCGGAACGACGGCCACCGGGAGCAGAAGAAATCAACAAAATGACATTCAGGTCAGAAATAGAGAGAAGAAGCTGGAGGCCAGAACTCAAACTGGATATAAAAAGCTTATTATCTGCTTGATATGATGTCCGCAAATTTTCAGAAAAATTTTCAAACACTCAATAACAAGGGAGTTAACCATGAGCCCTGCAAAAATCAAACGAACTGAATTTGAAAGTTTCTCAAAAAAGTTCTTTCTTTCAGTCTGCGCGCTTACGGTTGTCCTGAGCCTGCTTTCACTTCAGGCTCAAACCCCGGCTGCCGCCGGTTCCGCAGGGGAAAAGCCGCAGCTCCGGCTGGAAAAAATCATGGCCGGTCAGGAATTTATCGGCACTCCCCCTTCCAGCCCGGTCTGGGCGGTTGACGGTCAGTCCCTGTATTTCCGCTGGAAAAAACCGGGTGAAAAGAACGTGGAAATTTACGCGGTCAGCCTGAAAAACCCGGTGCCGGTAAAAATCAGCAGGGAAAAAATCCTGGAAAACCCGCCGGTCAGCACCGGGCGCGGCCGCGGCTTTTTCGGTTTCGGTCGCTTCGGTGGCTCCTGGCAGTGGGACCGGGAAAGAACCAGGCTTCTGGTAAACCAGAACGGCGATATTTTTCTTTACCACCGGGCGAGTAAAAAACTCGAACAGCTGATAGCCACCGATCAGGCTGAATCCGGTGTCGGCTTTACCTTCGACCAGAAAAAGATTTATTTTCTGAGCGGAGATAACCTCTTCACCCTGAATCTTAGCGACCGGAGCCTTCGCCAGCTCACCTCTTTCACCCGGGAAAAGCGGCCTGAACCTCCCCGCCCGACTGCAACCCAGAAATGGTACGAAGACCAGCAGCGAGAACTGTTCAAGGAAATTTTCCGGATTGGATTTGAGGGTTTCGGAAGGCAGGGATTCGACCTGCTGCCGTCGCTCAGCCAGACACCGAGAAGAAAGCCATTTCTTCTGAGCGAAAATCAACGTTTGATTCAGGCTGAGCCCTCACCCGATGAAAAATACGTGCTTTTCCTGCTCAGTGAACAGATCCCTGGGGTGAGAAACACCATCGTGCCGAACTACGTTACCCGGAGCGGATACACTGAAACCATCGACTCCCACACCAAAGCGGCTGAAAACCCACAGCTCCTCCGGGCTGGAATCGTCAACAGCGAAACCGGTGAGGTGCGCTGGGTGGATTATGGTCAGGGCGAACGGCAGATCAACCCGCGCCAGTGGCTCTGGTCTCCTGACGGGAAAAAGTGTCTGCTGGTGGCTCAATCTGAAGACCGCAAGAACGCCTGGCTTTTTCTGCTGGATGTTTCCACCGGAAAAACTCAGGTCCTGGAAAATGTCCATGACGAAGCCTGGGTCGGTTCGCTCGGACTCACCGGCATCTTCTGGTGGCCCGACAGCCAGCATGTTTCCTACATATCCGAACAGAATGGCTATGCTCATCTTTATCGCCTGTCAGTTATGAGCAAAGAAAAGAAAGCGCTGACCGAAGGGCGTTATGAAGTGACCCAGGCTGAGCTTTCACGTGATGGACAGAAGGTCTATCTGGTGACCAGCGAGGTGCATCCTGGAGAACGCCACCTCTATGTTCTCGACCTCAGGACCGGAAAGAAGACCAGGCTTACCTTTCTCACCGGCCTTAACGAATTTCATATTTCTCCCGATGAAAGCGCCGTGGCCATAATTCATTCTTACAGCAACGTTCCGCCAGAACTCTATCTCCAGCCACTGAAACCGGGAGCTCAGCCGAAACAGATAACCGTTTCCACCACCGATGAATTCCGCTCCTATCCCTGGTACGATCCGGAGATTGTGAGCTTCAAGGCCAGAGACGGAGTTGAAGTTTACGCCCGGCTGTTCAAACCCGACCGGCCGCACCCGGATCGTCCGGCAGTGATCTTCATCCATGGAGCCGGTTATCTCCAGAACGCGCATAAGGGCTGGAGCATATATGAACGGGAATTCATGTTTCATAATTTCCTGCGCGACCATGGTTATTTCGTCCTGGATGTAGACTACCGCGGGAGCAGCGGATACGGCCGCGATTTCCGCACCGGTATCTACCGTCATATGGGCGGGAAAGACCTGGACGACGTGGTGGACGGAGCGAAGTTCCTGGTAGAAAACTACCAGGTAAACCCGGAAGCCATAGGCTGTTACGGAGGCAGCTACGGCGGATTCCTCACCCTGATGGCCATGTTCACCACCGACGCTTTCACGGCTGGCGCCGCTCTGAGACCGGTCACCGACTGGGCACACTATCACCCGAACTACACGGTGGACATCCTGAATCTGCCGCACAAAGACCCGGAAGCTTACCGGAGAAGCTCCCCCATCTATTTCGCCGAAGGGCTGAAAGGAGCGCTGCTCATCTGCCACGGGATGGTCGACACCAACGTTCACTTCCAGGACACCGTCAGGCTGGTGCAGCGCTTGATCGAGCTCGGCAAGGAAAACTGGGAAGTGGCCATCTATCCGGTTGAAGACCACGCCTTCCGCAACACCTCTTCCTGGGTCGATGAGTACCGGCGGATTTTCAAATTGTTTGAAAATAATCTGAAAAAACAGAAAAGTTGACAGAAATCGGGTATTCAGATATAGAGTTAATTAAGATGGGGAAAGTACTCGAACTGGAAAACGTCCATAAGGCTTATAAGGTTGGCTTTATTCCGAAAAAGAAACCGGTGCTGAAGGGAGTCTCGTTCCATGTGAACGAGGGTGAAATCTTCGGCTACCTCGGTCCGAACGGAGCTGGAAAAACCACCACCATCAAGTGCATCCTGAACCTGATCTTCCCCGATTCCGGGCGTATAACCATTTTCGGAGAGGATTCCCTGAAGCCGCGCGCCCGACAGAAGGTCGGTTTTCTGCCGGAGAACCCTTATTTTTACGATTATCTCACCGGGAAGGAGTTTTTAGCCTTCTACGCCGACCTGCTGGGGATTCACGGACGGGAGCGAGAGGAGAAAATTAAATACTTTCTGAAGCTGGTGGGCATGGAGAGAGCGGCTGACCTGCAGCTCCGGAAATATTCCCGCGGCATGCTCCAGCGGATCGGTCTGGCTCAGGCGCTGCTGAACGACCCGGCTCTGGTCATCCTGGATGAGCCGATGGGCGGGCTCGACCCGATCGGCCGGAAGGAATTCCGCGACATCATCGTCAACCTGAAGAAAGAAGGCAGGACGGTCTTTCTTTCCTCTCATATCCTCCAGGACATCGAAATGATCTGCGACCGGGTGGCCATTATCCTGGCCGGCGAAATCATAAACCAGGGTTACCTCGGAGACCTGATCTCGGAAAAGGTGCTCTTCACGGAAATCGTCATCGCCGGGGTGCCGGCGGCGGAGTTCAACCACTTAGGAGAAAGTGTTTCCACCAGCGGAGATCGGGTGCTGCTCAAGGTCTATGAAGAAGAAAAGATAGATCAGGTGATTAACCTGGTGCAGCAGAAAAAAGGAAAAATCATCTCGCTCATTCCCAGGACCGAGACTCTTGAGGACATCTTTGTCAACATGGTGAAGAACCAATGAAAATCATCACCATCGCCCTGAATACTTTCAAAGAAGCCAAAAGGGACCGGGTGCTTTATCTTCTGTTTTTCTTCGTGATCATCTGCCTGGTTTTCTCGCGTTTTCTGGCGCTGCTGACGGTCGGTGACCGGGTGAAAATCATCAAGGATGTGGGGCTGGCTTCGATTTCGCTTTTCGGCATGCTGATGGCCATCCTGATGGGCACCGGTCTGGTTTACAAGGAGATTGACAAAAAAACCATCTTCACCCTGCTGGCCAAGCCCATCCACCGGGCAGAATTCCTGCTGGGAAAATTTCTCGGCCTGGTGATGACCATATTTATCATGACGGTGTTGATGACCGTAATCTTCATGCTGATTCTTTTCCTGCACACGCTGACCTTCGAATGGAAAATTCTGGTGGCCATACTTTATATATTCTTCGAGCTCTGCCTGATGACAGCCGTAGCCCTGCTGTTTTCCACCTTCACCACACCCATCCTGGCCTCACTCTATTCGCTGGCTTTTTATCTGATCGGGCATCTCTCCTGGAGCATGGAGATGCTGATCAAAAAGGTTAAGAGCGGCGCCGGGAGAACAGCCCTGAAGATTCTTTACACCGTGCTTCCCGACCTAGAGAATTTCAACTTTAAGACCGAAGTTGTTCACAACCTTCCGATTCCGGGAAAACTTCTCGGCTACAGTTTCCTTTATGGAGTGGTCTACACGGCCTTTATTCTGTTTCTGGCGATGATGGTTTTCAGAAGAAGAGATTTTGTCTGATTTTCTGAGCGGCTGGAGCTGGAAAGAAAATGGAAGGCAAAGCGGCAGAAGAAACAAGAGGCAGTGGCGAGAGAATGCTCGCCCGGCAAAAGCGCCTTTTAGCGCTGGGGCTGGTGGTCTCGCTCCTTCTTTTCAGCTGGCTGAAAATTCAGACTGATAAAATTTCAAGAACAAGGGTTCCCGGCTCATCGATAATCTATCTGCCCTCCGGAAAATATCTCAAACACCTGACCTTCGGCTATTCATCGCTGGTGGCTGACCTGATCTATCTCTGGGCGATTCAGTACTACGGTTCCTATGATATCCCCGACCGTTTCAAATATCTGCAGCACATTTTTTCCATCATAGCTGAGCTGGACCCGAAGTATGTCGACCCCTATGAAGTCGGAGCGCTGATTGCCGTCTACGAGGCTCGCGACCCGGAGCTGGCGCTGAAGATTCTCGATATGGGGCTCGAAAAAAATCCCGACATGTGGATATTCCCGTTTCAGGCGGGCCATATCGCCCAGATGCAGATGAAAAATTTTGAAGTGGCCAGGGAATACTACCGCAAGGCGATGGAAATCCCCGGTGCTCCACCGATAACCAAAAGGCTGTATGCCCACGCCGCTTACCGGGCGATGGATTATCAGGAAGCCTGGGAGATGTGGAAGGAAGTCTATGAAACAGCCCAGGAAGACTGGGTGAAGGAAATCGCTTACAACCATCTTTACCGGGTAAAAGCGACGGTCGACACGGAAGCGCTGAGCCAGGCGGTGAAAAAATTTCAGGAAAAATACGGACGGTTGCCGGCAGACCTGAACCAGCTGGTGCGGGCGGGCTTCATCCGGGAGGTTCCGAAGGACCTTGACGGCAAGGATTACCTGTACGACCCGAAAACGGGCGAAGTAAAACCGGCGAGGGTGTGGTGGAAACGCTGAGAATAATTCTGGTGGCGGTGGTCGGACTGGTCTGGGGGAGTTTTCTGAATGTGGTGATTTACCGGCTGCCGCGAGGGCTGAGCCTGGTGAAGCCGCCTTCAAGCTGCCCGAAGTGCGGGAAGCGGATCAAGTGGTATGACAACATCCCGGTGATTTCTTATCTGCTGCTCGGAGGAAAGTGCCGTTTCTGCGGAGAAAAAATTTCTGTGGTCTATCCGCTGGTGGAAGCGCTCACGGCCGCCTGCTTTGTCATAGTTTATTTCCACAATTTGAGATTTTTCGACCTGCAGTTTTTTGCCGACTGCCTGTTCGCCAGCGCCCTGATCGCTCTTGGTTTTATAGATTATTTCCATCAAATCATTCCCGACCACATCTCGCTTCCGGTGCTGGTGCTGGCGCTGGTTTACGCGCCGTTTCGCTACGACCTGACGCTGCGGCAGTCGCTCCTCGGAGCAGTGACCGGCGGCGGATTTTTGCTGATCGTCTATTTAGCTTATCTTTTCCTGCGGAAGAAGGAAGGGCTGGGCATGGGCGACGTGATGATGATGCTGATGGTCGGAGCCTACCTCGGACTCAGCCGAACGATTCTGACGCTGCTGCTCTCGTCGGTAAGCGGCGCTATTATCGGGATTGCCCTGATAAGAGCCAGAAAAGCCGACCTGAAATTTGCTCTTCCCTTCGGAAGTTTCATCGCTCCTGCCGCCTTTGTATCGCTGATCTGGGGCGAAGGGATTATCCAGTGGTATTTATCTCTCTTTCCCCACTATTTCAGATAAAAAGGATAGCCGGCAGAGTGTCCCTCTCACTGAAATAGACTTACAGACTTAAAGCTGAAAAATGCCTGGTGGTTTCAGCCGCCCGCTTCTGGTTAAAGGTTAAGCTCCGTTTTTTCTATCAGAAAGATCCTGCGGGTTTCTTCAGTTACCCTGAACTCTTCGGCCACCGGGAGGCCCGGAACCCAGACAATCTTTCCACCTGAAAGAAACACCGGATAGATTTCCCGTTCGAGGAGCGGAATTTTCCGCTCGCGGAAAAGTTCTTTCAGCTTCTTCTGGCCTTTCATTCCGATAGGCCTGTACCTGTCCCCGGGTCTGCGGTTTCTTATTTCGAGTGGAAACTCCAGTTTATCCGCGTCAAGATAGCATCTGACAGAATCGTCAAAATCAAGCTTCCCGGTCTTTTCTTTTTCCAGGAATCTTCCGGAAAATTCCCAGCGGTCTGAAATTATTACCCTGTCGCGACCATCCCAGACGAGCGAAAATTCCCCGCTTCCCTTCTTTTTGCGGACGGGCAGCATCTTTATCCATCCACCTTCATTTATCAGCACCTTATCTTCACCCCAGCTGAAGCGCTGACCCTCACCAAGTTCCAGCATGGCCTGCGTTTGCTCAAAACCTGGTGATTCGAGACCGAGCGTCAGATGAAGAAACTTTCGGATCAGGCGTCTGGCCACCGCCACCGGCACCTCACGCAGAGTTTTAACATCCATCTCCAGGGTTGGTAAATTAGTACGGTCTCCATCAATTTTGTGCCGGCCGCAACAGCCCTGGGTTACCACCGGCCACAGTCCTTCCGCTATTTCTTCCAGGGCCTCATTCTCATCCCGGGCAATAAGAGCCAGCCTGGCCAGATGTTTCTCGATTTCCGGGTCGTATTCATTCTTCAGTTGCGGCAGAAGCTCGAGCCTGATTTTATTACGCAAAATTGAGGTGTCCAGATTTGTTTCATCAACTCGAAATCTGATGCCCTTCTCTCTAAGATAAGCTTCTATTTCCTCTCTTCTCAAACAAAGTAGCGGCCGCACCACCTTACCTGCCTGCAATCTTATGCCCTGCAAACCTTCGACACCGGTGCCGCGAAAAATTCTCATCAGAACGGTTTCGGCCTGATCGGTCATGGTGTGGGCTGTAAGCACCTTATCTGCTCCCCACTTCTCAGCTGTTTTCTCCAGAAACTCATAACGTTTCAATCTTCCCGCTTCTTCCAGGTTGAGTTTGTGGCGTCTGGCAAATTCTCTGACTCTTCCCTTTCCGACAAAAAGCTTCAGCTTTAACTGTCCTGCCAGGCGTCTGACGAAACGCTCGTCGGCTTCAGCGCTTGCTCTCAGCTGGTGATTGTAGTGGGCCATGGCTATTTCCAGGCGCGGCCAGTCTTTCTTCAATTCCATCAGCAAATGCACCAGCGCCACCGAGTCCTGACCACCGGAAACAGCCACCAGCAGGCGGGATTCAGAAGAAAACAGCTGGTTGGTTTCGATAAATTTTTTGAACTTCTGATAAATCATAACTGAAATGGCGGCGGAGGGATTCGAACCCCCGACCCTGCGGATATGAGCCGCATGCTCTGACCAACTGAGCTACGCCGCCGGGTTATGTGAATTTTAGCCGAGCCTTTCAGGTTAGTCAATACACCGGCTTCTTTCAGAATAAAGGGACACTTTAAGGCCTCTCTTCAAGCCTTCTCCGTTAACCTTCAAACAGGTGAGCCGAAAAGGCAACACCAGGGTGTCCCTGGTTATGACTACCGGCCGGTTTCTCCACTTTTCAGGTGTCTGTCAAAGAAATCCCGGGCAGCCTGGAAAGCCCGGAGCCAGTTACGGTGAAGCAGAAAACTGTGCACCTCATCGGGAAAAACCAGCGTCTCTACCGGGGCTTTGCCCAGCTCCTTCAGCCTGGCCACCAGGTCGGTAGTCTGGACGAATTCGACGTTGCGGTCGTCATCGCCGTGAACAAACAGAACAGGAGATGTCCAGCTGGCGATATCAGCCACCGGCGAGGATTCGAAGGCCAGCTTCTGCTGCTCTTCATAAATTCCCCAGCCACCGCCGTCTCTTCTTCTTCCCCTCATGGCCCAGTCATGAACTCCGTGGAAATCAACTCCGGCCGCGAAGAGGTCAGAATTGCGGGCAAGTCCGAGGGCTGTAAGGTAACCGCCGTAGGAACCTCCCCACAAGCCAATTTTTTTACCGTCCACGTTTGGATGAGCTTTAAGATACCGGGCAGCTGCCAGGATATCCCGGTACTCGGAAGCACCTTCAGGTCCCTGGCCCGGGGCTTCCCGGAAAGCCGCACCATAACCGATTCCGCACCTGAAATTTACAGACAGGACGATATAACCGCAGGCGGCCAGATACTGATTGAAGGCATAACATTTATGATAATAGGGGCTCTGATGCCAGGCAGGATACATCTGCCTGATCGGTCCGCCATGCATAAAAATCACAGCGGGAACCTTCTCCCCGGGTTTCAATCCTGGCGGCAGAAAAAGTTGCCCGTGGATCATTAAACCATCCTCAGACTCAAAAATCACCTGGTCAGGCTCGATGAGCTGACCTGCGGGAAAATCTGCCGCCACCGATTCAATCTTAATCAGCGTCCTGACCTCTCTTTTCTTTAGATCTAAAGCTACCGGAAGTCCCGGCCTTTTTGCCGTCGACTGAACGAAGAAAAGCACCTGTCCGTCGGCTGAAACCGCCGGGCTCCACTCGACTCCTTTTCCTCCGGTGACCGGCTCAACCCGGCCGCCGCTTACCGGCACCTTCCAGATATGCCTGCGGTTAATGTCGCCGCTGTTCGAGTTGAAGAACACGGTCTTTCTGTCGGGTGAAAGCTGCATCTGCTCGACTTCAAACTTCCCTGAGGTCAGAGCCACCATCCGGCCGGTTTCAACCGAAACGGAATAAAGATGCATCCAGCCGGTGTGTTCCGAGTAAAATACCAGCCAGCCGCCGTCAGCCCAGACCAGAGGATGGGTCGCGTAACTCTGGGCGAAGCCGCCCCCTTTTTCCAGTTCAAGAACTTTCTTTCCCTGACCACTTTCAACCTCTACCACCCAGATGGAGAAAGGAACATCCGACCTTCTTGATAACGGCTTTTCCTTTTCTTTTCCTGGCGGCATCCTCAAAAAAGCCACCCGTCGTCCGTCTGGAGACCAGACCGGCGAGAGATCGCGGTAAACGTCCGGGAGAAGCCAGCTTATGGAATCTTTTTCCAGATCATAGACTCCAGCAAAACTGTGGGTCTCCCGAAAGCTGATAAAGGCCACCTTACGGCTGTCCGGAGACCAGCGAAAAGAACCGTTTCTCCCCCGTGCCTGAAAAAGCCTTCTGGGGGTAAAGCTGCCGTCAAGAGCCATAACCCACGGTTCGCCCCCTCTTAAAAAGAGAAGCTGGCGGCCGTCGGGCGAAATCAGGGGTGAGGAACCCTTAACCAGCTCGGTTTCTTTTCCACTCCTGAGGTCAAGTAATTTTATCACCGTCTCCGGAAACCGGGGACTGCTCGTCGGGTTAAAGGAACTGCCATAAGCGTAGATCAATGCCTCGCCATCCGGAGTAAACTGAAGGTCAGAAATTGCCTGTCCGTCATCCCTGTCATAAGATATCAGCCTCCGGGCGGAAAAGGTCGGAGCTTCCGCTACCCAGAGGCTTTTCTTTCCGTTTATCTCCAGGACCCAGGCCGCCCTGACCCCTCGCGGTGAGGTCACTAACTGCGAAGTATGGGGCGCGCTCAGCACCGCCTCCAGGGTGAAGGCAGGCTCACCCGCTGCGGCAACTCCATAAAAATAGAAGCTTAAAAAAGCCATAAAAAACAAACCGGTGAAAGAAAACTTAGATCTGGCCCTCATCTTACCCTCCAGTGTTTTCCCTTCGATTTATCCAGAACATAAATTTTTTATAAATAATTTCAAAGCAGGCATCAGTTTTCCATCCAGTTAAAATTAAATCGATTCTGGATCGAGTTTCAAGCATTATCTGATGAAGGTTGACGGATGAAACTAATATACGGAAGTTAATCAAGATAATTTAACCACAGCACCTGTATTTTAATTCTTATAACAGCTGATAACAGCTGACAGTAGTGACTTTTTTAGCCAGCCAGCGAGTCTCCCGGTATAATTTGTTCATCAGCCCCAGCCTTCTCATTAAAGCTTTTTGATTTAATTGGTTTAGATTTTCAAAGTAAATTTTCAAAGCAGGAACCTGAACCAGACCGGAACCCGTTGATTTCTGAAAGCGGCAGACTGTTTTCTTTCTTTAATTCTATCCTTCACCCATTTATCTCCACTCCAGATTCTAACGGGTTAGCATAACAGGGTAAAGATCTGAAAATAGATCTGCTTTAAATTCAAAACCTTAATAAAAATGCCCGGAGAATAAGGTGCTAGCTTAAAACGGCAGGACCATCCAGATTGATATTCTGAGGAATTCTGTGTCGAAAAGTTCCCGAAGTAAAAAAGTGGACACAGGTGAAATTTAATGAAAAAAAATACTGAGTAAGCACCAAATTAAAATTGAGTGAGCATCATTTTTTAGAAGAGCCAGGAAGTTTTTTAGCAGGCAAAAATTATAATAGATCAAAGCCATCAGTAACGGGAATTCTTATTATTCTCTTTACCATCAGCCAATAAATATAACAGACATGCTTGACACGAGCCCATCTCCATTTATAATATGAATATGATAAAAAATCAGAATTATCTGAAAATTCTTATTTATTGGAGATTTTTATGAACTGGAATCAAGGGACAAAAAAAAGCCCGACCAGCAACAGAAATCTGCCCTGTTGCACCCTGGAATCGGTGGTTACCGTCGACGAACGCGGCCAGATGGTCATACCCAAAGAAGTTCGTGAAGCCGCCGGCCTGAAACCTGGAGACAAGCTGGCGGTAATTATGTGGTGCAGTTCAGAAGGAGGCTGCTGTCTGACGCTGATTAAAACTGACGAGCTGAAAGATCTTATCCGCGAGAAGCTCAGTCCGATGATAAAGGATTTAATCTGAACCCGAGCGGGAGGTGGCCATTGAAGATAAAAGAAGATGAAATAAAAAAAACAGTGCGCAAACATTATGGTTTTCTGGCCCGTTCCGGTCAATCCTGCTGCTGGCAATCATCTTCCTGCTGCTCTCAGCCGGATCCCCTGTCTTCCTCTGGACTGACCGCTGGCTATACTGAAGAAGAGTTGAAATCCATCCCCGCGGGAGCCAATCTCGGGCTTGGCTGCGGTAACCCCCTGGCTCTGGCTGACCTGAAACCCGGAGAAATCGTGCTGGACCTCGGTTCCGGAGCAGGCCTTGACTGCTTCCTGGCTGCTCGCCGGGTGGGACCGAACGGCCGGGTGATCGGCGTCGACCTGACGCCCGAAATGATCGACCGGGCCAGAGCCAATGCCAGGCAGGGCGGCTTTTTTAACGTTGAATTCCGGCTGGGGGAAATTGAGAACCTGCCGGTAGCCGATGCCAGTGTTGACGTCATCATTTCGAATTGCGTTATTAATCTCTCCACCGACAAAGCGCGAGTTTTTCGGGAAGCCTTCCGGGTTCTCCGCCCGGGCGGGAGATTGATCGTTTCAGATCTGGTGCTCACCAGTCCACTTCCGGAAGAGATCAGCCAGTCACCCGAAGCTTATGTGGCCTGCGTGGCCGGTGCCCTGCTCAGGGAAGACTATCTCTCAGCTGTCGAGGCTGCGGGCTTTAAGAATATAAAAATCCTGACCGAAAAGCACTTTCCGGTCCAGCTGCCGAACAAAGAAAACCAGGTAAGTATAACGAGCCGCTCTAACCATCTTTCCCCGGAAAAAATTATGGAAAGCCTTTCCTCTGTGGTCAGCCTCACCCTTCGAGCTGAAAAATAAAAAAATAAATTCTGCCCAAAATCTTATCTTGTTCTCCCTGATTAATGCTAATCTGATGAAATGGAGGATACTTTCTAAATTCCAGATCTATCCGGCTATTTTATTCGACCCCTTCTTTAACCTGGCCAGTAACCCGGCACCTTCTTCTATATTTTAAGAAAACGATTTTCCACCGACCTGGCTTACTGACCGAGGAAAAACTTCAGGTCGTCTTCAACCGTCCCGATTCCTGCCAATCCGAATTTCTCCACCAGCACTTTGCCCACCCCGGGCGACAGAAAGGCCGGAAGCGTCGGACCAAGGTGAATATTCTTAATCCCGAGGTAAAGCAAGGCCAGCAGCACGATCACTGCTTTCTGCTCGTACCAGGCGATGTTGTAAGAGATTGGCAGCTCGTTGAGGTCGTCCAGTCCGAAAATTTCCTTGAGCTTCAGGGCAATGACCGCCAGAGAGTACGAATCGTTGCACTGTCCGGCGTCGAGCACCCGCGGGATCCCGGCTATCTCGCCCAGCGGCAGTTTGTTGTATCGGTACTTGGCGCAGCCGGCAGTGAGAATCACCGTATCCTCCGGCAGCGCCTTCGCGAACTCGGTGTAATACTCGCGGTTTTTCATACGCCCGTCGCAGCCGGCCATGACGAAAAATCTTCTGATGGCTCCGCTCTTTACCGCTTCCACCACCTTATCAGCCAGCCTGGTTACCTGATGATGGGCAAAACCGCCGACAATCTCTCCCCTCTCAATTTCCACCGGCGGCTGGCAGCGTTTAGCATGCTCAATGATCTCCGAGAAATCCTTTCGACCGTCCGGCCCTTCAGGAATGTGCTTGAGTCCGCTGAACCCAACCACGCCGGTGGTATAAACGCGGTCGCGGTAGGAATCCCGCGGCGGCACCAGACAGTTGGAGGTCATCAGAATCGTCCCGTTAAACGTCTCAAATTCCTTATACTGCAGCCACCAGGAATTTCCATAATTTCCGGCAAAATGCGGATATTTTTTGAAGAAAGGATAATACTGTGCCGGAAGCATTTCCCCGTGAGTGTAGACGTCAACCCCGGTCCCGGCTGTCTGTTCGAGAAGTTGTTCCAGATCCCTCAGGTCATGACCGCTGATCAGAATTCCAGGGTTTTTCCTCACTCCAATATCAACCCGGGTGATTTCTGGATGGCCGTAGGTGGAAGTATTGGCTTTATCGAGAAGCGCCATGGTTTCAACACCGTATTTTCCCGTTTCCAGCACCATGGCCACATACTGCTCCACGCTGATCGAATCATCCAAGGTAGCGGCGAGCGCTTTTCCCACAAACTCATAGATCCGGTCATCCTTAAAACCGAGCTGCCAGGCGTGATAGGCATAGGCGGCGATTCCTTTAAGCCCGTAAGTGATAAGTTCCCGCAGCGACCTTTTATCCTCATCCGCGGTCGCCAGCACACCCACCTTCGAAGCCAGCGCCTCAAGTTCGCTTTCAGAACCGTACTTCCAGGAAAGCGCCGGGTTTTTCTCGAGCTCAGCTGCATCAACTCCCGCCTGATGCAGTTCAGCTTTCAGACTTTCTCTCAAATCGACCACCTGCTTTATCCTTGCCAGGAAAAAGCTCCGGTCAAAATTGACGTTGGTAACTGTCGAGAAAAGCCCCTCGATGATAAACCTGTCTGTTTCCTCGCGGTTAATTTTCTTTTCCCGAGCTTTTAAGTTAAGAATCGCTATGCCCTTCAGGCTGTAAATCAGAAGGTCCTGGAGACCGGCCACATCCGGCGTTTTACCGCAGACCCCGATCTGGGTGCAACCGACATTTTTTAACGTTTCCTGGCATTGAAAACAGAACATTTTCATTTAATCTCTCCTGTTTGTAAGTAAAAATAACTCAAAACTTAACTCACTGTTTTCATCATACCCAATCCGCAAACTGTCTGCAACAGAAGCAAAATTTTTTTGCCAGCCAGTCTCTTCCGGCGAACTGAAGGAGAGATGAATTTGTTATGGCCGCAAAGCGCTGCCATAAATATTCAAAAAGTGATAGAAACGGCGACGATTTTCGGGCAAAATATTTTTTCATATCAGAACCTATGAAAACTGAATCTGGCGTATAATGGAAGGAAAAATGGCAGCAAAAAATTTTCACAAAAAAACTTCCGCCATCCTAATCATATTTCTCGCTATTTCGTCGATACTTCTTTCCTGCCTGAATTGTTCCTGCTCCTCCAGTCCGGCCCGGCTCCAGCCGGAAGCGCAAAGCGCGCCGGTTAAACACATCATTCTTTTCATCGGCGACGGAATGCAGCTTGAATCGGAAATCGCCACCAGCATATACCTCCACGGGGAATCGATGAACCTTACCTGGCACAGTTCTGATTTTTACCGTCTTCCCTGCACCACTTGGGATGTGACCACTTACAATCAATTCGCTTATAAATACGGACAACCTTATTACCATCCGGCGTCGTTCGACCCGAAACTCGGTTACAACCCGGAAGAAGGCGGGCGCTGGCCGTTTCCGCTTGATGCCCCGGTCCAGAAAAATTATTTCCTCACCGCACTGCCGCTCCCACCCGACGGGAGAAGGTCCGCTATTCCGGCCACCGATTCAGCCTCTGCCGCCACCGCCTTAGCCACCGGTTTGAAGACAGACGGAGGAAATCTTTCCTGGGTGCCGGGAGATCCGCCCGACGGAAGCTTGAAAACCATAGCGGAAATTATGCGCGAGCAGAAAGGCGCTTCCATCGGCCTTGGCAGCACTGTTCCGTTCAGCCATGCCACACCGGCCGCTTTCGTCAGCCACAACATTTCCCGCAGCAACTACCACCGGATAGCTGAAGAAATAATAAAGGAAACCAGACCCGAGGTGGTCATAGGAGGAGGCTATCCCGGAGAATCCGGCACAAACAAATTCACCTACATTCCGGAATCCCTTTACAACGAACTTAAAAACGGGCTGAGCGGTGATTACCACTTTGTTGAACGGGAGAAAGGAAAGGACGGCGGCCGCGCTCTGCTTGAAGCCGCCCTTAAAGCGCGCGAAAGCCGGAAAAAATTATTCGCGCTCTTTGGCGGTCCGGATGGAAGTTTCGAACCGCCACTTCCGGAAAGTAATCCCGGTCATCCGACCGTAAAAAGGCAAACAGCCGAGAATCCGCTGCTCAAGGAGGCGGTCGAAGCCGCCCTCACGGTGCTTTCAGCCAATCCTTCCGGCTTTTTTGTGATGTTCGAGCAGGGCGACATCGACTGGGCCAACCATGACCACGACTATCCGCATATGATCGGCGCAGTCTGGGATCTGAATGAGGCGGTTAAAGCGGCCATAGAATTCATCAACCGGCCAGGCGACAACCTCGACTGGAGCAACACGATGCTGGTGGTCACCGCCGACCATGCCACCGGTTATCTCCGGCTCAAACGCGACGAAAGCGGCAGACCTCTTCTCCGCATGGGTGAACTGCCGCAGGGAAAGCCGGCGAGAGGTTCTGTCGCCGGACAGTACGACCTGGTCACTTACTCCACCACCGGACACACCAATGAACTCGTCATGGTTTACGTTTACGGAAAAGGCCGCGGGGCAGAGTTCATCAAAAAGTTTCAGGGCACCTGGTATCCGGGAACAGAGATTATCGACAACACGCAGCTTTCCCGGGCGCTCGGAGAAGCCGCCGGACTGAGAAACTGGCCGGAGCGTGAAAAAAGATAACAGATAAAAGCATCCGCAGAAAAGCCTACCAGCGGCGGGCTTTTTCCGGCTCCATCCGGCGCAGGTCAAGACCGCGCTCAATTGCGGCAATGCGGTACGAGCAGATTTCCCTGAGCGACGACGGATGATGGAGAACCTCGCTCAGCGACTGGCTGCCGACCGCCCAGACTCCGCCGCCTCGCACCACCACCAGCTTGTAGTCATGAAGCAGCCTGATGAGCTCCTCGTCGCTCACCTCGGGTCCGGTGACCGGTATCGCTAAATAAAGGAAGCTGCCTTCGGCGTCAACCGGCACGATCCGGTCGAGCGGTCGGTCCTCGCCGGGATAGATGTAATGAGCGTGAGCTTCGGCTTCCGGCAGGTAGCAGTGCATAACTGTCTGGAAATCGCTCTCGGCATAAATTTTTTTGTGGAGCTCAAGCTCGCGGTCGTCGTCCGGCGCCGGCGCAAGCGGAAGCCTCAAAAGCGGCCCGCCGACTTCATAAGGCATCGATGCCTGAGGCGCATACAGCAGATAATCCACTCCGCGCACTGACATCGAGCCGGTATGAAAGGGCGAAAGGCGCGACTCGAAAATGCGGTTTCCGGCCTTGCGGAATTCCTTAAGAATTTCGTCCTCGTCGGGAAAATCGCAGCGGCCGTCTATATCGACGTTGTAGGCGAGCGGTTTGAAATGAAAATGTCGCTCGGGCGCGGCCTTTATTTTCGAGCGCAGCTCCTGGAGAAAAGCCTGGCGGCGGGCTTTGAGAGCTTCAGATGCGTCAGTCCGGGACTCAGAATCGGCGTTTTCTAAGGTTATCTGCCTTTCGATCAACCTCACGATATAACCGGCGTTGTTAGCTAAGCAGAGATGGTAAAAAGCCTCCTTGAGGGTTTGCCCGCGGGTCATCGCACCGTGTCCGTAGATGATGGTGAGCGGATGTTCGGCTAAGCGGGCGGGAATGGTCTTAGCCATCTCCGGAGAACCGCTCGGCACGGCAAACCAGTCGACCGGAATTTCCGGCCCGAGATGGTAAAAAGCCAGCGGGTCGACCGGCACAAAAGGCAGCGGGGTTTTCGGCGCCGGCCGGTCGTCGAGAGTGGCCATCACCAGCTCCTTCACATGGGCGTGCATCGAAGCCTGAACGCCCGGGTGAGACAGGATGCGCACGTGGATGTCGGTCTCGGAAGAAGCTTTGTAGTAGCCGAAATCAGTTTCCGCCGGCGAGAGGAAGCAGAGGTGGTTCGGCTCAAGGTCGCCTTTCTGCGAGCCGGTGGCGGTGATCACCACCATTTCCTCGCCGGCTTCGTTGCGCCAGCGCATCGCCATGTTTCCGCTGTGGCTGTCCTGAATGTCGTAGAGGAGCGAGGCCCGGCCGATCGAGCGAAAAAGGCGGAAGATTTCCTCGCTGGTCTGCCATTTGCGAGCTGCCATCTCAGAACTCCTCTTAAAATTTCATTCTCAAATTCGATTATTTCCTTCTGTGAATCTTCATATGGCGCAGGAATTCTTCGCTCAGGCGTCCGTCGTCGTTCCAGCCACGTGCCCGGTAATAGTCGCGGCGCATCTGGAGCTGATTTTCGAGCGTCACCGCGCGGGGCTTGCCTTCGGCCATGATGGGCACTTCGGCAAAGCGAGCCGGGAGCAGGTCTTCCTCTTCCGGGTTGAGGCCGGCTTCGAGGTTGAACAGGCGTTCGAGCGAGGCGACGCGGTTGGCGATTTCCTCTAAGCGGGCGGTGGAAAAATCCTGGCCGGTTACGCCGCTGACGATTCTCGCCCACGGGTCGATCGAAAAAGCAAACCCTGTGAACCGGCAGATGCCCAGGCTGTCCTGAAGGATGCCGGTGTTTTGCATGTTGCGGATGGCGATCGGCGACTGCAGCAGGCTGAAGCGCGGTATTTCGCGGGTGCCGCCGAAAAAGGCTAACGACACGGCATAACCGCCGCGCAGGTGGCAGGCTCCGGTCGGCGAGGTCATGTAGCCGAGCGCCTGAGCGTAGGAAGCGCGCGGGTCGTAGCCTGGGATTTCCAGCTTCTTCACGTGCATGGCGATTTCCGGGTGACCGCAGCGTTCAGCCAGAAGGTAAGAGCCTTCGGCCAGGAGATCGCCGATGCCCCGGCGGTAAGCGGTAAGTTCAACCAGCTTTTCCAGAAGCTCGGAGCGGCCGAAACACAGTTCAAGACCGCCGGTCTGCTCCGGCGTAAGATAGCCGCGCTCATAAAGCTCCATGGCGCAGGCCACCGTTCCGCCGAACGAGATGGTGTCGAGCCCGAGCTCGTTCGCTAAGTAATTCGCGCGGATGATCGCGTCCATGTCATAGATGTCGCAGACGGGACCCATGAGGACGGCGGTTTCGTACTCGGGACCCTCGCCGCGTCGAACCGAGCCGTCGGCGCCTTTAACCGCGGTGTGACGCTGGCAGCCGATCGGGCAGAGATAGCAGGAGCCGGCTTTTTCTAAGTAATTGCGGGCGATGTACTCGCCGCTCACCCGCTCGAGCTTTTCCTCGTCGTGCTCGACGTCCTGGAAGTTGCGGTGAGGCAGCATGTTGATCAGGTTGATGAGCAGGATCAGGCCCGAGGTGCCGAGCTCTCGCAGCAGGCGTTTCGTGATCGGAGCCTGCTTCATCAGGTAGAGCGCCTGGTCGAGGCCGGCGCGGTAGCGGGCTTCGTCGGCGATGACGATTTTTTCCTTGCCGCGAACGCGGATGGCTTTCAGGCGCTTGCTGCCGAAAACCGCTCCGGGACCGCAGCGTCCGTAAACGCGGTTTTTCTCGTTGGCGACCGCGGCGTAGCGGACGAGGTTTTCCCCGGCCGGTCCGATCACCAGAGCCCGGCAGGGATTTCCCGGGGCGCTTTCGGCCGTCAGGATGTCGGTCGTTTCGTGGGTGTTTTTCCCCCAGAGGTGGCTGGCGTCGCAGATTTCCACCTTTTCCGGGGTGATCTCGATGAATACCGGATGGGGCGCCCGGCCGCGGATGATTAGAGCGTCGTAGCCGGTCGCCTTGAATCCGTAGGCCCAGGCCCCGCCGGAGTTGGAGGTGCCGATGTAGCCGGTGAGGGGGGATTTGTAAACCATGTGCCCGCGGGCGGCCGTTGGCGCCTGAGAGCCGATGAGCGGCGAGGTGGCGATGACGATGACGTTGTCGGGTCCGAGCGGGTCGACTGTCGGGTCAATCCGGTCGTAAAGGAGCTTCGTGCCGAGCCCGCGGCCGCCGAGATAGAGCAGCGCGTCTTCAGCCTGAAGCGGCACGACCCTGATGTCGCCGGTGCTGAGGTCCACCTCAAGCACCCTTCCGTGATATCCCGCCACCGCCATGTTTTCCTCTTTCACGAGCAGAATTCACATTTTTTATCAGATTTAAAGCTCAGAAATTGCTTTAAGGCATAAAATAGCAGAATTGTGATTCCAGGACAATCATTCTGCGAGATTTACAGCATGAGATAAAAAAATTGATTTGTCCGTCATATAAATGATAATCTATTAGCAGATTCAGGCTATTAGCAGGGAGTTTTTTGCCATGTACAAAGCAATAAAAATCAACAATTTCCGCTGCTTTGAAAAATTTGAAATCAACGACCTGGAG
Source organism: Candidatus Saccharicenans sp. (assembly GCA_049659625.1). Taxonomy (GTDB): domain Bacteria; phylum Acidobacteriota; class Aminicenantia; order Aminicenantales; family Saccharicenantaceae; genus Saccharicenans. The sequence goes on along the minus strand of JBASPX010000070.1, from coordinate 1,966 downwards.
CAAATCAACCTCATCGTCGGCAGTAATAATACCGGAAAAACTGCCTTACTCGAAGCGATTTTCCTCCACTGCGGTCAACGCAATCCAGAATTAGCTCTTAGAGTTAACGCCTTCAGAGGAATTGAATCAATAAAAATCGAGCTGGCGCCCTGGACGAGCACTCCCTGGGATTCACTCTTCTTCAATTTTGATAATAGCAAAACAATAGAAATAATCGGGAAAAACGAAAAATCAGGGGTCAAAAAATTATCGATTAAAATACTGAGACAGCCTCATGAAATGAAAAAAATACCATCTGCACCCAGGCCTCATGAATATAGAGCCAGGGAAGAAACCGAAACATATAAAGCAGGCTTTTCAGGAACAGCGAAGGTCTTGGAATTAAAATTTGAGGAGAAAAAGTCGTCCACTACCTCCTATTTGATAATAGATCAGCATGGACAGAGAATTGAACCTATTCCGCCTGCACCTTCTTTCCCTGCTTTTTTTCAAGCATCCAACATAAGAATCCCTTCTGCCGAAGTGGCCGAGCGGTATGGAAATTCAGAAATTGCAGGTAAACAGCAGGTGTTAATAGAAGCTCTCCGCCTCATAGAACCGAGGCTGAAAAGGCTTCTAATTCTTATGATCGGAGGAGTTCCTACTCTCCACGGAGATACAGGTATCGGACGTCCGGTACCTCTCCCTCTTATGGGAGAAGGAATGGTTAAAATTGCTAACATAATTTTACATATCAGCAACGCTTCCCACGGCGTAGTTCTGATCGACGAAATAGAAAATGGAATTCATTACTCGGTTTTGAAAAATCTCTGGAGCGCTATCAGGGATGCTGCGGAAGAATTTGATGTTCAGCTGTTCACGACCACCCACAGTCTCGAATGTGTCGCTGCCGCACACAGGGCTTTCTCCGACGGGAACAAATACAATTTCAGGTTATTCCGTCTGGAAGGGGAAAATGGCTCAATCAAAGCCATTGCCTATGACAGAGAAACGCTGGAAATCGCATTAGAATCAGATCTGGAAGTTCGCTAATTGATACTGGATAAATTAGACCGGGAAAACTAATGGAAAGATGCGTTCATAAACCCCGGACATTTGAGAAGCCATATTTATTAGTTGTTGAAGGTAAAGACGATGCCGATTTCTTCGAAGCCTTCTTAAAAGCTTTGTCCCGAGAAATTCAAGAGATAAAAGATAAATTTGATATTTTTTATATTGAGGGAAAAAAGAAGCTTCCAAAAGCACTTGAAGCAATAAAACAAACTCCTGGATTTAACAAAGTTGATGCATTGATAATAATTGAAGATTCAAATTCCAGTCCAGATTCGACACTTCAGAGCATTAAGGATTCTTTAAAAAAGGCTGGCCTGCCTATCCCGAGAAAAGCAACGGAACCTTCCGGAAAGAAACCGAAAGTGATGATTCTGTTGTTGCCGGATACAAACAAACAGGGAATGTTAGAAGATCTTTGTCTGGAATCAGTTAAAAACGACCCTGCTGTAAATTGCATGGAAAATTATTTCAACTGTTTGAAAAGCAAAGGAATAAAAATAAAAGTGAGTTTTTCTAAAGCAAAATGCTTAGCTTTCCTTGCTTCCCGACCGAAGGTGCCCAAGAACATCGGCATAGCTGCCCATCAGGGTGTATGGCCCTTCGACAGCCCCGCCTTTGATAAAATAAAAGATGCTATTAGAAAAATAATAACTTGCTAAATTTTTATTTAAGAAATTCTTGTCATAATTTTAAAAAATGCCACTTTTCTGATCTTCTTTTTACATATTCTGAAGCTCTCCGAAATCAGTCAGAAATATATAAGTTTTCTGCTTTATCGGCAGACACTTTGAAGTGCTCCCCAAAAACTGGACAGGGGGATAAGGTGCAGATTGGCCTGTCATAACTTCACAGGAGGTGTGATAGAATGACAGGTATTATGAGGAGGAAACAATACGAAGGAGCTTTTAAGGCT
>JBASPX010000069.1:0-29797 GCA_049659625.1 Candidatus Saccharicenans sp. | reverse complement strand
CCTAAAGCCTTAGCCACCGCAGAGATGCTCCCCAGCTCATCATACGCCCTGACTAATACCTTCCTCGCCAGCACAGGAGCACTCTTGCAAAGCTCATGGTATCCGGGGTATATATATCTCGTCATTTCTGTTTGGGCTTCCTCCTTTCAGTTAAAAGTTTTAACATAACTTTTACCGGAGGAAGCCCTGCTTTTTCAAGTGCCAGCCTGATAAATCCCTTTGCCTCTTCAACCCCTATCCCAATAGCTGGCCTACCACCACGCCGCCTCCATATACCACCCTTCCCCTGGATACTATGTCTGTGCCCGAAAGAAAAAATTATTTGACAATCAGGCTGTTTAGTTTTAGTATAAAAGGCTGAAAAATTTCAGGAAAAGTCGTTCATGAATACTCCAACAGTTCTTACCATATTAAGATTGATTGCTGTACCCGTTCTGGTGGTAACCCTGCTTGTCCCATTTCATCGTCATGAAGTGGTAAGCTTCGTTATTTTTGTGGCCGCCTGTCTTACTGATATGCTGGACGGGTTCTGGGCGAGAAGAAAAAAAATGGAAACGATCCTCGGGTCGCTTCTTGACCCTCTGGCTGACAAATTGCTCATCACTTCCGCCCTGATCTGTCTGGTCGGCAACGGAGTGGTCGCCTCCTGGATGGCGGTCATCATCATCGGTCGGGAACTGGCCATCACCGGATTCAGGGCGATGGCTTCCTCGCGCGGCTACAACATACCGGCTTCGCGCTGGGGTAAGATTAAAATGACTTTTGAGACAGTCATCGTGGCCATCCTGATTCTCGGGCCGCATTATCTCGGCCTCCTTTACTCGCTGGCTCATGTTTATGGACTTTGGCTGGTTGTGGTTTTTGCCCTGATATCCGCGGCGGAGTATTTTGTCCGCTTTGGCCCTCTTGTGCTGAAAGAGACCTCAGAGTGATACAGCCTGGCGGCAGCTTTCCAGGGATTTCATATCCTCAACGTTAAACATCGAAGGAGCCTTTCCCCATTCGCGGGATATCCTCCTCAGAAGGCCTGTAAGCACCTTTCCCGGCCCTAATTCCACCATCTGTTCGACACCCAGTTCATGCATCCGGTTCATGCTCTGGCACCAGAGAACCGGACTGAAAATCTGACGGTAGAGCAATTCTCGCGCTTCTTCTCCTGAAGCTATTTCCCTCGCTGTCACGTTGGAGATCACGGGGAATTCAGGATCACGGAAAGTTACCTTCTCCAGGTCAGTTTTCAGGCGCTCAGCGGCCGGTTTCATCAGCATGGTATGGAAGGGCCCGCTCACCTGAAGCATGACCGAACGCGGAGGCTTAAGTATGCTGAGGGCTTCTTCCACCGCAGATTTTTCACCGGCAATTACCACCTGATCCGGTGCATTCCAGTTCGCCGCCTGAACCAGACCGGAACTGATCCCCTTCAATCCCTCTTCCACCTGGCTGAAATTGAGTCCGATCACCGCGGCCATGGCACCTTCGCCGGGAGGGACAGCTTCCATCATATACCGTCCGCGATTGTGCACCAGACGGAGAGCTTCCGATAAGTCCAGACTTCCGGCGGCCACCAGGGCGGAATACTCGCCGAGACTGTGTCCGGCCGCCAGGTCAGGTTTCAATCCAAGAAGACGGAAAGCTATATAACTCACCGTCAGAATCGCGGGCTGAGTATAGCAGGTAAGCCTCAACTCCTCTTCCGGACCCTCAAAACACAGACGGGACAGGCTGAAACCCAGCGTTTCATCGGCCAGGTGAAATATATCTCTTGCTTCCTGGCTGTGTTCGTAGAAATCCCGTCCCATGCCCACATACTGAGAACCCTGACCCGGAAATAAAAACGCTCTCTTCATCTCTTACCTCGCCTGAATTTTTGCTGATAATTATAAACGTTTCAGACACTCAGAGTAAATGATGATCTCCGCCCTCTGCCGGAGTTCCTGTGTCCACTCCCTGACCCTTTCTTCCTGCCTCCTGGCCTGAAGACGGGACTCGATTTCATTCAGCACGTCCACCAATCCGGCCGGTTCACGACCGGCAGCTTTCTGTTCCGGGACATAAATCTTCTGATAATAATCTTCTATTTCTTTAAGAGAAACGTACAGCCGCTGGCTGAATCTGATGCCGATCACCTTCTCAAACAATATTTTGTCCTGGAGATAGCTAGAAAGATCCTCCGGTTTCAGACCGAGCTCGCGGCATCTAACCTCAAAGGCCTCGCTTCCGGTTCTTTCCTTTACCTTTTCCAGCTCGGCCTTGATTTCTTCCGGAGCGAGAGAAATCTGCTCCCTGGCCAGTCTCAACACCAGCAACATATCGATGTACCTGTTTAGAATGTCTTCGGCGCTTATGCCTTCATCACTGCTTCCACCCAGCAGGTTAAAAGTTTTAGCCACCCTCAGGTCAAACAGAGTGACCGGCTGATTGTCAACACTGGCCACCAGACAGTTTATAAGTTCCTGTCCGGAGGCCGGCGCCGCCGCGAAAATCAGAACCAACAAATAAAAGGACAGCCAGCAGGTTATTTCCCTTCCCTTCATTGCTCTCAAAATTTCCTCTGCCATAAGCATCTTTCAGAACATATTCCCGATGGTCAGGAAAAACAGCGGTTTCCAGCGGTTTCCGGGCGGATTGAGATTCCAGCCTACGTCAAAACGGATCGGACCGAGAGGTGTTCTGTAACGCAATCCGGCGCCCGCAGCCTGACTGAATTTCAGAAAATTAAAATCTCTGACCTCCGGAAAAACCTGCCCGACATCATAAAAAACCGCTCCATACAGGTTGGGCAATTTTTTCAGAATAAGAAATCTTGTTTCCATATTCAGCAGGAATATCGCCCGTCCTCCGACCGGCATGCCGGATTCCGGGTCTTTCGGACCGAGCCGGTCGAATGCTTCGCCACGGAAGGAATTGCTTCCGCCGGCAAAAAACCTTTCCGGGATCGGCACGACGCCGGAAGCCAGTCCCAGCCTTAAAGTTGTATGAAAATTAACGCTGGCTGCCAGCGGATAAAAATATTGATATTTGGCAAATGCCTTAAAGAAATTCGATTCGGTATGGAGAAGCGGGTAGGCTCTTTCCACAGCCAGACTGAAAAAGTATCCGGTTGAGGGGTTAAAGGTATCGTCGCGGCGGTCGCGTATAAAAGTGGCTGAACCGTAGACTATGGAGTAAGGCAACCTCTCCCGCTCAATTTCCGACTGACTTATCTGCAGGTTTGTGAGTCTGGTTCTCAAAGCGCCCGCGGCCAGCAGAACGGAAAAACCTCCCGGAAGATTTCTCATGGTGGAAAGGGTGAGACCGCGACGCTGGTAACTGAAGCTCGTCCGGTCCTCCTGCTCAAGATATCCGCTGATATAAGTTCTCATCCTGAGACCGAGGAAATGTGGCTGCTGCCAGGTGGCCACGAGCCTCTTTTCCACCAGGCTCAGCTGACCGACCAGGCTGAATTGAGAGGCATTCTTCAGGAGGTTATACCTGATGTATTCGGCCGTCAACCTCGGCCGCAGGTCATTTTCCCAGAGAGCCAGCGACCTGGCTTCTTCCCTCGTCTCCACGCCCACTCCGAACCCGGTAAAATTTTGTTCTCCTTCCCTCACCTGTATCGAGAGGTTGATCAAATTTTCCGAAACCGGAAGCTCCTCCAGCCTGATTTCAGAAAACACACCGAGGTTATCCAGTCCCCTTTTGGTTTCTATAAGTTTATCGTATTCTGCCCAGTCACCCGGATGCCAGCGAACCTCCCGCAGAATGGTTTTGCGACTGGTAAGTCGATTGCCGGAGATAAGAATGCTGTTAACCCTGTATCGTTTTCCCTCTTTGATCCGTAGAACCAGGTCAACGTTGTTTTCACGATCAAGGGATGGTTCAGCTTCTATCTGGGTGCCCCTGAAACCCCGGTTGAGATAAATTTGATTTATTCTTTCCAGATCTTTTTGCAGCTCAGGTTTATAAAAAGGTCTGCCCGGCCGACTCGTCAACCGGGATAGTATTTCGGCTGGAGGGACAGCTACCGCTCCCTGTATTTCCAGACTCCTGATAACCTGACGTGGGCCCTCCTCGATGTAATAAATCGGCCAGACAGTATTTTCTTTGCGGCGGAAATTCAAGGTCACCCGGGTTTCCGGAAATCCGCGCTCAGCATAAAAGTCTTTTATTTTCTCTGACAGCTCATAGATTTCTTCTCCGTCCAGATAGGGGAAGAAAAGAACCTTTCCCGTTATTCCCAGACTCTTCTTTATTTCTTTTTCCGTAAACGTCTCCATTCCCTGAAATTCGACTTCTTTCAGGCGAAGTTTCGGCCCGGGATGAACTTCATAGGTCACCAGAAGTTCTGTCCCCTTTTTCTGCAAACTGGATCTGACGGTCGCCAGAAGATATCCTTCTTTTCGCAGCTTCCTCAGAAGGAGAGCTTCCCCTTCGGACAGAGCCCATTCCTCAAACACCTTCTGCTCCCAGGCTGGCTGCACCACGCGGGGAGACAGGTTGACGCCGAGAATTCTTATCGAAATTTTTACCGACGGGTTCTGGGAAATAAAAAGATCAACCAGCCCTTTTTCCTGATTCACCTCTTCCCGGGCGAGTTTGATTTCCGCCCAGGAATATCCCAGTTTGTTGTAAGCTTTTCTGATTCTGGCCAGACCATCTTCAAGTTTTTTCGGGACATAATAATCGCCGCTTTTCAAACCGAGCTGCTTCTGAAGTTCATCCCTTGACAGAATCTCCGGTCCTTCAAATACAATCTGCCTGACAGTCAGCCTTTTCCAGTCAGGAATTCTGATTATGACATCAGCCAGGTTGGTGCCCTCGATTTTCCTTATCTGAAGATCTATCTCCGGAGAAAACAGCCCCTCGTTGATTAATATTTTTTCCAGCTCGGGCCGGATCCTGTCTTTAAGACTTTCCGTAAGCACCTCGCCTTTCTTCAGATAGAACAGCTCGCCGGTTATTCTTTTTCGCAGGCTGCGGGGGCCAGAAATCTCAATGCTCCTGATAAAGGTTTTTCTGATTAAAACAAACGTCAACTCACCTCCCGAAGCAGCATCCCATAACACTTCGGCCCGGGTATAAAAGCCGGTTTTCATCAACTGTTTGAGGTTTCGGTCGATCTCGGAGTCGGTATAAGTTCTTCCAACCTGAAGATCCAGCAGACTGTAGACTTCCGGTTCCGCTTCCCTTCCGTCTATTAAAATCTTTATTTTTCCGACCGGATGGCCATTGTCAGAGGGATAAATAGAACCCGGCAGCAATAACAGGCAACTCAGAACCACCAGCCAGATTCTGATTTTCATGCGCTTAAAACCTTTTCCTCAATTTTACATCCAGGCTTACCCGGCCGAGTTCATTTCTCATGGCCACCAGTGACAGCCCACCAGCCAGCTCCCATTCCAGCCTGATAATCTCCTCTCTCTGCGTTGCCAGGTTGGTGGAATAAACGATGAAAAAGTTTCTGGATATCCGCTTGCCCACGGTCAACCTGGCGGTAATTTCTGAAGTTGACCCCATCAGGAAAGGATCAAGGCGGAAGCGATCAAGGCTGAATATGCTTTCTGATTTTCTGGCCAGCTGGTAAGAAATCAAGGAAGCGGTGCTCATCTGGGTGGTATCGAGTGAGTATCTTCTCTGGTATGATTCTCCAAGAGCCAGAAGCGAGAGGATTTCTTCCGCCGGCAGCGGCGGGGAGGAAGAAAATTCCGGCCGGAGATTGCTCACCAGCCCGCTCAGGCTGAAAATCACATGGTAATCCTTGACGTACGTCTCAGCCTGAAAATCAAGATAGGGATCTATAACCAGAGGGTTGAAGAAGCTCAAACGACCCCGAACAACCCTGAAATCACGGTCCTGAAAATAAATCGTTCCGGAAAGAATTTCGATCTCCCCTGTGACCACAGGAACAGCCACAGTCCCGGCAATGGTCAAATCGAGCCTGGCCCTGATTCTTCCCAGGGAATTTTCCACCCAGACGTTATCGTCAGCTTTCAGCCTGAGGTTCAGGTTGAGGTCATCAAGCACAGCGCCTTTACCCTCGCTTGAATAAACCTGAGAAGAGAAAGACAGTTTTTCGTACAGTTCTTTTTTCCAAAGAGCCTCTTTAATCTGGAAATCCCCCTCGAGAAAAGACCGGCCTCCATTCCTGAGAAATCGCATCTGCCCATCAGCCAGCAACCTCGTTTTTTCAAACAATGATAATTCCATATTTTTCCCGGACATCCGAACTTCAGCTTCGGTCAGCTTCCCTTCATCGAATTTCAATTCTCCAAACCCCTGGACCGGGCCTCCCCCGAGAGAACCCTGAAATGACCTGATTGAGACCTGACCCTTCTGGATGAAAGCCAGGCCGGAGAAATCATTCAGGGCGTGGGCAAAACCGGGTATTGGAATCACTTCTCCCCTTAACTCCACCGCTCCGTTAAGCTCAGGAGAGGCCACCGGACCCTGAAAACTCAGAAGATAATCAACAGAACCCTTTGCCCCCTTCCAGGGAAGGACCAGATCCAGATTGGTTATGGTGCCCTTTACCTCCCCCGATAAAAAATCCCGCTCAAAAGGGATGTTCAACTTCAACCTGAAATTGTTGTCGCCAGGAAGAAGACGACCATCAAGCTCGATATTCAGGCCGTTTTCGAGAAAATCAAGCTGATAGGATCCCGTGGCCCGCTGTGACCTGACGAAAAAGACCCCGAACCTGTCGGCAGAAAAATCTCCACCCGGCCGGCTCTCACCGAAAATACCTTTTCCTTTTAAGTCAAGCGTGATCTTTCCTGAAAAATCAGATGACAGGGGCTTCAGGTCGACGTTTACGGCCTCGAGGTTAAAATTATAGCTGCGGGGGTTAAATCCCAGCTCCAAGCTGCCGTTCACCCGACCGCCGTGCAGGTCAAAACTCAACTCCGGAAAGCGCAGCTCATCCTCTGACCAGAATATCTTCCCGGAAACATTTCTAATCGGGGTTCCCAGCAACTGCATTTCCCGCGAAACAAAATCACCCCGAAAATTTATTTTTGCGCCTTCAGTAAAATAAACAAAATCCCCCCGAACCGGTCCCTTTACCGGAAAATCCACTTCAAAATAGGTAAGAACCTTTTCCACCTGGGCCCGGTCAAAATTCATCCTGGCTTCAGTTTTGCCTTCAACCGTTTCCAGGCTTATCTGCCCGTCAAAATCTTTATCCAGAACATAGACTTTTCCCTCAACTTTGCCGCCTTCGACCTCAACCTTTCCCCGCGCCGTGGTTACCTGAAAACGTTCAAACCCGGCCGGTGAGAGAGAAAATTCAAAGTTGAGGTGAGGACGCTCATAGTCTCCTCTGATCTCAATATCAGCTCTGCCGGCACCCCTGATCTCCGGGAAATCGAAACGCGTATTAAAAAGCTTTTCGGTGAATTCACGGGCACGGCGCACATCGCTGAACTGACCGGTTATTTCCAGATCAATCTTCCTGCCGATAAAAACGCGACCCTCAACGTTCAATTTTCCGAAAGAAGTCAGAAGTTCTTTTGTCTGTATCTTCAGATCCTTTTCTGCCAGGTTAAGTTCTATGTCCGTCCGGCCGTCAAGCCGGTAACGATCTTTTTCCGGCCGGTTGTCTAGACGATCGCGAAATTCTGCTGTCGCCTGAAGGATTCCCCGGCTCAGCCGGAAAGTCCCCCAGGCTGGCGAGTCAACCGGCCAGGGTACCGAAGCGTACTTCATTATCGGATCCAGGTGGAATCCGGACATCCGGCCTTCGATAACTCCGCCTCCGTAAGTTATAACTACATTCTCCGACGGTTTTCCTTTCTTCTTTATCTCAGCCAGAATCTGGCCTCCCCTCCCCCTTTCAATCACCACCTGACCTTCGACCGTGCCCATTTCCACCTGATTCAGCCGGAAATCCCGGGTGCTGTAATTTGATTTTATTATGACCGGCCCGCTTTCATTGGATATGGTTATCTCACCGGAAGTCTTACCTTCCCATTTGAAGGGAAGGTCAAGAGCGCTCATGATAAAATCGGTATCAAGGTTATAGACCGCCCTCAGGTCCACTCTGGCCGGATTAAGAAACTCTATCCTGCCCTCAAGCCGCACCGCCCGGTTTTCTCCCTGAATAACAAGACGGTTCAGGCGGAGCGTCCGCCCCCTCACGGTTAACAGAGTTTCAACCTCACCTTCAAGAACCACCCGTGAGTCGTAAGGCCTTATTCTCGATGAACCCGCCCTTAAAAGAAGGTTAAGGTTACTGGATTCCAGGCTGAAGGCGGCTGAGACCTCCGAGAGTTCATACGTGCCCTGGTTTAGCTCAAACAGGAAATGCCCGCCATTTACATAACCTCTGTCAATCAACAATGGCAGAGCCAGACTCACACCTTTCTGGCTGCCGCCTTCTTTCCTGTTTCTGGCATCATAAAAAACCACCGGCCGGTAAAGTTCCACCGTCACCGGTTTCTCCTTCTTCAAAAGCGATAGAACTGGCAGGGTGACACTGATTCTTTCGACTGATATTTCAGGATTGCCGGAACGCGATTTAAGAGTTTTTATCTGGAGAGAAGGAGGTAAATAATTGAGCTTTATTTCCCCGACTTCAAAATTTTGACCCAGCCGGTAACTGAGCTGTTTGAGAAAAAAGCTTCTGGCAAAAGAGAGGGCCACGTACAGAAAAGCCGCCACTACCAGAAGAGCAATCAGGCCTTTCCGCCGTTTCCAGAAGCCCATAAATTAAATCTCTGTTTATGCGATTATTTACTTATTGATTACTTTCTTCCAGTCCTGAAGAAATCTTTCTATGCCAATATCGGTCAGAGGATGTTTTACCAGCTTTTCCATGACAGCATAGGGCACGGTGGCGATGTGGGCGCCCATCAGAGCGGCCTCAACCACATGCCCGGGATGGCGGACGCTGGCCACGATCACCTCGGTGGGAAAATCATAGTTCTCGTAAATGGTCAGAATTTGCTGGACCAGGTCCAGACCAAAATGAGAAATGTCATCAAGACGTCCGATAAAAGGACTCACAAAGGCAGCCCCGGCTTTCGCTGCCAGAAGCGCCTGGGATGGAGAGAAAACCAGGGTCATGTTAACTTTTATTCCTTCACTCGAAAGAACCCGGGTGGCTTTCAAGCCTTCAATGGTGGCCGGTATCTTGATGGCCAGGTTCGGAGCCAGCTGATTCAGCTTCCGGGCTTCCGCCAGTATATCATCAGCCATGGTGGAAACACACTCGACGCTTACCGGCCCGGAAACAACACTGCAGATTTCCTTAATCAGAGCCTCAAACGGCATATTTTCCTTTGAACAGAGCGTCGGGTTGGTGGTAACTCCGTCCAGAATACCCCAGCTGGCCACCTCTCTTATTTCCTGCAGATTAGCCGTGTCCAGAAATAATTTCATCTTGCCTCCTTATCATCTTTTTTAACAAAGTTGGAAAGTGTTCCGATTCCTTCTATCTGCACGTCAACCCGGTCGCCGGGCTGCATCGGCCCGACTCCTGAGGGTGTTCCGGTGGCGATGATATCGCCCGGCTCCAGGGTCATAATTCTGGAAATATACCTTATCAAATAAGGCACCGGAAATATCATGTTTCTGGTGCTGGCCGACTGAACCAGCCTGCCGTTGAGAAAAGTTTTCAGCTGGACTTCTCCCGGGTTCAGCTCAGTTTCTATGCAGGGCCCGACCGGAGCAAACGTATCGAACGATTTGGCTCTGGTGAATTGAACATCCTTCATCTGGAGGTCGCGGGCGGTTACGTCGTTAAAGCAGGTGTAGCCCAGGACATAATCCTGCCAGGGAGAATCATCTTCCAGGCGGCAGACTCTTTTTTTGATTACCACCGCCAGCTCTCCTTCATAATCAACCCTGTTAGAAACTTCAGGGTAGATGACAGCTTCAAACGGCCCGATGACCGAGCTGGGCGGCTTCAAAAACAGCAACGGTTCTTCCGGCACCGGATTGCCCAGTTCTTGCGCATGCTCGCGGTAGTTCCGTCCGACACATACAATCTTCGTCGGCTTGACCGGCGGTAGAAGCTTCACCTCGGAGATGGGAACCGGGCTGTCAATTATTTTATAATTTTTGAATATCGACCCGCGAACCGGAAAAAGGACATCCTCTTTCAACAGGCCATAATAAATTTTCTTCCGGTAACGAAATCTGTAAATCTTCATCTTTCAGGTTTTTACCTCAATTTTTGCCGGCTGACTTTCGTTTCCGGCCTGATCGACCGCGCATATAGAATAAACATATACGACATTCTTTTCAACCGAACGGTCGAGAAAGACAGTAACGGTCAGGAGTTCGGAGGTCAGAAGGATGGGGGCGGTCTGACCCTCTCTTAGCCGGTAAACTCTGTATCCGGCCAGGTCGCTTTCCTGATTCGGAAGCCAGGAAAGCACCACGCCCCCGGTTCCGCAGACAGCTCTAACTTCCTCAGGAGCGGCCGGCGGGAACGTATCGAGCGGGCAAACCTCCAGAATTTCAGAATCCTCGCTCTCGACCCAGTCTGATTCCTGAAGCACCAGGCTTCTGACCGTATAACGGTAAGAGCGACCGAAGCTGAAGCTGCGGTCAGCAAAAGCTCGTTCCGCAAGCGGCCGGTCGTTCATGAGTTTATATTCGTCACCTTCACTCCGGTAAACATTGTAAAAAACTTCCCCCCGGGCTGTATTTCCCTCGAGTCTAAGCGGGGGATCCCAGGTAATGATCACAGCTTCCTTATTTATGCTCGACTTCAGACCATGCGGGGGCGAAGGTGGACGACAAACCTTGACCCTGATCAGGTTAGAAATATCTGACCAGCCTCCACGGCGTCCTCTGGTTCTCAGGCCAAAAAGATAACTCTTTCCCTCCGCCTTCTTTAAATCGAGGGTGAGGGCGGCTGTTTCCCGGGCGATATTCAGAGTGCCAATCCCGAGCTCCTCAGCAGGCAGGGAGAATTTTTCAAAAGAGCTGGTGGCTTCCCTTTCCGACGACGGCTCATTTTTTAATTCCATACCCCTGATTTCCACTCGCCTGATTTCTACCGGCTGACCGTCCAGATAGCTCCGGGGAGAAGTCCAGAAAAAATAAAGGCAATTTCCTTTCTGATTGGCCCTGAAATCGGTCACTTTCTGAGGAGTCAGGGGAAGCGGTTCCTGCAACGGACCTTTTCTACCACAACTGTAGAAGGAGCAAAGCAACAAACATAAAGAAACCACCAGAAACTTTTTTACCATCAGAGGATGAATTTCCGAAGATCCTGATCCTTGAGAATATCGCTCAGCTGTTTCTGCACATACTCTCTGGTGATGATAATTTTCTGATTGGCCAGGTTCGGGGCTTCAAAAGAAATGTCTTCCATAACTTTTTCCATCACCGTATGCAGCCTGCGGGCTCCGATATTCTCGGCTTCCTCGTTGATCTTTTCGGCAATGGCTGCAATTTCCTCTATGGCCTCCGGGGTAAACTCTATCTCCACTCCTTCGGTGGCCAGGAGCGCTTTGTACTGTTTGATCAGAGCATTTTCCGTTTCGGTCAGAATGCGGACGAAATCTTCTTTGGTCAGTGGCGATAGTTCCACCCTGATCGGAAAGCGGCCCTGAAGTTCCGGGATAAGGTCAGATGGTTTGCTTACATGAAAGGCGCCGGCGGCAATGAACAGAATGTGATCAGTGCGAACGAGCCCGTAACGGGTGCTCACTGTCGTTCCTTCGATGATCGGCAGCAGGTCGCGCTGGACGCCCTCCCGGCTGACATCTGGCCCGTAACCCGATTCCCGGCCGGCGACCTTATCCAGCTCATCGAGAAAAATGATACCCGACTGTTCCACCCTTTCTATGGCCAGGCGAGCCACCTGATCCATGTCGATAAGCCTTTTTTCTTCGTCTTCCATAAGGATTTCGCAAGCTTCTTTAATCTTCACCCGGCGTTTTTTCGTTTTCCCCCCGAACATGCCCGGAAGAATTTCCTGGATCTGTATGCCGATCTCTTCGAAGCCGTTGCTGGAGATAAACTCAAACGGCGGTGCCGGTTTCTCCTTGACTTCAATTTCAACTATTCTGTCTTCGAGCAGACCGGCCCTCAGCTGGCGACGAAGCCTTTCTCTCGTCCTCATCATTTCCTTCTGCTCTTCATCCGTCGCTCCACTTTCCCGGCGGCGACCTGAGCCGTGTCTTCCACCCGGAAGAAGAAGGTCCAGAAGTTTTTCCTCCACGTTCGCCCTGGCCTTGCTTTCAATCTCTTTGATTTTTTCCTGCTTTACCATATCAACAGCAATCCGCACCAGGTCACGGATCATCGATTCGACGTCGCGGCCGACATATCCGACTTCAGTAAAGCGACTGGCCTCTATTTTCAAAAAGGGAGAGGAAGTGAGCTTCGCCAGGCGGCGGGAAATTTCAGTCTTGCCGACACCGGTCGGCCCGATCATCAGGATGTTCTTCGGAGCGATTTCATCAGCCAGCTCCGGCGGGAGTTTGCGGCGGCGGAAGCGATTTCTCAGGGCTATGGCCACCGCTTTCTTCGCGGCTTTCTGGCCGATGATGTATTTGTCGAGCTCGGCCACTATTTGCTGGGGAGTGAGCTCTCCTTCGGCTTCCCCCAGAATGAGTTTATTTTCTCCGTAAACTTTTCCTTCGAGTTCAATGGCCATCAGAGTTCCTCTATGGTGAAGTTATCGTTGGTAAAAACGCAGATTTCTGAAGCGATTCTCAGAGCTTCCAGAGCTATTTCTCTGGCGGATAAATCGGTGTGTTGCCGGAGCGCCCGCGCTGCCGCCAGAGCATAGGGACCGCCAGAACCGACGGCGATAATGCCGTCATCCGGTTCGACCACATCCCCGGTGCCGGAAATGAGAAAGGTATTCTCGGAATCGGCCACGATCAGCAGAGCATCAAGCTGACGCAGGGATTTATCCAGCCGCCAGTCCTTGGCCAGTTCAATCGCCGCCCGCGATAGATTTCCGCGATATTCCTCAAGTTTTGCTTCAAACCGGGAAAAAAGAGCGAAAGCATCCGAAGTGGAACCGGCGAATCCGGCCAGAACCTGTCCCTTATACAGACGGCGTACCTTCTGAGCGGTGGATTTCAGCACGGTTTCGCCCATGGTTACCTGGCCATCTCCGGCCATCACCACCTTGCCTTTATGTCTGATGCAGATTACGGTCGTCGACCTGACCATTTTTACTTACCTCGGGTATTTTGATTATACAATAAAAAACGCTGGCTGGTAAGAAGCGAACGATGGCTGCGGTCAGCCAGCCGGTTACCGGACAATTTTCCTGCTGGCCTTTTAAATTATTTATTTTCAAAAAGATAACATGACAGCAGAAGCAGCCCGAGCTCGGAAAAAAAGAGGTCTGCCTTCTCCAGCCTTTTTACTTTTTTCAGGCTGCGTTTTATGATATTAAATCAGAAGCGAGGTGAAGGCGATGCACCAATTAACTCTGGTAATTATGGCCGCCGGCATCGGAAGCCGTTACGGAGGGCTCAAACAGGTCGACCCTGTGGGTCCCAACGGAGAACTCATCATAGATTACTCGCTCTACGACGCCCGCCGGGCAGGAATAGAAAGGGTGGTTTTCATCATCCGCCGGGACATTGAAGAAATCTTCAAGGAAAAAATCGGCCGGAGAGCGGAAAAACACTTCGAAGTTTCCTATGTTTTCCAGGAACTCCATATGGCTCTTCCTCCTGGCTTTAAGGTGCCGGAAGGCAGAATGAAACCATGGGGCACCGGCCAGGCCGTCCTGCTCTGCAGCGAGTTTATCCCAGGAAACTTCCTGGTTATAAACGCCGACGATTTCTACGGATACCAGTCGATAAAAAAACTGGCTGATTACATGAGGAAGGCAAAAGACGCGGATGGCTATTACCATTACGCTATGGTAGGTTATCGACTCGAGAATACTCTTTCAGATCACGGTCACGTCGCCAGGGGGATATGCCAGATATCAGCAGACGGCTATCTGACCGACCTCAGGGAAAGAACTAAAGTTCAGAAATTTCCCGACGGCATCAGATACACCGAAGACGGGCATACCTGGCATCCGCTGTCGCCTGATGACATCGCCTCCATGAACATATTCGGCCTTACCCCGAGCATATTTCCTGAACTCGAATCTCGATTCCATAAATTTTTGACCGACCCGCGGTTAGACCCGGTCAAATCAGAATTTTACATACCGGAAGTGATAGGGGCTCTCTCCAGGGAAGGCAAAGCTAAGGTTCGGGTGTTGACCACAGATGAACAATGGTATGGGGTCACCTACCAGGAAGACCGGCCGTGGGTAAAAGAAGGAATTTTAAGACTTATCCGCGAAGGCAAATATCCTGAAAAACTCTGGGAGGAGTGATGATGTCGAGAAGACACAGGCTATTAAAGATCCTGCTTTTTCTGGCGGTATGGCTGTTTGTAGGTGTTTCTGTTTTTATAAGCATTACCGCCGCCCGGACGAGAACACAGGTGGAACAAACAGTGATAAATGACTGGGAAAATCCGAGAGTTTTTGCCATAAACAAAGAAGAACCGCGGGCGACATTTATCCCCTTCCCGGACCTCCAGCTGGCACTGACCAAAAAGCCTGAAGAGTCGCCCTGGTATAAGAACCTTAACGGCCGCTGGAAATTCCACTGGGTGCCAAAACCGGCCGACAGACCGGTTGATTTCTGGCGTTTAGATTATGACGACAGCCACTGGGGAGAGATAGATGTTCCGGCCAACTGGGAGCTTAACGGTTACGGGATCCCGATTTACGTCAACAGTGCCTATGAATTTGCTCCGAAAAATCCGCAACCTCCCCGCATCCCCCATGACAACAATCCGGTCGGCTGTTACCGGACGAAATTCACCGTCCCGGAAAACTGGAAAGATCTGGAAGTTTTCATCCACTTCGGAGCAGTCAAATCCGCTTTTTACCTCTGGGTCAACGGGCATAAGGTGGGTTACAGCCAGGATTCTAAAACTCCGGCTGAATTCAGAATAACCCCCTACCTGAAACCCGGAGAAAACCTCCTGGCGCTGGAAGTATACCGCTGGTCAGACGGTTCATACCTTGAATGCCAGGATTTCTGGAGAATTTCCGGTATTGAACGCGACGTTTATCTCCTGGCGGCGCCGAAGGTAAGAATAAGGGATTTCTTTGCCCGCACCGGGCTTGATGAAAATTACCGGAATGGAATTCTAAATCTGGATGTAGAGGTAGTAAACGAGCAGACCGCAGCAGCCGGCAGCCGGAGGCCGAAGCTTCCGGTTTTCCACCTGACTGCTTCCATTCAGGACGACAGCGGAAAGAAAATTTTTCTCGAAAAGAAAACCTTCACCTTAAAACCCGGTGAAAAGAAATTGCTGAACTTCAAGGGAGAGATTCCGGACATCAAACCCTGGAGTGCCGAGACCCCGAACCTGTACACTCTGTGCCTGGAGCTTTCAGCTGAAAAGAACAGCTCGATTCAGGCGATTTCGAGAAAGGTTGGCTTCCGCACAGTCGAAATAAAAAACGCGCAGCTTCTGGTAAACGGCCGTCCGGTTTATTTCCGCGGCGTCAACCGTCACGAACACGATCCCTGGACCGGACATGTCATCTCAGAAGAATCAATGATCAGAGATATTCAGTTGATGAAGCTCCACAACATAAACGCGGTCCGGACAAGCCATTATCCGAATGACCCGCGCTGGTATGAGCTCTGCGATTTCTACGGTATTTACCTGATCGATGAAGCCAACATCGAATCGCACGGGATGGGCTACGGCGAAAGAAGCCTGGCCAAGGACCCCGAGTGGGGACCGGCACACCTCGACCGGGTGAGGAGGATGGTGGAAAGGGACAAAAATCATCCCTCGGTGGTCATCTGGTCGATGGGCAACGAAGCTGGCAATGGCATTAATTTTGAAGAGTGCTACCGCTGGATAAAACAGCGCGACCCCTCGCGCCCGATCCATTACGAAAGAGCCCAGTTAGAATGGAACACAGACATCTACTGTCCGATGTACGCCCGCATCGAGCATCTGGAAAAATATGCCCGGAGCAACCCCACCCGTCCACTTATCATGTGCGAGTACGCTCATTCTATGGGCAACAGCACCGGAAACCTCCAGGATTACTGGGATGTAATTGAAAAATATCCCGTTCTTCAGGGCGGGTTTATCTGGGACTGGGTGGACCAGGGCTTTGCCAAAAAGAATGAAAAGGGTGAGCTGTTCTGGGCCTATGGCGGCGATTACGGTCCACCGGACACCCCCTCGGACGATAACTTCTGCTGCAACGGCCTGGTGGCGCCGGACAGGACTCCGCATCCAGCCCTTTATGAAGTAAAGAAGGTTTACCAGCCGGCACGCTTCGATTTGCTGGAAATACCCGGACAACCGTCAGCGGAAGCCAGAATAAAAATCACCAACAAATACGACTTCCTTAACCTCGACCGGGAAAATTACCTGCTTCGCTGGAAACTGCTGCAAGAAGGTCAACCGGCCGGGGAAGGAGAAGTTAATTGCCCGACCATAGCTCCCTGGCAATCAGCCGAAATCAGGATACCTCTGCCGGCGGAATTCAGGCAGGATGATCAGGAAGTTTTTCTCAACATCGAGCTCCTGAATAAGAAAGAACTGGCGGCGGGACTTATTCCTGCCGGCCATACCATAGCTTCAGAGCAATTCCTCCTGAAGGAAGCCGCAGGCCCTCAAGGCCTGAGGCCATCGTCAGGAGAATCCGGCAAACCTGCTGGAAAACAGGTGAAGCTGAAAATCAGGGAAAACGGAGAAAATCGTAATCTCATCACGGTAAGCGGTCAGGACTTCCAGGCAGTTTTCAATCGTGCTGAAGGAAGACTCGTCTCCTATCGCTACCGCAACCTTGAGCTGCTGAAGGAAGGTCCTCTGCCCAACTTCTGGAGGGCACCGACCGACAACGATTTCGGCAACAGAATGCCGGTCAGGTTGAAGGTCTGGAGAGAAGCCAGTTTGAATCGACAGGTGAAAGATTTTCAGGTTAAAAAAGAAAAATCCGGTGAGATATCGGTCCGGGTTGTATTCTGGCTGCCGGCAGTAGAGGCCAATCATGCGGTAACCTACACGGTATTTCAGGATGGACTGATTAAAGTCAGCAACGAATTCAGACCTCTTCATCCGGAAAAGCTCCCGGAGATTCCGCGGCTTGGAATGATCATGGGACTGGCCGACGGTCTTGAAGACATCGAATATTATGGTCGCGGTCCTCACGAAAACTACTGCGACCGAAAAACCTCAGCCTTCGTCGGGATTTACCGAACACACAAAGAGCAGCAGATTATTCCTTACGTCAGCGCTCAGGAATTCGGCAACCGGACGGACACTCGCTGGCTGGTTATCAAGAATCCCGGCGGCCCTGGAATCAGATTTATCGGACAGCCGGTTTTTGAATTTGCCGCGATACCTTACACGCCGGAAGATCTGACCTTGAATCGCCGCGGGGAGAAACATTCGGTCGATGTTCCCGCAAGAAGCAATCTTTATGTAACCATCGACCTGGCCCAGATGGGCGTAGGGGGCGACGATTCCTGGGGAGCCAGACCGCATCCTCAATACCTGATTAAACCGGGCAACTATTCCTGGGCTTTCCTGATTCAACCTGTGAAATAGTTTCTCCCGGGATACCGGAAAATTAAGACTGTAGATGTGCGATTTGTCCTGAAGCGCCAGAGTTTTATATATATTTGTCCGGTTTGCGGGACAATATTATGCGGAGGAATGAAATGAGGGGGAAAAAACTTATTCTGAAAACCATCTTATTCCTGACAACCATCCTGGCCTGTTTCCATTTTATTCAGTCGGTTACCGGAGCCACCGCAAACAGTCGGGCTCAGACCGGTAAAATAAACATCGCTGAGCTGCCCTTCATGAACCCGGACCTCCCGCCTGAAGTCCGGGCAGCGGACCTGGTCAGACGTCTGACTCTGGAAGAAAAGGTCAGTC
The DNA here is from genome assembly GCA_049659625.1 of Candidatus Saccharicenans sp. Classification (GTDB taxonomy): domain Bacteria; phylum Acidobacteriota; class Aminicenantia; order Aminicenantales; family Saccharicenantaceae; genus Saccharicenans. Next base: position 11,908 of record JBASPX010000069.1, on the reverse strand, counting down.
AGATGATGCACGAGGCACCCGCCATCCCCCGGCTTGGCATTCCTCAGTACAACTGGTGGAACGAATGTCTCCATGGCGTGGCCCGGGCCGGGCTGGCCACAGTCTTCCCCCAGGCCATCGGCCTGGCCGCCACCTGGGATACGGACCTTATCTACCGGGTAGCCACGGCTATTTCCGATGAAGCCAGAGCGAAGCACCACGAATTCGTGCGTCGCGGAAAGCGCGGGATTTACCAGGGACTTACTTTCTGGTCCCCCAACATCAACCTTTTCCGTGACCCCCGCTGGGGACGCGGGATGGAAACTTATGGCGAGGATCCCTACCTGACCGGCATCATGGCTGTTAGCTTCATACGCGGGCTTCAGGGAGACCACCCCCGATATTTCAAGGTCATCGCCACCGCCAAGCATTACGCCGTTCACAGCGGTCCCGAACCTGAACGCCACAGTTTCAATGCCATCGTCGATCAGGCAACTCTCCGCAGCAGTTATCTGCCTCATTTTGAAATGGCCGTGCGCGAGGGAAAGGTCTACTCGGTGATGTGTGCTTACAACCGTTTCCAGAACTTCCCCTGCTGCGCCAGTCCGCTTCTGCTGAACGACATTCTGAGAAAGGAATGGGGGTTTGAAGGTTATGTGGTTTCAGATTGCTGGGCCATAAACGACATTTATGCCTTCCACAAAGTTGTCCCGACGCTGGTTGAAGCCGCAGCCATGGCTGTTAAGGCCGGGACTGACCTGAACTGCGGACGCTGTTACGCCACGCTGGTGGAGGCGGTTAAAAAAGGGCTGGTGGAAGAGGCAGTCATAGACACCGCGGTTAAATGACTTTTCGGTGCTCGTTTCCGTCTGGGCATGTTCGACCCGCCCGAGCTCGTGCCCTATACCCGGATTCCTTTCTCCGTGGTGGATTCAAAAGAACACCGGGAGCTGGCCCTCGAAGCGGCCAGAAAATCCATCGTGCTTCTTCAGAACCGGAACGATACGCTTCCCCTTCCAAAATCGCTTAAATCAATTGCGGTGATAGGACCCAACGCCGACGATGTGGAAGTGCTCCTGGGAAATTACAACGGCTTTCCTGGCGACCCGATCACTCCGCTACGGGGACTGAAAGAGATGCTCGAGCCGCACACCGAAATAATCTACGAGCCCGGCACCGACTGGGCTGAAGGCATTCCTGTGCTGAGGGTGATTCGCTCTGAATTCTTAAAACCCGCTCCCGGTGATAGCATTAACGGGCTCCGCGGGGAATACTTCAACAACCAGAATTTCAGCGGAAAACCGGTAGCCGTCAGGATAGACCCGGAGGTCGACTTTAACTGGTGGGAAGAATCTCCGCTTCCAGAGCTTGACGACGACAGCTTCAGCGTGCGCTGGACCGGCTGGTTGATTCCGCCCGAGAGCGGCGAATACTATATCGGCGGTGAGGGCTTTAACGCTTTTAAGATTTATCTCGACCATCAACTCCTTGCAAGCTACAACGGCGAGCACGAAACTCACAAAGTCTCGAAAAAAGTATTTCTGGAAAAGGGAAAACCGGTGGCCGTAAAAATAGAATTTATCCATCGGGCGCGAACCGCTCGCATGCACCTGCTCTGGAAAAGGCCCTCTGCTGACGCTCTTGAGCGGGCGGTGGCTGCTGCCAGAAAAGCCGAGGCAGTCATTCTCTTTCTCGGGCTTTCACCGCGACTTGAAGGCGAAGAAATGGTGGTGCCGGTACCCGGTTTTAAGGGTGGAGACCGCCTGACTCTTGACCTCCCGGCGAATCAGGAAAAGTTGCTGGAAGAAGTGGCCGGGGCGGCCAGGGGTAAGCCTGTGGTTCTGGTCCTGCTGAACGGTAGTCCGCTTTCGATAAACCGGGCGGTCGAACTGGTTCCGGCGATAGTTGAAGCCTGGTACCCGGGACAGGCCGCCGGACAGGCTGTGGCTGAAGTGCTCTTTGGCGATTACAATCCGGCCGGACGTCTTCCGGTCACCTTTTACCGGTCGGCTGAAGACCTTCCTGAATTTTCCGATTACCGGATGGAAGGTCGCACCTACCGCTACTTTCGCCATGAGCCGCTCTTCCCGTTCGGGTACGGATTGAGCTACACGCGCTTCACCTATTCCGGACTTTCTCTTCCCCGGTCGATTAAAGCCGGCGAGGAGCTCACCATTTCGGTTGAAGTGAAAAACGCCGGAGCTCGTGACGGCGAAGAGGTAATCCAGGTCTATCTGAGCCGGCCTGATTCCCGCTCTCCGGTTAACCCGGTTCGCTGGCTGGCTGCCTGCAAAAGAATTTTTCTGCGAGCGGGAGAAAAGCAGAGAATTACCCTGACGGTGCGACCGCGAGAAATGGTGACATATGATAATCAGGGGCGACCGATGATTGAACCGGGAAAACTGGTGGTCTCTGTGGGAGGTCAACAACCCGGCTTTAAGGGTCGCCTGGCCGCAGCCACCACCGGAGTCCTGACAGAAACGATAAGAATAATCGGCAGGTGAAAATCATCCGGTGTCATTTTCTGCAGACTCCAGCGATTTGAATGTTTCCATGATGTTCGGCTGGTGCTTGATATAAAAATAATGGAAGCTTATGCCGATGCGGAGGAAACCAGGAGTTTTCCTGAAAATTCTTCCGGCTGCCTTGAGCTGATTTTTCTTTTGACAATGTTAACGTTAACGAATTATACTTACGCCGAATGAAACTTTCAGGCTGATGTGATGGATAAGAAAAGACACTGGCCAGAGCTTCTCGCCTCTTCGCTTAAAATTTCTTTTTTACCCGGAAAGAATCCCGGTTTTACAGAAAATTCAAAAATAACCATAACCTGCAGTCTCCCGACCAAATCCATGAGGAGGTCCTCCCATGATGCTCAAAACTCTTGACTGGATAGTGCTGGCCGCCTATTTCCTCCTGATACTGGGAATAGCCTGGTGGACAATAAAAAAACAAAAAGAAAAGACCACCACCCAGTACTTTCTGGCAGGCCGACACCTAGGATGGTTTATCGTTGGCGCCTCCATCTTCGCTTCGAACATCGGATCAGAACATCTGGTGGGTCTGGCCGGTTCCGGAGCGACTGACGGCGTGGCCATGGCTCATTACGAGCTCCACGCCTGGTGTCTTCTGGTTCTGGCCTGGATGATGGTCCCCTTTTATACTCGCTCAAAAGTTTTTACCATGCCGGAATTTCTCGAACGAAGATTTTCTCCCGAGGCCAGAACCCTCCTTTCTGCCATCTCGCTGGTAGCTTATGTGCTGACTAAAATTGCTGTCGGGGTGTTTGCCGGCGGGGTGGTCTTCTCCGTGTTGCTGCCGGAAGTTAACTGGTTTGGACTCGACAGCTTCTGGGTCGGCTCGATCCTGGTCATCGTCATAACCGGACTCTATACGGTGCTCGGCGGACTGACCGCTGTGGCCTACACCGAAGCAATTCAGACAATAGTGCTGGTTATCGGCTCGACTCTGGTCACCATCTTCGGGTTGAAGGCGATAGGCGGCTGGTCCGAATTAAGGTCGATAGTCGGCGGCGAGATGTTCAACCTGTGGAAGCCCTTAGTCCCCCACGGGATGGTGGGAACCTGGGCTCCGGTAAAAGAAGCCGGTCGGATGGCATGGTACTTTAACGATAACTACCCCTGGCTGGGGATGCTCTTCTGCGCCCCGATCATCGGGCTCTGGTACTGGTGCACCGACCAATACATTGTTCAGAGAGCTCTGGCCGCTAAAAACGAAACCGAAGCTCGCCGCGGTTCGATTGCCGCCGCTTTCTTCAAACTTCTGCCTGTTTTTATTTTTATAATTCCTGGAATAATCTGTTACGGACTGGCCGTCAGCGGCAAGATTCCGGCGCTCCAGCAGCAGCTCATCGGTCCTGATGGCCAGATTATCCGCGACCAGGCCCAGAAAGCCTTCCCGCTGATGGTAGCTCATGTTCTTCCGGTCGGGATCAGGGGCATCGTGGTGGCCGGATTGCTGGCAGCTCTGATGAGCTCGCTGGCCGGAGTTTTTAACGCTTCCTCCACGCTTTTCACCATAGATTTCTACTCAAGAATAAAGAAGAACATATCCCAGGAAAAACTCGTCCGCGTCGGCCGCATCGCCACCACCATCATGGTTCTTATCGGACTGGCCTGGCTGCCGGTTATCCGCGGCGGAAAAGGTCTATACGATTACCTGCAGGGCGTTCAGGCTTACCTGGCGCCGCCCATCTTTGTGGTTTTCTTTGCCGGCATTCTGAACAAACGTCTTAATGCCAGGGGATGTCTGGCCGCGCTTTCCACCGGGTTTGTGCTCGGACTCTTCAGGCTGGCCGTTGACACACCGGTTAAACTGATCCCGGGCTTCAAGTACACGGAAGGTTCCTTTCTCTGGATCATCAACAACGTTTATTTCCAGTACTACAGCCTGCTCATCTTCCTGATTTCCATGGGAGTAATGTATGCTGTAAGTTACGCTACCGAGAAGCCGGCAGAAGAACGAATCATCGGACTGACCTTCGGAACGGTCACAGAAGAACAGAGAAGAGCCACCCGCGCCAGCTGGAACACCTGGGATGTGGTTGCCTCGGTGATAGTGGTGCTGGCTATCGTGGCAGCTTACCTCTATTTCACAGGATGACCTTTGAGTTGCCTTACCTGCTGGAAAGACAGGCCAGGTTTATCTGCCGGTTCAGCGATAAATTTTTCAAGAATAAATGTGCAAATCGCGGCTGAGCGTTATCTTTTCAAAAATAAGGTTGACCTTCAAACGGCAATCCGGTTAATAACATATATATGATTTTTTGAAGGAGGTCTTCATGCAGATCAGCCACAGGGCAAAAAAATTCACCGTTCTGATAACAGCTTTACTTCTGTGCTTTTCACTTTCAGCGCTGGCTCAGACGGCTAAAAAACCCATCAGCTACGATGTTTACGACAGCTGGAAATCAATCCAGGGAACAAGAATCAGCTCGGACGGCCGCTATCTGGTGTATTCTCTGGTTCCGGGAGAAGGTGACCCGGAACTTGTTCTTCTGGACCTGATCGGCGGGCAGGAAAAGCGGTATCCCCGCGGGCGTGATGCCATTTTTACCGCAAATGACCGCTTTGTGATTTACACCATCGTCCCGCCGAAAGCCGAAGTGGACAGAGCCAGGAAAGAAAAGAAAAAACCAGAAGAGCAGCCAAAGAACGGCCTGGGTATTATCAACCTCGAAACCGGAGAACAGATAACTGTTGAGCGCGTAAAGAACTTCAAACTGGCTGAAGAATCCGGAAAATTTGTGGCTTATCTGCTCGAACCTCCGCTTGCCCGGGAAAAAGAAAAGAGTGAAGCGGAAAAGAAAGAAGAAGCCAGGAAGGCTGAGGAAGCCAGAACCGCAGAAAAGAAAGAACCGGAGTCAAAAGCCGGAGAAGCAAAAAAGGAAGAGAAGAAGCCCGAAAAGAAAAAGGAACCGGGCAGCGAGCTGATCATCAGAAATCTTGAAACCGGGAAAACTATTTCCGTTCAGGAAGTTTCCGAATATGTCTGGTCGAAAAACGGACGCTATCTGGCATATGCCGTTTCTTCCAAAACCCCTGAAAATGACGGCGCTTTCATCATCGAACCAGATTCAGGCCAGACTTTCACCCTGCTAAAAGGAGAAGGCCACTACCTGAAACTCGCTTTTGACGAACAGGGACGCAAACTGGCCTTTCTCAGCGACCGTGATTCCTACCGGGAAAAAGTGTCTCCTTATAAATTGTACTTCTGGCAGGAAAAGATGAATGCGGCCATAGAGATAGCCGGGCCCGGCCGCCAGCCGATTCCGGCCGGTTTCAGTCCGAGCGAAAACCGGGAACCCTCCTTCTCCCGCGACGGAAGTCTGCTGTTTTTTGGCTACGCCCGGACACCCGAACCCGCTCCTGAAGACGCTCCTGAACCGATCAAAGTGGACATCTGGAGCTGGACTGACCCGGAACTCCAGCCGATGCAGAAAGTCAGGGCCGAGGAGGAAAAGAAAAGGAACTATCTGGCTGTCTGCCACCTGAAAGCGAAAGACCGCAAAATCGTTCTCCTCGGGGCGGAGGACCTTCCAGAAATAAGACTTTCTGATGACGGACAGAAAGCGCTCGGCCTCAACCCTCTTCCCTATCGCCAGCTGATATCATGGGACCGGGATTATGCCGACTATTACCTGGTTGACCTGAATTCTGGAAAAAGAACAAAAATTCTGGAGAAATTCCCGGCTTCTGTAACCTTCTCGCCCGGAGGTAATTATCTCGTGTTCTACGATGACGGGCCGAGAGCCTGGTACAGTTACCGGCTGGCCGACGGCCGGAAGTTTGACCTGACCTCAAAACTGCCGGTGAATTTCTTCCAGGAAGAATGGGATACTCCGAACGAGCCGCCTGCTTACGGTCTGGCCGGCTGGACCGAAAATGACGCTTCAGTCCTGATTTACGACCGTTACGACCTGTGGGAAATTAAACCCGACGGTTCTTCAGCCAGAGTTCTGACCGGAAGTTATGGCCGCGAGAATCGGTTGACTTTAAGGTATCAGAGACTCGACCCAGAAGAAAAGGCGATATCACCGAAAAAACCGATGATTCTGCTGGCCATGAATGAGCTGACGAAAGCCACCGGATTTTTCCGGCTCGACCCGGCTTCAGGAAAGAAACCGGAAAAACTGCTCTATCTGGAAAAGATGCTCGGCAGCCTGCAGAAGGCAAAAAAAGCTGAGAAATATGTCTTTACCATTCAGACGTTTGAAGAATTTCCCGACCTCTGGGTCAGCGGACCTGATTTCTCCGACCTGAAGAAAGTGAGCCAGGCCAATCCCCAGCAGGCAAACTATCTCTGGGGAAAGGCGGAGCTCATCACCTACATCAACGCTGATGGAAAAGAACTTCAGGCGGTGCTGATCAAACCCGAAGACTTCGACCCCGCGAAAAAGTATCCGCTGATGGTTTACATTTACGAAAAACTCAGCAACCAGCTTCACCGTTACTACCCACCCGCTCCTGGAACCAGCATTAACTTCACCCGCTATGTTTCCAATGGCTATGTCATTCTGATGCCCGATATCGTCTACCAAACGGGCTATCCGGGTTTGAGCGCGCTCAAATGCGTGGTCCCGGCAGTGGAAACGGTGGTCAGGATGGGATTCATCGACCCGAAAAGAATCGGCATCCAGGGCCACAGCTGGGGAGGCTATCAGATCACCTACCTGATCACCCGGACGAACATCTTCGCCGCCTGTGAGGCCGGAGCGGCCGTCAGCAACATGATCAGCGCCTACGGCGGCATTCGCTGGGGGACCGGAATGTCGCGCGCCTTTCAGTATGAGAAAACTCAGAGCCGCATCGGCGGACCTCCCTGGGAGAAAGCGCTGCAGTTCATCGAAAACTCTCCGATCTTCTGGGTCGACCGGGTTCAGACACCTTACCTAACCATTCACAACGACGAGGACGACGCCGTACCCTGGTACCAGGGAATCGAATTTTTCACCGCTCTGAGGCGCCTGGGCAAGGAAGCCTGGATGTTCAACTTCAACGGGGAGAAACACGGTCTCCGTCAGAGAGAAAACCAGAAGTACTGGACGATCCATCTGGACGAATTCTTTGACCATTACTTAAAAGGAGCGCCGCGGCCGGAGTGGATGCAGAAGGGAGTTCCCTACCTCGAACGTGGAAAAAGGGATGTTTCCAGGTACTTCAAACCGGCTGAGAGCGGAACAGAAGAAAAGAAAGATTAGCTTAACGGCGGTAAAAAATTTTTCAGGCGGCTGGCCGCAGGGAAGCTGCCGGCCCGGGTCTATCCGGGGCTATCGGCCGTCCCGTCCTGCCTGACAGGCATCGCTGGAGAAAAATCCCGCATCCAGCAGAGTCGAGGGCATCTGGAGCCGGTCTACTGTCTCCATTGCATGCGACCGGAAGAGCCCGGCTTTTTGCTGACTGCGCTCATCCGGTCCTCAACTTGAAAATCCCGGTCTCCGGGCAGCGAAAATTCTTCGTTCTCTGAAGAAAAAATTGTCTGAAATCGTTGAAATTATTAAGGTTATTCTGGTATATTAATCATCCTTAATTTCTCAAAAGGAGTGGAATTTAAAATGAACGTATTTGTCTTAAACTGCGGAAGCTCTTCCGTCAAATTTCAGATCATCAACACCGACCTCGAAATGTTCGAAAATGACACCGACCGCCGCGTGGCCAAGGGTTTGATTGAAAGGATTGGCAAGGACGACGCGATCGTCAACCTGGAAGCTGAAGGCCAGGAACCGATCAAGACCATCGAACCCATCCACGACCACCGCGAAGCCATCCTCAGGATTAAAAAGTGGATGGAAGATCCAAACACGAAAATTCAGGGGATTCACAGCTGGGACGACATCCATGCGATCGGCCACCGGGTGGTCCACGGCGGAGAAAAATTCGCCAAATCGGTAAAAATCGACAAGGAAGTGCTGGCGCAGATCGAAGAATGCGCTGACCTCGCTCCGCTGCACAATCCAGCCAACCTCAAGGGCATCTACGCCTGTTACGAAATTTTTGGAGATAAGATTCCGCAGGTGGCGGTTTTTGACACCGCCTTCCATCTGACTATGCCCGAGGAAGCCTACATGTACGCCATTCCGATGGAGCTCTACGAAAAATATCGCATCCGCCGCTACGGCTTCCATGGCACCTCCCATCGGTATGTTGCCTACCGTTACCGCAAGCTCGTGGGCAAACCCAGGGAAGAAGTGAACGTCATCACGCTGCATCTGGGTAACGGCTGCTCCGCCTGCGCCATCAAGAACGGTCAATCGATCAACACCACCATGGGTCTGACGCCACTCGAGGGGTTGATCATGGGCACCCGCTCGGGCGACATTGACCCGGCCATTGTGGAATATCTCTACAACAAGGGGATCGGCAGCGTGGCTGAAATCTTCAACATCCTGAACAAGAAAAGCGGCATGCTGGGAATTTCCGGAATCAGCAACGACCTGCGCGACATCGAAAAAGCAGCCGCTGAAGGCAACCACCGGGCGCAGTTAGCGCTCAAAATGTTTGCCCTGCGGGTGAAAAAATACATAGGTGCTTACCTGGCCGAAATGAACGGCGCCGACGCCATCATCTTCACCGCCGGCATCGGCGAGAACAGCGTCATCATCCGGAAGATGATCTGCGAGGGGCTGGAAAACCTGGGCATTGAAATTGACGACGAGCTCAACCAGCAGGCGGTTCGCGGCAAATGCATGAAGATTTCGAAGGAGAGCAGCCGGGTGGCCATTTACGTGATACCCACCAATGAAGAACTGCTGCTGGCCCGCGACACGGTCAGGGTGGTAAGAGACGTACCACGTCTGTGGTAAAAATAAACGTTCAATCAGGAGGACCTCAATGAGCGGAAGCAATTTTGTGAAGGAAATAAGAGAAAAGGCAGCCAGAAAGTATCTGAAAATTGCCTTTCCGGATGCCGAGGATATCAGAACCCTGAAGGCTTCCCGGACGATCATCGAAGAAAAGATTGGCGTGCCGCTGCTGGTTGGAAATCCGGACAGCATCAAGAAAATCGCCGCTGAGAATAACGTCCGGGTCGACGACATCGAAATCATAGACCCTCTGACTTCGCCCTGGAAAGAAGAATTCGCCAGCCACGTTTACGAAAGAAGAAAAGCCAAGGGATTGACTATGGAGCAGGCTGTTGAGCTGGTGAAGAATCCTCTTTATTTCGCCGGCTGCATGCTGGCCAAAGATAAAGTCGGCGCGGTTGTTGGCGGGAATATCTCCTCAACCGGCGATGTCATCCGGGCTGCCCTTTACACTGTCGGCACCGCTCCTGGCATCCAGACTGTGTCCAGCTATTTCATAATGGTATTCCCCGACAAGCTGCTGTGCTTTGCTGACTGCGCGGTCGTTCCGAACCCGACCGACGCTCAGCTGGCTGACATTGCGATCAGTTCCGCCAGAAACTTCCAGGCGGTGACCGGTCTCGAACCCCGCGTGGCTATGCTCAGCTTCTCGACCAAGGGTTCAGCCACCCATGAGCACGTGGATAAGGTCATAAGCGCCACTAAAATCGCCAGAGAAAAAGCGCCTGACCTGCTGATCGACGGCGAGATGCAGGCCGACGCTGCTCTGGTTCCGGCTGTGGGCGAAAGAAAGTGCAAGGGCTCTCCTGTTGCCGGCAGAGCCAATGTGCTGATTTTCCCGGACCTCGACGCCGGGAACATCGGCTACAAGCTGGTTGAAAGGCTGGCCGGAGCCGAAGCCATTGGACCGATCGTTCAGGGCCTGCAGAAACCTTACTGCGACCTCAGCCGCGGTTGCTCGGCCGACGACATGGTCAACGTGGCCGCGATCTGCAGCCTGATGGCCTAAGAATTATAACTTCGTAACATAAAAAGGGGATTTGCCGACGGCAAATCCCCTTTTTCTATCATCATTTTTAAATTCTTCAGGTATCAAAAATAAGCATCTTTATATCCAGATTCAGCCAAATACTCAAGCCGATCTCTTCAAAATTAGAACAGGCAAACTTAAATTACATAGCGCTGCCTTAACTAGTTTGTCCCCGACAGGACGGGAATCTGCAGACCCAGAAACCCTGTCGATATATAGATCAACCGGGGAGAGCCGGAGTATTTATTGTTTATTTATGGGTTATCTTTTCCCAAAGCCTCGCCGACGGTATGGGCAGTTTCGTCGCCCCTGCCGATGAGCACTTCTTCAAAATCAAGCAGTTTTCAGAATAACTTAAAATAATGCTTAAAGCTGGCCGCTTCGTCTGGCCGAGACCAGGGCGGCCAGTCCGATCGCATAGAATTTTGATTCTTCGCTGTCCCCGCGCGAGGTCAGAACACAGGGAGCGGTTGTTCCGGCCACCATTCCAGCCAGCTTCGCCCCGGCCAGGATGGTGCAGGCTTTGTAGAACACGTTTCCGGTTTCCAGGTTCGGGAAAATCAGAATATCCGCCTCGCCGGCCCCTTCTCCCTTGAATCCTTTTATGGCCGCGCTCTCTTTCGACAGCGCCAGATCCAGCGCGGCCGGACCTTCGACCTTAGCTCCCTTGATCTGGCCGCGTTCGGCCATCACCTTGATGATGGCCGCATCGACGGTGGAAGGAACTTTCTGACTCACAGTTTCCACCGAGCTTATGATGTAAGCGTACGGATTCTCAATCCCGAGCGCCTGAGCCACTTCGATAGCATAACCGAGAATTTTTATCTTTTGCTCCAGGTCAGGAAGTACCAGAACAGCCACGTCTGAAACCACCAGCAGCTTCGGATAGGCGGGAATTTCCAGCACGGTCACGTGAGAAAGGAGACCGTTGGGTGGAACCAGCCCGTTTTCCTTGTCGAGGATGGCCCTCATATAATCCGGGGTGCCCACCAGCCCCTTCATCAGAATATCGCCCTGACCTTCCCGAACCAACCTGACGGCCTGCTTCAACGCAGCCCTGTTGTCCTCAATATCAACTATGGAAAAAATTGAAGGGTCAACTCCGTATCTGGTCGCCACCTCTTCTATCCTCTTTCTATTGCCGACCATAACCACCTCAACCAGGCCTTCTTTCTTTGCCCGGGCAACAGCTTCAATCGTATGGGGATCTTCGCCGCAGGCCACCACCAGTTTTCTCTTCGGCAAGCCCTTAACCGCGGTAATGATATCATCAAGTTTTCTGATCATTGCTTGTCCTCCCTGATCTCGTTTTCATAAATTTTAGCTTTTTCCTCGCCTCTCAACACTCTGAGAGCCCCTTCGAGCAGAGCTCTCATTTCATCCTCGCCCGGATAAATCTTTACCGGGGCGATAAATGAACATCTCTTCTTTATCATCTCGACAAAATCCTGGTAATAGGCCAGTCCACCGGTGAGAACGATAGCATCCACCCGTCCCTCGAAAACCGTGGCCATGGCCCCTATCCATTTGGCCACATTGTAGGCCATAGCTTCCAGGATGAGAGCGGCTTTCTGGTC
>JBASPX010000068.1:0-16997 GCA_049659625.1 Candidatus Saccharicenans sp. | reverse complement strand
CTTCATACCAACGTGCCCCACAAAAATATTGCCCATCAAAATATTGCTCACACCGATACCCACAAAAATACTCATATCAATGAAACCAAACACGTGGATTTTGCCCCTCAGGGCTTTGAGCATACCAATACCACGATTCACACCAATCAAAATATCAAAGGCCACATCAATCGCCCCCACCAGGACACTCCTCATACCAACGAACCTCATGTCAATGTTGAGCATGTAAACCGACCCGTCCAGGAACCGTAGTGATAATTTTATAAATGAGAGTTTCGGTCCTCTGCTCAAAATTAAGAGCCATGGGAAAAATTCCCGCTGTTATCTTTTTTATCCTTCTGACAGCCCGGACCGCCTTTGTGGCAGCTGCTAATCTGGCGCCCGCTGAGTTAACATCATCTTTCCAGAGCGATGAAATAGCCAGGCTGGAAGCCCGGGCCTCAGAACTTGAGGGCAGAGCTGCCCGGTTAAGGCAGGCAGTTGAGAATTGCCGTCGCAGCCTCACTCCACAGGTTCCCGATTGCTATATAGAGATTTCCTGGCTCCGGTCTCGGGTTCATTACCAGGAAGCAGAAAGGATTGCGGCCGACATGGAGGAGCAGGCCCGCCAGATTCGGGGAAGAATCGAATATCTCAGGTCCCAGCAGAATAGGCCGGCGGCGCCGCCAACCCAGGTGAACAATTTGCCCTCTGGAACGGTTACTGTGACCGCCAGCCCTGCTCCGGCGGCTCCTCAGCTAAACCCCAGCCAGCCGACCGCTCAGTCTGTCCAGAGTCCACCGCCCTCCAGGCCTCAAATGCCACCGCCAGAACACGAGCTTGGAGGCCTCAGCCGTAGAGAATGGAACGAGCTCCTGTCCTATCAGCGTCGTCTTGAATTTCTTTACAGAGATTATGCTTCTAACCGGGATGAAGCCGATAAACTCAGAGACAGGATTTTGCAGCTCTGGAAGAAGGCTATGAGCGGACCGCTGACTCCGGAGCAACGGAAGCTATTGCGGATTAATCTTCCGGTCAGGACGCGACCTTCTGGCCTTATCAAGGCCAGTAGCAGCCAGATGGCCGAACTGGAGGAAAAGAGTCTTAAGCTGGTTTCTTCTCCACCTCCTTCCCCCTGGAACGTGGTTGGAAACCTGGTCCAGTCTTATGTCGATACAGGAACCCAGCAAGCTTTTGATGAACTCGGCAAGAACTGGGTGGAGGCTGTAAACCTGGATAACGTTGATCGCAAATGGCTCGGTTATGAAAATATAATTGGTCTGAGCAAAATCACTCTGAGGCTTAAAGATAAAGATCCTGCCGGAGCCATCTCTGAGACCGTAGATTTTATGGCCGGAAAAGTTCTCCTGCCTCTGACCTCAATGAATGTCAGCGTTTTTAAATCAGTTTACAGTCGGATCAGCTTTGGCGCCCTCAATAAGTTCCTGGAAGATACTATGAGTCTGACCGGAGCTGAATTCTCCTACGAAGAAATGACCAGGGATATGAATGTCGTTCAGGAAGCCGTAATGGAATGGATTGGCTTCAGAGAATTAATGAAGATTAAAGATAATCAAAGAGGGAAAAAGTGAGTTCCCCGGCAGAATGGGTGAAAAAATTTTTGTCAGTGGGGCTCCTTCTCATCTCTGTGGTGACCTGGTTATATACTCAAGAAGAGACTCAGGTCAGATTGCTTTCCGGGGTGGAGGTATTTCTTCCAGAAAACAGCCCGGTCCGTATCCACTGGGTATTGCCTCCGGTCGACCGGACGCTCATTGAAAACCGTGGCTACCAGCTGTGCTTTTCGATAGATGCTGAGGGCTTTCCCTGGATTGGGGTGAGCGGGCGGCTGATAATCAATCCGGCTAAAAAGTATTTCGGAGTGCTGACTGAATATTATTACTCCTTTACTCACCTTGAGAACGGAGTCTTATTTTTGGCCGGTGAGGAAGATTTTGGCTTCATCGCGGCCACGGATGATTTAGAATACGATGAGGAAATAGGATATCCTTTTCTGGTATACCAATCCCTTGCCCCTCTGCCGGGATTGGAAAATGAAGGAGAGAAAATTATTTCCAGAAGCATGCACCGGGGTGCAAATTGTCTTTATTTTATCGTCAGGAAGAACCTCGAAGGAGAAGAATACGCTGAGAAGTATGAAATCTACTGTCTGAGGCCAGGCGCTCTTAACAGAGAAGAGGATAAACCGGAGAGCTTTCCCGAATTTATTCAAATTTATGAATCCGAGAGGCCGATAACTGCAGTTTCAGGTAATGGGGAAACAACTTTTGTGGCTCACGGTCAGCTTGTTCTTAAAATTGACGAAAGTGAATCAAAGCCGGTGGTCTATTATCGTCATCCGACGGATCTGATAATGGAGCTTGATTTTACAGAGGAAGCCGGGCTCTTTTACTCCACCAATTATTCTGTAGGTTTGATATCGGAGGGACGGGCTCTTGAATTTATGAGGGCCCCATCACCCAGGATCTTTCTGAGAGGTGATTCGCTTTATGTAATGCTTTCAGAGCAGGCCGCAGTGCTCCAGGTGGAAAAAGCCGCTTTCCTCCGCGGATACAACTCCATTTCCAGAGAGGTGGTGGCCGTCAACGGCGTCAGTTTTTCACCTGGATGGACTTCATTTCACGGTTTTACCAGTTTCTGGCTTCTCCTGCTGGCCGCTTTTCTGCTGTTTATTGTTTTGATCGATGTTTTGCGGAATCAGTTTTCAGGATACAGCAAAACTATCTGGGTGATGATGGTTTTCCTGAGTTATCTGGCTCTGGTGCTTTCATTTTTCCAGTACATGATTTTCGGGCTGAAGAGCGGGTGGCGAACAGGGTTGTTGGTTCTGCCCTATCTTACCATCCTGGTGTATTTAATTACAGGCAGAGCGCAAAAATTGAAAAATAAGAATTGAAGGCAGAAAGGCTGATTCAGGTTTGACCGGTCAATCTGCCTTTGACTGTTTCAGCTTTTCTGATTCTGGTCTTTTTTCCAGGTGAGGTTGAGGTTTTATGTTTTTTCTTTCAGTCCAGCTAAATAAACGTAATAATCAGGAATCAGTCCGAAGTACTCCCTCTTAAAAATCAGCAGAAGGATAACCTCATAAGTTTGTCCCGGTTTCAGTTCCTCCAGCAAATCCTGGCGGCTTCCAGCCAGATGATAAAAGGGACCTGATCTGGTCATGGGGATCACCTCCAGAATGGCTCCCGGCTTTAAGATTTCAGAGACTTTTATCCGGGTTTCACGAATTATAGGCGGGAGAACAGGACCGTATGATTGAGAAAGCAACTGATTTCCCGGCTCTATCTCTTTCCTCGGCGGAGGAAAGTCGGATTCATCCATGGTCTGAAATTTATTAAACTGCTCTTTAAGTTCGGAGACTCTATTTTTATCGCCTCGTTTCTGATAGCGAACTATTTCCTGCTCAAGAGCATAGAGCATCGCCTTTTTAATTTCAGTGCCACTCTGAAGTCCGGTTTCTTCAATTCTGTCTTTGACCGACGTCGTTGAAGGAAAGTCTGTATCCCGAGTATTTGTTGGTTCCGTCCGGGCTGGAGGGGATATACGGTTAGAGCTGGTTTCAAATGTTAAATATTTTTCAATAATGTAATAAAGCGATTTTTCATCGGCCTGAGCGGGATAGATTCGGTTTGTCAGGGAATAGGTAAACTGGCCTTTGATTCCCAGGTCCTCTTCGAGGTTGAAGCGAATTATTTCTCTTTCTGCTATTCTTTTGCATTCATCCGGAGTTTTTCTCTTGATGGAAAAAATATAGTGTAATGAGCCGTCGGGATTGGCTTGTCGGGATACCTCCACCTGAAAAGACTCCTTACGGATACAACCGTTACTGGCCACCACAATCAGGAAATCCCTTGCTCCGAGCAGGGCTTCATAAAGAACCTCCTCTCCGACCCGCCTGGCCTCAGGAGCCTGTGCCTGAATTAATGGAATCATCAGGAGTCAGGACAGCACCGGAAATAAAGCTGGCAGAAGAAATGAACCAAGCCTTGAATTCACTTTCATTTCTGCCCTCCTTAATTTTTATGGCCGGCATCGGAGAGCAGGGGTGAAAGAATTCTGGAATGATAACCATTCAGAAAATAGTCGCTGTTCATCTGCCTGCTTTCCCGGTCAGAAAGCTGGTTGGTTTATTAATCTCAAAGGGAGCGGCCAGCTATTATTTCCCGCAAATATTAAATATTATTTAAGGTGTCGTTTTTTAATTCTCTATCTTTTGAGGAAACGGCGCATAAAAGCCTCAACCTCTTTCAATCTTAGAAGATGGCATCCTCCATAGAAAATTACAATGGATAAAAACCCTCCCATCATCGTAAGACCGAGAACGGCCAGAAAAGAATAACCCACGGCCGGCTGAATTAATCTGAATGTACCAATACCGACTGCTCCGGCTACCACTGAAGCCAGAATCAATTTTCCGGAGTAAGAATAAACCTGTGTGAGACTTAACTGCCCGATTTTGCCTGGCAACCAGCTCATGAGAATCAGAATATTGACGACGCTGGCCAGTGAAGCTGAAAGGGGAAAAGCCAGAAAGCCTACAGGCTTCATCAGAGCCAGATTCAGAATTATGTTCAGCCCAATTGAAGCCATGCTGGCAAGCATCGGGGATCGGGCATCTCGGAACGAATAGAAAACAGAAGCCACATTTCTCAGGGCTGAAATAAATGGTATGCCGACCACATAGAGGATTAGTGCCTGGCTTACGGCGGCTGTATCTTCGGCCGTGAATTGCCCTCTCTGATAGATGAGTCGGGTTAGGGGATTAGCGAAAAAAGCGATCAGGATCGAAGAGGGAACAGTCAGAAAAAGAACCATTTTCAACGAATCTATCAGACTGAATTTGAGTTCTTCTATATTGCCTTCCAGAACAAGTCGTGAAAACCTGGGCAGAGACACCGCTCCGACAGCCATTCCAAACAGGCCGAGCGGCAGATGCATGATCCGGTAAGCATAATTAAGCCAGGTCATGGATCTTTCGGCCAGCCAGGAAATAAGAATCGTGTTAACAAAAACGTTTATTCGCGAGCCGGCCAGACCGACGGCCACCGGCAGAAAAAGCGCCATTACCCGGCGGAATTGCGGGTCTTTCCAGTTTAGGTAAAATTGATAGCGATATCCTTGCCTGAACACACCGGGCATCTGCACTAAAAACTGCATCAGACCGCCGAAGGTGACTCCTACGGCCGCCCCGAAAATCGGATCACTACCTCTGTTCACATACCAGCCAAACATAGCCAGTGGCAGAATTATGGAAAAGACGTTAAAAAAAGCAGGAGCCACTGATGGCACAAAGAAGGAATTTTCAGTGTTGTGATAGCTCATGGCCCAGGCAGCCAGCGAAACAAAAAGAAGAAACGGAAAGGTGATAAAAGTCAGACTGGCCGTAAGCGACAGCTTTTCCGGAATCTGGCTGAAGCCCATAGCCACCAGTGAGGCTGCCGGCCGGCTGAAAATCATACCCAGCGCGGTAATAACCCCGACCACCAGCAGAAGAGTGTTAAGAATGTTTGAAGCCAGAAGGTTTTGCTGCTTTTTTCCCCTTGTTTTTTCTTCGGTCAGTACCGGCACAAAAGCTGCCGAGAGAGAGGTTTCGGCAAAAAGGTCGCGAAGGAGATTGGGAATCCTGAAAGCTGCGTTGAAGGCGTCAGTTGAGCGGCTCGAACCAAAAAGGTGGGCGAAGACCATTTCACGTGCCAGCCCCAGAACCCGGCTCAGGGTAGTACCAATGGTAAAAGCTCTAACACCCCGGGCAATATCCACGGGCTTTTCTCTGAGGTTATTAAAATTTTCCTGCATTTTTTATTAATAGAAAAGATTAAACCTTCAGGCCTTCGATTTCAACACTGTTTTTAAAATCACTGTACTGTAAAAATCAAAGTTTAGCCTGTATTCCCGATCCATGAAAGATAGCTATCCTTTTCCCTGCCCGGCTTCGGTGCAGAATTGATTCTGCAGGTGGTCAGGTCGGACTTTAGGGTAAATATGTTAACGTTTTCATGGCAAATTGGGGAGTTAATGAGTTTTGGATTCAATTTTTTGAATTGAATTCAAGAAAATGCTTTTTGTACAGTCTCCAGTGAAGCAGAATATCGCTGTAAATTATTTAATTTCAATATATTAAATTACAACCAGATCTGGCACAAAATTTGCTTTTATAATTAATACGAAATGAAGGGCATGATTTATAAAATTTTACAGAAAGGAGGTGAAAAAGAAGGGCATAGAAAGGCGTCTATCCTTTATGGTTTGAAGGGCGGGTGCTAAGCACCCAGGGCAAGGGATTTTCCTCTATCAATGTTATGAAGGAGGAAGGATGAAAAAGTATTTAACGATTATCTTCGTGCTTCTTCTTGTGGTGTCGCTCGGTGCCCAGCAAAGAACCGGTAACCTTATCGGTAAGGTTGTGGACACCGAGGGCACACCTCTTCCCGGAGTCACGGTAACGCTGACTTCACCCTATTTCGCTCCGATGACCACTGTTACCACGGCTGAAGGTATTTTCAGATTCCTGTCTTTGCCTCCTGGCAGAGAATATTCTGTCAAGCTCGAACTCACCGGTTTCAAGACGGTCGTTCAGACGGGAATCGTCATTGAAGTAGGCGTTAACGCCAACATGACCTTCACCATGGAACCCGGCGGTATTGAGGAGCAGATTACGGTTACCGCCGTTACCCCGGTGGTCGACACCAAGAAAACTTCTGTTTCCACCAACGTTACTCAGGAGATTCTGCAGGGGCTGCCCACCGCCAGAGACCCGTGGGTTATTCTGCAGATGGCTCCTGCCATCATGCTTGACCGTGAGAACGTTGGCGGTAACGAATCCGGTCAGCAGTCAAACTATGTAGCTCGTGGCGCCACTTCCTATAACAATAACGTCTGGGCTATGGATGGTATCGTGATCACCGACCCGGCAGCTATTGGTGCTTCTCCATCCTACTATGACTTCGATGCCTTCGAGGAAATGCAGATTTCTGTAGGCGGCAATGACGTAACAGTTCAGACCGGTGGTATCGCCCTCAACATGGTTACCAGAAGAGCCAGCAACCGGGTTACCTTTGGTGGCCGTTTCTACCTGACTGATGAAAAATTCCAGGCAAAGAATGAGAAAAAAGTGGCTGAAATCAAGGCCGTTGAGAACCCGAACAATTTGGGTAATCTGTTCCAGGGTGTAAACTTAATCAGAAATAATAAAGACTACGGCTTCAACATTGGCTTCCCGATTGTGAAGGATAGGGCCTGGGCCTGGTTCTCCTACGGAATTCAGGACATCAAAACCACCACCATATACGGCACCCCCGATGACACCCTGGTGGAAAACTATGTTGGCAAGATAAACGTTCAGCCGCTGGCCAATAACAGGCTGGAAGTTTTCTATCATTCTGGCGGCAAGAAAAAATGGGGCCGTTCCGCTACCTCAGAGAACCCAGAAGGTTTGTATCAGCAGGGTAGATTCTATTTTGGAAGCCCGATCCTGAAGATTCAGGATGAGCATATGATCGGCAACAACCTGTTCCTGTCGCTGAAATTCGCCTATTCTGATGCCGGATTCAGCCTGACTCCAATGACCGACCTGAAGTTCGAAAAAGTTCCAATCTGGGACCAGACGGCTCGGAGATATTATGGTTCTCAGGCGAACCGGTATTACGTAGAACGTCCCGTTTATCAGTACAATTTCCTGGCTCAGTATTTCAATGACAACCTGTTCGGTACCAGCCATGAATTCAAGTTCGGAGTCGACTTCTCCAAGAGAAAGCAGTATGTGGAGTCGGTCTGGAGCGGCAATATGATGGTCTACAGAAATTACCGGAGTACTGATAAAACCTGGGACAGAACAGATGATGGCATTCCTGATCCTCCGTATGACCAGGCTGCCGTTAAATACTTCTCTTACTGGCGCGGTTATTATCGTGACCAGAGGGTGACCGGTCTTGGCGTTTATTTCAGTGATACCATAACTTTCAACCGCTTCACCCTGATTCTCGGCCTGAGATATGACTATCAGATTCCTTACCTGAACCCGTTTGTTTTGAAAGCCATGGATGATGGGCCTGCCTGGCAGACGATAGCCACCGAACAGGTCAGGACCGCCCTTGATGCGCTTCTCCCCGGGCTGGAAATTCCGAAGCGGTATCACTATTACTATGATCCCGCTACCAACACCATTTCCAATCAGAAGTACTGCTGGAAGGTCTGGTCACCGAGAATCGGCTTCACCTGGGACATTATGGGCGACGGAAAGACGCTGTTTAAGATTAACCTTGCTCAGTATGGCGACTATATGGGCACCGGCTGGGCTGACTGGGCCTCACCATCCGGAACTGGCGGCTGGGTTGACTTCTGGTGGGATGATGCCAACAAGAACAATGTGATTGAAATTGATGAGCTCTACTGGCTCTGGAGAAGAAATCCGCCGGAAGGGTCAAGCTTCTATTCACCTTATCGCGTTTTTGACGATAACGGCAATTTCATCGGCAACCTGGCAGATGCGGCCGGTTTTTACTGGGATGGTTATGATCCCACTAACCCGCAGCAGTTTGGAGAACCTTACACCTCCACCAGAAAAGGTGTGGGTTCCAGCCGGACGAGTGAAGCCATAGTGACCCTCGAAAGAGAGCTTCTGCCCAACTTTGCTGTTTCGCTGGTTGGAACTTATAGAAAATATGACAAGTACAACTGGGCGTTAAAATACTGGCTCAATGCAGACGGTACCAGAAGTTATCCTGATGGCTCAGAAACCTATTTTAAGGATAGAGGCACCCCTGAAGCCAGCTATTACAAGCAGGTGGGCAACGAGCAGGAAATCTACATCCCCGATACTAAAGATGCCAAGAATTATCACTGGTATTCAGCCACGGCCGCTTATCAGGTCTACTCTCCGTACTCTGAGCGTCAGCTGCGTCCGAATTACTATATGGATTATTTCGGAATCGACCTGATTTTCAACAAAAGACTGGCCAACAAGTGGATGCTTAACGGCAGCTTCAGCTGGCAGAAGCAGGCTCAGCATTACGGAGAAGGCAGCGTCCTCAACAGGACAAACCTCTGGGCATATGACGGTAAACCGCAGGCCGCATACATCGGTGCCGCCTCCGGTAAGATCGATCAGTACATTTACTCCCGCTGGATGTTCAAGCTGGCCGGAATGTATCAGCTGCCCTTCGACATCAACGTTTCCGCTACCTTCAACATGAGAGAGGGCTGGGTGCAGGATGAATACTTCGGATTGGTTGACTACCGCATACCGGCCGATGAAACCCAAAGCGCCACCATCGTCATGGTTCCATTCGGAACTCAACGGCTGCCGCTCTTCTACAATATCAACTTCAGGATCGAAAAGATGCTGAGAGTCGGAAACACCGGCAGAGTCTACATCATGATGGACATCTTCAACCTGCTGAACAAGATGATCGAAAACCGCCGTTATCAGATCAACTGGGGTACTGTCTATGTCTATGGAGATGGTCAGGGCGGCATTGACTGGACCAAAACCACCTTCACGCCCGAGATCACCAAAAATGCTCTGAACGAGGTCTTGAACCCGAGAGTGGCCAGAATCGGCGTCCGGTTCGAATTCTAATAAAGTAGCTTGCTGAGCTGAAGTTCGGCCCCTCTCCCCCCGGTGGGGGAGAGGGGCTTTATATTTTGCCCGGGCAGAAACTTTTCCGAAAAGTACCGCACATCAGCCAGCAGCTGCAGAGCAGGCGGAGATTCTTTTACTTAAATCAGTTATATTTAATATGTGAGGCGGAATGTGTTAAAATTAAACAGAAATGATGGAAAAAGTGATATCTCGGAACGGAGGTTTCGGATGAAAAAAGCTTTATTGTGGCTGGTAATTCTATCCCTGACTGCCGGTTTCCTCGGAGCTCAGGAATATAAAGGTAAAGGTCGTGTTTTTGGCGTGGTTACCGACGAGCAGGGAAATCCTCTTGAGGGCGTGACCGTAAAATTAATTTATGTTAAATCCCAGGATGGCTTCTCAGTTAAGACTGACAAGCAGGGAAAATGGACGGCTGCCTGGATCCGCGGAGGACAGTGGTATATAGATTTTGAGAAAATCGGTTATGCTCCGAAAAAAATTGCGGTTGAACTTCAGGAATTCCAGAAAAATCCTGAGCTGAAGATAGTCCTGACCAAGATAGAGGGGCTGGTGGTTACCGATGAAATCAAAGAGATGCTCGAAAAAGGGAACCGACTTTTTGAAGAACAGAAGTATGATGAAGCCAGGGCCGTTTATGAAGAGATTCTGACCAGATATCCTGATGCCTATCCCATCTGGAAGAACGTCGGCAACTGCTATTTTGCCCAGGAAAAATACGCCGAGGCTGAACAGGCTTACCTGAAAATTCTTGAAAAGGATGCCAGCAACGCCGATGCCCTGGTGGCCATAGGGAATACCTATCTGAATCGCGGGGATCAGGCTAAAGCTTTTGAATGGTATGCAAAGGTTAATATAGACAAAATATCCGATCCGGTGGTTATGTATAACATCGGGACCATTTATTACAACAACGGCCGGTTTGAAGAGGCGCTTGCCTATTATAAAAAGGCCGTCGAAAAACAGAAAGATTTTACCGACGCTCTTTATCAGCTCGGCCTGGCTTATCTCAGCCTTCAGAAGAATCAGGAAGCCATAAACACCTTTGAAGAATACCTTAAGATTGATTCAAATTCCCCGAGGGCAGATCAGGTCAGAGCATTTTTGAGCTATCTGAAAAAATAAATGTTCTGCCGGATGATGGCCAACCGGAAATACATTGGAGGGGAGAAAGAGAGCACTTTCCTCCATCAGTAAAGGGCAGGCTGCCGGGAAAGTAGTTAAGAGCCTTGAATAAAAATTATAAATCGGGCTCTGCCGGCCGGAAATGGTAATTTAAATAAGGTATAATGGGAGAATAGATCCGAGGTAGTTTCAAGAAGGAGGGGTAGTTTTGGGCCCGTCCGGAAGAAATCGAATAATAAAATTTTCAGGGCTGATTGTATTTCTGGCACTGCTGATTCTGGCCAGCTGTGCCACTGTTCAGATAAGCAAACTGGATCCGGAAAGCCGTGAGTTCTACGAACTGGCTCAACTGGTGATGACTCGGGAGGAAGCAAAAATCTTCAATCTGCTACCGGATGCTGAATCCCGTCGGGAATTTATAAAGGATTTCTGGGAGAAGCGAGATCCTTTTCCGGAAACTCCGCAGAACGAATTCAAGGATGAGTTGCTGGCTCGAGTACTTTACGCTGATAAAAGGTTTAAAGAGGGGGGTAAAGGAAGAAATACCGACCGTGGGCGGATTTATATTTTTATGGGACCACCGGATAAGTTTGAGGAAATATTTACCCACGGTGACCCCTCGATCCGGGGTTCGATAATTTACTGGTATTACTACAAATACGGTCTGGTGCTGGAGTTTGCCGACGAGCGAGGAACCGGAGAATACCGCCTCAGACGTTACGAGGGAGATTTCTTTGAGTCCATGGACATTCTGAAACTCGGCGGCAGTTTCGGGCCCGGAGATGTTTTCAAGGATAGGGTGATAAAGTTTCAGCTTGACTATGATCATAAGCAGAAAAAAATAAAAATAGTACTGCCGGCGAAATCTCTCAATTTCAGTGAGGATGAAGAAGGGAAATTGTATGTGGACCTTGAATTTACCTTCTTTGTCTATGACCGGAAGGGAAGGAAAATCGATAAGTTTACTGTTCCAGGCTTATTCAAGGTGTCGATAAAGGAATACACCGAGCTTAAAGAAGTTCCTTTTGAGTTCGATTATGAGCTTCCCGATGGAAAGGGCATCATAGATGTAATCATCACCGGACGGGGAGAAAAGGGCGGCCGCATCCGCCGCCTCTTCGAAATCTAACAGGGGACACCTTACAGTGTCCCTTTTTTCCTGCCTCCGACTTCCCTCCCTTTTTATAACATATTTGTTTACAGCAACTTAAAAGCCTTCAGTACCGCCAAAAAAGGGGACACTCTACAGTGTCCCGACTTTCCCCTTTTATTTTTGAAAATACGAAAGACTTCTTTAAGTGAGCAACATGCTTTTTCCAGAAAAGCTAGATAAGGGTTAAGTCGACGATAAACGGCTGCCAGTTTAATTCAGTTTATTCCTGTTTATATCTGTGGTTTCCTGCTTCTGGCGCTGTCTCCCACGGAAAACTCAGGATAATTCAATCCCGGCCGCTAATGTTTTCCCGGCCTTGCTTTAAAAAAGCTATCACTGCCCGCATTGTCATCTCTATCTTTTTTTCTCTCTTTATCTTACTCACTCACACACGCACATACGCACGCTCTCTATCTATGTCTCAATCTCAATTCCTATCTCTATCTATCTCCCTGTCTGTCTGCCTGCTTCCTATCATCGCTCTTTAAAACATCGCCACCCGGAAAACTCGCCTGACAAAAAAAGCCGCAGGCGATAGATTTTCACCCTTGAGCAGATGAACGCCCGTTCTGAAAATCAGGAAATGAGTATTACGTCCGCCGCTGTTAGGAAGATTAAAGCTCGCCCGGAAAGTCAAATTATGAGTATCTTGTTGGCCATCTGCCTGTCCCCCGCTTTTTTATCATTCTCTAAGTTAATGTTGTCACCGACGTTTTTGTCAGTTAAAATGGGAAAAAATTAAAGGAGTCAATCATGAAGCTGAGAAAAATTGCCCTTCTGATATTTGTCATCACGGCCTTAATTGTCGGCTGCAGCAGCCAGAAAGAAAAAAAGGAGACGAAGATGTCAGAAAATCCGTTTTTCAGCGAGTGGACCACACCTTTTGGCGCCCCTCCTTTTGACCGCATCAGGGTGGAACATTTCAAACCGGCCATCCTCGAAGGCATCAAACGCCACAAAGAAGAAATAAAAGCAATTGCTGAAAATCCTGAACCGCCCACTTTTGAGAACACGCTCGAAGCTCTGGACAGAAGCGGTATGTTCCTCGATCGGGTGGAAAAGGTGATGGAAAATTTGCTTTCGGCTAATACCAGCGATGAACTTCAGGCTGTGGCTCAGGAGGTGGCGCCCATTCTGTCAGCCCATTACGACGAAATTTTTCTTAACACCCGGCTTTTTGATCGCATCCAGAAAGTTTATGAGCGCAAGGACACTCTCAACTTGAATTCGGAACAGAGACAGCTTCTGGAACGTTTTTACAGGGATTTTGTAAGGGCAGGTGCCCGGCTGGATGAAGCTAAAAAGGCGCGGCTTAAAGAAATCAACCAGGAACTGGCGGTTCTGGAGCTCAAGTTTGCCGAAAATGTTCTGAAGGAAACCAATGCTTTTACCCTGGTTATCGATAATCCGGCGGACCTGGAAGGTTTGCCTCCGAACGTGGTGGCCGCCGCCGCGGAGGCGGCTAAGGAGCGGGGGATAACAGGCAGGTGGGTTTTTACTCTGCACAAACCGAGTCTGATTCCGTTCCTGCAGTATTCCCCGCGCCGGGAGCTGCGTGAGAAGATTTTTAAAGCCTACATCAACCGCGGCAACAACGGCAACGACCATGACAACAAGCCCCTGATTGCCCGCACCATTGCTCTGAGAATAGAAAAAGCCGGGCTTCTCGGATATAAGACCTGGGCTGATTATGTGCTGGAAGAGAAAATGGCCAGAACGCCGGAAAATGTTTATAAGTTTTTAGACAGGATCTGGGAACCGGCAGTGAAGAAAGCCAGAGAAGAGGCCGCTGAGCTGCAGAAAATGATTTACGCTGAAGGCGGAAACTTCAAGCTCGAGCCCTGGGACTGGTGGTACTATGCCGAGAAACTGCGCAAGCAAAAATACGCTCTGGATGAAGAAATGCTTCGTCCCTACTTCAAGCTGGAAAATGTTCTGGATGGGGTGTTCCTTCTGGCCAGCAAGCTGTTCGGACTTCAGTTTGAGGAGCGAAAAGATGTTCCTGTGTACCATCCGGACGTTCGGGTTTTCGAAGTGAAAGAGGCTGATGGCCGGCACATTGGATTGCTTTACACCGATTATTTCCCGCGGGCTTCCAAGGGAGCCGGTGCCTGGATGAATTCTCTGCGCGACGCCTATAAGGTGAACGGTCAGCGTGTGGCTCCGCTGATTATTAATTGCGGCAATTTTACCAAATCCACTCCGGAGCAGCCCTCGCTTTTAAGCTGGGAAGAAGTCAACACTCTGTTCCATGAATTCGGGCATGCCCTGCACGGGTTGCTTTCAGAGTGTTCATACCTGAGGCTTACCGGGACCAATGTGCCGAGCGATTTTGTCGAGCTTCCTTCACAAATCATGGAGAACTGGGTGGCTGAGCCCGAATTTCTGAAGCTGTTTGCGAAGCATTATCAGACCGGTGAACCTATTCCCGATGAGCTGGTGGTCAGGATTAAAAACGCTCAGCATTTCAACCAGGGATTTGCCACCACTGAATATCTGGCGGCCAGTTATCTCGATATGGACTGGCATATCCTTACCGAGCCGGTGAAGGCTGAGGATGTGATGGATTTTGAAAATCGCTCGCTCGCCCGAATTGGCCTGATTCCGGAAATTGTGGTGCGCTACCGGAGCCCATATTTCAGCCACATCTTTGCCGGCGGCTATTCAGCCGGATATTACAGCTACATCTGGGCCGAGGTGCTTGATGCCGATGCCTTTGAAGCTTTCAGAGAGAAAGGGTTGTTTGACCAGGAACTGGCACTTTCCTTCAGGAAAAACATCCTGGCCAGAGGCGGTAGCGAAGATCCGATGACTCTTTATGTCAGATTCCGTGGTAGAGAACCTGAGGTCGAACCCATGCTCAAGCGCCGCGGTCTCCTCTGATAAAATAGAAAATAAATTCACGGCAGGGGACACCATGCGGTGTCCCCTTTTTTTCTACCCTGACAGCTCAACTCTTTTTATGTAAAAGGGAACGCCTGGCTCTATACTCTTTTTCTTCTTTACTTATTTCAATCAATCAATCTATTTTTCTTTTATTTTTCTTTCTTTCTTTCTCACTCTCACTCAGACACATTCTCTCTATCTATTTTCTTTCTTTCTTTCGATCCATCTCTTTCTATGTCTATAAATAAATCAATTAATCTCTTTCTTTCTCTTTCTTTTCCTCCCGACCTGCCTTACGTTGTTCAAGTAAAGCAGGAGTTAAACCAAAAAACAGCTGGATTTAATATTTGTTCCTTTGATTTCTGGTAAAATAGTTCTGAAGCCAGGAGGAGGGATTTAAGATGACAGAAGAACGGAAATCAAAGGAAATAAAAAGACGGAAATTTCTGGCGACAGGTCTCGGGCTTATTGGATTTTCAGCCCTTGGCTGGAAAAAGCTTTTTTCCTCATTTGCAGGCGAGTCGCTGTCTTCATCCCTCGTTTACTTAAAGTCAGCTGATAACGGCCAGGAAATTTCTAAAGGTCAGAGGAACGCAGAAATTTCAGCCAGCGGTTTTTATAACCGGCAGGCTGACCTTTTTCCTCATGACCCGCTGGCACCCGCTGGCAAATCCCGCGTTCTTCTTATCCGGACAGATGACAGAGCGGAGGGCGTGCGCAAAGCCTTTAGATTCTTCCATGATAGCAATCCCTTCAGGGGAAAAAAAGTGCTGGTGAAGCCCAATTTCAACACTTCTCACGAAACGCCCGGTTCAACCCACAATGATACTTTGAGGGAAATTCTCAGCGAGCTTCGCCAGCGTGGTGTTCGGGAACTGGCGATAGGCGACCGCAGCGGACCCGAGCCGACAGAGCAGGTCTTTGAGAAAAAAGGCATCCACCAGCTGGCCGCTTCTTTTGAGGCCAGGGTTATTAATTTTGATGAGCTCGGTCCGGAAGGTTACGTGAAAGTTGATCCCCCCGGTTCTCACTGGAAGGATGGCTTTCTGGTGGCGCGTCCGGTGGTGGAAGCAGAGGCTCTGGTTTCCACCTGCTGCCTGAAAACGCACGCTTTTGGAGGCGTGTTCACCATGTCGCTTAAAAATTCGGTGGGAATTGTTCCGCGGAAGGGATATGGATACATGCGCGAACTTCACACTTCTCCACATCAACGCCGCATGATTGCTGAGATTAATTACGCTTATAAACCAACTTTTGTCATACTGGATGGCCTGGTGGCTTTCGTGGATCGCGGGCCGATGGAAGGGCCGCGCCAGGAAGCCCATGTTTTCCTGGCGGGCATCGACCGGGTGGCTATTGACGCTGTAGCCGTGGCCATTCTGAAAGACCTCGGCTCCAACGAGGCGATAATGAAGCCGAAAGTTTTTGAGCAGGAGCAGATTGCCCGGGCGGCCGAACTCGGACTTGGCGTAAAATCACCTGAGGATATAATCATAGAGACACTCGACGAAGCCAGCGAAGCCTACGCTGCCCGGATTCGTCCACTACTCTTCTAAAATCTGGATAAAGGGGACGTTTTCAGTTTTCTCCAGCTTTTTACTTTTCGGAAAAGGCTCATTTCAGAGTTAAAAGAGAATGTCTTAAACTGGTCTTTGATCCTGTTTTTCGAGTCTGACGGGTGACATCTGAAGATTTCCAGATGATTAATTAATGAACTCAAGCCGTTTCCGGTGATGCCATTTCTGTAGAAAAGTTAAGAAAGTTCCGCCTCCAGGTAAAGTATGAAGTATATAAAGAGCAAAAATTAAGGGATTTTAAGGTATAAATCAATCACATAATTGCTGCTGGACTGCAAAATTATATTCTATTTTTTTATCTCTTATAACTTCGCTCTTTCCGATGACAGAAAATCAATCTTTCATTTCTGTTTATAAGGGCATTGAGACATCATTTTGTATTCATTTTTTAATCCTTAATCCATAATCCATAATCCAGAAGCTTAACTTTAAGGGAAGTATTTCTAAAAAGTAACGTGCTGGCTGAATTTAAAGTACTGGAGCAGAGTTTAAAAGATGGAAAACTTCGCCATCCGGCTGACAGTTACTTTTGGTCATAGGCAGACACATGGTATCCAGGCAGGGGGAAAAGTTTTTGATACAGGCCGGTGAGTTTTTCCAGCTGGATTACTGGAAAGAGGGCCACCTGTTTTGAGATCGTCATCTGTGTCCTCAG
>JBASPX010000067.1:0-22568 GCA_049659625.1 Candidatus Saccharicenans sp. | reverse complement strand
AGCTCAGGACACAGATGCAGATTTCAAAACAAGTGGCACTCTTTCCAGTAATCCAGTTGGAAAAGCTCACCGACCTGTATCAAAAACTTTTCCCTCTGCCTGGATACCATGTGTCTGCCTATGACCTTTTTTGATCTAAAAAACTTTATTCAGAGAAATACCTGCATAGAAACGGCCTGGCAGTTAACCGGCATTTTAACGAAAGCGGCGAAGATGGCGCCCGGCATACTCAGACTCAGATAGAAAAACCTTTTCAGAATTGGTAATTTCTGTTCTATCCTAATTTTCCCACCATCAAGCTATCGGGCTTTTCTCAATCAACAACTGTGGAACAGCGTAAGGTCCCTCTCGTATAAAAGCCATTGAGGGTTTTATTCCTCTTTCAAGATAACGGCCAACGGCAAAAAAAATCGACTTCTGAGTCATCTCTCTGGCTAATTCCGCTTCTCTGGCTGAAGTCGTTTGATCGAGAAAGTCAAGCCCGCTTATTCCTGGTATTAGATCATAATCCTTACGGGTTATCTGCGGGGAACAGTAAATCAAGCCCTTATCCCCGACCTTTCTCAAAACCTTACCCCAGACTTCCGGTTCCCATTGATCCCTGGTAAACTTCCAGTCCGGCGACTTTAACCTGCTCAGATAGCCATCGGGCCCTTCTTTCTTAAGCCATGACAGAAGTTTTCTGTACTCGGGTGATCCGACCGGATCGAGCGGATCCCGATTGTTGGCCACGATAATTATTATTCCATTTTTCTTCACCGCCGGAAGTGCGCCCACACCGGCCTTGGCCGTCTGATAATGATTCACACCAACATAGCCGCCGTGGGTCAGCACTATGTCGTATTCTTCTTTAATAGGAACTGCAGCATAATCTCTGAGCGTTTCAAAGGCTCTCAGATGAGCCTCCACCATATCGCCGGCATAAACTTTTATCAGCTGCATATTTCGATCTAAGTTAACATTGACTATGAAATCCACACCAACGGTTCTGGCCACCTCCAGCGCCTCCTCGTGACAGGGATTTCCTTCCAGACACAGATTGGTAGCCCGCGGATCTTCCAGAAAATCAGGTCCGTGAAATTTCTCAATAGTCTGCAGATCAACCAGGCCGGGGCAGATGGCTTTTCTACCACCCGAAGCTCCGG
The DNA here is from genome assembly GCA_049659625.1 of Candidatus Saccharicenans sp. Classification (GTDB taxonomy): domain Bacteria; phylum Acidobacteriota; class Aminicenantia; order Aminicenantales; family Saccharicenantaceae; genus Saccharicenans. Next base: position 21,423 of record JBASPX010000067.1, on the reverse strand, counting down.
CAAAAAAATGGCTCTCAACAAGGCCGGTGGCTATTTTTAAATCAGCCTGGTTAAAATGGGCGTTAACATGAACCTTTGTTCCGCGGGAAGTGGTTCCAAGATACACCAGCCCGGAGTGATCCTGACAGTCGTGGTCAACAATCCGGTAACCATTAACAATCTCTTCGCCGTACATCTCTATTTTTTCCTGCCTGGTGCTCGGACGATGCATTCCTGTTCCAACTACCAGCTTTATGTTTTCTGCACGAATTCCGGCTCGGTGCAAACGCTTCAACAACGGCCAGAGTATTCCTCCCTTTCCCCTGTAAGGAACCGGTCTGGTGATGTCCGAAACCGTGATGGCCACGGAAATTTCTTCCGGACTTTTTCCTTTCCGGCGGATTAATTCTTCAAGAGTCGGACTGTTAACAGGCGCTGAAAGAGCCTCTTCCACCGCTTTTTCAGGGTCGGAAACGGCCGGCACATCTTTCATGCCCAGAATATGGCAATCGCCGGGAACAAAAATATCGAGCTCTTCACGACCGAACTCCACCTGAATCTTCTTCCAGCTTCTCAAATCAATTTCTGGTAAATTTTTTCTGGATACGGTCTTCACTTCACCTGCACCCTCTCGTTGATATTTATTCTAAAAGCTATAATCTCTTCATCCAGACCATAAATTTAAGGCCCGAGCATTTATGGCCACAAGCTATTTTGCCAGCAGTAAAAACTATCAAGCCAGACCAAGCTCCTGGTCAATGCCCTGCATCGATTCCAGACAGATGGTTAAAAATTCATCCAGGCTCAGGCCAAGGTTGGCGCATTTTTCTATTTCCTCCCTCCTGGCGCCGCGGGCAAAATGCTTTTCTTTATAGCGGCGTTTGAGGAAGGCTAAATCCACCGCCTTGAGCTTTTTCTCCGGATGCATCAGGGTGGCGGCGATAATCAAGCCGGTGGTGGGGTCAGCCGAGTAGATCGCCCAATCCATCGGGCTTTCGCAGGGAATCTGTCCGGCATGAGCCTGAATCGCCTGAATTACTTCTGCCGGCAGGTTGTACTTCTCCAGAATTTTAATCGTTTCCTTCGTGTGGAGCTCGGGGCTTTTTTCTGTCAGCTCATAGTCGAGGTCGTGGAGCAATCCGGCCAGACCCCAGGTTTCTTCGTCGCCGCCCAGTCTCCGTGCCAGCCCTTTCATGCAGGCTTCCACAGCCAGGCAGTGCTTGATCAGGTTTTTGTTGTGAAGATGCTGCTTTAGCAGTTCGAATGCTTCTTCCCGGGTCATCTTTATCTCCTTTTTAAGTTTATTTTCGTTCTTCTCCGGCAAATGAAGTGATATTATACCGCAATTCCGCCGTCCTGCTTACCTTCCCCTCATAAACTCTGACGATTACCGTATACTCGCCAGGGATCACCGGCAACCAGGTCCAGGAATTGTCGGAAGAAGCTTTTTTCACCAGCCTTTCCTCAGCTTCTCCCTGACGGAGATAGAACTCAAATCGCGGCTTTTTCCACCCGTATGTCAGCACGGTAAAAACAATTTTCCGGCCGACCGGCTGCGGCCATTCGCTCGAGCTCCTGATGATCAAACGCGGTTCTTTTTTCAGCACATAAAGCAGGCTCAGATCCTGACGGAAGTCATACGCTCCAGCCAGAACATACTCGCCTGTGGCAGCCAGATCGCCCCTCAAATCAAAGCTTAAAACAGTTTCTGAGGATTTCTTCCCGGTTTTAAGGTCAAAACCGTGAAGAATTTTGCCAGAGGGGACGATTATTTCCTCGCCGATTATCGCCGGACGTCCAGCGGTTCTCCCGGGGATGGTCTGCCACCAGACGATATCGCCCCCGGAAGCTTTCAGCTTATAAAGAACTCCGCCGCGCGTCAGAACAAAAAGATGCCGGTCTGAAAAAACAACATGCTCAATTGTCTGCCCGGCTGAAAACTTCCAGACGATCTTCTGTTTGACCGTATCAAAACGCCAGAGATTTCCTTCAGCTGAGGCCGGGTAAATATTTTTCCCGTCAGAAAATATTCCCCAGAGTTTCTGACCTGGACTAAAGCCTGAAATTTTTCTCCCGTTCTCAACATCCAGGTTAATAACCTGTCCCGAACGAAGAGCCACAAAAAGACCTTTTCCGGACATTGCCGCTACCCCTGATATTTCCTCCGGAAATTCATACTCCCAGGACGGCTTCCCGGTGGCGCTGTCGAAAGCTTTTATCTCTTTTCCGAAGCAGAGAATAATCCGGCCTTGAAATTCAAGCGGACGAACCGACGGACTCTGTTCCATCTGGAGTGATTTCTCGCTGATTTCTCCGCTCTCTCTGTCTACCAGGAGCAACCTGCCGGCGCCGGTCAACCAGAATCCGCTCTCTCCCGAAACCAAAGTAAATTCCGCCACTTCGGGCAACCGTCTCGAAGCCAGTTTCTGGCCGGAGCTGAGGTCAAACAGGTGGCAGCTAAGTTCATTTTCAGACACAACCGGAACTAACACCCTTTCCTGACTGACAGCAAAGCCAGCCATTTTCCCCCGGAACCATTCGACCTTCTTCCTGAGCAGGGCAAAAGGTATCCTTTCTCCACCTGGTTTCTTCCGAATTAACTCCGCACGGTCCTTCTTATCTTCAGGTTCTCGTACGGACAGTTCTCTCTTTTTAATTTCAAGTTCATAATTTCGACTTTCAAATCCTTCCGTGTTCTCAGCTCTGTCGCTCAGCAGCCGGTCAATTCTCACGAACTGGTAACCACGCCTCCGCAGTTGAGAAATCAGCTCCCCGAGGCAAAAGTAAAATAAGTCTGTTCTCTCCGGTGCCACTCCCGGATGAATCAGAATGATGAAACCGTTAAGACCGTCCGGAGCGCCGCTCTCGTAAGTTAAAAGCTGAAGCAAAATTTCTTCCGAACTCCGGTAATTCTCCATTTCTGGTGAGGTGTAATCGGCGCCGGTTATAAGCCCGGGCGTGAAATTAACCACGACCGTACCGGCCTCAGCTGCCCAGTCGACAATCTGCCGGTTGTACCATTCATACGAAGGAAGAAAATACCTCGCCTTTTCCCGGCTTAGGCCGAATTTTTCCAGCTCGAGATAATTGCCTTCCAGGTCAGACAGAAACTCTTCCCTGGTGACGAGAGTTTTTTCCCTGTGCTTCCAGTCGCAATAGAGAAGATGGCGGTCGGAGTGAGGGCCGAGGTAATGTCCCTCCTCAATCATCCTTTCCACCAGAGGTTTAAATTCTGGCTGGCGAAGAAAATTTCCGGTGAGAAAAAATGAACCTTTTATCCCCTGCCGGCGGAGCTCATCGAGAACATATTCGAGGCCATCGGCATAAAAATCAGCAGAAAAAATGAGGGCGATCTCCCTTCGCTCGACCGGCCCTCGAACGATGGCTCCCTGATCCAGGAGGTATCCGCGTGCGCTCCAGCCTTCCACACTTATCTGCTGGCTGCTGACGAAATCAGCGAAAATCATGAATAAAACCGCACAGAAACTCAGGCATCTGTTTCCGCTCGTACTTCTGTTTTCAGCCATAGGATCAGAATTAAATTCTAAATTAAGCCCGCCGGATGTTCAAACCCAATATTTACTAATAAGGGCAAGGCTGGTATTATTCTGTTGATGGTAAATTACATACTGCTTTATAAAATCAGGAAGCTGGTAAAACAGATCCTGAAAGAAAAAATCGAAGACGGTGAGATAGCCACCACTCCCCGCTCCTGCCTCGGCTGCCTGGCCGACGAGATAAGCTGGGAGATTTATTATCTATTCAAAGAACGGGAAGAAAAAAAGAAAGGGTCTCCCTCTTCCGACTCCGAAGGATAACCAGATTTATCTTTCTAAAGCCGCCCCACCAGACCATCAGTCTTAAAAAGATAAAGCAGACGCGGGATCTTATACTAATTAAGTCTTCTTCGACTCATCTGTTTCCTGCTGCTCACGTCTGATCTTTTCCTTCAGGGCTTCCCACCATTCTATTCGTTTTTTTATTTCTTTTTCAAAACCGAGATTTCCAGGTTGGTAGTACCTTCGTCCCTTCAACCTTTCCGGAAAAGTTTCCATGTCGGTGGTCGAGAGCGGGTGGTCATGAGCATACTGATAGCCTTCGCCGTATCCTATCTCCTTCATCAACGGAGTGACCGGGTTGCGAATATGCAGCGGCACGGGCTCAAACGGACTTTCTTCCACATCTTTCATCGCCCGGTTGAAAGCCACATAGATGCGGTTGCTCTTTGGCGCTGTAGCTAAATAAACAACGGCTTCGGCTAAAGCCAGCTCCCCCTCAGGAGAGCCGAGAAAATCATAAGCTTCTTTCGCCCGGAGAGCCACAGCCAGAGCCTGGGGATCAGCCAGCCCGATATCTTCGGAAGCAAACCGCACAAGTCTGCGGGCAATATACAGCGGGTCTTCACCGGCATAGAGCATCCTGGCCAGCCAGTAAAGAGAAGCGTCCACGTCGGAATTTCGAAGACTCTTGTGCAGCGCGGATATCAGGTTGAAGTGCTCCTCGCCGGCTTTATCGTAAAGAAGAATCCGCTTCTGGAGAGCCTCCTCCACCTCCTTAGTGGTTATCTCAGGACCCCGGGTCAGACTGGCGGCTATCTCCAGGGCGTTCAACACCCTGCGGGCATCGCCGTTCGACTGGTCGAGAAGGAGCTTCAGGGCTTCCTCGCTTATTTTTAACCGCAGCTTGCCCAGGCCGTTTTCCTCATCCTCCAGCGCATCCCGAATGATTTTCCTCAATGCCTGTTCATCGAGCGGCTTCAGCACCAGCACCTTCGTGCGCGAAAGAAGCGGAGCAATTACTTCAAAGGAGGGATTTTCGGTGGTCGAGCCGAAAAGGATTATGTCTCCTCTTTCCACATAGGGCAGAAAAGCAGACTGCTGGGCTTTGTTGAAGCGGTGGATTTCATCGATAAAAATGATTATCGGTTTGCCAAAAAGCTTTTTCTGCTGCTCGGCCTGAGCCATGACCTCCTTTATTTCTTTTATGCCGGAAAGGACAGCGCTGAAAAACACACAGTTAAGGTCAAAATGGCGGGCCAGCATCATCCCTAAGGTGGTTTTGCCAGAACCGGGCGGGCCCCAGAAGATGATAGAGACCAGCCGCCCCGATTCGATAAGTTCCGAAAGGATCTTTCCTTTTCCCAGGAGATGTTCCTGACCGTAAAAACGGTCAAAACTCTTCGGGCGCATTCTCTCGGCCAGCGGTATGTGCTTTTCCTCCGCGCCCTGGTTTCTTTTCATCTTTTCCTCGGTAATCTCGATAATTAAAACCTTCTTCTAAATTATATTACCATTGCCGCGCATTTCATAGGTCGACGGCGGGACTGTTCCGGCCCGATCGCTGATCTTGATTTCAGCTCCGGGCTTTTAATCAAGTTTTTACGCCTGATGCCTGATATTAACTCACAGCCTGAAGGAATTCTCTGAAAAAAAAAATAAAATTAGATTCTCCCTCAGACCCGGGCAGGCCAGCTCCATCCTTTTATTAAAACTCAAAATCAATTAAAATAGTCGAAGGAGTGAAGGATGATATTTAGAAGAAAGTCCTTTCAGATTATTTCCATCGCTGTCATTGTGGTTCTGGCGTTCGCCGTCAGCCTTGTCAGGCCGGCTGCGGCTCAGGGACGGCCTCGCGGTCATCTTTTCATCATCGGTGGCGGTGACCGTCCGGAATACATGATGAAGCGGTTCGTCGAAATGGCCAGCCGCTCGGGAAGCAGCCGGATAGTCGTCCTGCCGATGGCCAGCGCCACTCCGGACGAAACCGGCAAGAAGCTGGTGGAAGAATTTAAGGAGCTCGGGGCAAAAGAAGCTGTCTATTACAATTTCAGCCGTCAGCAGGCGGAAAATTATTCCAATGCCCGGCTTCTGGCCGAAAGCGGAGGTATTTTCTTCTCCGGAGGTGTGCAGACAAGGATTACTGAAGCTATCCTCGACACCCCGATCCACAATATGATCAGAGAGCTCTACCAGAAAGGCGCGGTGATCGGCGGAACCAGCGCCGGGGCGGCGGTGATGAGCGAGTTGATGATTACCGGCGATGAGGTCCGCAAACCCGAGGAAGGACATGAATTTGAAACGATAGAATCCGGAAATGTGGTGGTGGCCCGGGGGCTGGGACTGATAAAATCGGCCATCATCGACCAGCATTTTGCTACCCGGAAAAGGCACAACCGGTTGATCAGCGTCATCGCCACTCATCCCGAGCTGGTGGGCATCGGGATTGACGAGTCGACAGCCATCATCGTCTATCCGGATGAAACCTTTGAGGTCATCGGTTACAGGAATGTCATAGTTTACGACCCGGGAAGAGCCCAGGTAGAAGTCCGGGGCGATAAAGCCCTGTCGATCAGGGGAATGATAATGCATGTGCTTCTTGAAGGAGAACGCTTTGACCTTAAAAGGAGGAGACCGTCGTAAAATCTGCCAGAAACACGGCCTGGCTTGATGCCAGTTGCTGGCGAACCAGCTTTCGATGTTAACGTTTTGAGGAAGATACATATGACCCGGGAACAGAAAGCCGACCAGATGAGGGAAGCCATCAACAGAAAACTGGTCTTTTCTCAGGATGAAGTCTGCCGGTTGCTGAAGATAACTCCAGAAACGCTCCGCGACTGGGAAAAGGAATTCTCGCTCTTTTTCGCCGGGGAAACAGCTTCCGGTAAAAGAATATACCGTCAGAAAGACGTGCTTATTGTGCTGCGGATCAAGGAATTGCTCGAGGAAAAAAACCTCACCCGGGCAGGCATCAAAAGAAAAATCGAAGAGGAGTTCGGTTTCAAAACCGACCGGCTTCCTCCGGAAATGCTCTTTACGACACTGGCCAGGGTAAAGGAAGAACTTCAGGAAATCCTCAGGGCTCTTGAAAAAAAGCCTGAAAAAAGCTAAATTTATTACCTGCTTTACATCGGGACGTGGCGCAGCCTGGTAGCGCACATGCTTGGGGTGCATGGGGTCAGCGGTTCAAATCCGCTCGTCCCGATTTTTTTATTTGGCCTCTGAGTTTCCCGGCCGGCGGTTGCCAAATTCGCTAAAGGCTTCTGCGGCTGGCATTCGGACTTCAAGCTCTGTTAAAAAGCCATGGAGGCAGAAGTTAACAGGAAGGAAAGGTTTTTTACCATGAAAGCCGGAAAGAAAAACCCGAAAAAAAATTCAGCACCTCTTTTTCTTCTGACGAACGACGACGGTTATTTCTCTCCCGGCATCACCGCTCTGGCCGAAGAATTGAGCAAAATTGGAGAGGTCTACCTGGTGGCCCCGGACCGGGAGAAAAGCTCCATCTCTCTGGCGCTGACTCTGCGGCGGCCGCTCCGGGCAGAAAAAATCAGTCCGAAGGTTTACGCTGTTGACGGCACCCCGGCTGACTGTGTCTACATAGCGCTGCAGCACGTCTTACCCCGGAATCCCGACCTTCTGATTTCAGGAATAAACCGGGGCGCCAACGTCGGCTGCCAGGATGTTTCCTACTCTGGCACTGTCGCTGCCGCCCTGCAGGGAACCTTCATGGGAATTACTTCGATCGCTGTCTCTGCGCTCGGACGCAAAACCGACAACGGCAGCGTCTACGACTTCAAGGAAGCCGCCAGGCTGACCAGGGTAATAGCTGAAAACCTTCTGAACATCCGCCTTCCTCGCGGTGTCTATCTGAATATAAACATCCCTCCGTTTCCGGTAAAGGGCATAAAAATCACCCGTCTCGGAGAAAAAAGATATTCGCCCGAACTCGTCAGGAAAAGGGACCCGCGCGGAAAAACCTATTTCTGGATAGGAGTGGGCAGTCCGAAGGCAGTCGGACCGAAGGACTCAGACGTTCAGGTGGTGGACCGGGGCTGGGTTTCGATCACTCCTCTGCAGATTGACCGGACAGCATACCCATTTCTGAACCACAGGCTGCTGGAAACCTTAAAAAAATGCTGGAAGCCGCAAAAATCAGGGTTGATTTCCGGCGGTCAGGATTGATTTTTTTCTTCTGTTCCTTCTTTCTCTCAGGTATCCGACTCCGGCAGGCACCAGAGAAATTAAAATTATCGCCACCACCACCAGAGAAAAGTTCCGCTTGACAACCGGAATATTGCCGAAAAAATAACCGCCGAAGAGAAAAGCGGCCACCCAGAGAACACTTCCCAGAAAGCTGTAAATCAGGAACCTGAGATAACTCATCCGGCCGATTCCGGCCACAAAGGGAGCAAAGGTTCTGATAAAAGGCATGAACCGGGCGATGACAATCGTCAGACTGCCATACTTCTCATAGAAACGATGCGTTTTTTCCAGGTATTCTTTCTTGAAGAATCGGCTGTTTTCCCGGTTGAAAACTCCTTCTCCGACCTTTGAACCTATGAAATAATTCGTCACGTTTCCGAAGAATGCGGCCAGGGCCAGAACCAGAAAAAGCCGAGAAACGTTAAGATGGCCTATGGCTGCTATGGCTCCCACGGCAAATAGAAGAGAATCTCCCGGGAAAAATGGTGTCACCACAAAACCGGTCTCAGAAAAAATTACGGCGAATAAAATTAGATATGTCCAGGTCCCGTACTGGTTGACTATGTCAACCACGTACCGGTCAAGATGAATGGCTATGTCAAAAAGCTTCTTTAAAAAACTGACCACAACCGCGCTCCGCTCGTTCGTTAAATTTTAATACACGTATCACTTCTCTTTCCCGTGTTAAAAAACTTTCCTGAATCAGACAGAGCTGAAATTCAGGTCCGGATGACTGGCCAGAACCGGTGAAGTGTGCTTATTCGTAAACCAGAATTTCCACTCGCCTGTTGGCGGCTCTCCCCTGGCGTGTGGAGTTGTCAGCTATAGGTTTCGAACTTCCCAGGCTGACGGCGGCCATCCGGTGCAGAGGAATCCCGTAAGTTTTGTACAGATACATCATGACCGCTTCAGCTCTCTTCTGACCGAGGTAGATATTGACCTCTTCCGGACCGGTATTGTCAGTATGACCCTGAATTTCCAGATATACGCCTTTGTTTTCGTCTATCAGCCTCTTTACAAAACGATCAATGGCCGCTCTGGCTTCAGGCGTTAGCTCAGCGCTGTTGAAGGCAAACTTCACCTCATCGCTTCTGAGGGTGGCGGTCATCACCAGCTTTCCGCGAATCAGGGTTTTTACTTCCTCAATCTTTCCCTCAACCTTCTGGAACTGACTGTCATGCTGTCCGATGAGCTCTCCGATGGTGGCCAGCCGCTCATCATGTTCTCTTATTCTTTTCTGCGCTTCTTCGATTTCAGTGGAGATACTCGATACCTTCTTATCCAGCGCAGCCACTTCTGTATTGACATATTTCTTCGTGGCGCAACCGGCAGCCAGAAGGCTCAGCCCGAGGCCTAAGAGCACCGCATAAAACACCACTTTGATTTTCATCATATCCTCCTTTTTTTTAGACTTTTTAATTATACACATATGTCTGTTGACTGTCATTAAAAATTATTTTCCGGCCACTCTCGTAGCGTCGAAATTGTCTTCTAATACCCCTGTCTGGTCCTGATCCGGTAATTGCCCTTTCTGGTTATCACCGTAATCCGGCGATATCGATCATCTTCCCTGTAAGAGGTATAGCCGATTATGTATTGATGGCTCTGCTCCTTCTTTATCTCATAAAGAACACTTAGAAGACCTTCCAGATCATCCAGGAAAAAAGCCCGGCCGCCGGTGGCCCCCGCAAAAAGAGTCAGCATTTCAACGATGCCAGCGCTCGTCAATCCGCCTGTCTTTTTATATCTGGCCAGAATTTCTTCTGATCTGGGTATTTTATAGCCGATGACATAAATGGGCACCTCCACTCGCCTTGCCACTTCCAGCGCCTGTTCAACCGTGGCCTGACTGTCATTTTCGATCCCGTCGGTGATCAGAAGAAGAGCTCTTTTTTCATACCGGGCTCTGACCGCATACTGAGGGGAAACAGCCACGGCGTCGATGAGCGCGGTTTTACCGTAAGCTTTTTCCTTCTCCAAGGCCTCCAGAAAATACTTCCTGTCAGTCGAATGTTTGGCCGCCACCTCCACCTCCCCGTCGGCAAAAACCAGCAGGGCCAGTTCATCGACCGGGCTCAGAATCTTCTCAGCCAGAATCCTGAGAGCCTGCCGGCACTCCTCAAATTTGTCCTCGAGAGCCATGCTACCGCTGACATCCAGCAGCACGGTCAAACTCAGAGGAGCTTTCTGGTCGTGCTGGAAGTAAGTAATGGCTTTTCTCTCTCCGTTTTCGTAGACGACAAAATCATCGGCCTGGAGGTCGTTGACATAACGCCCTTTCCTGTCCTGAACAGTTACCGAGAGAGTGATGGCATTGACGGTAACATTGTAAGCCGGCTTATGCTGTAGGGTTTTATTCTGGTTTTGCTGAGCCAGCGTCAGACAGGTTGCCAGAAGGCAAAAGAAAGCAAAAAAGACGCCGGCTGTTTTAATCTTTTTCTTCCCCTTCAACATTTTCATCTTACCCTAAGCATAGCACCCCGGCCGGGTACTGGCAAACTAACCTCTCATTTATTTAGTCGCCGCCAAGGGCGAAATCAGTCCAAAGCTAAAAGAACGGGAGCTAAAAGAACGCGGCTCGAAAACTAACATAAGCGAAGACAGTAAAGGTCGCGAATTCAGGCTGATTGATAAAACAGAAAACCTGAATTAAAAGGGCACCCGAAACAGCCCGGAAGGTAAGAATTTTTCTAAAATCGTGATGGAACTCAAATAAGCTAAAAGATCAGGCCCATTTCTTCTTCAGGTTAACGGTCCTTTTCACTTCATGGCCAGGTCGAAAGAATTAACTATTTCCAGCTTTTACTTCAATGTTTCCGGATGATGGCGAACCTGCATAGCTTTAACCATGTAGATTACATCCTCCGCGATGTTGGTGGCGTGGTCGCAGATGCGTTCAAGGTGCCTGGCCACCAGCAGCAGAGCTACAGCCCTCGGCGCGGTGCTCGGGTCTTTGCTCATATAATCATTTATCAGTTCAGATTGAACCAGGTTGCGCAGCTCATCCGCTTCGTTGTCCCTTAAAATTACTGACCTGGCCAGTTCCGTATCCTTGTTGACGAAGGAATTTATCGCATCCCGGACCATTCCCTGAGCTAAGGTGGCCAGCTTCGGTATATCGATCAAGGGCTTAAGCAACGGTTTGTCGGCCATTTCCAGAACTCTCTGGGCAATATCAACCGCCAGGTCAGCGATCCTCTCCAGGTCGGTGGCAATTTTCATCGACATGACGATGAAACGCAGGTCGGTAGCAGCCGGCTGGTAGAGAGCAATCAGGCTCAGGCACTTTTCTTCTATCTCCAGGTCGATCTGATCTATCCGGTCGTCATCCTTGATTACCGCCTCCGCCTTTTCCTGGCTCAATTCCCGCAGAGCCTTTATGGAATTGGCGATGGTGGTTTCGACCTCGGCGCTCATTTCCAGGATTTTTTTGTTCAGCTCCAGCAGTTCCTCGTCAAAATATCTCGTCATGATGCCTCCTTTTCCAGCTGCTCTGGTTAGTTAACCTTAACCAAAACGGCCGGTTATGTAATCCTCAGTCCTTTTATCCCGCGGACTGGTAAATATCTGATGGGTTTCTCCGAATTCCACCAGGTCTCCCAGCAGAAAATAGCCGGTGTAATCCGAGACCCGGGCTGCCTGCTGCATGTTATGGGTGACTATGACTATGGTGTAATCTTTTTTCAATTCATACATCAGGTCTTCGATCCGGGCGGTGGCCACCGGGTCGAGAGATGAACAGGGTTCATCCATCAAAACCACCTCCGGCTCAACCGCCAGCAGCCTGGCGATACAAAGTCGCTGCTGCTGCCCTCCGGTCAGTTTTAAGGCATTCTCATGAAGCCGGTCCTTCAACTCATCCCAGAGATTCACTGCCTGAAGGCTCCGGTAAAGCTTTTCCTCCAGATATTCCCGCTCGGTGATCCCGTGCACCCGGAGTCCGTAAGTGATGTTGTCGGCAATGCTCAGAGGAAAAGGATTGGGCCGCTGGAAAACCATGCCCACCCTCCTTCTCAACTCCAGAAGATCTGTCTCCGGGTCGTAGATATTTTTCCCCTCGAAAAGCACCTGACCTTCGGTCCGACAGCCTTCAATCAGGTCATTCATCCTGTTCAGCGCTCGCAGAAAGGTCGATTTGCCGCAGCCGGAAGGACCGATCAGGGCCGTGATGCGGTTGGCCTGAATATCGAGGTTGACCGACCTGAGTGCCTGGAACTTCCCGTAATAGACATTCAGGTTTCTGACCTCGATAACGTTCTTTGTTCCGGACATTTTTCCGTCTTCCAGTTTTATTTTATACCCGTTATCGGTTAATTCCAGATAAAGTTTCCATTAATTTATGCCGAATTCCTTTCTTCAGCCTCACCCGCTCTTTCTTGAAGTTTATCACCCGAATTTTCCTTCAAGGTAGGCTTCCGTCCTTTTGTCCATCGGTCTGGTAAAAATAACATGGGTCTCGTCTATCTCCACCAGTTCGCCCATCAGGAAAAAAGCCGTCCGGTCAGCCACTCTGGCCGCCTGTTTTGTGTTGTTGGTTACCAGAATGATCGTGTAATCCTTCTTCAGCTGCCGGAGCGACTCTTCTATTTTCATGGTGGAAATCGGATCAAGACCGGAGGTGGGTTCGTCCAGCAATATGTATTCAGGCTTCAGAGCCAGAACCCTGGCCAGACAAAGCCTCTGCTGCTGGCCGCCGGAAAGTTTCAGCGCGCTGGTGTGCAGCCGGTCCTTAACCTCATTCCACAAACCTGCTTTCTCCAGAGAATCTTCTACTATCCGGTCAAGCTCCCGGCGGTCATTGTTCCCGAGCAATCTCAGGCCAAAGACGACGTTTTCATAAATGGTCATCGGGAGTGGCACAGGAGTGGCGAAAACTATTCCCAGCTTTCTTCTGAGGGCAACCACGTCAACATCCGGTCCGTAGATATCCTGACCGTCAACTTCAATTTTCCCTTCAACCCTCGAGCCGGGAATCAGGTCATTCAGCCGGTTCAGGCAGGCCAGGAAAGTCGACTTGCCGCTCTTGGCCGGCCCGATTATTCCGAGAATCTCATGGCGATAGACATCGAGATTGAGGTTGTTAAGACTCCGGACCTGGCCGTAATAATGGCTGAAATTCCGGACGATTATTCCTCGCGTTTTCATTTTTTATGTTTTCCGTCGGATGAATTTTTCCATGAGATAATAGGTGGTAATATTAATCAGCAGGATGGAGATCACCAGCACCGCAGCCGTTCCATAAGCTTTGGGCATGGAAATGCCTTCCTTGGCCATTATGTAGAAATGCACGGCCATCGTCCGGGCTGAGGAAAACACCGAGGTCGGCAGGCGCAGGGCTGAACCCGCGGTAAAAATCACAGCCGCAGTTTCTCCGATGCTACGACCGACGCTCAGGATGATCCCGGTGACTATACCAGGAAGCGCCGAGGGAAGGACCACTCTGGTCACCATCTGCCAGCGAGTGCTCCCGAGGGAAAAGCTCACCAGCCGGTAGGCCTCCGGAACAGCCTTGATGGCTTCCTCGCTCGTCCGGATTATCGTCGGCAGAACCATAAAAGCCAGGGTCAGCCCGCCGCTGAGCATGGACCAGCCAAATTTCAGCTTGTTCACAAACAGAATGAAACCGAAAAGGCCAAATATTATCGAAGGTATACCGGCGAGACATTCTGCGCCGAATCTGATCACCCTGGTTATCCAGCTCTCGGTGGTGTATTCAGTGAGGAAAATGGCCGTCCCGACACCGAGCGGAGTGGCCACGAGAAGAGCTATCAAAGTCAGAAAAATCGTGGCCACTATGGTCGAAAGAATTCCTCCCTCTCTGCCCATGTCAACCGGATTTCTGGTGAGAAATTCCAGACTGAGCTGCGGCAGACCATTCTTCAGGATCACCACCAGGATGAACACCAGAACCAGAACGGCGATCGAGGTAAAAGAATACAATATTACCTGAATGATTTTCTGCTCTGTTTTAGGTTTCAGTTTCAACCTCAAAAACACTTCCCTCACCTCATTTTCTGCGCTGTCTGGCTGTCGTCACGTTGGCTAATGTGTTTAGAATCATTATGATAACGAAAAGAATCACACCGGTGGCAAAAAGAGCTTCCCGGTGCTCGCCGCCGGCATAGGCCATTTCCAGGGCGATGTTCGAGGTCAAGGTTCTGACCGGAGCCAGGATGGAATCCGGGATGTCGGCGGCATTTCCGGCCACCATGATCACCGCCATCGTCTCCCCTATCGCCCGGCCCATCCCGAGTATAATTCCAGCCACTATTCCCGAACGGGCAGCCGGAAGAACCACCAGCCGCACTGTCTGCCATTTTGTGGCTCCAAGAGCTATCGACCCTTCCCGGTAAGAATCAGGCACCGCCCTGATCGAATCAATGGCAATGCTGATCACTGTCGGCAGAATCATTATCCCCAGGATAATCGAAGCGGCCAGCACAGAAAGACCCGGACCGCCAAAATTCTCGCGGATGAAGGGCACCAGAAACATGAGCCCGATAAACCCGTAGACCACCGATGGAATCCCAGCCAGAAGCTCTATGACCGGTTTGAGGATGCGGGTCAATCGCCGGTGGGAAAACTCCGTGAGAAAAATCGCGCTGGCCAGCCCCAGAGGCACACCTATGATCATGGCTCCGGCGGTTACCATCAGGGAGCCGACAATCATCGGTAACAGCCCGAAGCTTTTCTCGGTCGGGTACCAGTCCCGTCCGAGCAGGAAGCTTTTCAGCCCGTATTTGAACATGATCGGGGTTCCCTGCTCGAAAATGAAAACAGTGATTATCGCCAGAATAGAAATGGCCGAAAGGGCTATCATCAACAGCCCGATTCTGATCAGTCGGTCGTTTCGTTCAAGTGGAGTCATCCACCGCTCCTGCTAACCGGCTTTACAGGTATTAACCCTTCCTTATGGATCAACTCCTGTATCTCTTTGGAGAGCACAAAATCTATGAATTCCTTAACCAGACCGCTCGGGGCTTCCTTTGTCAGCAACAGAAAGGGCCTGACCAGCCGATATTCCCTGTTCAGAATGGCTTCCTCGGTGGGCTTTACTCCGTTGAGCGCCAGCGCCTTGACACTTTCGTTAACCAGACCGAGCGAGATAAACCCGATAGCGTTAGGGTCACGGCTGACAATTTCCCTGACGGTGCCGTTGGAATCCTGAACGATGGCCTTACTTGAGATCCGGGATTTTCCCATAACCATCTCCTGGAAGGCGCCACGGGTTCCCGACCCCTCTTCTCTGACCACCACGGTTATGGCTTTTTTCTGCCCGGTGAATTTTTCCCAGGTGGTAATCTCTCCGACAAAAATGCTCTTCACTTCCTCAATGGTCAGGCTGTCGACCGGGTTGCTCGGATGGACGATTATAGCCAGCCCGTCACGGGCAACTTCGATCTCATGGAGCTCCTTCTCGTCATCTCTAAGCTCGCGAGAAGACATGCCGATATCGGCGGCGCCGGTCCGGACGGCCTGAATTCCGGCGCTCGAACCACCGCCCTGAACGTCAACCACCACCCCGTGTCTCTTCTCCATGAAGACTTCAGCCCATTTGTCGGCAAAAGGCTGGATGCTGGTGGAACCGGCCACCACTATCGTATGGCCGCTTTTCCCCTGGCGGCAGGAAGGGAAAAGAAGAAGGGCAACCAGCAGGATAAATATCATTGAAACAGAAGAAAATTTAAAAAGCGGAAAGGACGGGATTTTTACGCCCGACCTGGGCCAGTGCTCAGGTTTTTCCTCTGCCTGCCTCATTCTCAGCAAACCTTGCCTTCAACCGCCTTCCTGCCTGTATAAAAGGCACAGATATGCATTCATTCATTTCAGGAGATTAACTTTTAGCTAATTATTATACTGATCTTTGCAAAAAATAAAAGGCTTGTTCACCAGCAGAATCAGGACGAAAGCTTGTCTATTTCTTTAAGCCGGAGCTCAAAGGCTTCGCTTTTCTCCTCATATTCCATGTAGACCTGGGTGTATTCTTCGTAGAGGGAATCCAGGCTCTTGCGGCAGGCATCGAGCTCGCGCGAAAGCTTCACCACCTCCTGTCCACGACCCTCAACCGAAGCGGCGATGATATCTCCGGTAAGCTGATTTATCCTCCGCTCCAGCTCTTCAATCTGGCTTTCAAGTTTCAGCACCCGCTCTTCAAGAGGTTTCAAAGTCCTGGATTTTTCGATGATAACTTCCGAACGCAACTTCCGTATTTCCCTGGGAGAAAGCTTGAACTTAAACGAATCGTCCGGGCGCTCACTCCTGGTCATTTTCTTATCGGTTGAAATATTCCCGGAAACTGCCGTTTTCCCTTCACTCCTGACCGTTCTGTCTTCCTTTCTGCCGTTTTCCTGCTCCCTCTTTTCCTCATTCCAGCCAACCTTCTGCAGGAAGCTCTGGTAATCCCCTTCGAAGACTGAAATACCGTCATTCTGAAAGACGATCAATCTCTCGGCCAGAGCATTCAGAAACATTTCGTTATGGGTAACCATAACCACCGCTCCCTCAAAATTGTTCAGAGCGGCCAGCAGCGCATCGCAGGCTTCGAGGTCGAGGTGGTTCGTCGGCTCATCCAGGAGAAGAAGGTTCACGGGCGTGGCCAGAATTTTTCCCAGAAGAACCCGGCTTTTCTCACCTCCGGAAAGCACCCTGATCGGCTTTAAGGCCTCATCTCCCTCAAAAAGCAGGCCGCTGGCAATCTGGCGCACCCGCCAGGGCTCAAGTTCCCTGTTGGCCAGAGCTATTTCCTCGAGCACCGTATTATCGTTGTTCATCTCTTCCGCATAGCTCTGTTCAAAATAACCTATGGAAACCGATTTTGGATAGCTTATTTCTCCTGATTGCGGCTTAAGCCGTCCGGCCATGAGCTTCAGAAGGGTGGTTTTGCCGCGACCGTTTGGCCCGATGATCATCACCCGGTCGCGGGCGCCAATGTGGATACTGAAATTCCTGATGAGCGGTCGACCCGGGGTGTAGGAAAAGCTGATGTTATCCAGGCTCAGAGCATATTTATGATGAAACTCTTTTTCCTGGAAAGAAAATTCCATGTTCTTGATTTTTTCGAGCTTCGGTCGTTTCTCCATCTTTTCCAGGTATTTCAGACGCGACTGAACCAGATTGGCCAGACGGGCTTTTGCCCGGAAGCGATTTATGAAAACCTCCATCTCGCGGCGTTTTCTTTCGTCGTTAATCCGGGTTTTCTCGTAGACCTCCTCTTCCATGGCCAGCTGGTTGTAATATTTCTCCGTGTCGCCTTCAATCTTTCTGACCTTACGTCGGTGAAGACCCAGGATATGGGTGGCCACCCGATCCATGAAGCTGCGGTCATGGGTGATGAACATCAGCTCGCCACGCCAGCCCAGCAGGAATTTTTCCAGCCAGCGGATCGAGGTTATGTCTAAGTAATTGTTGGGCTCATCCAGAAGAAGCAGGTCATAATCAGAAAGGAGAAGGCGGGCCAGATTCAGACGCACCTGATAACCGCCAGAAAGCTCGAACGGATTCCTGGAAAAATCTTCGTCTGAAAAACCAAGTCCGGCCAGGACCTTTTCCACCCGCCAGAGCTGGTCTGGAGACGTTCCGGGAAGCGCCCGGCTGGCTTCTTCAAAAACGGTCGGGGCTTCAAACCGCGGCTCCTGTTCGAGATAGCCGATGCTGTAATTTTTCGGAACAATAACCCTTCCCTCGTCCGGCTCTTCGAATCCGGCGATGATGCGAAAAAGGGTGGTTTTTCCGTGACCGTTTCTCCCGACCACGCCCACCCGCTCTCCCCGGTTTATCCTGAAACTGATTTTCTCAAAAAGGATCTGCCGGGCAAAGCTTTTTGAAAGTTCCTCGACCGCGATCATTATTTATTCTTTTCTCCAGGTATGGGCTTCCTTAAGTTTCAGATTTCCAGGCGATACCTGCCTGAAAAAATTTTTCTGCTCGTTTTCTGATTAAAGAGGCAATCAGTCTTTTTGTTAGCTAATATGATAGCACGAGTGAGGACTATTTTTTAGTGCTGAAGGACACCGGAAAACCTGATTTCTCTCGCGATTATTTATTTCCGATATTTTCCTTAAACGGCACAGATTCCTTCGGGCGGAAGACATCCAGAAAAATCTCAGGGAAATTAAAAAGTTGAGCGCATCTTCATTTTTAATAATTCTTACCTCGAGGGCAGTAAACCATGAGCGCTTCTTCTGCTTCACCCTCCTGGATTTATCCGTTCTTAGAACTTAAAACACTTCCCGGGATTTAACCAGAATCGCCTGTCGGACCATTAGCAAAAGATGGCTGCTATTGACATAATTAATAAAAAAGAATAATAAAATTCTGTCGGAGAAATGAGATGAGCGCGATCGTGGCTGTCATTGACGATGACCGGGTCACCTCGGCCATGCTGGAAAAGCTTTTCCAGGAAAAAGGCTTTATGGTGGTGAAAGCCTTTGACGGCGAGACCGGATGGCGACTGGTGAAAGAAATCAAGCCCGGTCTGGTTATCTGCGACATGCTCCTCCCGAAAATTCACGGAGCCGACCTCTGTCAGAAAATTAAACAGGATCCAGATCTTAAGGACACCAAAGTGGTGCTGATAACCGCTGTTTACAAAGGAGCCACCAGCCGGCTTGATATCAAAGGCTTCGGGGCTGATCATCTCTTTGAAAAGCCTGTAAATACGCAGGAGCTACTATCCTGGGTGGAGAAGAACGTGCAGATTGAGAAAGAAAATAAAGTTCCCCCTGCGGCCGAAAAAATTCTCCCGGTTAATATTGAAGCGGTTGACATAGACGATTTTATGAATCAGCTCCGGTCGATGATCACCGAAGACGTGGGAAAAAAGAAATAACCTCTCCTCCGGGTCAGGCAAAGAACAACTGGTAACAAGGCAAATTCCCTTCGTCAGGGCAAAAAGTTTTTGACCTGAATCCAGGCTTCATACTCTTGCAAAAAGCGCGGGAAAATATTCTTTTATTACATTCAACCCCCGGATTAAGCAAGGTTTAAGACGGAAAAGCCTGGAGGCGCAGGTGACCGGACCCGGCCTGCGCTCCAGGCTCTGAGCATCTAAATCGCCTTAAATTACCGACCCGGATCTGACTCCCTTTCCGAACTCAGCTGCAGAAATTTTTCGGATCATTCAGGTGTCTTCACTTCTTCTCCTTTTCGGATTCTTCGCGGCAGAGCCCCATCTCCTTCATCAGATGATGGGCGCCTGAGAATTTCTCCGTTATGAACAGCACATAGCGAATATCCACTGAAATCGAACGCTGCCACTCCGGTATGATGTAATAATCGCCGATAACGCTCTCGTAGGTCATGTCGAAGATGATGCCCACCTGCTCTCCCTTAGCGTTCAGGGTTGGTGAACCAGAATTTCCACCGGTAACGTTGGTGGTGTTGAGAAAACAGGCCGGGACATCCCCGAGCACCGGGTCTTCGAAGCGTCCGAAGTCTCTTTTCTTATAAAGTTCCTTCAGCTTATCAGGAACGCGGAAGGGGAATTCTCCGGTTTCTTTCTCCATGACGCCCTTTAGCGTGGTTATCGGTTTGTAGATGACGGCGTCGCGCGGGCTGTAGCCCTCAACCAGTCCATAGGTAAACCTGATCGTGCCGTTGGCGTCAGGAGCCAGCTTCCCCTCTTTCATTTCGAGAAGCGCGGCTTCATAGAGCTTCTTGATATCAGCTCTTTCCTGAGCCCAGGCTTTGCTTTCCTCGCGCACCACCTTGAGTTCTTTCTCCAGCTCGGCGGCCAGATTGATGAACGGGTCGTTCAACTTCATCAGCTCGGCAGGTTTGAGCTCGAGCAGCTTCAGGCGCTCTTCCGGATTGCCGAGGATGGTGTTTTCGTAAAGATTATCGACGAACTCTTCGATAGCTTTTTCCGATTTCCGGGAAAACACAGGCCTTAGAGCCGACGGTATTCTTTCTGAAGGCAGGTTCATCAGCTTTTTGAGCTGATGCTTGAAAAATTCCCGGTCGGTGTCAAACACGTAGCTGCGTTCAGCCAGCTGAATCCTCTGTTTTACGTACGGAAGATTTCTTTCCTGGTAAGTGGCTTCGCGGTCTTTATCCGGTTTCTGGCGTTCTTCGACCGTTCGGTAGATGGTGTAAGCCTGGGAGAGAACAGTGGAGCCAAAATATGGGCTGATGATGTTGCTCAGAATTTCATTGCGGGAAGCGTAGAGGTCGTAACGTTTCATGTAGCTGTCCATCAGGTCCAGAACCTGACCGTATTTTTTCTGGCGTTCAGGGCTGGCTTTAACCCAGGCCAGAAGTTGTTCTTCCTGTTCTCTCTTTCTGGCAATTAGGTTCACTTTCTTCATCCCCTCGACCTTACCCTGCATGTTCTTAAGTGAATTGTAGAGCCCCTTGAGCATGTTAGAGTAACGGATTTCTTTTTCTTTATCACCTCTGGTCACTGTTTCGATGAAATTAATTATGTCCTGAAACTCAGCCATTCGCCTGACCATGGAGTTGAAATCGTATTCGATCTCCACAGCCATGTTATTACGGTAGGTGCGGCCCGGATAGCCCATGACAAAGGTGAAATCCCCTTCCCTTATCCCTTCAGTGGAAATTTTTAACCAGACTTTGGGCCTGTAGGGAACATTCTCCGGGTTGTAGTCAACGCCAACCCCATCCTTCGAAACATAAGCTCGCAGGAAGGAAAAGTCGCAGGTATGGCGGGGCCACATCCAGTTGTCCACTTCCCCACCGTAATTACCCAGGTCCTGAGGAGGGGCATAAACCAGACGCACATCCTTTATTCTTTTAAAACGGTAGAGATAATATTGATTGCCGCTGTACATCGAAACGACGCTGGCCCTGATGTCCGGTCCGGCTTTTTCGGCCTCGGCTACTATTTCCTTTATGGCTAAATCGATGGCTTCATACTTCTGCTTCGGGGTCATTCTCGGTTTTACCCTGGAAAGAATCTTGGCGGTAACTTCCTCATAACCGAGAAGGATATCAGCGGTATAACCCAGAGCGGGAATTTCTTCCTCGCGGCTTCGGGCCAGAAAACCTTCAGTTATATAATCATGCTCTTTGCTTGAGGCCCTTTGAATAGCGCCAAAAGCCACGTGGTGATTGGTAAGGATGAGGCCATCAGGGCTGACAAATTCGCCGGTGCCACCGCCAAGATTGACCACAGCACTCATCAGGCCGGTACCATCGGTTTTGTACAGGTCTTCGGGATTCATTTTGAGGCCGAGCTGCTGCAGGTTCAGCATCTTCATCTGATGGGGCATCCACATTCCCTCATCTGCCCGGATCAGGAACGGACTGAGCAGCAATCCAAACAGGATTAAACCGCCAATTAATTTTGCCTTAAACCTCATAATTACCTCCTGAATTTTTTGCTGGTGTACAAAATAGTTCGCAAATTGCGTTAAGGAGTGAGCCATCGTAAACTCTCCTTTTACAGTAATCAAAATAAAGAAAGGAGGTATTTCATTACGATGGCTCAAAGAGATTATAAGGC
>JBASPX010000066.1:0-23286 GCA_049659625.1 Candidatus Saccharicenans sp. | reverse complement strand
GCAGGCTGCCATGATAGCTTCTGCTGAAAAGCCTGTAGTTTTCTGTTCTGTGGCCAATCCTTATATTGTCAGAGCCGGGAGGACAGCGGTTGACCACGACCCGAGAGTAACCGGAGTTTGCTCGACTGCTCCCCTCAGACAGGTGCTGGAACTCATCAGCCAGGTGTTGCCCGGGAAAAAGAGGATCGGAACCATCTGGACTCCTTCGGAAATCAACTCCGAATATTACTGGCAGCTGATGAGAGAAGCGGCTGGAGAATTCGGGCTGGAAATGGTGAGCGAACCGATAAACGGGGCCGGTGATATCGTCCAGGCCATTCAATCGCTGGTGCGGGAAAAAGTTCAGGTCCTGTTTCCTGTTTCTGATAACACCATCAACGCTAATTTCAGGCTGGTGGCCAGCCTGGCCGATGAAAACCGTCTGCCGCTTTTTGCGGCTTTCTCCTCAGGAGCCGAGCTCGGAGCCTGCGCCTCGATGGGGTTCGGCTTCTATGAGATAGGTCAGAAGGCAGGTGAGCTGGTGGCTAGAATATTTAACGGGGAAAGCCCGGCCCGAATACCTTTTCAGTACATTGACCGGGTAATATTTGTGATCAACGAAGATGCAGCCGCACGCCAGGGAGTTAATTTCCCTCCTCAGATGCTGAAAAAAGCTGACCGGATCCTGAGAGATTCTGCAGGCGAAAAACAAAATTTAGCTTCGGAATAGGAGAATTGATGATGAGAAAATTTCGTTTTTTTAAATACATAATCCCGGTATTGATATTCCTTTTACTGGGAGCTTTTTTGTTTGTTTACATTATTTTTCGTTCTTCAATTCCGGTTCCGAGGGATACACTCTCGATCCCGGGATTAAAATCTCAGGTAACCGTCAAGTGGGATAAATGGGGTATTCCACATATTAAAGCTGAAAATGAGCACGATCTGTTCCTGGCGGCAGGTTACATCCAGGCGAGGGAAAGACTCTGGCAGATGGAATTGCTCCGCCGGCTGGCTAACGGAAGGCTGGCGGAAATCCTGGGAAAACCCGGCTTGAGCTATGACCTTCGCAGCCGCACGCTCGGTTTTCCGGTGGCCATTGAAAGAGATTATCAGAAACTCCCGGAAGAGGTGAAAATGCTCCTGGCCGCCTATGCCCGCGGGGTGAATGCCTGGATGGAAAGCCGGCGGTGGAACTGGGCGCCTGAATTTATCGTCCTGAGATTCCGGCCTGAACCCTGGAGAGTTGAAGATACACTCTCCATAAAATATGTGCTGGCCATGAGCCTGGCTGCCGACCTGAGTTCGGAAATAGCCAGGATGAACATCATGAAACTGAGCGGTGGCAGCGGTCTTGAACTTCTTGAACCCGGAATTGATTTTCCCCCCGATCCTGAAGTCAGGCTCGATATCTTGAGTCTCAGTCAGGTCGAGTCGCCGGCAGTTATGGGTTCCAATAACTGGGTTATATCGGGTGAACTTACTGAAAGCGGAAAACCTCTTCTGGCAAACGATCCGCATCTTCTGATCTCTCTACCACCCATCTGGATGGAAATCGACCTGGAATGTCCGGAATATAAAGTTTCGGGAGTTACCATACCGGGAGTGCCCCTGGTGGTCATCGGCCATAATCAACATATTGCCTGGGGTGTTACCAATTCTTACGTGGATGTTCAGGATATCTATGTGGAGCAGGTCAACTGGAGCGAGGAATCATACTTCCGGAACGGAGAATGGAAACCTTTTAAGTTCCGGCGGGAGGTCATCAAGATCCGCGGACAGAAAGATCCCTACACCATAAACATTCGCTGGGTGGAAGAAGGCCCGATGATAAATCCCTTCTATCTGAACTGCGAGATGCCGACAAGCCTGCGCTGGACCATTTACGATGGAGACCAGACGGTGGTTGGTCTGTATCTCATAAATAAAGCTCGTAACCGGGAAGAATTCTGGCGTGGCCTCAGGCTTTTTGAAAACCCTTCCCAGAATTTTGTTTACGCTGACGTCGAGGGCAATATCGGATATTACCTTTCAGGGAAAATTCCGGTCAGAAAAAAAGAAACTGCGGTTTATCCCTACCCTGGCTGGAGGGACGATGCCGCCTGGACCGGTTATCTTTCGGAAGAGGACAAGCCCAATCTGTTTAACCCGCCTTCGGGCTTCATCGTTACCGCCAACAGCAACCTCTATCCGGAAAATTATCCTCATTATCTCAGTTTTGACTGGATATCATCTGACAGGAAGGAAAGAATTGAAGAACTCATCAGGGCCAGAGATAAACATTCGGTTGAAAGCATGATCAGCATACAGAACGATGTCCTTTCGCGGCGGGCCGAAAGGGTGAAGAAAGTTCTCAGCGGAATTCAGCTGGATAACCCGGCGGCGGAAGAGGCCAGAAAACTTCTGATTCAGTGGGACGGGCAGGTAAGAGAGGGACTGGCTCCAGCTATCTTCGAAGTTTTCTGGGATGAGCTTCAACGTCTGACCTTTGAGGATGATTTCCACTCTTATTACCGCCAGATTGCAGACTATTTCCGGGTCAAAGAAGCTGGTCTCGAAAGAATTCTGGATGACCCGGGTTCTCGCTGGTTTGACATAAAGGCAACGGAAAAAATAGAAACCAGAGACGAGTTGATAGAGATGGCCCTGCTCCGGGCGCAGCAGTTTCTGAAGAAAAAGTTTGGATCCAGCCGGGAAAAATGGGATTGGGCTGTTCTCCATCGTCTTTCTTACCGCCATCTTCTCGGGCAGAAATGGTTTCTGGGATTTTTTAATGCCGGCAGCTATCCGATGATCGGTGACGGCACAACTGTCAGAGCAAGTTTCTCCACCGCCGGGTTTGAGACGGCTGGAGGCGCTTCCTGCCGCCTGATTATCGATTTCTCTGATTTTGACAGGTCGCTTTCAGTCATCACCTCAGGCCAGAGCGGCCATTTCCTCAGCCGGCATTACCGGGATCAGATTTCTCTCTATCTTAACGGCCTCTATCACCCCTGGGCTTTTTCCGAAGCGGCCATCGGTCAATTCTTAAAAAAGGAAGAAAAGCTCATCCCGGCAAAATCCGATAATTAAGAACCTCAAACTTCAGAATAGATGGGGCCAGAGGTCCAACTTTTTAAGAAGTATCAACTGCTTTTATATGATCTTCTTCTCCACAGGAATAAGCTTCTGACCACCTGGAAAACTTTCGGGTTGCTACGGTCAGGCGAATAAATTATTTCTGCGAATTTGAAAACTTAAGAAGACAGACACCTGGATCATTTATTTTTTTGTTTAACACGGCAGCAAAACATGGATTGCTGATATCCGGCAATAATTAAAATGAGAATCGTAAATTAAATGGCAAAAAGCGACCGGCCTTTTCCTCTTATCGTAGATTTCATAGCCTGCTTGATGGCGGATGATGCCTCCCGGCAGGCAGAGGGCAGTTTCTCTCCGCGGGCCAGAAAGCAGAGTACGGCGGAGGAGAAAAAGCAACCGGTGCCATGGACCTCGAGCGGAATTTTTTTCTTTTTAATCTCATATATCTTCTGACCGTCGTAAAGAACATCCAAGGCCTGATCTCTCAGATGGCCGCCTTTAATCAGACAGGCTCCGTCAATCATTTCCGTAATTTTCCTGGCCGCCTCGACCATTCTTTCCGGTCGATCTATTTTTTTGCCGGTGATTAGAGAGGCTTCGGCCAGATTTGGCGTTAACAGGGTTATTTTCCCTTTAATTAACTTAAGGAAGTCTTTCAGGCTTTCTTTTTCCAGGAGCCAGCAGCCCGAGGAAGAACGGAAGACCGGGTCCACCACCACCGGGATCTCCCTGCTTGCCGACAGAATTTCCTCTATAGCGGGAAAAGCTTTCTTGCTTCCGAGCATGCCCAGCTTGAGTCCGTCCGGGCGGAGATCAGCCGTTAATTTTCTGTACTGTTTGAGGATGAACTCCGGAGGCAGGTCAAGATATTCATAAACCCGGCGGGAATTCTGGACGGTGACCGAGGTCAGAACGGCCAGACCGTAGTAGCCGAAACGACGGAAAACCCTGAGGTCCAGCGTGGCTCCTGCCCCGGACGTCGGGTCAAATCCGGCTGCCGTCAGAAGAAATTTTTTCATGAATAAATTTTAACCTAAAACATATAATAATTGCAGCCACACGGGTTCAGCCAGAACCATTTTTCAGGCTAATTCAATGTGGTAAAATTTAACACATGAAAGCCAGGTTTCATGCTTTCATTTCAGGCAGGGTTCAGGGGGTAGCCTTCAGGTTTTTTGCCCAGCATGTGGCCAGCACTCTCGGTATCACCGGCTGGGTGCGTAATCTTTATGATGGCCGGGTGGAAGTGGTGGCTGAAGGGGAGAGGGATAAGCTTGAGCTTTTTCTGGAAGAATTGAAAAAGGGCCCGCGGCTGGCCAGAGTTGACCGGGTTGATTGCCTCTGGGAAGAGTATCGCGGGGAATTTTCCGATTTTTCGATTAAGTTTACCGCCTATTAAGCTTTCTCAACCGGCGTTTTTTTTCCGGTCAGGAATTTCTGGCGGCATTCTTCTGAACAGAAATAATAAACCTGGCCTTTCCAGGTCTCTTTCAGCGCTTCCTCTTCCGGGATGTAAGTGTTGCAGATTTCGTCCTTTACCATCCGCCTTCGCGGAAGCGAATCAGCCGTAGACCGATCTTTTTTTGATGGCTGGCCGATCGACTGAAAAAACCTGACGA
Organism: Candidatus Saccharicenans sp.; assembly: GCA_049659625.1. Classification (GTDB taxonomy): domain Bacteria; phylum Acidobacteriota; class Aminicenantia; order Aminicenantales; family Saccharicenantaceae; genus Saccharicenans. Next base: position 18,607 of record JBASPX010000066.1, on the reverse strand, counting down.
TCAGGTAGATAAGGTAAAGAAGCAGAGCAAGAAAAATCAGTCTGAGCATAGTCATAAAATTTACTCAATAATGAAGCTTCTGTCAAACAGCTGAGGTTAGCCGGCGGGCTTGCCTGTGAGCCCGGAAACGTTTATATTCTCAATGAAAATGATCGAATGCCTGCTGCCGGAAAAACTCTGCTCTCTGAGAGAAAAAATACGCCGGACGATGGCTGAAAGCTCAGCCCGGCAGAATTCTGAAGCTTTTTCCTTATGGTGGCAAAGTCCCGATTCGCCCGCGGTTCAAACAATCCGCGAGTTGCGCGGAGAATTTGTGCCTGATCCTGCCGGGAGCAAACTTTTCAAGTTGATCTGGCTGGTGGAGGAACTGGCTGCCTGCCGGCCGGAGGCTGCGCTTCGACTGGCGGTAGAAATATGTCTGGTAAACCCGGTGCTGAAGGAAGAGCGGGGTAGAGCAGCTTCTGAAAAACCATCGCCGGAGGGCTCGGTTGATTCCGGTCTCGATTTGAGATTCAACCATCTTTTTCTGGCGCCGCCGCTCAGTTTGAGCCTGAGGATGCTCGGAAGGCTGGCACAAAATCCGGTCGACAGCGTGCTGTTTCCCGTCTTCAGCTGCAGTCCGGTCGATAAATTCCTTATTCCGGTGCCTGATAAATTCTCGTTTTCGGGCGAGATCAGAAATCTCGCTTACTTCCTTTTTCAGGGAAAGGATGCACATCTGCAAGATATCGGAAAAGAAACGGAAATTTTCCCCTTCAGGCCGTTGATGATCAGCCCGGCTGAGCTGGATTCAGGCCGGGTACCTGTTTTCGTGGTTGAATTTGCAGAATTCAGAAAACGCCTGATAACTTACTTCATACTTCTGGCTGCCTGCTTCAGCGGCTGGACCCGGGCCGGACTGCAGCGTCTTATCAGTAAAAAAAGCGGCCTCGCGGGAATCTCCAGAGCTGACGCTGAAATCTGCCACCTGGCCACCGAGGTCGGTCGTTTGCAGTTTGCTCTTTTCCACCTGAGCCGGAAACGAAAGCTTCAGACCGAGGTTGAAACCAGGAAGGTTGAAAAAATCTGTCTTAAAGGGTTACACTTGGCTTCAAGGGCCTGGAGGTTTAAGGCTTCCAGGGACTGAAGGATAAATTTCTTTCGGGGAGACGGAAGATGAAATTAAAAGATTTTTACCGGCTGGCCGTTGAAACCGGGATCAAGAACGACCCGAGACCCAGAGAGGAAATCGAAAGGCTGTTACGTGAAGAAAGAGAATCTTTCGAAAAACTTTCCCCTGCCGAGAAGGAAATCTTTGACCGGGATCGTCTGTTCAATCCTTTTTCTGACACCCGGGTGCTGGTCGGAGATCCGGAGACGGAAATCAGGCGGATACTTGCCGGAATAGACATGGACGGTTCGGAAGTTCTGCTGGCATATCTGTTAAATCGCGATTCAGACCGCCGGATAGACCTGGTGCTCGCTCATCATCCGACAGGGCGAGCTCTGGCCAGGCTGTTTCAGGTGATGGAACTGCAGATCGACCTGCTGACCGCTTTTGGAGTGACGCCCAGTGTGGCCGAGCAATTGATGGAAAAGAGAATCGGCGAGGTGGAGAGAAGGCTTCTTCCGGTTAACCACAATCGGACTGTGGACGTGGCCAGACTGCTGAACATTCCTTTCGCCTGCGTTCACACGCCGGCAGATAACTGTGTGACCAGATATCTCTCTGACCTTTTCCAGGAGAAAAAGCCCGAGCGGTTGAAAGACGTCCTGGAAATCCTGAAGGAAATTCCCGAATACAGATATTCCAGCCAGAATGCTGTTCCCCCGAAAATCCTTTCAGGGTCGGAAACCAGCCGCGCGGGAAAAATTTATGTGGACATGACTGGCGGCACCGAGGGCTCAAAGGACATTTACGAAAAACAGGCCGCTGCCGGCATCTCCACCCTGGTCGGCATGCATTACAGCGAAGAAGCTCTGGAAAAAGCAAAAAAAGCCAACCTCAATGTCATCGTTGCCGGTCATATTGCCAGCGATACCCTCGGGCTTAATTTACTTCTTGATCAACTGGAAAAAGAATCAGGGGAAACGCTGGAAGTGGTTGAAGTTTCGGGTTTTAAGAGGATAAGACACTACTGAGGCAAAGATCACTGTCTGGCCAGACTGAGAATCCAGCGGGCGAAAGCCCTGGCGTCCTCCAGGTCATTTTCGTCAGGATGATTTCTGGCGGTTACAGCCATTTCTGCCCAGAGCTCGTGTTCAGGAGAACGGCCGAGTATTTCCATCGCCTGCGGTGAAACCTTGCCCCGGCAGGAAAAAGTTCCGAGTATCCTGGTATGTCCGGCCAGCACCAGCGCCTGCTCCATCGCTTCTCTTGAAAGGCGGCTGCCAGAGATGGAACCGTGGGTCATGAAAAGAGCGGTCTTCAGACCGGCCGGCAGAGATTTCAGAAATGACTCAACTTTAGCCGGAACGCTATGGCTGTGGACCGGAAATCCCACAAACACCAGAGCATAGTCAGTCACTCCTGCCACCTCTGACAGCGGTTTGAGCTCTTTCGGCTCGGGCAGAGCTTGGTGTATGGCTTCAGCCACTTTTCTGGTATTTCCGGTTAAGCTGTAATAAGTGACCAGTATTTTCATTTGTGCCTCTCGTCGGTTGTTGTTTCTTTCATTTTACAGCCAGTGGCTATTATTACCATAAACTTCATTTCTTAACCAGCCCGGACGTTCAGTCTGAGAATCCGCGCGGCAGGACGATGGTCACGGCCGTGCCGCGGCCAGGCTGGCTCTGGATCCGGATGCTGCCCTGATGTTCCTCGACGATTCTCCGGCAGATAGCCAGTCCGAGTCCGGTGCCTTTTTCTTTTGTGGAAAAATAGGGTTCGAATATACGGTTGAGAACTTCTTCCGGTATTCCGCAACCGGTATCGACGACCTGAAGTTCCAGTTCTCCGTTCTTTGCTCGCAAGATGATATCAATTCTTCCCGAATCCCTGATGGCTTCAATAGCATTGATGACTATATTTCTGATGGCAACTTTCAATTTGCCCCGGTCTCCGAACAGCCGAAAATCTTTCCCCTCTGTTTTTAACCTGAACTCAATTTTTCCGAAAGCGGCTTCTTTCAACGGACCGATGATGTCCTGAAGAAGCTTTTTGAAGTCGAACTTTTCTCGAACCAGGCCGCTTTCCCGGGCGATGGTCATGAATTCGCTGGCAATCCGACGGAGGTTTTCCACTTCGGAGATGATGTAAGAGATTGATTCCTGCAGGATACGGTCAAAATCAGGATGACGGTCGGAGTGAACTTTGAGGATGTGCTCGGCTGAGAGTTGAATCGGGGTGAGCGGATTTTTTATCTCATGAGCCACCTTTCTGGCCATTTCTGTCCAGGCCACCCGCTGGCTGAGTTCAGCCAGTTCTTTTTCATGAGCTTTGAGATTTTCCACCATCGCGTTGAAGCCGTCTATCAGACTCTGCAGCTCATCGCCCGCCCGGTATTCTACCCTGACGTCGAGGTTGCCCAGGCCAACCGCCCGGGTGGCTTTTATCAGTCGGTTGATCGGCGTGACCACCATTCTCCTGATGGTTCCGACCAGGAAGGCGATCAGCAGAATGATAAAGATCGAAACGAACAGGAAAAATTCCAGAAGTTCTCTTCTGGTGGCTGAAATTTCCTGCTTTTCGAAGGGAAACGGCAGGTTCAGGAAATAAACATCATCCAGGTACCGATAGGGGATGGTTACTGTTCGGTAAAAATAATTTCCGAAGGATTTACGGCTTACGACCAGCGGTTGCTGCTGATGTCGCAGCCTGAAATAGATTTCTCCGTCGAGCATTTCTGAGAGGATCCCGGTTTCAAAGTATTCGCGGCGGCTGGAGGAGAGAAGCAGCCCGTTTCTGTAAAGGTTGACATCATTGTTCAGGGTGCTGCTTATCCAGAACACCAGCTCTTCCGGCACCGGCGCCGGTGCCGGCTCGGCCTGTTCCTGCAGGCTGATGAAATCGTGGAGGATGCTCCGGGCAAAGTAAGCCCGGCTGGTGGCTTCCTGAACAAACCTTTCGGCGAATATTCTGGACATGATCGTCTGGCTGAAGAAGATGAAGAAGAAGAGGGGAATAAGTCCGGCGGCCAGGAAAGCCAGATAAACGCGAAAAGAAAACGACTGGCTGAACAGCTGCCAGCGTTTCTTTCTGAGAACGTGCGGAAGAAAGCCGATGCCGGTAAAGATGAAGAAAAGGTAGAAAATTTTCAGAAAATCAGTGAATTCCCGGGGCCACGATTTTTCTTTCAGATAAAACACGCAGATTTTTTCTTTTTCTGGGGCTGTGAGAAAAGCCCGGTAGCGGTTTTTCCCTTCTCTCATTTCGGACCAGAAACCCCGGTAGTTCTCGATAGCTTTCTTTCTCAGAGAGGCGGGAAGGGTCAAACCGGGTTTTTCCTGCTGAAAGAGCGAGCGGCCATCCCGGTCAAAAATGGCCAGGCTGACGGGAAAATGCTGCAGGGATGGAAGTATGTTCAACCTGAGAAGTTCGAAATAAGGATTGGCTGAATAGAAGAACGGAAGAAGCTCCGGGTCAAGGCTCACCCAGATAACCAGGCGACCGCCGTGTCCTTCAGCGTCGCTGAAGTCCTGGTAGCCAACCAGAAAGTGTTTTTCCTGTCCGAGTATGTCCAGATACTGGTCTTCTATGACCGGCTCGGTGGAGATCGGCAGGTCGTTTGTTTGCTCGGCAAATACCGGCAGGTTCAGGGCGAAGGAGGAAAGAAGTTTTAATTCCTGATTCTGAAGGTAAAGGCATGAATTCCAGTTAAAGCGGGCGAGCGGTGTCAGATTCCAGAGGGAGCGGGCAAATTCTCCATCATTCGGGCGCCTGAAATAATTGTAAAGGTCACGAGACCTTCTGTTCAGTTCGGCGAAGGACTGCTGCAGAGCCATTCGAGCCCAGCTCTTTTGAGAAGAAACCAGGTAGGCCATGACATTTTCTGTAAGGCTGGCGCTCCTGGTCGCGGTAAATTCCCGAAGAAGAAAATAAGCAAAGCCGGAAACCAGCAGGAGCGAGAGAAGTGCCGGGATCAGGGTTTTCCAGCGCGCCAAAAACAGTCCGCTGAAAAGCAACCAGAAGACCGCCGTGATGAGAATTTCTTGTGAACCTGCCCTGAAAAGTGGTTTCAGCAGAATCAGCAGAGCGGCGGCCGGGAGAAAATAAGCGGCCAGAAGGAGCGCCTTCCGGCGAATGGCCGGAAGCTTCTTCCTCATAAGCAAAAGGGGCGGAGAGAGCAGGGCTGCCAGCAGCAGGAAAAGACTCAGGTAGATGAGAATTGCTGACAGGTTCAGAGGAAAACTTAAAAGGTTGAGGCTTGAACCTGAGACGATTTTTCCTGTGAGCAAAGCAACCAGAAAAAATGCAAACACCGAGCCCGAGGCCAGAAGAGCCGTTCTTAAGATTGATGAATTGCTGACAGCCTGTGGAAGACCATCCGGCTGCTGATTGGAAATCGTCTCGGGAATAAAAATTTTAACAGTGATAATGGAGAGGGCGAAAAACAGCAGGCAGCTGACAGAGAACGATGCGGGAGAAGAGGCCAGTCCCGCCGGCCAGTCCAGCCCGAGATCCTGCGGGCTGAAAACTCTCAGGCGGGAAAACGGAGGGCTGACTGTAAGCAGCGAAAATAGTAATCTGATGATTACCAGCCCGGAGGCAAATAAAGCATAACGGCAGAATATGTTTTTTATGAGAAGATGCCCGGAAGAATAAAGCCAGTAAACAGCCAGAAGCAGTGAAATTATCAGCAACATCAATCCAGACAGCCTGAGCAGGAATGGTAGGGTTATCATCTGTTTCTGCAGTTTTAGAGAATTCAAGGTAACGGTGGCCACTATCTTTCGCTGTTCATTGCGAAGCGGAAAATAAAGCGTTCTTATCTCCACTTCTTCTGTTTGCTGGCTGAGGTATTCGTCTGTCTGCGTCCGGGAGAAAAATTTTTCCAGCGCCCCGGTATCCTGCTGGAAGTCCCAGAAATTTATGTCAGCGTTGCTTCTGTTGATGGATTTCAGCCTTATAAATTCACGCAGATAAGTTGACTGAAACTGAGGTTGAAAGGCCAGCAACTCGAAAATGGCCAGGTAATGATTTTCCGGGAAAGAGCTCAGACTTACCAGGTAGAAAGAAGCGCGGTCCTGAACGACAAACGAGCCGGGAAGAAGCTTTTCCTTCTGCTCCGGCCAGGCGGCAGCAAGCCCTTTAAGGTTTGCTGTGTTTCCGAGCCAGAGCAAAGGAGTGAGGTCTTCTGCCAGCCAGGCCACCCCTTCATGGGCCTTTTCCAGGCCCGACTTCTGAAATACCAGAAAAATTTCTTCCGGCGTTTCTCCGGGCAGGTGGTTTTGAAAATAGGCCTTTCTTTTTTCCAGAAGCGAGAGGAGATGAGAAAACTCAGTTCTTATCTTTTGTGAGCTTTTTTTCAGGGTGGCAATCGTTTCTGCTTCTGACCGTACCGAACGGCTTTTTATCATCAGAGTGGAGGCAGGCAATAGAAGCAGGCTTAACAAAAAAAGCCCGCAGGCAGTCAGCGGGAGCCAGCGGCGGCGGTTTTCAGCCGGCAGATTCTCGATAACAACCTTGAGGATTTTCATCTATCGTTTTTCTGCCCTCAATTCCCGAATTTTTAGCCTCAATAACTTGCCCCGAAAGTTTTTTTCTTCAGGAGAAACATAGATATAAAGGCGGAAAAGATATTTCCGTCTGTCAGTGCGGTCGACCATTGACCATCTGGCCTGAATGATCGCTCCCCGGGAATCTATGACCGGCTGACTTTCCTGGTCTATGAAGAACTCTAAGGTGGATGTCTGTCGGAACAGACGTTTCATGATCAGCTTCGCCTGTTCGCGTGAAAAAAAATCCGAAATCTGAAAGGGCTCGGGGAGAGTGATGAGCACCGGACTGCTGGCCGGTAAAAGCTGGGCCACCTGCTCCGGGTCGTTCTGGAGAAACGCAGTCTCCAGCGAATGGTTAAACTGATTTATAAAGGTCAGAATAAAAGAAAGGACAATACTTATGGTTAAGCTCACGTAGTGATTTTATTAAATATCTCTGGATAATTCCAGAAGGGAGCGGCTTGCTGCCTCTCTTATTGCTCGCTCTTTTTTTCTTCGGTTTTCTGTTCTTCCTGAAGGGCGGCAGCTTCAGCTTCGAGCTTTTTCTGTCTGATTGAGTCCTTGATGCTGGAAATTCCAGCGATGATGGCAATCAGTCCGCCGAAAAACAGGATCGGTGGTATAAAACCGAAAACCAGTTCGTAAAATTCTCTCCACCAGACGAAGATTACCAGATAAAGACCGGCCACCATGGAGATCACGCCAAGAACAATAGCCAGATATTTGCCCATGCTGTACCTCCCTTCATTTTCACTTTGATACCATATATATACAAAATTTCCCACCGGGTGTCAATTTCAGAGTGATTTTTTCAGCAGAGTTTTGTTTTTATTTCTGTTTTTTCGTCGTCTTCATTTCAAATGTTCCCCGTCTTCAAGAGGGTTAAAGATCACCATCGCGTCTGATGAATTTCAACAGGCTGCTGCCGCCATCAGGGCTGATCCTGCGGATTGAATTCCTGACCGGTGGCGGGTAATATAATACCCGAGATGAGTCTGAAGCTGGTTATTCTTGACCTTGATGGAACGATCGTCGAGAATTCTTACGACTGGGCGGCGATCAGGAGAGAGCTCGGGGTAACCGGAGGTTCCATTCTCGGTTACCTTGATGGTCTGCCCGAGCCTTTAAGGTCGGAGAAGTACGCTCTTCTTCAAAAATATGAAAATGAGCAGACGGAAAATTCCGTCCTTAAGGAAGGGGCCAGGGAATTTTTACAGTGGCTGGCCGACAGGGGAATAAAAAGAGCGCTGGTTACCAACAATACGCTGGAAAACACCAGGCATCTTCTTGATAAATTCCAGCTGAATTTTGACCTGGTGCTTACGAGAGAAAGCGGCCTGCACAAACCGGCCGGAGCGCCCTTTCTCCGGGTGATGGAAAATTTCGGGGTGAAAGCTGAGGAAACGGCTGTGGTCGGCGATACTCATTATGACCTGATGGCAGCCAGGGAGGCAGGAATCTCAAAAGTGTTCATTCTCAAAAGCGCCATGACCCCGGCAGGACTTGACGGGGCGGAGATGGTCGATTCGTTCGACAGCCTGCAGAAAAGGCTGGAGGCGTATGGCTGAATGCTGAAATCAGCCTTATTCCTGTTGATTATTTAAGCCATTCTGGCAGGTTTCAGGTTTTTATCTGGAATTCTGTTCGTAAACCACCTTCCCACCGACTATGGTGTAGGCGATCGGAGCAGTCAGAATTTCCTTCGGTTCGACGTTGAAAATGTCCCGGCCGAAAACGGTGAGGTCAGCCAGTTTGCCCGGCTCCAGGGTCCCCTTCAGATCCTCTTCAAAAGAAGCATAGGCGGAGCCCCAGGTGAAGTATTTGATGGCTTCCGCCAGCGTCAGCTTCTGCTCGGGGAACCAGCCTCCTTCCGGATAGTCAAACTCTATGTTTTTCCTGGTGACAGCAGAGTAGAGGCCGCGCCGGGGATCCAGTGGCTCCACCGGCCAGTCGGAACCGAAGGCTAAAATCGCTCCCTTATCCAGAAGAGTTCTCCAGGCGTAAGCGTACTTCGAACGCTCCCGACCGACGCGAATTTCGCAGAAACGCATGTCGGTGGTGCAGTGAGTCGGCTGCATCGAGGCGATCACCCCCAGTTCGCGGAAGCGTGGAAAGTCTTCCGGTTTTATGATCTGGGCATGCTCGATTCTGAATCGCAGGTCCTTTTTTCCGTATTTTTTCTGGGCTCTTTCTACTGCGTTAAGCACCCAGTTGACGCCCTTATCGCCGATGGCGTGCACCCCGACCTGAAAGTCGTGGGCATAGGCTTTTTCCAGAAGTTCGTAGAAAACTTCTTCCGGATACTGTGGCAGTCCTGACTTTGTCGGGTCGTCGGAAAACGGTTCGAACATCAGGGCGGTTCCCGAGCCTAAGGTGCCGTCGATGAAGGCTTTAAGGAAACCTATTTTCAGATATTCGTCGCCCTGCCCCTGACGCAGCCCAAGGCTGATGTATTTATCTATGCCTTCTATCGGCAACCAGGCATAAACCCGGAGGGTCAGTCTGCCCTCGGAGCGGAGCTTTTTGTAGACCTCGAGCTGTTCCAGGCCAGCGTCGGCATGAACTCCTGTGAGTCCAAGCTTGCGGGCATGGTCGAGCGCCCGGAGGATATCTTCTTCGATGGTGGATTTGATGATTGGTCTGACCTTTAAAAGGCCCATGGCCGATTCCTTGAGTATACCGGTGGGTTCACCGGTCCGCGGGTCGCGCACTATTTCTCCTCCGAAGGGGTCCTTAGTGCGGCCGTCAATTCCAGAAATTTTAAGGGCCAGCGAATTAACCCAGACAGAGTGTCCGTCTACCCGCCTTATGACCACAGGGTTTTCCGGGGCCACTTTATCCAGGTCTTCTTTTGTCGGCCATTTCTGGCCCGGGAAGAGAGTGTGGTCGTATTCACGGCCAAACACAGGAGTTCCTGGCGGAAGCTCCTTGATTTTTTCAGCTATCATCTGCTGCACTTTCTCCACCGAGTCAACTCCGCGGAAACTGAGTTCTATGAGCGAACGGCCCCCCGAGGCAAAATGGGTGTGAGCGTCAATCAGTCCCGGAATGGCCACTCCCTCTTTGAGTTCGATCACCCTGGTTTCCGATCCGATGTACTTTTTTATTTCTCTGGCGGTGCCGCAGGCTAAGATTTTCCCGTCCGCGGCGGCCAGAGCTTCAACAAAAGGCCGGGAATCGAGGCCGGTAAATATTTTGCCGATTATCACCAGTTCGGCTTTGCTCGCCGCCGTCTTCTGGCAGCTGATTCCGGCAAAAGAAAGCAGCAAGAAGGTTGCGGCCTGCAGAAATAAATAAATTTTCAGGCTTATTTTTTTTCTGACGTTCATCTCCGGCTCCTTATGAACATTTTTTGAGTTATGATAACACAGCTGGCCCGAACGTTGAAAAGGAATTTCGAGACTGACGAAGGAAAGTCGAGTTCTTCCCTGGATCTCACGGAGCGTCCGGCAGGCTTCAAACAGCCGGCTCAATTTAATCTCAGCGGAAAGCCTTTACTCTTCTGAAGGAGAAATCTGGAAGATGGCGGGATTAAAAAGAGTGTAAAGTTTGAGCCGGCTATACTCTCCGTTTTCTTGATTAAAGCCGGTGAAAATTTTTAATTTTAACTAAAATTGAAAAATGTTATATTATCAAGAAAAAAGATGGTAAAGGGGAATTATCATGTGCCAGCAGAAGCTTCTTTTGATTCCAGGTCCCAGCCCGGTGGTTGACAGGATTCTTGAGGCACTGGCCAGACCGACCGTCTCTCATATCAGCCCGGAGATGGAAAAAGAACTGGCCGGAGCGGTGGAAAATATGAAGAAGATAGTGTTTACCACTGACGGTCAGCCTTTTATCGTGGCCGGTGCCGGCACTCTGGCCATGGAGATCGCCCTTCTCAACATTACCGCCGACTCTGACCGGGTGCTGGTGGTCTCGCAGGGTTTTTTTGGAAATCGCATGGCGGAAATCTGCGAGGCTTTTGAGCTGAAGTTTCAGCTTTTGCAGAGTCAGTGGGGAAAGGTGGTGACGCCGGAGGAGCTCAGGGCAGAACTCAAGAGGCATCATTACGATATCGTCGTCTGTACCCATGTGGATACAGCCACCGGAGCCTGCGCTCCGGTGAAGGAGTATGCCAGAATCCTGCATGAGATATCTCCCGAAACACTTTTTGTCGTTGATGGCGTCTGCGCCACCGGCGGCATTGAAGAAAGGATGGACGACTGGGGAATAGACGTCATTCTTACGGCTGCCCAGAAATGCCTGGGAGCTCCGCCGGGGTTGGCCATAGATATTTTTTCACCGAAGGCGATGGAAAAGAGGCGCAAGCTGCATCGGGTAAAAGCCTATTACGCCGACATCATGCGCTGGTTGCCGGTGATGGAAAATCCGAATAGATATTTTTCCACACCCTGTGTCAACGAAATCAGAGCGTTTTACGAAGCTACCAGGATTGTTCTGGAAGAGGGGCTGGAGAAAAGGTTTGAGAGGCACGAACGATTTGCCTCGGTCATACGCCGCGGGCTGAATTCTCTCGGTTTTATCACCTACACCGATGAAACCTGTCTGGCCGCCACCCTCTCGGTCATTCGCTACCCGGAAGAACTGGATGATCAGGCATTCAGACGGAAACTGTATGAAAACGGGGTGGTGGTGGCCGGCGGCCTCGGTCCGACCGCCGGGAAGGTTTTCCGCCTGGGTCATATGGGAAACCTCACCAGGGACCAGATTATTTTTGCCTTTGACGCCATCGAGAAGACGCTTCTGAGTATCGGCTACGCTTTCACCCTTGGAGATGGCGTCGAGACCGTGCGCTCGCTGCTCGTCAGGTGAGCCGGCCTGATATTTTTCTGACAGACAGTTGCCAGGCTGACATTTTTCGTCTATCTTTTGAGTTAATTATTGATGAGGTTCGCACATGAGGAGCAAAGTTTATTTAATAAGAGCCACACGTAAGGAAGAGGCCGGGTTAATCTCCCGGAAGGCCAGGGCCGTTTACCGAACGCTCGGTCTGAATGATAAGATTCAGCCTGAAGATTTTGTCGCTCTGAAGATTCATTTTGGTGAGAAAAACAACACCGGACACATCAAGCCGCGCTGGATCACCGGAATCATCGAGGAAATTTTGAAAAAAAGCCAGAGAGCATTTCTTTCGGACAGCAACACCCTGTATGTGGGGAACAGGTCAAATTCTGTCGAGCATATCCGGCTCGCCTGGGAACACGGGTTCACCCCTGACGTGGTGAAGATTCCGATCATAATCGCTGACGGACTGGTCGGGAGGGAGAAGGATGAGGTAAGAGTTGACGGCCAGAGGGTGAAAGCCTCGCGTATCGCCAGCGCCTTCCTTCATTCTGATGTCATGGTCTGTTTGACTCACGTGACCGGGCACGTTCAGACTGGAGTCGGGGCAGCCATCAAGAACCTGGGAATGGGCTGCGCTTCAAGAGCGGGGAAGCTCGACCAGCATTCGGTGGTTCATCCGAGGGTCAACGCAAAACAATGCCGGAACTGCGGCCTTTGCTTGAAATACTGCCCGGCCGGGGCCATCGTTCAGACGGAAAATTATGTGATGATAGACGATGAAAAATGCATCGGTTGCGGCGAATGTTTAGTCGCCTGCAAATACGGGGCGGTGAAGATGAAATGGGACGAGGACTCGCGGCGGCTTCAGGAAAAAATGGCTGAATACGCCCTGGCCGTGAAAAACCATTTCGGAGACAGAATCTGCTTTTTGAACTTTATAATTCAGGTAACGAAGGACTGCGATTGCATGGCGAAAAATCAACCGGCCATCGTCGAGGATGTGGGTATCGTCGGCTCGCTGGATCCGGTGGCTGTCGATAGAGCTTCGATCGACCTGGTGCTGAAGACGGCCGGCCGCGATGCTTTCCGGGAAGGATACAATATTGACTGGTCGACGCAGCTCGAGTATGGAGAGAAAATCGGGCTGGGCAGACAGGCTTACGAGCTCGTGGAATTGAAGGAATTTTAGGTTAAAACCGCATACGGCAGGAAACCGCGTTCCGGTCTGTTGGTTATCTTTCATTCCAGAGCGAAAACGAAGAAAGCAGGTTTTTTCCCGGCATGTCTGAATTTTTGCCTTATTAATTGTCGACTGTCGGAGACAGGCTTCAGGTCCGGCCGTGTTAACTGGAAGTGGCAGAACTTTGCCTGGAGCTATTTCAGTTTCTTCAGATGACCGGCGGAAAAGAAAATCACGACGGAATAGACAAGAAAGATTATGGCTGAAGCCAGAACCGGGAGCTTTTCTCCGAGCAGATTGGCAGCCTGACCGATCCACAGGGAAGCGAAGGGCATAAGGCCGAAAAACACAAAACTGTAAATGCTCATCACCCGTCCGCGCATGTTTTCCGGAGTTTGAAGCTGAACCAGAGCGTTGCATAGGTTGTAGATTATGATGACGCCAAATCCGGAAATCAGCAGAAACAAAAGAGAAAGCGGGAGGAATCTTGACACGGCAAAAAGAATGATCGAAAGCGGATAGAAAAACATTCCGGCCATCAGCAGTTTGCCTCGTGTTAGATGATGGCTGAATGAGGCTATAAAAAGAGCGCCGATCAGCGAACCGAGACCGGAAGCCGTGAGCAGAAAGCCGTTGGTCCGGGCATCTCCATGGAGAATTTGAACGGCCCAGGCCGGGAGCAGCGTGATGAAAGCCCGACCGAATAGGGTAGTGACGGCTACGGTCAGAACAAGAAGCCGGATGGTGCCGTGCTTGAGAACGTAAATTACTCCCTCTTTCAAATCCTCCACAATTGAATTGTTCGACGACCGGGGAATAAAAGGCCTGAGTTTCATCAGGGCCAGGGCGACGATGACCGCTATGAAGCTCAACCCGTTTATGGTAAAGCACCAGGCCGGTCCGAGGGCAGCATAAATCAGACCGCCGGCGGCCGGGCCGAGCGCCTGAGCTGTGTTGAAGAAAGCCGAGTTCAGGGCGATGGCGTTAGTAAGAGCGTCAGGTTCGATCATTTCCAGGACAAAGGCCTGACGAGCCGGAGCGTCGAAAGCGTTGACGATCCCGGTGCAGAAAGCCAGAACGATGATATGCCATGGCTGTATTAGCTTCAGGTAAACCAGAGCGGCCAGGACAAACGCCAGAAGCATCATCAAAGTCTGTGTGATTATAAGGATGCGCCTTCGGGGAAAACGGTCAGCCACCACTCCACCGTAGAGCATGAACAGCCAGCTGGGCAGGCCGGCGGCAAATCCGGCATATCCAAGGTAAGCTGGAGAATGGGTCAGCTCATAGATGAGAAAAGCCTGAGCCGTCATCTGCATCCAGGAGCCGAAAACTGAAATCAACTGCCCCCAGAACCAGAGTCGATAGTTCGGGTATTTCAGCGCGTAAAAAGTCTGCCTCCAGGAAAACTTCTTGCTGAGGGCGATAAGACGCGGCAGCAGCTGGGTGGAGGTTTCGTTTATTTCCTGGTCCATGGCAGCTATATCAGGTGTCGTTTTTATTTATATTGCTGTTATAAAAATCATTTTTCTGTCTGAAGACGGGTTTTTTTATTTTTTGCTGAAGATTCTTGATATCAACTTCTGAAGTTGTGTTCAGCCTGTCAGTTACATATATTTCTGGCAAAAGTTCCGGTCTCTGCTTCCGCTGTAAAATTAAAGCTGATTATAAGCTTTAAGGTTGAGATTTTCAACAAGTTAGGTGCAAATCGGCTCGCTGGTGAAAAAATCAGCCTGTTGAATTTGCTCAGCCGCTCTGACCGGTCAGCCGGCTGAGTTCAGCTTCATAAACCAGAAGGTCAGAGTCGCTGAAAAGAACGAACCTGATTTTTTTCACCTTTTTAAGTTCAGGAATCATCTCCAGAACCGTGCGCAGAGCCACTTCGGTGGCTTTTTCCAGCGGATAGCGAAAGTAGCCGGTGGAAATGGCTGGAAAGGCTATGGAGTCAACATCATGTTCTTCTGCCAGTTTAAGTGAATTGCGATAGCAGTCAGCCAGCAGTTTTTCTTCTGGTTTATCGACGCCATAGACGGGTCCGAGTGTATGGATGACGTATTTATTCGGCAGGTTGTGGCCTCCGGTTATTACCGCCTGACCCGGTTCTATCGGGGCGTATTTACGACATTCTTCCTCAAGACCTGGCCCGGCTGCCCGGTGAATGGCTCCAGCCACTCCACCGCCCGGACGAAGGTAAGCGTTGGCGGCGTTAACTATCGCTGTGATATCCGGCTGGTTAGCTATATCCCCCCTAACCAGTTCAACCGTTACCCCGGAGATTTCTTTTATCATGATGCCCTTCCCTCCTTATAAGGTCAACTCTAATATACCTAACCTGAAAAAGAAAACAACAGAAATTTTTAATCAGGGAAGGTAAGCGGAAGGGAGCAATAAAAAAAATATCGGGGAGGAGGGATTCGAACCCACGACCCCAGCGTCCCGAACGCTGTGCGCTAACCAGGCTGCGCTACTCCCCGAAGGCTAAAAATTATAGATTAATCTTCCGGATATGTCCAGCCCGCAGGTTCATCACCGCCGTTTCTACAGTTCTTTTCTCATCCCTGAAATTTTCGCCATCAGGGCTTGAAATTTCGGGGAGCCGGAGCTTTGACCACGAAGAATTCCAGAGTCTCCTCCTGCTGGTTGCTGACGTTCATTCTGACGTTATAAGGGATGTTGACAATCGTCCCGGCCTGGTAGCTATGTGCCGGTTGATGGCCAAGTTGAAGAGTAATGGTGCCTCGAATTATGATCATATAAACGTTTGAATTGGAATAGTGTTCGGGAAGAGCTTCGCCCTTATTCAGAACCATATGGTTGATGGCCACATTCCCATCGTCCACGATTCTTTCGATAATTTTTTCCGTGGTCCGGGTGAAGTTGTAAGTTTTTTCGATCATGTCTTATTTATCTCCCAAAAATTTAATGACTCGTTTCTGGTGTCAGCTTCTTCATTTTATCTGAAAAAACCTTTGAGGCGAAGTTAATTTCTGAGAGCGAGGGTTAACCGGCGGTGCTTCATGATTTCCTGTCTGAAACTTTGCTTTGCTACCCGTCAGAATACTGCCTTTTGACTGAGAACGCCATGTTGTTGTATAAGTGTTTGAGCTGATGAGAGGCTCGCGCCAGAATTTCATATCAGGTGCTGAAATAAAGAAATTTGAAATGTCATGAGTTTCAGGAGAAATAGCTGCCGCTAATCTGGTAAAGCATGTTTTAGGAAGAAAAAAGTAAATAAGAGGAGGCATAATGTGAAGGTCAAAAATTTTAAGCCGGTTTTGATTTTTCTGCTCTTAATTTTATCCTGTTTAATTTATGCTATTGCGCCGGCTGTCGCTTCGGAATCCGGTCGGGTTCTTGAAGGGTTGACGGTTCAGAGCAAGATTCTGGGGAAAGAAGTTCGCTATACTATTTATCTGCCTCCGGATTATGAAACATCCACCCGGCGTTATCCGGTGGTTTATCTGCTCCACGGTTACACCGACAACGACACTGCCTGGGTGCAGTTCGGGGAGGTTAACCTGACGGCTGACCGGGCGATCGCCGAGAGACTCATTCCCCCGATGATCATCGTCATGCCCGACGGCGGTGTCAGCTGGTACATAAACGATTATCAGAACAAAGTCCGTTATGAAGACTTTTTCTTTCAGGAGTTCATACCTTATATCGACGCCACCTACCGCACCCGTCCGCAGAAGGAGTTTCGAGCCATTGCCGGTCTGTCGATGGGAGGCTGGGGGACGCTGATTTACGCCCTGCGTCATCCGGAAATGTTTGCGGCGGCGGCTCCTTTCAGCGCTGCCGTCTGGACCGATGAAGAAGTCATCTCCACGGAGGAAAAAGTTTACGAACGTATCTTCGCTCCGCTTTTCGGCCCCGGGCTTAAAGGCAAGGACCGTCTGACAGCTCATTTCAGAAGCTACAACCCGCTGGACCTGATCAAAAACCTGCCGGTGGAGAAAATTAAAAGCGTGCGGTTTTACATCGATTGCGGCGATGACGATTTTCTTTACAGGGGAAATGCCGCCCTGCATGTGGCTCTGCGCGACCGGAAAATTCCCCACGAATTCAGGGTCCGCGACGGCGGGCATACCTGGAGCTACTGGCGAACCGGCATCCTGGATGCTCTCAGGTTCATCGGCGAAAGCTTCCACCGATAAACGAGGTAAAAGATGGATTTTTTCTCGCTACCTGAATTCAAGGATAAAATAACCGTGGTCACAGGCGGCGCCCAGGGAATCGGTCTGGTAACCGTCCTGGCTTTTCTCAGAAACGGGGCAAAGGTTGTAGCTCTTGATAAGGATGAAGAAGCTATAAACGATGCGCTTGAAGATTTCCTTTCTGATTTCAGGTCCCGGGTGGAATTTATAACCTGCGATCTTGCCAGACCGGATCAGGTCAAGCAAAGTTGCCAGAAGGTTCTCTCCGCCTGGGAAAAGATTGATGTCCTGGTGAACAATGCCGGGGTCGGAAGCTGGAAAAGCATCGAAGAAATTACGCTGGAGGAGTGGGACGAAGTAATAAATATTAATCTCAGAGCGGCTTTTCTGACGGTCAAAAATCTGCTTCCCGCCCTGGGGGAGGGGAGCGCCGTGGTAAACATCGCCTCTACCAGGGCTCTCATGTCAGAGGCTAACACCGAGCCTTATTCAGCCTCAAAGGGAGGACTGCTGGCGCTGACGCATGCTCTGGCCATTTCTCTGGCTCCGAAAAAGATCCGAGTGAATGCCATCAGCCCCGGCTGGGTTGAGGTTTCAGCTTATAAAAAAAGGAAAGAGAGGAAAGCTCCTGTACTCAGGGAAATTGACCATAAACAGCATCCGGCCGGACGCGTTGGAAAACCTGAGGATGTGGCTAATGCCGTGCTTTTTCTTGCCTCTTCCCTCAGTGGTTTTATTACCGGGACCAACCTGATCGTTGACGGCGGAATGACGGTGAAGATGATCTATGAAGAATAAACAGGACAGCAACAATGAAAAAATTATCATTGTGCCTGTCGGCTGTGTCTGAAAATTGCGGAACATTTCTCCTTCCAGGACCTGTTCGGAAAGGACAAGAAAAAAAATCAGATTTTCAGGATCTGTGTTTTTATAGAGGTTAAGACATGAAGAAAAAGGGATTCA
Organism: Candidatus Saccharicenans sp.; assembly: GCA_049659625.1. GTDB lineage: Bacteria > Acidobacteriota > Aminicenantia > Aminicenantales > Saccharicenantaceae > Saccharicenans. The sequence goes on along the minus strand of JBASPX010000066.1, from coordinate 880 downwards.
AGCTGCCTCATACGCTGGTTTTGATTTATCTGCTGGTGATTCTGGTTTATCTCCTGGCGCTGGTGCTTCCTTCGGGCGAGTTTGACCGGGCTGAAAAAACCGTTCAGGGTAAAACCAGACTGGTTACCGTTCCCGGAACCTATCACCAGATTGAAAAAAGGTGGCTCGGTCCTGAGTGGCTGCTGATCGCTCCGATTCGCGGCTTCCAGGACGCCGCCCTGATAATTTTTCTGATTTTTATCTTCGGCGGCACCTTCGGTATTCTGACTAAATCAGGGGCGATCGATGCCGGCATCCACCGGCTGGCGGCTTTCTTCAGCCGCAATCCCCGGCTGAGGATACTGGTCATACCGGTGCTGATGATTATCTTCTCGCTGGCCGGAAGCGTTTACGGAATGGCTGAGGAGTCTATCCCCTTTGTTTTGATTTTTATTCCTTTTGCCATTTCCATGGGTTACGATTCGGTAGTCGGGGTGGCCATTCCGTTCGTCGGCTCGGCGGTGGGCTTTGCGGCCGCTTTCTTTAATCCCTTCACCGTCGGCATCGCCCAGGGTTTTGCGGAGTTGCCGCTGTACTCGGGGCTGGGATACCGACTCATTCTATGGATTATCGGTACGATCATCGCCATAGTTTTTGTTGTGGTCTATGCGGAAAAGGTCAGGAAAAATCCCGAGCTTAGCCCGGTTTATGACCTTGACCGCGAGCGGATTCACCATCAGGAAAATTCAGCCGCGGCTCTCGAGTGGGGGACTTCCCAGAAGCTGGTCATTGCCTGCCTTTTTGCTGGCGTCGGATTGCTGATTTACGGAATACTAAAGAAAGGCTGGTACATGGAAGAAATTGCCGCTCTTTTTCTGGGAATCGGCCTGATTTCCGGATT
>JBASPX010000065.1:0-24604 GCA_049659625.1 Candidatus Saccharicenans sp. | reverse complement strand
CACCAGAGCATTTGAAAAATTGCTGTCCAGAATGAAGGAAAGGCCTGATAAAAGGCCGGTCCAGTTTCTTGAGCTTTCAGAGCTTCAGTCCTTCCTGAAAAGGAAGATAGATCTTCAGGTTTTCAGCCGGATGGTATTTCCGATGAGTTCTCAGGTAAAAGAGCCCGGTTTTATTAAAAGCGGGGACTTCGGGCAGGAAAGGGTAGTGATCAAATCTGTAATCAGCGATCACCAGGGAAATCAGTTCACCTTCCGCCAGACTTATGATCCCTCAGAGATCGGGCAGCTTTATCGGCTGTTTTTGCGGGCAAACTATCCCAGGGTTATTTCCCAGACAAATCAAAACATGGTCCTGATCGATGCTGAAGGAATTCTGGCCGGCGGTATCTCATTCAGAAATCTTTCGAATCAGGTTGTATTTATTGAGGGCATTGTGGTCTCAGAAAATTACAGGAACAGAGGTCTGGGGAAAGCCATGCTGAGGGACTTCATCGGCCGGATGACCGGCTTCGGCCTGAAAATGATAATGACCCATTATCTGATACCTTTTTTCTTCATGAAGGAAGGGTTTGCTCTTGATAAGCGCTGGGGGGCGCTGGTTAAAGTTATTTAGGGGGCAGCAATCAACAGGCTCAGACCAGACATTAACCAGACATTAAGTCGCAGATTGGGTCGTTTTAGTAGAATCCGTACTGACCTTGATTTTTTGGATTTGATCCGGATCGAAGAGTCGGGCGGTTAAAAATCTCTATCGTTCAATACAGTTTGTGACCGCGGTTGTCGATGATTATAAAAGCCGGGAGATCTTTAACCACAATCTTTCTGACCGCCTCCATGCCCAGGTCCTCAAAATCCACCAGTTCGCTGGAAATTATATGCTCCTTAGCGATAACAGCCGCAGCTCCTCCGATCGTCCCGAGATAAAATCCGCCGTAGCGCCGGCAGGCTTCGACCACTTTTTCCGAACGGTTTCCCTTGCCCAGCATTATCCTGGAGGCGCCGGCTTTCATCAAGTCCTCAACATAATTGTCCATTCTCTGAGCGGAAGTAGGTCCGAAGCTTCCGGTGGGCAGACCGGGAGGAGTTTTGGCCGGTCCGGCATAGTAGATGGGATGGCTCCTGAAATATTCGGGCAGTGGTTGTCCGCTGTCGAGCATTTTCTTAAGTCTTAAATGGGCGGCATCACGCGCGACGATCAGGGTGCCTGAAAGTTTAAGACGCGAACCCACCGGGTATCTGGAAAGTTCGGCGATAAGTGTATCTACCGGCTGATCCAGGTTGATGGTCGGAACGTCTTCGAGTTTCAACCCGTCTATTTTCTTCAAAAAGCGTGCTGGATTCTTTTCCAGAGCTTCCACAAAAATCCCATGCCTGGTTATCTTTGCTTTGATGTTTCGGTCAGCGTTGCAGCTGACACCGATACCCACCGGTAGCGAACCGCCATGCCTGGGCAATCTTATTACTCTGGCTTCCAGGGCCAGAGCCACTCCGCCGAACTGAGCCCCGAGGCCTGTTTCCCTGGCTATCTGGAGAACTTTCTTTTCCCACTCCAGGTCTCTGTAGCCGTGAGGCAGACCGGTCGGGCTGGTAATCATGTTATCCAGGAAGCCGGCTGAAGCTAACTTTACAGTCTTAACGGTCATTTCCGGTGAAAGACCGCCGATAACCACGGCCAGGCGGTAGGGAGGGCAGGCGGCCACGCCGATCGCTTTGATTTTTTCTCTGAGAAAATCCAGCAGAGTTTTTTCGTCGCGGAGCAGGGATTTGTTTTCCTGGTAGAGGGCAGTTTTGTTGGAAGAGCCTCCGCCTTTGGCCATAATGTAGAATCGGTACTCGCTTCCGGGGACGCCGAAAATTTCTATCTGGGCTGGCAGGTTATGTCCGCTGTTTTTTTCTTCGAACATCGACATAGGAATATTCTGCGAGGCTCTGAGGTAGTGTCGGGTATAGGCTTCATAAACGCCGCGGCTGAGATATCGGGCGTCGTCGGCTCCGGTCAGAACATTTTCCCCTTTGTAGCCGATGATGTTGGCCGTGCCGGTATCCTGACAGAGCGGAAGCAATCCTTCGGCTGAGATTATCGCGTTCTTTATGAGCATAGCGGCTACGAAGCGGTCGTTATCCGAGGCTTCGGGGTCGTCAAGAATCGAAGCGAGATTTTCCAGATGGCTGGCCCGGAAATAAAAGTTGACCAGGGTCAGAGCTTCCCGAACGAGAAGTCTCAGGGCTTCCGGCCTGATTTCCAGAAACTTTTTCCCGCGGCATTTTATTTCTTCCACGTAAGCGTCAGTTAATTTGACATATTTCGTGCGATCTTTTTTCTGCGGCATTGGCGGAGCGTATTCGAATTTCATCCTTAATCCTCCGGCGGAAGGCTCAGTCTTCTATGTCCATGTATTCGATTATATCTTCAAAGCCAGCGATGGTTTTGTGCCCGACCATTCCGATCAGCATGAATTCGTTGGTCAGGGGGTTGAGGCGGAATTCTTTAAGCAGCCTGAAATTTTCAATCTGTCCGGTGCGGTCGACATGTGTTCGGGGACCCGTGCAGTAAATTTTCATTTCCCCCAACTGGATGGCGTCTTCTCCAGGGACGGCCACGATCGGCAGGTCAGCCTTAATTACCTCAAGCACTTTTCTTTCAAGCTCGTCCAGGTCGATGTCCGGTCTTTCCGGAAAGTTGATGACGAAACCATGGCGCACATCCGAGTGAATGAGCGGACTTCTGGATTTGTAGCCGTAATCTCTCTCCAGGATGGCGGTGGTGATGTCTTCAGCCGAGTGAGCCATCAGCCTGTATTTTATGGTTCTTTCAACTATCGCTTTGATGTTCTGGGGGAAAGGTCCAAAGACCGTCGGTCGGGCCACGATTATTTCTTCTCCGATTCCGATCAGCACCTGGGCGTTACAGCCGAGGATGTCGTAGATCAGGTCGAAATGCTCCACCACCACCCGGCGTTTGTGTTCTATCGCCCTTCTTATGGCTTCTTTGATTTTGTATTTCTGGACAAAGGCCAGCTCATGGCGAACGTCGATGTGGAAGGTGTGTCCGGAAAAATAGTCTTCAGGAGAGAAGGAGTAGATCGGAGCTTTTCTGATGTTTATTCCTTCATCCTCATTCGTAAGTTCCAGTCCCGGGAAAAGCCCCCGGATCAGAGTGGATTTTCCTGATCCTTCTTCTCCTATTATGCCGATCAGATAATCGGTGGGAGTTAAGTAACGGCGGGCTATTTCACTGGCCACCATGTAAAGACGATATCGCCCTCGCGGTGCATAGTACACAGCGTATATCAGAGTGTCGACCCGCGGTAATTGCTTTGGATCCATCCGTACTCCTAAAATCTTATGTTGAAAAGAGGCACATGCTGCTGAGCCCCGTAGATATCGGTGTCTCCGGGCGAACCTGAAGGTATTTTCCTTCTGATGGTAACCTTGATGGCCTGGCTCGGGTCAAAGTATACGATCTTCAGCACATCCGATACAGGTATCTTATAAAGAGAGGCGATTTTTCTGGCGGTGATTATTTTATTCTTTTTGAATAATTCATAATATTTTTTGTTTTTGAACATTATATCCAGGGTCAGTTCGAAAGGTCCGGAGTTTTTCGAGCGGATTACCCGGGCCACCTGAAGTATGCTTCTTTTCTTGTTTTTCCGAAGTTTTTTCTGATTTGGCCTCATCTTTCCCCCTACAGATCTCTTATTTCTGTGCTGAAGAAATTCGGGTCTTCAACTTTCATCAAATGGTATATGGAAAATTCAAAAACCTTTCCCATGGCCACATCAGAAGGGGAGAAAGGAAAAGCCAGGTTTCCCGCAGTAGCTATTCTTCCCTCATAGCCGAAGTGAAGCAGCGCCGATCTGGTGACCGCCAGCAGAGAATCGGCTTCTTCCTGGGTGCGGCCGATGGCTTCGATCACAATTCCCAGTTCATGCGAGAGGGTCTTTTTGACCGGCTCGAGTTCTCCCATGACGCCATTTTTGCCGTAAACGTGGAAAAAAATCCGTCCTTCATCGGGGGAAATTTTCATTATATCCCTGGCTCTCTTTTCTACCTCTTTAAGGATGGAATCAATTTTTGAAATCATGAGCGGGTCGCGAACACCGGCGATGCTGACCGACCGGTAACCCGTCAGCCTGACGGCCTCAAGTTTCACCCAGTATTCTTCTGAGGGCACAAACCGGCTGCCGCGAACTCGCACCCGGCCGTTGCCGGCCTCCTCAAAAGTGCATTCCCTCAGGTTTATCACTCCGCCCGGTCCTGGAAGCTCATAAGGATCCGATTTTTCATACAGAGTATGAGCTGCAGCCGATTGCGGTGTGAATTTTCTTTCAGGAGAAAGAGCTTCCAGTATGAAAGAATCTTCTTCCAGAATGCCCAGAGCGCAATCTGAACCTGAACCCGGCGTGGAGGCTATGGCCGCGCATTCCAGAATCTTGCCGAGATGAAGGGCTAACCCGGGGTCATAGCCCAGAGAAATCGGCAGGGCGGCAAAAACTGCCGGGTCATAGGAACGGCCGGCCACCACCACCTGGCAGCCTTCCTTAAGAAGCTTGATGAAAGGCTCAACGCCCATCTGGGCCACGATGTTTTCGCTCTGTTCGACAGTTTCTGGAGTGAGTTCGGGAACGAAGGCCAGGGGTTTAATTCTTTTTTCTTTTATCGCCTGCAGCACTGTCTCCCTGCTCACATCCCCATAGGCCACCCCGAGTTTGAAATGAAGGTTTTCTTCCCGGGCAATTTCTTCCACTATTTCCAGGCACCAGTCGACGTGCGGCCGGGCTCCGGAACCTCCGGCAGTTCCGATGACCACCGGGATGCCGTTTTCCACACCGGCCCTTATCATCAGCCGCAGGTCGCGTTTAACCGCCGTGCGGTTGGTAAAAGATTTTCCGGCTCCAAGATAATAAGGACCCGGGTCGGTGGAGCCGGCATCGGCGGCGATAAGATCGGGCTTTTTTCTGATCCCGCGCCAGAAAGAACTTTCCGGAAATCCATACCCGAGGATGGCAGTGGTTGAGAGAATCTTGAAAGGCGGTAATTTCTTCTTCATTTTTGTGCCCGGCATTTAATATCTTTCTCCGTATTTCATTTTCAGAATGTGAATTATTCTCTCCATCTCATTATTCACAATCATGAACCCTTCGTCAAAACCCATACCTGGCTTGGCCAGCATTCTGTCCGGTCGGGTGGCCATGGCCACGTGGACGCAGGCGATGGCGGAAATGTCTGTTTCGTTGCAGGTGCCGCCCTGATAGGCCTCAATGCCATGGGTTTTGCAGTAGAGATTGCTTTCGATTACGTTCTGAATTCCGCCCAGGTCGGGAGTTTTGATCTGGATCATATGGCAGGCGCGAGCGTCGGTGAATTCTCGGATGTCTTCAAGAGTGTTACAGTGCTCGTCGGCCACTATCTTCACCTTTGAGCCCATGGACTCCAGCTTCCGGGTGATTTTCGCCAGTCCTTCCATCTGCCGGTATTTTTCTTCCAGGTCTACCGGGCCTTCGATGTACAGATTAAAACTGCCAGCTTCCTTTTCCAGCGAGGCAATGTAATCGGCAACCCGGTCGAGATTTCCGTCGAAGATCAAGCCTATGGTTCCGTAGACGTCGATGTGGATGTCCGGATGATAGTCTTCTCTCGGCCTGAGTTTGATTATTCTGTCAGCCAGCCAGCGGATGTATTCTCTTAGCTTCTCGCCATGACCTCCGAGTTTTTCTTCTATGTTGTTGATCAGTCCGTGGGGGAGAGCGTCGACCTGCTTCAGAATCATTTTGTCAGCGTTGGTGTAACGGTCATCTCCGGACTGCCCGAAGATCTTGACCCTTTCCGGGATGACGGGCAGGTTGTATTCCTCGCAGACGATTTCGCATTTTAGTTTTTTCTCCGCTTTAGCCCTGGCGTCCAGCAGAGCCTGGGAAAGGCCATATCTTATGGCTGTATGGAGACGTCTGCCTTCAAATTCGAGCTGTTCAAACCGTTCGGCCATTTTCTTAAAGGGCTCGATTTCCATCCCTTCCAGGAGCGGCTGAAGATGTTTTTTCATAAAAGGAAGATATTGATTGGCGAGAAAAAGAGGGTCGCGGCCGCCGACGCCTGAGTATTGAACAGCGGCACAGTCTCCCACGGCCAGCTGGCCATCTTCGAGTTCCAGGATTATTGAGATGCTTTCGCCGGCCATTCTGATTTTTTCAAAGCCCGCTGTAATCGGTTTACCCTCATAAATAAAGCCGTCCGACCTGGCTCCATTCTTGATGGCCTTCTGGTCATCAAAGAAGAAGGCGGATTTTCCCGGTACAAAAAGAACTCTTTTTATTTTCATTTCGGCCTCCCGACTAATTTTCCTTTGCTGATGGCGTAAATATCGTCAGTAACCATTTCGAATGAAATGGCCCGTCCTTCAGCCCTGGCTCTTTCCTGCAGTTTCTGGTAATGATAGGCCATGATCTCCTCCGGAAGCGGCAGATTGCCCCTGTTGAAAATTCTGATAAAACCTTCGTTATCCCTCATCGGAATGATTTTCCCGTGGTTGTAAACAGAGGGGGCAAAGGGCACATCCAGAAATCCGGCTTCAAAGGCAGCCACCGTGCCGGCAGCCACATCTCCCGCTCCGACTTCGTACACTTTGTTGAGCAAACTTCTCACTTCAGCCTTGATCAGCCTGACTTCCTCATCAAGATCTTCGGGTTTGAAAATCACCTGGTCTTCCACCATATTTATCGCCTGCCGCGTGGCTCTCAGCCCCTGGGCATTGGCTTCTTTGGTTGGGATGCCCATGGCTTCATGCGGGGATTTAACGATCACTTTTTCTGCGCCGGAAAATTTGGCCACTATGGCTCCCAGCGCAATCACGGAAAAGGCTTTGGCCTCGTCCTCAGGGAATCCACCCATCCATTGATGGAACACCGTGGTCAGTTCGAAATCGTCATAGCCTTCCTGGTGGAAATATTCTTCAGCCAGTTCACGAAGGGCAATGACGGCGGCAACATCCTGGATGATGTTGCCGCCCTGCCCGTAGCCTAAAGTTATCGACCGGACGCCCTGTTTAAGAGCGAGTAATCCTTCTATTATTCCTATGGCAATAGATATGCATGGAGGCACCAGGGTGCCGGTCAGAGGTCCGAATGGCTCCCTGTTTATTCTGATTCCGTTCTCTTCATACAGCCCGACAAGCCGGTCAACGTACTGCCAGTCGCGGATGGATTTTTCCACCGGGACCCGCTTGGCGTAGGGAATGTTGTAGGAGATTCCTCCACCCTCAAAACTGGTGAAGCCGGCGGCCAGAGTAATCTCGGCCAGCAGCCGGGCGTCGGGTGTCCCGTGGCGAACCTGAAGCGGTTTGCTGACGCTTTCCACCACCCGGCGGCAGCCGTCGACGCCGTGATTTACAGCCGGAAAGCCGTTAAGGAGGGAAGTTCCTGCCTGTTTTGATTTTTCGATTCCCTTTTCGGCTTCTTCGTACCGGTTCTGCCTGGTATAAGCGTCTATGGTGGTTGGAAGAAGGTCAGCCTGGCCTTCTGTTTCCAGGTAACGCAGAAGTTTAATGTGGTCCTCAATCAGGGCCACGCCGGCTCTGGGCTGGAGGAGTGTCAACCTTTTTTCCTTTGCCTTCTTCATCACCCGGGCGAACCTTCGTTCCTCCGGAATTGTGCGGTGATATCTGAAAGCCTCATCCAGCGAAACTTGCTGGCCCGTCGGCCAGGTCTGGAGAACCTCTTTTCTTATTTCGTAGAATTCTTTGAGGTCAATTTTTTCGTTTTTTACCATGATTCTCATCCTCTTTATTTCATAAGATTTCAACTGATTTCACAGCGAGAGAAGTGACCTCCCGCGGGTATTTTTCCACCAGGTTTCCGAGCAGGGAGAATAAATACTGTCGGTCGGCAAAAAAAGCTGGCTTTTCCGGCAGGAGTTTTCTTTCCTGACCGTAATGCCTCAGTTTTTCGAGCGGGATGTGCATCACCTCAGCCGAGGGGGCGGCTGACAGAAAACCTCCACTGCCGATGATTGCTCTGACCCGCCTGAGGTCTTTCCCGGTCTGGATGTAAACTCTGCCCTGCGGGGTGTAAGTTTCTTTCCAGCCTCCGATGTGTCTGAGGCCCGCATAGTAAACGCAGCTTTCAGCCAGAAGCCGGTCGCAAAGTGTCTCGATTTCTGTCCGGGGCAGGTAATCGAGTTCTCTGGAAATTTTAGCCACGTAATTTCTGAGAGAATCCGGGTCCAGCTTAAGTTCGTTGAGCCGTTCTTCAAGATAAGGCCAGGCGGTGTCGAGAAGGGACTCGGCTGAGACTCTCATCCCCAGGTCGCCCTCGACTGTTCTTTTAACCTTCGGTTCTTTTATTCCTTTGAGGACCACCGTGTCTGTCTCCAGATACGATTCTGTGTTTGAGTAAAAATCTGTGGTGGCGCCTCCGATGTCGATAGCCGCCAGGTCAGACCACTCTGGCTGGTGGGTGGGGATGGCGGCAATCAACTCAAAAACAGCCAGCGGTGTGGGTTTCGGCTGGCAACCGAAAATTTCCACGATTTCTGAAAGCCCGCGCCCGCTGACAATCCTCTGCAGGAAAATTTCCCGGATTTTCTCTCTGGCCGGGTCGATGTTCACCTGGCCAATTTCGGGCATCAGATTTTCAGTGACCAGCACTTCCTTCGAACTCATGATTTCGGCCACTTCATCGGCCACCGCTCTGTTGCCGGCGTATATCACCGGACAGGCAACCGATGAAGCAGCCAGTTTCCGGGCGTTTTCCAGGATGTAGCTTGAGTTTCCTCCGTCTGTTCCGCCGCTGAAAAGCAGAATATCTGGCTGAAGTTGTTCCAGCTTCCTGAGATCGCTTCCGGTCAGGGAGAAAGCAAAGCTCCCGATGACCTTACCGCCGGCCGACATCGCTGCCAGTCTGGCCAGCTGGAGGGTAAGGTCGGGCACGAGTCCGATGGCGGCGATCCGCAGGCCACCCTTGGCTGAGGATGAAAAGAAAATTTCTGCCCGGTCTTTAAGCTCTTCGAGAGAAGTATTCAGGTCTCTGTCCAGCAATCGGGTCAGTGCTTCCCTGAAGCCATTCACCAGGTTATTCTGGGTGGTCGGAACGGAAACCCTTTTTTCCAGCTTAAGGCCGGAGTCGGTCAGGCAGAATAATCCGCCCTTGGTCCAGGTTGAGCCGATGTCGATGCTAACGATTTTCTTCATTTCAATTTCTGGTCCTGCCCGTGGAGTCACCAGCGCCTGAATGACCAGCTTCCTGGCCAAACCTTTCTCTTATATCCTGTCTGAGAAGTTCCGCTACTTTCTTCAGGTCAACGTCGGGCGGGAATACCCGATCAAAACCCATCTGTTTGAACTTCTTTTCTACGACTTCGAAGGGCGTCTTGCCGACAACCAGATTTCCGCCAACGTAAAGGATGATTCTGTCGAGTCCTTTTTCAAGGCACAGGTCGCGGAAGCCCTGACAATCTATTTCCCCGTGTCCGTAAAGTGAAGAAACCAGAATGGCTCTGGCATTGGTTTCTATGGCTGCGTTAATAAATTCCTGCTGTGAGACCATAACTCCGAGGTTTACCACCTTGAACCCTTCGGAAGTGAAAAACAGCTCAAGAATTTTGTTTCCCACTGAATGGCAATCGGCTCCGATGACTCCGAGAATAATCGTTGGCTTTTCCAGGTTTTCTGCTTTAGCCCTGTTGTGGTTTTTTTCTATTGCGTCTGTCATTTTTGAATTACCTCGCTGAGATATGGAACTGACGTGGGTCAGGGGTTCGGCAGCTGGCTGATTTTTTCTTCCACATAAAGCAAAGAACCCCTTTCAATCTGGTAGTCAAAAACAATCACCTTGCCGCCGCGTCCGGTGAAACGCTGGACGGCGGCCATGTTTTCTTTTTTGCGCTGGAGCTGGTAGCCGGGCGGGATGAAAACGACATCTATTGACTCCAGGAACTCGGGCAGCCTGTCTTCATCTTTCAGAAAAAGGCAGGGGATGGATCCGGTTACCAGTCCCATATTTTTCAGTCTGGCAAGGACACGGTTGAAGAAGTTCTGGCTTTCACAGACCACTCCCAATCTTTGCAGCGGACTTATGCTGGCCATTTCCATGATGGTCTCCTGACTGGGGGAGACGGCCACCTGAATGACTTTTTCTCTCAGGGAAGGTATTTTGCCGAGAAGCTCGCTGTAATGGGTGCTGGTGGTGAGAATCAGGTCGAACGGACTGAGCTTCTTTTCAGCCTCCGGGTCAGCCACGATATCATCAAGAAGAAATTTCGCCACGCGCACCTGCTTCAGGAAAATTATCTGCCTTTCGAATATGAAGAGGCTTTCCGGGTTGCAGTCGATTAAAGCCACGTTGAAATCTTCAAGTCGCTCTTCGCGTTGCATGATCGAGAGTTCTAAAAAGGTCTTGATTTCCTGGTAGGAAAAGTTCATCTTCCGCAGCTCATCAAGAAGGTTATCGATCAGTTTTTTAGCCCTTTCTTTCCTTCCGGCCGGGATGACATCCTGCCTTGGGGAAATAAAAGTGCCCCGGCCCTGGATCGTCTCGATGAGTCCATCGGCGGCCATGAGTTCGTAAGCTTTTTTCACCGTGCCCCGGGCGAGGTTAAGCTGGGAGGCCAGCTCCCTTTCGGTGGGGAGTTTGTCGCCCGGCTTAAGCCTGTTTTCATGGATCATAGCGGTGATCTGCTTTATTATCTGGCGATACGCGGGCACAGGGCTGTTTCTATCGATGGTTAGTTTAATCTCCATGTTATCCCTCTTTAATTTGGTATATACATTAGTAGACAACTATATACCAAATTGGACCATAATGCAAGCAGGATGAAAAAATTTTTTCCCGGCGGAAAATCTATCCGCTGGATTTCAGAAAGTATCAGTCCGGACCCGGGCCTTCATTTGCCGCAGGTTTTTTATGTCAGGAATAACCCTTCAGAATTTTTTCAGCAGGACGCTGCCGGCCATCGCTCCGTTGTATTTTCCCTTCTCTATCGTCAGTTGACCGTTGATCACTAAATATTCCACTCCACGGGCGTAGGCGTGCGGGCTGGAGACCGACGATGGCAGTTGAATTTTTTTCAGGTCGAGCAGCACCAGGTCGGCTCTGTTGCCTTCGCGGATAAGGCCGCGGTCTTTCCAGCCCATAATTTCAGCCGGCAGAGAAGTCTGGCTTCTTATCGCCTGGCTCAGGGTAATGACCTTCTCTTCAAGCGCATATCTTTTAATTTTGTAGAGGAATGTCGAGTAGGATCGGATATGCGGCAGGTCTATTCCATAATAGGGGACGATTCCGTCGCTGCCGGTGGCCACGTATTCCTTTTTCATAAAATATCTGATGTCATTTTCGCTCATCTGCAGCGGAATGCATTTTGCTCCCATAAGTTCCAGTTCTATGGCGGTTTCTTCTATGCTTTTTGCCTTGATTCTCGAGGCTTCAACGAGGGTTTTACCTTCGAGGTTTTTCTCCGGGCAGATGCCGATCAGGATTTGTTCGGGTGAGATTGTTTCCTGAAAGTATTTTCTGAGAGCCTCTCTAATTTTTGGACCTTCAGCCGGGTCCACCAGTCGTTGGTAAAAGAGATTTCTTTCGCGTTCGTTCTCTGGTCCCTGAAATCTGTTCAACGGGATCAAAAGTTCAGCCACCAGCGAAACCAGTCTTTTTCTCGGAATTTCCTGCAGGTATTTCTCGTGTTCCGGGGTCAGCGGATAATATGGAGTGACCTTTTTGTATAGAGCGATGAGTTCGCTATCACGGAGATAGCTGAAAATATTTTCCACATCCTGCCGGTTGAGCCGGGAGGCTTCGCTTCCGGCCCAGATCTCCCGCGGGATGACATTTCTGTAAGGGACGGTGTTGGCAAACCGGTACGGATACTGGTCGGCGGTAATTCTCAGACCGCGGGCCCGGGCTTTTTCTATGAGGGCACAGACTTCGGCCGCCCGTCCCCAGTTGTTCCTGCGGACGAGTTTTATGTGGGAAATGTGAGCGGGCACGCCGGCTTTTTCTGCGATCTGGATCAATTCTTCGATGGCTCCTATTATTCCGTCACCTTCATTGCGGATGTGGCTGTGATATATTCCTCCGTATGGAGCGATTACCTTTGCCAGTTCGATGATTTCTTCGGTTCTGGCGAAGCTGCCGGGCTGATATATAAGTCCGGTCGAAAGCCCCCAGGCTCCTTCTTCCATGGCTTCTTTCACCAGCGCTTTCATTTTTTCCAGTTCTTCCGGTGTCGGTTCACGATTTTCGTTTCCCATAACTCTTTCCCTGACCGCGCCGTGGCCCACGAGAGGAGCCACATTCGGACCGAGTCCACTTTTCTTCCACATTTCAATAACGGTCGAGGGTTTTTCAAAGAGTGGCCAGGCGCTTCCTCCGCACTGTCCGGTAAGGACGGTGGTTACTCCCTGATAAAGATAGTTGAGGGCGGGGCGAGCCTCGAGAAAGTACATCGTCCAGTCGACGTGGGTGTGCAGATCAATAAAACCCGGGGTTAAAACAAGTCCGTCGGCCTGGATGATTTTCCTGGCGGGCTCCGATATTCCTTTTCCTATCTTTACGATGGTGTCGCCGGAAATGGCCACGTCCCCTCTATAAGGCGGTTTCAGCGTGCCGTCGTAAATCGTGGCGTTTTTTATCAGCAGGTCATATTTAAGGGCTTTTTCCGTTGAAGCCCTGGCCAGCGGACTTGAGACTGAGAAGATGAAAATTACCAGAAATATAAGCAGAAAATTTTGCAATAAAGGCCACCAGGTCTTTCTCCTGGCCGGTATATAAGAATAAAAGCGCCGGGTTCTTTGATGGCTCTGACCCATGCTTCCTCCTTTCATTTTTATTTTTTTATTTTTATGATCTGTGGCTATTATAATCTAAAACCAGGCACAGAAGACCCGCAGAATTTTTCCAATCATCCTGGATGGATAGCACTTAAATCTTTGATTGAGTAAAGTATAATGCAAATTGATTCTGCCGGCCAGTTTCGATTTTCCTGTTTTTCAGAACTGGATGTAAAAGAACCTCAAACCAGCTGAATCAGTATGGTGTCCCATTTTTACAGGTCATTTCTTATGCCGAGGATTCGAGCCATATTGGCCCGGGGGTCGATTTTCACCTTAATCCGACCGGGAAGAGCACTGAGGATCGGGTTGACGCCTGGTCCATGGCCGGAGTGGAAACTGAATCCATGTATCACCACACCGATGGTCACCGCGCCCTCATACCTGCCGCGTCCATAGTAATCATAGTGGTCTCTGATGGCCACAATATCTCCCAGCCTCAGTTTCTTCAGGTTGAATTTTTCCACTGCTTCTGGACAGGTGGTCTGGATATCATAGTCGATGGCTTCAATGCCCTGCCCTCCGATCCCCGAGCCCATCAGATAACCTGGAACTTCGGCCACCACCGGTACCACTAACTGATTTCCTTCGACCGTGAGGCCGATTTTCTCCAGAGCTTCCGGAGCTATCTTGTTAACTCGCACATCCTCGAAACCGAGAATTTTCAAACCGACACCCCGCGCTTTAATCATAACCCGGTCATTTATGGCCAGTTTTTCCTTAACTTCGGCCGGAAACCACACCTTGTCATCAGAGCCGGCGTGACGTCCGATATAAATTCCCCGGCTTCCGCGAGCCTCGCCCGAAACCACCACCGCTTCGTTTCCGATGCAGGCCAGGATGGCCAGTGCAGTTTCCATGGGATTCTGACGATCACGTCCCTGAATGGTAACGTCGGATTCGACATGATCGCCTTCGGCCCACCCGTAAGTGGTGTCGCCGTAGGAGACGCTGTAATTTATCGAAGCCATGCCGATCCCGAGCCGGGGTTTACCATCAAAGCCGGGGGAATAACTGAGCGCTGAAGGCGGTTGTACCACTCCTTCCACGGCCACCGTCAGAAGTTCGTCTTTATTTGTCCTGATCGGACCGGAGTAAGTGACTTTTGATTTCGGAGGGTGGACCTGTGCCGTGCTGGAAGAGGCTCTGGTTGATGGTTTAACGGAGCTAAACGGCAACCCGAGGAATTTAGCCAGGTTGGCTTCAGGATCAATCCTGAAGGTCAGTTTTCCGGTCTGGCAGGAAAGAATCGGGGTAACGCCTATTCCCAGCCCGGAAATATCGCTCGGCCCGCTGACTACCACCGCCACCGTTCCTGCTCCCCGGTAATATCCTTTGCCGTAGTTGCATTCAATATCCTCGAGATAGACCAGGTCACCGAATCGCAGCTCATCGAGCCCATATTTTTTGATGTCCGGTGGATAGCAGGTCTGGATGCAGAAATGCCCGAAAAGACTGCTTCCGCCATGTCCCTGACCGACTATTTCAGCCGGAATCTTTTTTACCACCGGCACCTCGAGTTTGCCGTCTTTGATGCGGATATCCATTTTTTCCAGCGCCGCCGGTGACAGGCTATGAACAAAAACTTCCGGGAAATCTTCAATGGACAGTCCGATGCCCTCGGCTTTTACCTGAATCTCGTCGCCAATCGTCAGCCTTTCTTTCACTTCATCAGGAAAATGCACCAGAACATAGTTCCCAAATTTGCCGATGACCAGGCCCTTTTCACCCCTGGCAGCACCGCCCACCACCCGGACCTCGTTGCCGATAGCTGTCTTGGTGAGCCAGGCCTGCCGGAATCGTTCCTCTCCGAGGCCTTCGGTGGCCACACCGATTGTTACCTGGTCGGCGGCGGCCCAGCCAAAAACCGGCTGGCCTAATTTCAACGTATAATTTATTCCAGCTACCCCGATGGCCATTTTTGGTTTCCCGTCCCAGGTGGTCAGATAATAACGCGAGGGTTGAGGATGGGCTATCTGGCCCTTAACCGCAGTGACCACCAGCCGGTCCCGGTTGGTCTTTAATACCGGAGAATCCTGGGCCAGAGCAGATAATTGAACTAATGCGATTACCAGAAGAAAAATCACCGGGGAAGCTTGCCTGCACAGTTGCCCCGGGAGAACCTTAAGGATTGAAGTTCTTTTTTTAGACATCTCGAATCTCCTGATGTCTCGGCCTTTTGAGCTGGCTCTATTATAATTTTTTTTCATTTCTGCCTGCCAGGGGAAAAATAGCTGTGAAGGCAGTCTCTATCTTATGGCAGGTGGAATTGTTCCGGGTTCAGGAAAATTGCTCGATAGCTCTGTCTTTTTGATTGAAAACTGCAGGACAGGGGGTCGTGAAGATAATTAAGTGCTGGTATAGAAATTTTTTTATCCTGGCGGTATAAGAAAGAAGCCCTAAAATTCAGGGCAACGGTTTTCTCGAAATCTCTTTCAAAACGGACTCAAAAGAAGTGAAATTCAGGAAAAACTTTCTACAGGGCATCGATTTAATACAATGCCTTAAAGATAAACCTTCCCATTCAGCCTGAGCTGCCGAGTGGAATACTTTGCTCTTTTCTTTAACGTGGTTAATATCGTCACAATAATAATTTATATAAACCATTAAGTTATGATTATCCTGGATTTCGCTGTCCTCCAAATAAATTTTGTGATATCTAATAGTCCCACCTTGAAGGTTTGATAGCAATGATCATTGATCAAAAGGCTCATAAATTCAATCCAGAATCATGGTTCACCGCTCTTGAAAAATTCAACTGCAACCTATAAAGTAATATTCAGTAAAAACGACGGCCCTCAGGCTCTGTTAATAAGTTTAGCGGAAGGGGTAAATAATATTACATTTAATTTCTCCTGATCCCTTGCTCCGGCCTGGAAGTTAGAGCATCTTAAAGATGCCGGTAACTTAATGCTCAACGGGGATTCTACTTATAAGACTTATAGTGCAATCAGTCCTTTGCTCGGTCAGTTTATAAATTGCTTCTGGATTTGGGAGGTTTTGTCCAGCCAGAAGGCTATTTGATTTTCATTTCGATCCATTAAAATATAATTTAGAGTTATTAGATGAGTATATCTAAATCAAACTCCACTTTGCCCGCTTTTATAATAATTTTGATAATATTTTTTTGTTTTCTAATAGCGGTAATTCGTGTGCTTTGATTTAGATATTACTCATCGATGATTTCCGGAGGTTTAAAATGCCTGGATGTCTTAGAATCTTAACAGTCTGCCTGGCGATAACCATGCTGACAGTGCCGGTGGTGGCTCAAAAACATTACCAGAAAGGTCTGGAGGCTATTGTTAAGGAAAGGCTGGATGAAGCCATCGCCTTTTTTAAGAAGGAGGTGGAAAAGGAAAAAGACACGGGGAAGCTGGCGGCCCACAGTTCTTTCTTGCTCGGGATTTCTTATTACAAGAACAAACAGTACCCGGAGGCCATTCAATATCTGAAAAGGGCCATAGAGGTTTACAGGGAAGGAATGGATAGTTATCTGCTGGAAGAGGCCTGGTTTTACTGGCTGGGCCGGGCTTACCTGATGAATGGGCAGTATCAGGAGGCAGTCACCTGGCTTCTTAAGGCGGCTGAAAAGGCCGGGATAAAAGCTTCAGAAAAATATGACCGTGCCCCAAAAGATTATGACCTGCAGTTCTGTAAAAAATACTATGTTCCTCTAGTTCCCTCAAAGGGTGGCTGTTATTTCTGGGCAGGTTTTGCGCTTTATTTAAGCGGTAAATATCAGGATGCTATCAGTGTTCTGGCCAGAGACATTGAAATTGAACCTAATTCCATATTGAAATCCCCCGCCTATGAGACGCTGGGCTTATGTCTGCTCAAATTAAAAGAATATGATGAAGCTCTGGCGGCTGTTAATAAAGCAATTGAGCTGGGACAGATACCGCGGCCTTCGACCTATACAATTCTCGGTTTGATTTTCTGGGAAAAAAGAGAAATAAACAGGGCCATCAATGCCTATAAAAAAGCGATAGAAATTGATCCCCGCTACGTTGACGCTTACATCAGCCTTGCCAGCATGCTCATGTCGGAAGAAAGATACAGTGAGGCGGAAGATGTTCTGAAAAAAGCACCGGCTACGCCCCTGACCGGAATTAATCTGAGCCTCTGTCTGATGGCTTCAGGTAAATATGATGAAGTGATTGCGCTGAGCGACCAAGAAATAAAAAAATTTATAAAAAAAGGAATTGGAATAGAGGTCAGAATAGCTGATAGATATCCGGTGGTAAGTTCTCTCTGGCCATCATTTCCGGCGCAGAAAGAAGGAGTTCTGCCAGGTGATAGAATTGTAAAGATTAATAACAGATCAGCGCGAAACCTGGCTGAAGAACTCGTCCGGCAGGAACTCAGTCCCGAACCCGGGGTCACGGTCACCCTGGAAGTTGAAAGACCGGGTGAGAGCAAGCCGCTCAATTTTGCCTTAACCAGTGTGGAGTTGATTGATCCCGGAGCCGCCTCCTACTACGGTATTAAAAGCCTGGCAGAAGCAGTCAGCGGCAGGTTAAAAGAGGCTCAGAGCGAGGCTGCCAGGGCTATCGATCTGGAGCCTGAAAATCCCTGGGCCAGAAGAGCGGAATGTTTTTCGCGTCTTTTTGATCCGGCCGGCAAAGAGAAGATGGCCGAGGCCATCGGCTGGCTTTCAGACAGCAACGACAATTTTGACCGCCTAATTCTGACGCTGGCTTATTCCAGGAGCGGCGACCTCGAACGGGCGGCTCGAACTTACGCCGCCATCCCGGAAGATTACCTCTACGCTCAGAATGCTTTCCGGGCTGAGTTTTCGAAGGCGGCGCGTGAATCTCTAAAGCCCTATCTGGACAGCAAAATGGAAACTATAAAATCATTTGAGTCAGCCGGAAAGTTGAAGGAAGCTCTCGACGGATACGCTGAGATTATAAAATTATCTTCCGCAGAGGATGCCGGTAAGATAAGAAAGCATGTGGGGCAGCTCATAAAGGGCACAGCATTTCTTACCGACGTTCCTGAAGAAGCGAGGAAGCATATCATCCGGGCGGAAGTATTGAGCGAGAAAAAAGAATTCAGCCGGGCCATTGAAGAATACGAAGGAGCGAAAAAGATCGCGCCCTTTTATCCTGAAATCTACAAGTCAATGGCCACGATGCACGAAGCTCTGCGTGAATACCGTCAGGCGATACGAAACCTTAACGCCTATCTTGAGCTCTATCCTGACGCTCCAGACGCCCGGGAAGTGAAGGATAAAATCATAAAACTGGAATTTCTGCTGGAAGAACAGAAAAAATAGCAGCTCTTTAAGCAGAGGCCGTAAGAAGACGGGGGACACAATACTCATTACCCAATTTTTTGCCGCTCAAGTTTGCTGCTTATGGCTGAAAAATTGGTGAGGATGCATGCCAGTTGCGCTTTCGCTCAATCTGGATTACCAAATTTTATCAAGGTGCCAATCAATGCCGGCTGGCCTCAGGCTCAGGGATTCTCTGCGATTTGTAAAGCTTTTTCACCCCGGGCAGCAATCTGTAATTGTCCTTGACATGCTTTTTATAGCGATTTATATTTCCGGAGGATGGTTTAACAGGGAAAAGGGCAATTATGACCTGCTCCTGCCTTCCGCAGCTTAAAACCTGGGTCTGATTTCTTTTTTGTTGCTCTGTTACTTTGTTTGATTTTGAGCCGGTGAGGTTTTAAGCCAGCGGCGGGATTTTCCGGCACCGGCAGCCTGAAGCTGTCCTTCCTTAATGAGGTCTGCCAGCACCCGGCGCAAAGTCTTTTTTTCGATCTCCGGAAAGTGTTGCTGAAGGTCCTGACGACTGAATTCTTCCGGCAATTCTTTTAGAATTTTAGCCCTGAGCTCGAAATAGCTTCCGCCCTTAAAGTCAAGCTCCGGTTCGTATTTTAACAGCGCTTCATTAACCCGGTCGGGAAGCCGGTCGCGCTCGAGGGCCACAACGGCCGTAAAAAACTGCAGCGTCCACTCGCGGGCGAGCTTTCTGTTTCCGGCAAAGACGATTATTAGATTCGGATGAAGCGCCTGAAGTTCGGCCAGCGCCCGGCTGGCAAAAGACGGTTTGTAGAATCTTAATTTCTTCGGGTTCAAGAAATCAGCGTAGTTGGCTTCAATCACCAGAGCTGAGTAGCGGTAAGCTTCAAGTTCGCCCAGCGCCTGGTGAAGAAGCGGCATCCGTCCGAATTCACCGATGAGATTCTCAAAGGTTTTCCGTTCGACCACCGCCCTCAGGCCGTCCTGAGTGATCAGAGCGTAATCGCCGGCCGGCAGAGTTCTTCGCTCCACCCGGCAGCCAGCGAAATTCCAGGGATAACGTTCGCTCTTATCTATGGCAATATGAAGTTCCGGCCATCCCCGGGCGGTCAGCTTGCTTCTGATTTTTCTCTGGATCAGATTGCTTCTGGTTCTCCAGAATATCTGTTCATATTCGCCTTCTTTCTGTTTATATTTTTTCTTAAGGAATAGAAATTCGCAGCGTTTGTTGAGCGTGCGGTCGAGAACCACAGCCAGCCTTTTGCCGTACTGTTTCAGAGAGATTACAGGCACGCGCTCAATTTCCTGAGCCGGGTAAAGTGTGCCCTGAGGGTCCTCGCGCAGACAGAAAATATGTCCCTTGGTTCCCGGCCAGCGATCCTGAACCCGCAGGCAGAGAAGATTTTCTTCGCCCTTTACAATTCTTATCCGGTAGGGAAATTTCGAATGACCGGTGGCTTCAAGCACCCAGAAAGCCGTTTCCATTGCCTTAGGTAATTTATTTTAACCTGAACCCTTGACCGGTTCAAATAAAAGCTTGACATACATAGAACTGCTATGTATAATGGCTCAAGGTATGAATGGCCTTTAGAGGATTGCTCTCATGGAAATCGACAAGGACCTGGTAGCTGCCTCGGCCACACCCCTGGTGTTGGCGATACTCAGTGAGGGTGAAAGCTATGGTTATGCCATCATCAAGCGCGTGGCCGAGCTTTCCGGGGGCGAACTTCAGTGGACTGACGGCATGCTCTATCCGCTCCTCCATCGTCTCGAACGGAGCGGGCTGGTGGAGGCCTCCTGGCGCGAGTCGGAATCCGGCCGGAAGAGAAAGTATTATCGTCTGACCGCAGCCGGTCGGGAACAGCTCGAACGTCAGCGCCGCCAGTGGCAGGTAGTTACCAGAACTATGGGGGGCATCTGGTGCCTGGCCACGGAGCCAACCGAGCAGCTGGCCCATCTTACCCCGGCAGGAGAAAAATAATGACCAACAAGGAAAGCCTGGAAGAAAAAATCAGCCGCTGGCGCCATTACCTTCAGAGAAAGCAGGCCATCAGGCCCGTTGATGTGGCCGAGCTCGAAGACCATCTGCGAAGTCAGATAGAAAGTCTGCTGGGCGCCGGCCTGGATGAGGACGAAGCCTTCCTGGTGGCGGTGAAGCGTCTGGGCAGTGTGGACGAAATTTCGCGCGAATTCGCGGTGGAATATTCAGAGCGTCTCTGGAAGCAGCTCGTTATTTCTCCGGAAGGAGATAAACTGTCGTCGGTCGACAGGCGTCAGGCCTTTCTGGCAGTAGCCATGGCGCTGGCATCCGCCCTGGCCATAAAAATTCCTGCTCTTTTCGGCCTTCGGTTCGGCGAGCATTCGCCGGCCATGCCGTTTTATCTGCGCAACCTCTGGTTGTTTTCACTTCCCTTTATGGCGGCTTTCTTTGCCCTGAAGCGGGGAATCAGGGGGAAAAGCTGGCTCTGGCTGTTCCTGCCGTTTGCCGTTTCGGGATTGCTGGTCAACCTTATGCCTTTTGCCTCCGGAAGTCATACCGGCATGCTCACGGCAATTCATCTTCCAATAGCCCTGTGGTTGTGGGCGAGTTATGCTTACGCCGGCGGCCGACTGCCCGGACATGACCAGCGCATGAACTACATCCGTTTCTCGGGAGAGTGGTTTATCTATTACACGCTTATTGCCCTGGGCGGCGGTCTGCTGATGGCTCTTACTCATTTCTTGTTTGAAGCTGTCGGCCTCAACGCCGAGAGGGCTCTTCAGGAATGGATTCTTCCCTCCGGGGCGGTGGGCGCGGTCATCGTGGCTGCCTGGCTGGTTGAGCAGAAGCAGAGCGTGATTGAGAATATGGCGCCGGTGCTGACCCGTCTTTTCAGCCCGCTTTTTGCCGTTCTGTTGCTTGTGTTTGTGGCCGCTGTTATCTGGACGGGGAATCCTATTAATATCGAGCGCGAAGTTCTCATCGGGTTCGACCTGCTGCTGGTGCTGGTGCTGGGCCTCATTCTTTATTCTATTTCCGCCCGTGACCCTCAAGCGGCGCCGGGGCATTTTGATGCGCTGCAGCTTCTGCTGGTGGTCTGCGCGCTGATCGTGGATGGGCTTGCTCTGTGGGCCATGGCCGGCCGCATCTCTGAATTCGGATTCAGCCCGAACAAGCTGGCGGCTCTCGGCCTTAACCTGCTTCTTCTGGCCAACCTGACCTGGTCGGCCGTGCTCTATGCCCGTTTCCTGGGAAGGCGCATTCCTTTCACCCGGCTCGAACGCTGGCAGACTGGTTACCTGCCGGTTTTTGCCCTGTGGGCGGCGGTGGTGGCCGTATTTTTCCCCATAATCTTCAACTTTCGTTAAACGGGGGACACAGTACTCATTCCCCAATTTTTACTGGGTCAGTTTGTTTTGCCGCAGGAAAACGGGGGACCGCTATGTGCGTCCCCTCTCAAGAGACCAGGGCATATTTTATTTTCAAGGAACTAAGTCAGACAAATATCCGCTCTTGATGCGGGTAAGGTATATATCCGGGTGAATGGCCAGCAATCACAATACTCGTTCCCCAATTTTATGGTTAAGTTGGGTTGGTTTGTTTCGCCGGGCTGAGCGAATCAAGAGGTCGGCGGGACAGGCTTTGATCTGCCCGACGCAGCCTGCACGAAAAATCGAACGAGCCGGCCCCTTACTTTTTTTGCTTAGAGTTTTGCTATTCAAATTATAGAATCTTGTTCTTGTTATAGAACCTTGCGGTAATCCAAGCTGGCAACGGAATAGAATTTGCCCGCACCGAAAAATAGGGGACAGAGTATCGCCTCCCCCGTTTTTTTGGCGACAGCGGCCTGTGGCTATTTCTTAACTGTGGCGTCTTCTTTCAAGCCGACCTTCCTGTATAAATCACGGCGGCCGGCTTTGTCGGCCTCCATAATCTTTCTGGCGTATTTCGCCACCTCTTCGGCCTTGGCCCTGGGCACCACGACAACGCCGTCGCCGTCAGCCACAATTACGTCCCCCGGGATGACCAGGACTCCGCCGCAGACCACCGGTCTGTTTACTGACTCCAGTTCGTTGCGGCCGGGACGGATGCCGCGACCTGGCTTCTTTAAGTAAAGCGGCACTCGCTCGACTATGATTTCATCTGTGTCCCGGGCAGTGGCGCTGGTGACCACACCCACGCAGCCCAGCCTCTTCCATTCGAGAATATTATAGGAGCCGATTGAACCGACGTCTGCCTGCAGCGCATCCTCGATGACCAGCGCGGTTCCTTTGCGGATCAACCGGGTGAAGAGCTCTCCAGAAAGCTTCTCGTACCAGTCGCCGGTCCAGCGGTCATAGGCTTCGGTTGGCATAACGCCGGCCGGTGGCCTCTGGGTCGGAACATATCTGGCCGTGACCGCAATTCCCGCGAAGCGGTGAGTGAAACGCTCGGTGTCTCGCCACAGCGGGCGTATTTCCGGGTCCATCAGGCCTATATTCTGAAGACCGACCGCGTCCATTCCGTCGGAGACGTCAGCCACCCGCAGTCCCTTGAAAAGCTCCAGAATTCGCTGGTCTTCAGCTTCAGAATAAACCGGGGTTGGTATGAGGTTCATGCCCCGCCGCAAATCTTCTGTTGAGCCGGTCTTTTCGTCCAGAACCTGGTTTGAAGCCTGAATCCGGGTCAGAAGGCAAAGGGCGACCAGAGCAAAGCCAGTCTTTATGGCGCAAGCGAGATACCTTTTCATTTTCAGTCCCTCCTATTTATCTTTTTTAGCATTTTCTCGCTTTATATACCGGCTGCCCCGGCCGAGTCAACAACCTCAAAACGGGGGACAACTATGTGCGCCCCGTGTCAAGAGCCCAAGATATATTTTATTTTCAAAAAACTAAGTCAGACAGATATCCGCCCTTGGTGCCGGCAAAGTATATATCCGAGTGAATGGCCAGCAATCACAATACTCGTTCCCCAATTTTATGGTTAAGTCGGGTTGGTTTGTTTCGCGGGGCTGAGCGAATCAAGAGGTCGGCGGGATGGGCTTTGATCTGCCCGATGTAGCCTCCAAGAAAAATGGAACGAGCCGACCCCTTATTTTTTCGTTCAGGATTTCACTATTCAAATTATAGAACCTTGTTTTTGTTATAGAACCTTGCGGTAATCCAAGCTGGCAACGGAATAAAATTGGCCCGCACCGAAAATAGGGACAGAGTATTGTGTCCCCCGTTTCCTGCAGTTCAGACGATTGTCAGCCGGGCAAGATAGTCCCCACCCTCTGATTGTTTTATGACCTCGCACCTCCATCCTGCGCGGCTGGCGTGCTCGCTAACGGTTTCGGCATCCGCCTGCAGCCAGCCGAAATACGGACTGCTTTTTCCCCTGTACTCAATTTGCAGGCGGATTTCGCCGATATATTTACCTGCTCGCCGATTTGCCTCATGATAGGCCAGGTTGTTTGGATCCCGGGTGCATCTGACGTCCAGAGAATCAAAAAGCACCTGTCCGCCAATCCTTAGCAGTTCGGCGGCATGACCGAAAAACCTTTTCAGGCCGGCGATATTCTCCACCAGGCCAAGCCCGTGACCCATCAACAACAGGGTATCGAATTTTCCTTCGCTGAAACCGAAAAAATCGGCAACGCGGGAATTTTCTACTCCCCGTTCAGTCATGACCTTCACCGCCCGGGGATCGATGTCAATCGCGGTAACCCGCAATCCCCTCTGTTGCAGAGCCAGGCTGAACAGACCTGATCCAGCGCCCACATCCAGTATGCGGCCGCGGCACTGCTCGAGGGCCGAGTTTTCGATGATTGTGAAATCACCCGGTCCTCGAAAAAAATGACTGACCGGAACCAGGGATTCAATTCCATCATCCCGGCGAAAAATCATCGCGGCTTCGCAATCACCCTTAAAATAATCCAGCAGGGCCTTCCCGAATGGTTCCATGGCTTTTGCATCCATTTGATACACTTCCTGGATTTATCCTATTATTTTTCATATCCTGTCACAAATTTCCAGATTGGCAAAATCAATTTTCGGTCAATACATTTATATTTTATATCGGCAGATTGGCTTCCCGTTTCGGGGAATAAGGTCCGGTTAAAACACAGGTATCGATGGCTTTTTTTGAAAGGGATCTTTGATAGCTGAAGGCTTTCAGCCGTAAACGGGGGACACAATACTCATTCCCCAATTTTTTAAACTGAGGCATACTGAAAAAGGGATACAAATATGAGTTCGGTGCTTAGGGATTAAAGCGAATGTAAAAAGGGGACGCGAGGGGGGTGCCCCTTTTTTATGGAAAAGCCATTCAAATATAACCTTCATTCTCAGTTTTTTCTTGACATCCTTTTTGTCATGACTTAGGCTTCTTGGGGAGGGGAGAAGGAAAAAAGTAAACTCTTATCTATTTAACTTATCACTTCACAATTGCTTCTGCTCCCCGGGAGGCCGTGTCAAGTTTTGTTCGCGATTTAGCCATCGTAGTCTCTCCATTTTAAGCCTCAGCTAACAGCCTGAGCCAGCGAACTTTCCAACGCCTGAATGAATCTATCCGGCTTGATATAGGCGTACTC
>JBASPX010000064.1:0-19481 GCA_049659625.1 Candidatus Saccharicenans sp. | reverse complement strand
CTATTAAGCTGCATTTAACAGAATAAAGGCCAGCCGGCGATCTCTACGGCCATTATCTACAGCGCTGACACTACACTGAAAGGCGAATATGCCATATATGCTGGAGTAATTGACATAATTACAGTCGGGCCACATGGTCAGAAAAGCACCGAATTGCGCCAATCTTTTTATCATTCCGGGTCCAGGATTAAGCCGAATTTATCATAAACATGATGGTGGCACGGCATGTCTCCGAACCGCGCGCAGCGGAAGGGGTTCCCCACGGTGGATGGGTGGAGCGAGTACGGGAGGAGACGCGCCGTGACAGGACCCTCCCGAGATAAGAGCGGACTGAGGATCAGCGCGGACGTACTGGTTTTTTTCTTCCTGTTTCAATACAGGCCGTTATGGATTTCAGGATGGAGCGCGTGGCCACAGGACCCTGCGCTTGCCCGGCCGGTATTATTGACAATTCAACAGTTTGATGAGAAAATTTTAATCCCTTCGCGGTGAGTGTAGCTCAAGGGTTAGAGCACCGGACTGTGGATCCGGTGGTTGGGGGTTCGAATCCCCTCACTCACCCCATTTTTTTCTCTGCTATGCCCGGACTTTCTCCCCTAACCGGATTAATTACTCACAGCCTGCTGAATCCAGGCAGCATAAAGTTAAAAGTCGCTGAACTAAAGCATCAAAAAGATACCCCGGCCATGATGGCCAGGCTTCTGTTTTTAATATAATCCACTTCAAAGCCGCTCAGGGCCACGCTGGTGAGGCCCAGGTGATAACGCGCCTCAAGCAGAAATTTAATCGGTCTTAAATCATACTCCACCCCGCCACCGAAAACGGCCGCCAGCTCTCCCTTTCTGAAATAATCCCTTGAATCAACTTCATCCACTTTTTTCCCGTCCAGGTCATATACCACTGAAAAAGCCCGGCTGAGATACCCCCAGGAAGGTCCGGCAAAGATAACCGGCCTGAACTGGCGAAAGGACCCTCCTGACCATCTCAACAGAAGAATCGCTTCCAGATAATCATGCTGCCAGTGAACATTGCAAAAGCCGGCATCTATGCAGGCTTCGTACTGCGTTCCGCGGCGCGCATACATGAATTCCGTCTGAAGGTTGAATGACCCCAGCGGCAGGTTAAAAAAAATTCCGCCGCAGGGGCCGGACAGAGTCCTGAAGGCTGAAACTTCGAAAGGCTTCGGAGACACAGAAATGCTGGCCAGGTTAACTCCGCCCTTAACTCCGAAAGAAATCCTGGCCACAGCTCCCGGCACAAAGAACAGCACCAAAATGATCAAAACGAAAACCATTAGATTTTTTTTCAAAGACACCCTTCTTCCCTTTTTACGCTGGTTTCATTATACGCCGCTTCTGAGTTTCAATCCAGAAAACTGTCAGGTCGGTTTTAAATAATTAGTTCCCGTTAAAGAAGAGAAATGGCTTTTCCCTCAGGGCGATTTAACCATGAAATAAGAAGTTTTCAGTCATTTCAGCTTCTTGACCTTCTTTTTGGCCACTTCCGGTGACAGTTCGACCGCTTTTACAGCCAGGCAAAGCTCATTGTTAGCCAGATATATCTCTGCAGTTTCCGGACCGATTAATTTAAGGAAGATGCCGGTTCCGGCTTCGGCCCGGCAATTTTTTACCACTGCCCTGCTAACCTGATTCAGCACCAGCGCGGCCGCGGTCAGATCTTCCGGCCTGGCCTGCCGGGCCCGCAGCCGATCAACTTCCAGGTTCTGCGCCTTCTCCACAAAAACTGCGTTCTGCCATTTTTCATATTCCGGTTTTTCCCATGTTACTTCCACATTTCTCAGAGTAAAATTTCGGGCGTACTTAATCTCGATTGCGTTTACAGCTTTATCATAAGGAGCTTCCGGGTTATGAGAAATAGCCAGTCGCAAGTTTTCGATGGTGATGTCTTCCAGCCAGCTTTCAGGATGGCCTGTGATCTGGCTCGAGCCCTGCCCCCGGGCCAATACATTGCTGATCAAAACCCGGCGGATTTTTCCTGCCGGGCGGTCATCCTCCGGTTTCCAGTCACGATGCACCTCGCTTCTTTTTTTGATGTTAAAATGAATCGGCTCTCCGTCTCCCCACCAGAACCAGTCATGACGTCTGGTTTGTATCACCAGATTGGATATGACCACATTTTCAACCACACCTCCGTCAAACACCATAAATGACAGGCCGCGGTTCGAATCGGTTATCACGCAGTTATCAATGGTCACATTCCTGATGGCATTCATGTTGCCGTCGCAGAATTTGATGGCACTGGAGGCGGAGGACAGACGACAGTTGGTCACGGTAATGTTTTCGCAGGGCAGGGCCGGGCCGAACCAGTTCATCGAATAAAAAACCAGAGCGTCGTCTCCGGTTTCGATGGTGCAGTTGGCGATCCGGACATCACGACAACCATCAGGATCAATGCCGTCAGCCCAGACTCCCTCTTTAATGCTGGAGCGAATGGAGACCCCGTCGATTGTCAGACGCTCGCAGCCGTAAGGATGGATCGTCCAGCTCGGAGAATCTATAAAAGAGAGTCCCCGGATGAGCACATCGCGACATCTCAAAAGAAGTACCAGCTTGCCGTATTGATCGGCCCGGGGAAAAGAACGAATGAGCGGTCGGCCCAGCTTTTCCATTTCCAGTTGATTGGGATAGATGAAATCGTCGTGAAAATCTCCTTTATCCCGCCACTCATAAGCCGCCTGGCCGTCAACCACTCCCCTTCCCTCGAGCGTGACATTGACCAGGTCTTCCCCGTAAAACAGTGCCTCTTTATCGAAGGAAGATCTGTCCTTGATTGAATAAACGGTGGCTCCGGCCTCGATATAAATCCTGACCCGGCTGCGGAGATGGATCGTTCCGGTGCTGTAATCGCCCGGCGGGAAATAGACCATTCCGCCTCCGGAGGCAGCGCAGGCGTCTATGGCCTTCTGAATGGCTTCCCGGGCATTCTGAGATTTAAGGCCGGTGGCACCATAATCCCTGACGTTGAAAATCCGCATCCCGGCTGCCTCCGTAACCGCGAACATCTCTTCTGAAATAAGCACCAGGCAGGCAAGAATAAAGCATAAACAATAAAATCCCTTTTCAGGAACTCTAATTCGGATACTCATTTTTACTCCTTTTGACCTTCTTTATTTTAATTTAACCCGATGGGCGAATACAGAATATTATGAGACAGAAAATTCCGTCTTGACCCTGCAGCACCACAGGTGGTATGAGAAAGTAAACAAGAAAAACCGGGAAAGGAAATCGCCATGAAAAATTCAAATCACCAGGGTTTCAGATTATCAGGTCGGCTCAGCCGGCGTCAGTTTCTGGGAAGCTGTCTGGCCATCCAGGCCTCAGCGTTTTTATTATAAAAAATCCTCCGGCTTCCCCGGGAGAACGAGCACACCGAACGCTCCTGAGGCCAGGGGAAACCTGAGAGAGCCGGCCTCAAATTCTTCTTCCGGTTTGAAGAAGGAACTGGGGTGAAATATTCAGTCGATCGACCTTTCAAGCCCGGCCCTGAAAACTGTAATGTTTCATTTTTGGTTGAATCAGCTCGCCGCCTGAAATTTCACTGTTTGCATGGAGTATTCAAAAATCATGGAAGGCAATTCTTCCTTCAATAACTGGACAGCAAGCCCCGGGGGCTGCAGCCAGTTTTAGATTTCTTGTTCTGAGAACCCTAAGCATAAAAAAATTGCTGGCAGCGGAAACTCGAAAAAAAGATAATAGAAGGACAGAGGAGGACGGTTATGAACTTAAAACCTCAGCCAGAAAGCCAGAAATCTATCAGGCTGATTAACAACGGAGCAGTTTTCAGCCTGCTGCTTTTATTCCTGTTTCTTTCGGTGGCTTCCGCCGCTTTGCCTGGCCGGCCGGCGCCGGAAGAGAGGATCACTCCGCCCGAAACATTCTTCGGTTTCCAGCCCGGAGCCGACCGAAAAATCGCCCGCTGGGACAGAATCGTCGATTATTTTTATCTTCTGGAGAAAGAAAGCCCGAAGATCAAAGTAATAAACATGGGTCCGTCCACCATGGGACATCCTTTTCTTCTGGTGATCATCTCCTCGCCGGAAAACCTTAAAAATCTGGATAAAATCAAAGAAATAAACCGAAAAATATCTGACCCGCGAAATGTTCCCCCGGAAGAAATTCCAGAGCTGATCGCGCGCGGCCGGGCGATCATCTGCCAGTCGATGAGTCTTCACGCCACGGAAATCGGCGGCACCCAGATGGCTCCTGAACTCGCTTATGAGCTTCTGTCCGGCAGCGACCCGGAAACAGCAAAAATTCTCGAGAACGTCGTCTTCCTGATGATCCCCTGCTTCAACCCGGATGGTCAGGTCATGGTAACCGACTGGTATTACAGAACGCTCGGAACGGAATATGAAGGTTCTTCGCTCCCTTATCTCTATCACAAATATGCCGGCCACGATAACAACCGCGACGGAGAATTCCTCAACCTTCAGGAATCCCTGTACGCTGCTCGCATTCTTTATCGGGAATGGAATCCGCAGGCTTACGTCGACCACCATCATATGGGAAGTTATGGCCCCCGTCTTTACATCCCGCCGTACTGCGAACCGATCCGCCCTCACGCCGACCCGCTCATCTGGCGCGAGCTCGCCTGGTTTGGAAGTCACATGGCTTACCGGCTGGAAGAAGCGGGGAAAACCGGGGTTATCAACGATGCCATTTTCCCGGGCTGGGGTCATTTCGGCTGGCACTGGATTACTCCATTCCATAACATTGCCGGAATGCTGACCGAATCGGCCAGCGCCCGGCTGGCAACGCCGCTTTTCATCCATCCGGACCAGCTCCGCGGGGAAGCGCGGGGGTTTCCCGCCTACGAACCCCAGACCAATTTTCCCCATCCGTGGGAAGGAGGCTGGTGGCGTCTTCGAGACATAGTCGAGCAGCAAAAAATTGCCGCCAGAGCGGTCCTGGACCTGGCCGCCCGTCATCGCGAAACTCTTCTCCGCAACGCCTACCTTAAAGCTATAAGACAGATTGAACGAGGCGCCTCAGAAAAACCTGGAGCGCTGATAATTCCGATTGACCAGCACGACCGACTGACGGCTATAAAAATGATCAACACTCTGCTGCTGAGCGGAATTGAGATTCACCGTTTGACCGCCAACCTTTGCGCTGACGGAGTAATCTACCCGGCGGGATCCTTCGTCATCAACAAGGCTCAACCGAAGCGCGGTCTGATTAAAAACCTGCTCGAAAGGACGTTATATCCGGACAATTACTGGACTCGTTCTTCCGACGGCCGCCCACTCCGCCCCTACGACCTGGCCACCCATACGATGGCTGAGTTCATGGGCGTGCGGGTGGAACCACTGACTGATTTTCCGAAAGAAGGCCTGGAGATAATAACTCAACCGATAAAACCGGAAGGAAAAATTTCTTCCGGACCGGCCGGTTACCGCCTTGACGGACGTCTCAACGATTCGTACCGGGCGGTCAGTCTGCTGCTCAGCAAAAAAATTAAAATCTTCCGGGCCGACATCGATAAAGAAGATTTTAACCGCGGCGACTTCCTTATTCCGCAGGCTCCGCTTTCATTGCTTCAGGAAGTGGCCGCTGAAACCGGCGTTGATTTTCTCCCGCTGAAAAACATGCCGGCCAGCGGCTTTCATGAAGTTCGCAGGTTGAGGGTCGGGCTTTACCAGCGTTTTTACGGCGGCAACATGGATGAAGGCTGGACCCGGTTTCTTCTGGAAAAATTCGACCTGCCATACGTCACGATAATGGATGCCGACATAAAAAGCGGCTCCCTGCCATCAAAAATAGACCTTTTAATTCTGCCAGCCGATTCGCCTGCGATGATTATGGGTGAAGCCGATGGTGAATTTCGCCGCCAGGAAAACTTCCCGCCTGAATACCGGAGTGGTCTGGGGAAAGAAGGACTTGAGAAACTCAAGGAATTTGTCAGCCGTGGCGGAGCCCTGGTTTGCCTGGGCGCTTCCTGCAACCTGGCCATCGAAAAATTCGGGTTACAGCTTAAAAACGCGGTGACAGGACTCGATTCGCGAGAATTCTTCTGTCCGGGATCAACCCTGAAAGTTTCCTTCGACCGTCATAACCCTCTCGCCTACGGGCTTCCGGAAAAAGGGCTGGCTCTATTTTACGACAGTCCGGCTTTTGACCTGCTCCCCGGCCAGGAGAGCGAAAAATATCGTGTTGTGGTCAGATATGAGGAGCGAGAACTTCTCCAGAGCGGCTGGCTTATCGGCGAAAAACACCTGAGCAAAAAAGCAGCCGTGGTGGAAGCAGTCTACGGCCGTGGACAGATCATACTGATAGGGTTGAGAGCCCAGCACCGAGCTCAGACCCACGGGACTTTCAAGCTGCTTTTCAACACGATCATCCGGTAGCCGGGAATTTCAATCATCATCCTGGACCAGGGTGACAGCCCATTCCGGGTAGGATTCCTGCGAACCCCGGACTGAATGCCAGATAATTCGGTTAAGAACCGTTTCCGGGCAGGCGTCAATCCTGGTGAAGTTCAATCTGGCGGAGATGAGGGCATTTTTTCTCAAAATCCGGTCGCTGATTTTCGCCGGCTCCGGATTTAATTCATCAAGCGGAATCCGGTTGGGCACAGCGTTAAAAGGCCGAAAATCGGGCTTTTCGGTAAAGCATTCAAACATCGGCCTGGCGGCGGCGTCGAACTGATTCATCGGTGGCAATCCGAGAATCTGCTCTATCGTGCGCAGAAGGCTGGTGGTGTTGTACTGAATGCTGATGACCTCTCCCCTCTTTACGTATGGACCGGCCAGGTATGCAGTCGTCCGGTAACCGCTAACATGGTCAAATCCGTTCTGGGGGTCGTCTTCTATGGCCATGATGAGCATCTCTTTCCAGAAAATGCTGTGGCTGAAAGCTTCGACAATCTGACCGAAGGCCAGGTCGTTGTCGGCCACGGCTGCTCGCGGGGTGGGCATCCCCGACTTTGTGCCGCTCGTATGGTCGTTCGGAAGACAGATCAACACCAGCCGGGGCATTTCTCCTTTTTCTTCCCATTCCTTAATTTTTCTCCTGATGAAACGGGCGCGCCAGACATCAGGAACTTCCATACTCCAGCCGACGTAATCGGTTGAGGTGATACTGGCCACAGAGGGAATTCCTGGCTGACTGCCAATCCTGACCTCACCTTTTTCGTAAAGGTATTCATGCCAGAAATCCAGCCAGCCAGGCGAACCCGGTCGTTTCGGGTCGGCCCAGCCAATGTCGGGCAATGCAAACTCCCCGAAATTCCAGATGCTTATGCCGTGTTTTAAACAGTTGTCCCAGATAAAACCGGTCGGGGCGTAAGCCAGAGCGTCCACCTCATCAGGTCCCATGCCGTCCGGATAGCTTCTCGGCCAGCCGGCAAAGGACTTTTCCAAGTAATCGGTTCCGAAAGCGGTCGTCGACCATTGATGGCCGTCGGCGCTCAGGATACCGCTGCAGTAAGTGTTGTCGAGAAGGACAAACTCCCTGACCAGACGGTGCTGATTGGGAGTAACTTCTTCACCGAAAATACAGAGCGATGGATTTCCGTTTCCTTCCGGCACGTCTCCAAGAATCTGATCATAGGTGCGGTTTTCTTTTATTATGTAGACAACATACTTGATGAGAGAAGGCTCCCCTATCCTTTCCGGAACCGGCTTCGCCCGGACCCGGGGTCTTGGTTTTTCCAGAGCCTCGACGATTCTTTCCCGGTGAAAATTTCTGAAAACCGCCTCGGTCAACTGCCGCAGTTCCTTCTTGCCGGGAAGATTAAAAACCGAAATTGAACCATAATACTGATGGCTGTTAAAACCGGTAAGTCCGCTGGATTCGTCCGTTCGGGGCCTGTCCGGCAAACCTTTGAGATTAGCCACCCACACGCGCCTGTTGTTTCTATCCCAGGCGAGACCTGCCGGAAACCAGCCAGCTGGAATTAAACCTTTCAGCTGAGATTTTTTCTTTTCCGGGCGGAAATCTATGACCGCGACCGCATTCTGGGTACCGTTGGCCGTCAGGAGCGTCCGGCCATCAGGGAGAAAGCAGAGCGCGTTGGGTGACGCCCCGAACAGGTCGGCCGGACTGCGTTTAACCCAGATCGTTTCCACCACCTGATTGGTTAAAGTATCTATCACACTCAGGTTGTCAGAGGCGGCGTTGGCGCATACCAGATAGCGTCCGGAAGGCGAAAGCGCCAGAGCCGAAGAGTGCAGATGCACCAGGATTTCTTTAAGTGTGTGCCCGGTCTTCAGGTCAATGACAGAAACCGAGCCCTCGCAGGCGATGAATTTTTCCGGGTCGACACGAACCTCCATTCCTCTACCGGCGGGTCCGGTCAGGTCGCCCGGAGCTGGACGTCTCCCTCCCCAGTTGCTGACGTAGGCCAGATCGCCTTTAATAACAACATCGTAAGGAGCAACCCCTACCGGGAAAGTGCGCAGAAGGCGACCGCTGGATACTTCTATTTCCAGCAGCTGGTTCGAAAGGTTGCCGCAAACATAAAGCTTCTTCCCGTCCTGGCTGAAGGCCAGCCCGGCCGGGATTTCTTCCTTTCTCCGGGGAGCGCTGGCCGGCGGGAGAGGAATTGTATGGGAAGGTTTAACCTGACCGTCGGAAGAAATGTAGAAAACCTTCAGGCTGCCGTTCACATTGCTCATATAAATTTGCCTTCCATCCGGAGAGAAAATCAGGCCGGCATAGCTCATCTGCCCGGTTGTATCAGGTTCGAGAATTTTCTCTGAGAGACTTTCAGGAAGCGGCTCATTCAGATGTTCAGGCGGCAGAACAACTTTTTGAAGAATTTTAAGGTCAACCGGATCTATGATCAGAAGTTCGCTGCTTTTGCCGGAAACCGCCACCAGCTTTCCATTGGGAGAAATGGCCATACCCAGCGGTCTGATGCCGGGTAGCTGAATCTGTTTTCCATAAGGCTCAACCGTCTGGTTGACGGGAAGGATCATCCGGCCTGAAAATTCAACCCCAACTTTTTCCTCCGTTCCTGACAATTCTTTCTGCCGGTTACAGGATGTAAAAAGAAGAACTGTTATTGCCAGAATAAGAATAAAAAAGAGTCTGCCCGCAACCAGCTGCCTGAAATTGATGACCCCAGCCATTATCATCCTGCCATTGCCGGATTTTTTTCTCTGTGACGCTATCATGCCTGCCTCGCTTTTTCGATTAATCCAGGACAATGCTATTAAACGTGGCTCACGAAAGTCAATTAAATTTAACTGAGTCCTCCAGGAAGATTCAAAATATTCTTGAAAGGCAGATTTTAATCAAAGATCGTCTATTCAATCCCCTGAAATTCTAAGGAAAAAAAATATGAGCCATAGCTATCAGCATTACAAAATCGGACGCAGGTTTGGGACGTTCGCAGATACATGGTATCCAGGGAGGGGGAAAAGTTTTTGATAGAGGTCGGTGAGTTTTTCAAGCTGTATCACGGGAAAGAGGGCCACTTGTTTTGATATCTGCCTCTGTGTCCTGAGCTTCCTGTAAGGTGTCATACCCAGAGTCGAGTGATGTCGTCTGGTATTATACATAAACTGCCATCTCAACGCTCTGAAGTAAAACTCCTTAAGGTCCGAACAGCGTTCTATCTGCGGGATGTAGAACTCGTTGTCATCGGTCTGATGCGAACGCTCGACGAAGGCCTGATACTCTTTCTTCCCCTTCGGTATATGAAGGAGCTCAGCGTTTAGAGGAGAGAAGACTGTCCGGTTAAGATACTCAAGTTTATCCACCGATTTTCCTCCAAACTCCTCTCCGTTGTCCGTCTGTAAGGTTATCTTATGCTCCACCCCGAAACTTCTGAGAAAGTAGATGAGCAGCAACATGAAGAGCAATCCGTTGGTGAAGGTCTTCTCGCAGGAGTAGGCGATAAACCTCAATCTGGTCTTCACGTCTATGGCTGTCCACTGATAGGGCGGGAGGTTAATCCTTTTAGCCCAGCGTAGAGTCTCTTCAGATAGGGTGGTCGAATCATAGATCTCCTTCAGATCCACCTGGAAATGCTGCAGCGGATAGAGGCTCTCAAAATCATAGTAGCGGTTCCTCTGCCGGTATCTCGAGCGTTTATGCTTTGAGCTGAGCTTATATCGCCGCAGGACATAGCGGACGGTTGAGGGCCGAACCTCCACCCCTTGCTCTCGAAGGAGCCTCGCTATCCGCTCCCGGCCGTAGCCAGTCTTCTTCCTCAAAGCTATAATCATCCCTTCCACCGCCGTTGAGGTCTTGCGGGGTGAGTTATGAGGCCGACGTGACCTGTTCTTAAGCCCTGATTCCCCTTCCTTCTCCCACCGCCGCAACACCTTCCGCACGGTCTTCCTGGTGGTGCCAAAAGCCTTGGCCACCGCAGAGATGCTCCCCAGCTCCTCATACGCCCTGATTAATCCCTTCCTCGCCAGCACAGGCGCACTCTTGCAAAGCTCATGGTATCTGGGATATATATATCTCGTCATCTGGGGTAAGGCTTCCTCCTTTCAGTTAAAAGTTTTAACAAAACTTTTACGGGAGGAAGCCCTGCTTTTTCAAGTGCCAGTTTGATTAACCCCCGAGCTTCCTCACGACCAGCACCAACAGCTGGCCGACTACCACGCCTCCTCCATATACTACCCTTACCCTGGATACCATGTCTTAACCCAAAAGAAAAAAATTCTTGACAGTATTTTCAAAATTGCGATATTTTTACGATAAGAAGCGGCAGATAATAAATTTAATGTTGGACTTTGGAAAAATTCATCTTGCTAAATACGAGTTTACCATTGTTCCGGACGAAGTCCTTGAACTTCCTTCTTTCAAGGGTTCAACTCTAAGAGGCGCATTTGGTTCGATTTTCAGAAGAATCAGTTGTGCAGACAGGAAATACTCATCTTGCAAGAAATGCCTTTTAAAAGACAAATGTGCTTATTCTTACATTTTTGAAACTTCTCCTCGTCCCGATTCACCTTTACTTAAAAATCTGGAAGATATCCCCAGACCATTTATTATTGAGCCACCACTCGATACCAAAAGGATTTTCAGCAAAGATGAATCATTACAATTTACCTTCACGCTAATCGGAAAGGCTATCGATTACTTGCCTTATTTTATTGTTGCCTTCAAAGAGCTCGGAAATACAGGTATAGGAAAAGGCAGGAGAAAATTCATCCTTAAAGAAATAAGAGCAATTTCCATCAGGAATCAAGATCATTTGGTTATATATACTTCGCAAGATGAGATGATTAGAAATATCGATACGAAATTTACCTGGGCTGATACCATAATTATTTCCCGTTCGAGTTTCAGAAACTTTAAAGCAAAATCATTAACTCTAAAATTTCTGACCCCCACAAGGCTTAAACATCGGGATGAATTTGTGAGCGTGCCTGAATTCCATATTATAATCAGATCTCTCCTTCGCAGAATTGCCAATCTCACTTATTTTCACTGTGGAGAAAATCTGAATCTTGATTTCAATAACTTGATTCGTCGAGCGACTAAAATAAAGACTGAGGAGATAAATATGCACTGGGTCGACTGGGAGCGATACTCTTTTGCCCAGGGCAGAAGAATGAAAATGGGTGGGTTTACAGGGGAGATCAAATATAAAGGGGAATTAGAGCCATTTATTCCTTTCCTCATACTTGGTGAACATGTCCATCTGGGCAAAGGGGCTACCTTTGGTATGGGGTGGTACAAGCTGATAATTCAGTAATTTGAAATAACGCTTTAAAAAATGAAAAGCTTTTATTTTTTTGATAAATGAGATTCAAAGAGATTACAAAAAACTTTCCTTATCGACATCAGAAAGATACATACTATGCTCTCGAAAATGGGGAATCGGTAATTCTCAGGGCTCCTACCGGATCGGGTAAAAGCGAGGCTGCATATATACCTTTTGTTGATTTGAGAGGAAAATTTCTTCCTAACAGAATGCTTTATATATTGCCGATGAGAGCATTGGTTAACTCTTTGTATGTCAGGTTAAAGAATTATACTCCAGATCTTGATGTTAAGGTTCAGCACGGGAAAAAGACCGAGAGTCAGTTATTTGATGCTGACTGCATTGTAGCTACTCTGGACCAGGTGATCACATCTTATGCTTGTGCACCTCTTAGCCTTGGAGTGAGATATGGAAATATTCCTGCTGGTGCTGTAGCTGGCAGTTTTCTTGTCTTTGATGAAGTTCACATCTATGATCCACTGCTTGGACTCCAGAGCAGCTTTATTTTGGCAGAGAGAATGAGTCGTCTTGGCATTCCGTTTATCATTATGACTGCCACTATGCCTTCTGGATTTATGTCTTCTCTTGCTGAAAGGACGAATTCCAGAATAATTGAAGTTGATGAGGAGTCTATCCCTGTAAGATTAAAAAGAAAAGTTATTCTTGAACAAGATCTTAAAAATGAGCTCTCTCCAGAAATTGTTTTATCTTTCTACAGGAAAAATCCGGGTAGATTGATTGCTGTCTGCAATACAGTCGACAGAGCAATTAATTTATATAGAGGGCTAAAAGGAAAAATAAGACCTGAGCCTGTACTCATACACTCAAGATTTTTCGATGATGACAGGGAACAAACAGAAAAGAAAATAGAAAATTTATTCGGGAAAAACGGCCGGAAAGAAGCCATCCTTATCACCACTCAGGTTATCGAGGTTGGAATGGATATATCATGTGACCTTCTTCTTTCAGAAATCGCTCCCATAGATTCCTTAATTCAGAGAGCAGGAAGGTGTGCCAGATGGGGAGGAGAGGGCAAGCTCATTGTCTTTGGCATACCTCATCATGCTCCTTATAGTGAAGAGCTTGTCAATCTAACCAGAAATATTCTGTTTGACCACAGTGGTGAAAAACTAACCTGGAAATTGGAAAAGCAAATGGTTGATGAAGTCCTTGAAGAAACATTCAGAAAGCTCGCTGACCCCGAGGCAAGAGAACGAGCTATGATGTATCTCTCAAAAGGTGCCTTTGAAGGGAGAGCCTCTATTGCTGAAAAAGCTGTTAGAGAGGCTTTATCAGTAGAAATTTCAATACATGATAATCCTGCTCAACTCGGAACTAAAGTATTGATACTACCAAAATGCAAAATCCACCCTTATACTCTAAAAAAATTTATAAAAGAGAAAAGGCCAAAAGCCTGGGTGATCGAAATAGATAGAAAAGCTGAAGATGATTATCGCCCCAGAGTGGAATTTTTTCCCTTAAAGTCCGAGGCTGAAATCCAACCGAATAAGTTCTACGTAATTCATAGTTCATATGCTTCTTATAACCCCGAAGAAGGACTGATCTTCGGTATATCGGGAAAATCTATTGACACTTATGAGAGCGAGTATAAAAGACCTCCTCTGGAATTTAACAATATCCCCGAGGAAACTTGGAAAAAACATTCTCTAAAAACCATTAAAATTTTTGAGAAAAAATTTCTTCCTGAGGAAGACTTTGTCTATTCAAAACTCGCTCTCTGGCTCGGTGAAAATAAAGAGAGGATTTTGAACCTGATTAAATTTGTCCTGGTTGTTCATGACCTGGGCAAACTTAATGAGGGTTGGCAAAAAGCAATAGGAGCTGATGATGAATTTTTAGCTCATTCGGGGAAAATAGAAAAATTAAAGCTTCCTCCTCACGCAACTGTTTCAGCTTACATTCTCAGAGATTATTTAAGGAAAGAATGGGGAAATATCCTCGGAGACGCAGCCTTTTTTGCCATAGCTCATCATCACTCAGTCCGAGCTGCCATGGTTCCCAGATATAAATTGAGTGATGGTTGGTATGATGAAGTTAATGAAATTCTATCAGATACCCTAGGCATGAAATTACCCTGGGAAGATGTAAAAGACTTTGAAGTCCAGGAATCACAGACAACTCTCTCCACCCATTTTCCCGCTTTTGGAAAAGAAAAGACCTATACATTGTATGTAATCATATCAAGAGCGCTGAGACTATCAGATAGACTGGCCTTAGATAAAAAAACACATAAAACAACAGGCATCGAAAATGGTGAATAAATTTTTATTGACAGCCCAGAATAACACAGCAAAACTCATTAATTTGATCCTTGCAATTTTGGAATCAAAATTAAAAAATAAAGTGAGGAACTTAAATGAAATTCTTTATTAACAAATCCGGTTTAGATATCTTTGATCTGTGCAGGGCTTATGGGTTAGCAGCTCTTCTGGACAACGCCACTCCTGAAGGCTGTATACCTGTAATAAATGATTCGGGATTTTCTTATTTAATAGACCTTCCGGATGAAGAAATTCCTAATAAATTTCTTCTCAATAATGAAAGCTGGTATCAATTCTTCATAACCGATACAAATGAAGCTAAAGAAATGGCCTGGAACAGTCTTTTTCTCACAGATAAACAGAACTGGACTAAAAAGGTACAGCGAGTAAAGAAAATTTTAAGCGAAAATCTGGATAAGATAATTAAAGAATTCCAGAAATTCGACCATCTCCCTGAAATTTCGTCAACCAGAGGTGAAACCCTTTCCGGACCTCTTGATCCATCCGCTTTCAAAGGTTTGAGAGGAAAAACAAGAGCTGATTATTCTGAAGGTCAAACCAAGGTCGACAGTTATAACTGGGCTCTGGCTTGCCTGGGGGGCGCCATAGCTGGAAGATATAAAATTCAGAAAGCTCAAGGAAACAAATGGAATTATTACGTGACTTTCCCGGTTCCTCAGAGAATTGAATTTAACAATTTCCGGGATATCAAACAAAAGACTTATACCATTGGACTTAAATACATTAGCTGTCAAAATGCTGCTGCCCACTTTTCAGTCTGTCTTGCTCAAAAAATGAGAGAATTAGCAGCTTCAAAATCTAAATTTTCAGACAGATTCTCTGGAGTGTTTTATTTCTCCATAGTTCAAAGCGGTCAACAATTTAAACCGTCTTCCGGAGGTAATCTAAGTCTTTACCCCCTGATGGAACTTGCTTTTTCGAGTAATCCAGATATAGATAAGGTATTTGAAGTCTGGAATTACCTCTTCCGAAAAGGAAGCGTACAGGGGTGTGAAGATCTCGGAATAGCCATTACTGATTTCATAATGCATCCTTCAATAGAAACATATGAAAAACATGTTCGGATATTTTTAAGATACATGGTAAGAAGAGAAGTAAAAAGTATAAATTTTTATACTGAAAAAAGCCTGAGGGAGGTGATTAATTATGTCCAATGAACTGAGTAAAGTTTATTCGGATGACTCCTTAAAAGACTTCGGAGACGCCCTGCGTAAAGCTTTGAGAATCGAAGAAATTCAGGATTATGCTTCACTAATAGAACTGGAAAATGCAGAAAAACCTGAAGATTTTGCTGTTGCTTTAAAAAACTTTCTCAGAAGGTACGAAACTCACGCTCGACGAAGGGAGCTCAGAAGACCCAGGGAAGAAAGTCTGGAAAAGATTATGAGTCTGGTCGATCAGTATGGAGTCAGGCTCGTCAGAGCTGCTCTTATCAGTCATGCCCTTGTAAAAAGGGCCCAGGAAGAAGAATAAAAACAGGAGGTATTAAAATGGGCATTTTTGAGATGGCTTTATTAGCAAGGGTAACCTGGAATCTTCATTCTTTAAATAATGAAGGAACTGTCGGTAACGTTACCGAGCCCCGTACTGTGGTGCTGGCAAGCGGCGAGAAAACCGATGGAGTTTCAGGTGAAATGCTGAAACACATCCATGCCTATTATGTCTGGCTTCTTCAAGAAGATAAAAGCATGTTCTGTAAGGCCTGTCAGATGTTTCATCCACAAAAAGCCGACATGAATCCCTTACTTAAAAAAACAGACAGTCCGAATGTGGCCATGAAAACTGCAATATCTTCTTGCATTCTCTGTGACCTGCATGGCTTTCTGGTACAGAGACCATCAATCGGAAGGCCCTCCACTGTTGAATTTGGCTGGGCACTTGGTATTCCAGATAAAACTCATAGAGATATTCATCTCCATGCTCGACATTCGATGATTGGTCGTTCGAAAGAAGAAACTCAACCTGAAAATGAAGAATCTGAAGCAAAGCAATTGACCGCTCAGATGATATACCACCGGCCGACTCGCTCTGGAACGTATGCCATGATATCAGTATTCCAACCATGGCGCATAGGGCTCAATGAAATTGATTACACATACGTAATTGACGAAACCGCCCGAAAATTAAGATTCCAGCTTGCCATCAACGCATATAAAGCATCCTTGATGAGAACAGAAGGGGCCATGACCTCTACGAGATTACCGCACATTGAAGGAATAGAGGGAGCTGTCGTTATATCCAGCAGAAATTTCCCTGTTCCAGTAGTAAGCCCTCTCAATGACAATTTCGTTGCCCAGGTCGAAGAACTTGTAAAAGGGGAAGAAGGATTTTCTATCAAAAATTTTTCCAATATGGCCCAGCTAACTTCTTTATTGGATGAGCTTCTCACAGAGGAAATTTATAGACTTAACACCCCTTAACCACTATAAACACCAAAGAAGGGATGATTAAAATGGCCTGGATTTTTGCAGCCCTTCATTTTGGGAGCCTTTTTTCATATCGGATTCCCAATCTTTCTCCCGGTTACTCACTTGCTTCTCCCGTTCCCAGCCCTGCTGCGGTGAAACTGGCTCTGGTTGAAGCAGCGATAAAAATCGAAGGTAATGTAAAATTTGGTGAAGAAGTATTTGAAATTGTCAAAAAAGCCCCCCTCGAAATTGAGCCGCCAGAAAAAGTGTCCATTCTTAAGTTTTTTATCAAGCGATTGAAACCATCTAAGATCAAAGAAATCAGCTTTGAAGAATCTTTTGGAATTAGAGAATATTGTCATTTTTCAGGCCCGATGAGGATCTATCTTAAGGTGTCAGAGAAAGAAGAAAAGCTAAAATTTATTTTTAAACAATTAAGAAGGCTTGGAACTACAGATTCTATTTTAAGATGTGACGCATCAATTAATGAAGAAGGTCCAAATCCGGGATTGACCAGCAAAATAATCTTTGACTTAAAGCCAGATATTTCAAACTTAATGAGACGACCAGTTGTAACTCTAAATGATATTAAAGAGGATATTGATTTCTCGCAGGTAAATCCTTATTCTCAAAAGAAAAAAGGAAATCCTTTTATTTCCAAAACTTATGTGTTGCCACTATGTGAAATAAAAAGAGGAGAGAATTTTGTGCTTTATAAGAAATTGCCATTCAATATCAAATGATATTAATTGCAATTAAAGCATCTTTTTATTATGGAAGAAAAAATAATAAATAGAGAAAATAGCACAGACATTAAAATCACTAACAAAAAACTAATCTATCAGCTAAATCTTTTCACAGGTGAAGCTGAACCAGTACCGATAGAAATTCTTAGAGAACCAGAAGAAGGGCAGGAAATATTTGTAGATGAAGGAATTTATCTGGTAAAAACAGGAGATATTTCTCAAATTATTATCTCTGGATTTGGTATCTACTTGAGTAAGAAAAGCGAAAGATTATTAGTCAAACAAGCAGGAAAAGCTATTTACGAATTCCCGCTGTTCAGAATAAGTGAAATAATTATAGCCTCAAAAGGGATTTCTCTTTCCTCGGATCTGATAAGTGAGCTGTGTCAACGAGGGATTAGGTTGAGTTTTCTGAGTGGCAACGGAAAACCCTATGCCATGATTTCGTCGCCAATGC
This sequence comes from Candidatus Saccharicenans sp., assembly GCA_049659625.1. Taxonomy (GTDB): domain Bacteria; phylum Acidobacteriota; class Aminicenantia; order Aminicenantales; family Saccharicenantaceae; genus Saccharicenans. Next base: position 1,879 of record JBASPX010000064.1, on the reverse strand, counting down.
TAACAGCTACAGTGATTTCAAGAAGAGAACAGATTCTGGCCATCAACGATCAGCGCGGGCTGGAATTTTCAAAAATCATCGTTATGGGGAAAATAAAAAATCAAGAAAAACTCCTCCGTTATTTTGGTAAATATCTAAAACATAGTTCGCCAGAACGGTTCAACACGATCAATCAAATTGCTGATAGATTACAAGCAATTCAGCGAAAAGTTAAATCCATTAAAGGTCAGAATATTCATGAGGCTAGAGATATTCTGAATGGAATAGAAGGCACTTCAGGTAGGCTATACTGGAACGGAGTTAAGGAAATAATAAGCCAAAAAGTAGAATTCTTTGGAAGAATAAGGCATCATGCTCTAGATGAAGTAAATTCACTTCTGAACTACGGATACGGAATTCTTTACTCGACTGTTTGGGGAGCAATAATGAATGCCGGACTGGAACCCTTTGCGGGTTTTCTTCATACTGACAGACCGGGAAAACCATCTCTGGTTCTTGACCTTGTTGAAGAATTCAGACAGCCGGTAGTTGATAGAGTAGTCATTTCACATATTAATCTGGGATCTGCAATAAAGGTAAAAGACGGACTACTTGATGCCGAAACACGCAAGATAATTGGCGAAAAGATTCTGGAACGCCTGGATTCAACCGCAATTTTTGAAGGAAAAAATTATAAGATCAGATCAATTATTCAACTTCAGGCACGAAATCTTAGTGCGTTTTTGAGAGGCGAAAAGCCCTATAAATGCTATTCATTTAAATGGTGAAATGGAATTAAAAACTTTTGTTATTTATGATATCGAAGATGATAAAATTCGACATCGAATTTCTGAAACGTGTAAAGATTATGGTCTGGAGAGAATTCAGCACAGTGCTTTTTTAGGTAAACTAAATAATAATAAAAGAGAGGAACTTTTCCTGAAACTTTCAAATATTATAAAAAGCAATCCTGGTAAATTAGTAATACAACCGGTGTGTGAGAGAGATTTTAAAGATCAAAAAATTATTATAAACGAAAAAAGGAGAGATAAAGACTCATAGAGGATCTGATGAGATTAGAATTAACCGTAAATGACATCAAGCAGTATTATTATTGTAAAAGAATCGTATTTTTCAATTATGTCATCCCTGTGGATAAAAAACCGACTTATAAAATGGAACACGGCAGATTAATGGAAGAAGAAATAAAGCAGCTTGAAAACAGAAGAATCTTAAAAAAGTATAATATTTATGAAGGAGAAAGATTATTCAATTTGAATATGATTTCAGAGAAAATGGGCTTGTCAGGGAAACTTGATATGCTTATTATATCTCCAAAAGGATATTTCCCCGTTGACTTTAAATTTACTTCTGCTTTCCCGCATAAAAATCATCTTTATCAAATGTGTGGATACGCTTTGCTTTTGGAAGAAAAATTCCATAAAGATGTTACAACTGGATTTATATACCTAATACCAAAAAAAGATATTGTTGTATTTAATTTGACAGAAAATTTAAAAAACGACACAATAAATAAGCTTAATGAGATAAGACTCATGATTTTAAGTGAAAAAATGCCTCAACCTGCTGATTCGAGGAGAAAATGTTATGATTGTGAATTCAGGAATTATTGTGGAGATATTTTTTAAGAAATGAAAAATGATATTAGAAATTCGCAAACCTCAGCACTTTTCAATCAAATTTATTGTTTGAGAAAAATATTTTCTAATTGGCGTGGTAAATTATTTTATTTGATAAATTTAGCATGCTGTTGAAGTAAGAGACCCGATATAAAGGGGACTGAAACGGAGATGAAGAACCAGACAGAGAAGGCGTCAACTCAGTTGAAGTAAGAGACCCGATATAAAGGGGACTGAAACTTGTTTTTGTTTCCTTGAAT
>JBASPX010000063.1:0-1863 GCA_049659625.1 Candidatus Saccharicenans sp. | reverse complement strand
CCATTTGAGAAGGGGTGGATCCATACGTCCCTTGTAGGGTTGCTTATGCTCAGGTGGGGTCCTGTAAATCCTTGGTCTGACCTATTGCCTGTGTTTTGGCCTGCCGCCCATGATTCGATCATGCCATTCACAGGGCTGTGCGGAACCATTATCACCACTGTACAGAATGCAAGTACGACCATTACTGCCAGGATCCTCCTTTCACGTGCCTTGGAGTTTTTGTTCTTCCATTTCACAGCGTATCTCATCTTCTTTAAAGGGTGAAGGAGTGGGCAGCCTGTAGGTGTCATACAGTCAAGTATAATATGTGAGAAGAGCCCCACTGTCAGTCCCGCGCCTATGGTGGCATCATACATGATGTAAAGCAGAGCTGGGGGTATCAGAGTGAAGAGGTTGTGTAGGTTTCTTTTGTGGTTATCATAAACTGCAATCTCCAGGAAATCAATTACTGTAGCTGATGCAACTGTGACAATAAAATAGTAGGGCCCCAGATCCACGCCCAGGATATAACCGAGGACAGCGCCCATGATAAATGCAAAAATCGCATGAGTGTACCATCTCATCCCATGAACTCCCGTGAATTTCATGATGCAATCCAGAGCAGTGTCCTTGCTATTATCGTTCCAAACCATACAGATGCAAGAACAAGATATGCAACAGTTCCCTTAAGGCCCATTGCAATCTTTAGGTATAATAAAAAGGCTATAATCCCTCCCATTATAATCAGGGGGATTTTTATATCGGTTACTTCATCCTCTTCGAGGCTCAGGACCTTCATATTGTTCAGGAGCTTTGCGTGGTATCCCTTTGTCTCTGCTCGTATGCTGCAGAGTATCTGGACCTCACTGATTATATCCATGAAGAAGCGGGTTGAACTCCTTGAGAGGTCCTGCAGATCATTGAAGACTATCAGGACGTCCCTGTTTTTTGTTCTTTTCTTTATGGTCCTTGTGATCTCATTCAGAGTGTATTTGCTGTATATGGTGGTTTTGGATGATTCTATAAGCTCTGAGAGTATTACCGCAGCGGTTTCCTTTGCAGGGTTTATAATCTCCAGGTAGATGACCTGGTAGTCTGCGTTTATATCGTATTCTGTGACGTCCCTGTATCTCACAGCCACGCTCCTGCCATTTTCAAGGTGTTCGTTGATGAGTTTCTCCAAGCCTTACCCTCCCCTGTTACAGATTTTGAGGTCTTTAAGGCCCATAGTGACTCTGCATGATTCTTCATCTATGGCTTCCCTGGGCACTGGTTCCAGAGAGGATGTGTACCTCTAGGTGGAGGTGTATTCCAAGGAGATGTTCTTCAATTGTGTCCATGTACAGGGTTTCTTCTAGAATAAAGAGGCGGTTGTCATTTTTTCTGTCAAAGGGCAGTCTTTCTGTTGGTTCTCCAGTTTCTTTCGCTGAGGACAGGGCGGCTCTTATTTCACTATTCATTTAAATCACCTCATATTACCATAGGACTATTAAATAATACTATGGATATATGAGGTTATGGGTTCAGGATAAGGGAAGTATGCGATTTCGGTGGACTCAATAAACTGGACGTATATAAGTAGGATTTGGCTTCTTTTTGGTCGTATATTGTGGGAGGTCCCTGTGTAATGTTAATCCAATTTGAATTTTCCTGAGTGAGAACTCCAGGGGTGTAGCTGTTTTGTCGTCCAGAGACAATCATGTAGCCCTTGAATAAATCATCTTAAGGTGCTGTAGGAACACTCTTCTCTAACAATCCTGACATTGGATGTTTAACTAGATGTTATGCAGTACCCATAAACTTTTATTATAATATTAATAATATGTAATATTATGGTCAGTGGATATGGTGCTACCTCCACAGTTTCTCTTCAAGAGATTCTTA